>NYXK01000093.1 GCA_002685535.1 Deltaproteobacteria bacterium
TACCTGAAATCCTGCTGAAAGGGCATCAAGGTCCCGAACCGAGCCATTAGTAACCACACCAATAACCCCAAGTGCATTATGAATGTTTGAATTAACCTCTCCCCAGAAAGCCCCAAATCCCGGCCTTTCATCAACATCCTGGATAACACTGATGCATGGTGTTGTTCCAGGAGATAAATATTCGTAATAAGACAAACTTCTGTCACGTTTTATATTTGGATCTACTTCAGAAGATGAACTTAATGTTGCTGTTCGGGCATAGCCGACAATCGGAGGTAGAGTGGTATCCGCACAAATCATCTGTTCAGTCGTAAAACAGCTGGTTCGGAATGTAGAATCGAGGAGTTCAAGTGAATTCAAGATTGTAGGAGTATCATATCTTCTGAAAATATTAAGCAGTCTTTCCGGGATTTGTTTCATTTGAAATCATTCTTTAGTCTTTAAGTAATTTTAATTTTTAGGATTATACTGCGGTCCACCCTCCATCAACCTTGATTGAGGAACCGGTCATCATTTTACTCATGTCAGAAGCTAGAAACAATACCGCGTTTGCAACATCATCTGCCTGTCCAACATGTCCAAGCGGGATTCTGCTTAAAATATATTCTTTGAACTCTTTTTCTTCCATAAAGGGTCTTGTCAAATCGGTCTCAATGAATGTTGGGCATACAGTGTTCACCCTAATCCCATTTTCTGCCAAATCCAAAGCCATGCTTTTGGAAAAACCTTCCATTGCATGTTTGGATGCACAGTATACAGTTCTGTTTTGTCCTCCAACAATGCCCATCTGACTTGAGATGTGGATTATGGATCCTCTGATTCCCGATTCAACCATACCTTTAGCCACAACCTGGGCAACAAAAAAAGCTGATTTGACATTAAGGCCCATGACTTTGTCGAACCTTTCTTCAGAGACTTCACAGAAGTGTTCCGGAATGTTGTTGCCTGCGTTGTTGACAAGAATATTAAAAGGACCTAACTTTTTCAAATTATTAACAGCTTCCATTGAGTAAATATCGGCCGCATGAACAGAAGCTTTTCCCCCGGACTTAATGATTCCATCCCTGACNTGCTCGAGCTGTTTTTCTGTCCTGGCAGTCAGCACAACTTCNGCACCCACAGCGGCCAGGGTTTTGGCACAAGCTTCACCGATACCTCTACCTGCGCCTGTCACCAGTGCCCGTTGTCCCCGTAAATCGTAANCTTTTGTGGCTGTCACGCAGNTTCTCCACTATAACGTCTAACCCTGAGATCTGCCTGTTCTTTGTGTCCGGCAAATCCTTCAAGCTTGCATAATCTTGAACAGTATTCTCCCACTTTTACACTGGCCTCATTACTGAGAATTTTCTGGTAAGTACATGTTTTGAGAAATTTTCCAACCCAGAGACCTCCAGTGTATCGTGCGGCTTTTAAAGTAGGCAAAGTATGGTTAGTACCTATGACCTTGTCTCCATATGAAACATTGGTACGAGGTCCAAGGAAAAGNGCGCCATAATTAACCATGTTTTCCAGAAACCAGTCATCTTTTTTGGTCATTACCTGAACATGTTCGAAGGCTAGTTCATTTGCTATTTCAAGCATTTCATCATAAGAATCCGCTACAATAATCTGTCCGTAGTTTTGCCATGCTGGCTCTGCAGTGTCACGCGTTGAAAGAGTTTTCAATTGTTTCTTTACTTCTTCCAATGTCTGGCTGGCAAGATTCATGGAATTAGTTAAAAGGACAGCTGGAGAAGTCGGGCCGTGTTCGGCTTGCCCCAGGAGATCTGTAGCGCACATTTCCCCGTCAACTGTTTCATCTGCTATAACAAGAGTTTCTGTTGGTCCTGCAAAAAGATCAATTCCAACTCGTCCATAAAGCTGCCTCTTAGCTTCAGCTACATAGGCATTGCCAGGACCAACGAGCATGTCCACAGCAGTTATGGATTCAGTTCCTAATGCCATGGCCGCGACTGCCTGGACACCTCCGATCACGAAGATATCGTCTGCTCCTCCTAGATGCTGAGCTGCAACGATGGCATCAGATGGGCGCCCCTCATAAGGGGGAGCGCAGGTAATGATTTCCTTCACGCCGGCAACTTTTGCAGTTACAACAGACATGTGGGCAGATGCTACCATTGGGAACTTACCCCCTGGGACATAACTCCCNACGCGGTTTATTGGGATATTCCTGTGACCAAGAACTACTCCTGGAAAAGTTTCCTCTTCAACGTCATTCATGGAATCCCGCTGAATCTGGGCGAAGTTACGGATCTGCTCCTGTGCAAAGCAGATGTCACTAATTGTTTGTGTATCAAGTCTATCAATACAGGACTGGATTTCTTTTTCAGAAAGTCGGAATTCACCCGGTGACCAATTGTCAAAACGTCCCGAAAGTTCCCTGACAGCTGCGTCTCCACGTGAATTAACATCGTCAAGCAATTTTTCTACAGTATCTCGAATTTGTTTTTGGNCTTTGTCCCGTTGTTCTTCTGAAATAGCCTCCTTTAGCCAGTTTGCCATAATTTACCTTATTTTTTTGAATNATTGTAGGACATAAAACTTAACCTGTTTACGATGTATTAACTCATGGAATAGCCGCTGATTTGCATCCAAAGTGAGATCTCGTCTATCGCATGATATTCTCTAACTACAAGATCTTCTTGCATTTCGGCATGAGTTATTGCCATTATTACCACAGGAGCACCTGTTGGTTCACCAAAACTTCCAAATCCGGTATGTTCCGCTGAAAATGACCAACGCAAAGCAATTCTGGTGTTTTTACCTTCCTCCTCATTGACTATCCAATGATGAACCCTGTAACTACCTTTTCGGAAAGATTTAGTGTAGCCTGTGAGAAATTCAATAAGCTGATCACGACCATAAATAACTTTCCCTTCAGGAGCATGAATCTGGCAGGCCCTGTTGTGCGATTTTTCCAGAGCGTTGAATTCTGATTGCTCCCATAACGCCTGGTAACTTTGAGCGAGATTTTTTGCAGCCCCTGAAAGTGGACCTGATTCGGGAGGCCCTTCCCAGCGTTTAACGTAATCCTGAACGCTTGGAACAGTACTTCCAGCGTTCTTTAGATTTAAAGCCAACTGGCGTCCGAATTCATGGGGTTCGAGTCCGACCTGTTTCACAATGGCGGACTGATCACGCACCATCCATTCATCAATCACTTTGTTTCCTCTGCATATACAGTCAGCTATCACTCTGTAACTAACTTTTAAACCTGTAGGAGATCCGCAAAAGCCGTCTCCAAGATGTGTTGCTGAACTGAGAATCCTGTGTGATGAATAGAAAGTGCCGGGCTCGTCCTCAGAACCAATCACATCTTCTCCTAGCAACTGCCTGTCAGGAAACATCTTCAAAGTCTCATAAGTAGAGCTAATAACTTCTTCTACTTTGTCTGAAACACTTGTGGGNGTCTTTACTGGAGCATTTTCACCATAATAATCTCTTATACGTTCAACNCCACGTTCCTCCCAGATACGATAAGTAATTTTAAGAATGTAATCTTTTAAATCCTTAAATTCTGAATCAAATCCTTCCATTTTATAAAAGTATTCCTATAACTTTTCGTCTGTTTACAGCAAATACATAGAACCGCAGATTATCCGACTCTTGAATAACAATGCATTTTTTCTATCCTTTTACTGCTCCAGTAGTCAATCCACTTATAATTTGTTTTTGAAAAAACATGACAACCATAAATAAAGGTGCTGTCGCAGAAACCACTGATGAAACAGCCCACATCATATTTCCCTCATGTTGATTTGTACCTAAATAACTTTGAAGTTTGGGGACCAACGTATGGTTTTCATAACTTAGCAGCATTGCTGTAACTGTGAAATCATTATACGCAAGCATCAGACTAAATAATCCGGCTGTTATTACCCCAGGCCACATGACGGGCATTATGATATATCTAAATGCCTGAAAATGTGAGCACCCATCTATCATTCCACTTTCATCTAACTCTTTTGGAACTGTTTTAAAAAAAGAATATAATAGCCATAATGTGAATGGTTGATTAATCGCAACAAGAACAATAATTGTAGTTGGAAGAATGCCCCAGATATTTAGTTGGAAAAAGGGGAAAAGATATCCTGAAACAAGCGTAATATGTGGCATAGCACGAAAAACAAGGGCAGCTATTAATATCCAATATGCATATCGGTATGGTGAGCGTGAGAGAGCATATCCTCCAAGAGTACCTAGAAACAAAGAGATCGTAACAACAAAGAAAGTTACAATAACTGAATTCCTTGCTGCATACCAAAATTCTCCTTCAATCCAAGCTTCTCTAAATGCATTTAAAGTGTAACGTCCGCCAGTCTCAATAATTGTATTAAAACCTGAAATTACATACCACCAATCAGATCTTGAAAAAAAATCCTCACGAACCTTAAATGATCCTAAGAAAGTCCAGATAAATGGGAAAGCTGCTATGGCCAACCAGGCTATTATAAATATACTATTAATAATTAATAATTTTTTAGATTTTTTGTCTGCTAAAGTTTCCATGTTTTATCTTGATTCACCAAATTCGCGCCATGTTTTGATAAGTACTGGAGTCAATAGTATACCTACCATTATGATAGTTAAAATAGATGTTGAGGCTGCTGAACCAAAATTCATTACCTCTATATTTCGAAGATCATTATAAATTAACCATGAAAANGATTGAGCACTAGCCTCAGCACTAAATCCAAGTATTGGTTCAAAAACTCTAATATTATCCATCATTGAAATAAGAGCAATAAAAACTGCTACTGGGTATAGATGCGGAATCACGACATGTCTAATTCTTTGCCAGCGATCTGCCCCATCTATTATCGCAGCTTCTATTGGATCTTGTGGCACTGTTTGAAGTGCAGCATAAAAAACTATAAAGGCAAAAGGGGAATGGTGCCATATTCCATAGGTTATTAATGTAATCCAAGTAAGTTTAGTTGACGCCTTCAAAGATAGATAAGGATCATTGAATAATTCTTGAATTGTTGATCCAATTATACCTTCTGCGTCAATCATCCAGAATAGTACTAGAGAACCCATCAGAGGAGTCACAATCATTGGCANGATTGTTACGAAAATAATTGGACCTTTTATCTTCTGTGACAAAGAATTAATGCAAAGCGCTATAATAAAACCTAAACAAATTACAAAAGGTGTAACAAATAGCGTATAAGTTAATGTAAATATTAATGCCTTATAAAAAGGCAAATTAAAAAAAATGCTGGAAAATTCGCTAAATGTTTTTGAATTAATCCACCCTTCATTCAATTCTTTGAATGCTAAATGATTTCTATCTATATAAGTTTTAAACCCATTAAANCTACCTAAAGGTTTTTCTTTGTTCAGAGCAGCATACGCTTCAACATCTACACCGATCTCTTTTTTGCAACCAAATGGATCACATATCTCAATTTCAATTGAAGGTTTTTGATGTTCAATAAAAAGTGATTGAACAAAAATTGAAACNATAGGAATNGCAATGAACAAAACCATTGCTACACAAGTAGGAAGCATGAACCAAAAAAACGTTTTATGTTTCATGTAAGCAACTTTTTCACAAATTATTATATAGAAATTGGTTGGATCCTTGAAGATTCATGATGAGTCGAAAATGACCATACTTCCCTTGCAACCTAAGCAAAAGAAAGTACAGATATCATGAATGTACTACTGAGGAGCTGAAAGCTAGCAACGGGTCAAAATCTTAGGTGTTTTAGCTCAGGATGAACAGCAGTATCAGCAAAGCTTGATGTAAAACGACATCATGAATTTCGTCAACTCGGGAAAGTAAAAAAGGTGGAAAGAAAATATTTCCACCTTTTAGCATTATTATTTTTACAGAAAGCCTTTTTCTTTAGCTTTACCTCTGTATGCAGCTTCAGTATCTGCAAGCGCTTGTTCAGCTGTTTCTTTGCCTTTTAAGAAATCAACAATTTCTGAGCCAAGGGCTCCATGCATAAGTGACATTTGGGCTAACATAGGATAAGGGTTTGCTCCCATCCTGGCTGCAGCAAGTACTCCAAGTGATTTTGGACCAGGTTTAAATCCTTCTACTAGCCACACTGCTTGATCTGATGCATCATTTGCCATTTTTTTAGAGGTTGCTGCATGAACAAGGGCTTGAAAGCTAGCTTCAGCATCTTTATCAGATCTATTTTTTGCTAGCATAAAGCCATCCCACCATAGTGTGGCTGCTGGAATAGACCCTCCTCCAACAGTTGCCGGAGCTGCTAATTTGGTTGCAGCAGTAATTGCTGGATCACCATCATCATCAAGCAAAGTCCCCGATCTTGAAGCCCATAAAGTCATAAGACCAACTTTCCCTGCTTCCCACTCAACTTTGATAGCTTCTGAGTCGTGAGTGAGGAAATCTGGATTGCTATAACCAGCAAGTTTTTTTAACATCTTAAGAGTTGCAACACCTTTTTTGTTGTTGATGTTTGGCTCTGCTGAACCAGGTTTGAAAAACTCACCACCATGACCTAGAAACATATTTACAAACTCTTCTGCTAAATTCCAACCGGCTTTATAAGCACCTGCATATGGATTTAGCAATTTACCTGAAGACCGCATTTTTTCAGCTGCCGCTATAACTTCTTCATAAGTTTTTGGTACAGCTATTCCTAGTTCATTAAGAATATCTTCACGATAGTATAAATGCTGTGTATTTGCCATGAAAGCAACAGCCATCACTTTCCCATCTATTGTGATTAACTGAGATTTTTGTAGGCCTTTTCCGTATTTAGCAACAAGGTCATCCATTGGCCTAATCAGACCTTCGTTCATTAATGGTACTATAGAACTGTTTGCTCCAATTCTAACTGAATATTCCGCTGGATTAGCCGAAAGAGCAGCCATTGCTAGATTGTTATGTTCAGATGTGTGATTCACTTTGAAATCAGCTCCAGCCCCTGCACATGCTTTTGCTGTATCTGTGTATGTACGCAAAGCAGGAAAATCATTTGCCAAAATGTTTATTGAACCACTAGTGATACCGCAAGCAGCATAGGTAGTGTGGACTATTAGAAACATGAATGTTGATGTTACTGTTATTTTAGATAGCATTTTCATTTTCTCTCTCCTTATTTAATGAGGGACTTAAATTAATTTTCAGACCCACAGGGATTATTGAGTTGGAATGTTTAATAAAGACAAACCAAAGTTTTATCCAAACTTACCGTTAATATGATTGGTATTTTTGGCTAGTCTCAATGGTATAAAAACATATTCAATCAAAGTATAAAAAATGTTAAAAAAAATTGATCGACATTTATATACACATTGGAGTGGTAAAGAATTACATACGTATTCATTCAATGCAAGAAAAATATTGCAGATACAAAAATAAATATGTAATTATTGTTAACCAAATGTAGATCCATAAAAGGAATGTTTTGTAAATTAAGATAAATCTAGGAAAAATAACTTGCCTTCAAAATATGGGAAAGACATCTATTGACGAATAAAAAGGACTAAATTTATTTAGAATTGCATGAAAAGATTTCATAAAACTCAGCCAGAAATGAAGAAACACAATGACTTGTCAAAGACAAAAGAAATACCGCACGTTGTTACATCAATTGAAAAGGTTGAGAATTTTTAACATATTAGAAATATAAATATTAAAAAATAAAATTTATTGCAGTTATTTTAAATAGTAATAAAAATTTTGTCAGATTGGTAAAGGAGTGAATTTGGATAGACACACAAAGAATAAAAAACTGATTTCTACTTTGAGGAGGGCAATGTACGATTTCAGCGAAAGTAGTGTCCGCAAAGCACTTGATGGTCTTTTTATTTCAGAGCCAGTATTTCGCCTTAGTTATCCATTTGGAGAGAAAACAGGAGTAGATAATTTTTACAAGAATGTATTAGCTCCACTTCTTTGGTCTCTACCAGATTTAGAGCGCCGTGACACAATTGTGATGGCTGGAGCAACTCAAGAAAACTCTGATTGGGTAGGTTGCTGTGGTTATTACACAGGCACATTCAGTAAATCATGGTTGGATATTCCACCGACAGGAAATCAGGTTGCCATGAGATTCCACGAGTTCTATCGCTTTGAAGATAACAGAGTGACTGAAGTACAGGCTCTATGGGATATCCCTGAGCTAATGATGCAGGCGGGAGCTTGGCCAATGGCTCCTAGTCTTGGCCGTGAATGGCAAGTTCCTGGACCTGCAACTCAAGACGGAATTATACAAGACCCCTATGATGAATCTAGTAGTTTAGTATCTTGCCAGTTAGTATTTGACATGCTTACTTCAATGAATAGGCATCCGTCAGAGGGAGGCCCTGAAGTAATGGAAATGAAAAAATTTTGGCACCCAAAAATGAATTGGTATGGTCCCTCTGGCATCGGAACAGGCCGAGGTATAGAAGGATTCCGAAATTGGCATCAGATTCCTTTTCTTGCTGCCATGCCAGACAGAGGGCAGTTTGACGATCAGATTACAAACCATTTCTTTGGTGATGGTAATTATGTGGGAGTTACAGGTTGGCCCAACATGATACAGACTATTTATCATGGAGGCTGGATGGGTATTGCTCCGTCAGGAATGAGAATTAGTTTGAGAAGTCTAGATTTCTGGAGGCTGGAAAATGGACTGATTCGAGAAAACTGGGTTCTTGTAGATTTGCTTGACATCTATGACCAAATCGGTGTTGATGTTTTTGCCAGAATTCGTGAGTTTAATAAGGCGCGTAGAGGTTTTGATCCTGTTACTGGTTTAGCACTACAATCGTAGACTAAAATGAAAAGCTATCAAATTCAAAAATCATTGATTTTGTCATTTTATGATGAGATAGAAGCAGCAAATGCAAATAGTATTGCTAAGGTCATAAGAAAATTTACAAAACCTGACCTTCAATGGTACGGAGTCTACCCGTTTAATGAGCAGAAAGGTGGGGATGCTGTAGCAGAAGTTTTCTGGATCCCGTTTCTCTCAGCCTGGTCTAATGTTCAGCGCCGGCAGGATATTTTTCTCGCAGGTACCAGTGAGATTGACAATGCTGACTGGGTTATCAGCATGGGACAC
Organism: Deltaproteobacteria bacterium; assembly: GCA_002685535.1. Lineage (GTDB taxonomy): Bacteria > SAR324 > SAR324 > SAR324 > NAC60-12 > Arctic96AD-7. The sequence continues at coordinate 9,039 of NYXK01000093.1, forward strand.
TTTATGGGCCTTCTGGATGGGAATTGGTTAGGTCTACCTGCCAGCCGAAAAATAGCTTTTCTACGTTATGCTGATTTCAATTGCATAAAAGATGGTAAAATAATAAGAAGCAGTTTTTTTTGCGATCTCATTGGCTTAATGCATCAATTGGGTCTCAATCCATTGCCTCTTCAAACGGGTGCTTCTTTCGTTTATCCCGGCCCAAGAACACATGATGGTTTATTAATTGAGCCTCAGGATCAGCAAGAGTCTCAGAAGACTCTTAAATTGGTAAACCAAATGATAGGCGATCTTACAGATCTTAATAAAAATGAAAATGACTGTCCACATCCGGATTTGCTAAAAAAAACTTGGCACGAGGATATGATCTGGTACGGCCCAGCTGGTATTGGAGCATCTTACACTATTCCGCGATACCAGGAACAGCATCAGTTCCCCTTCAGGAGAGGGCTTAAGGATAAGGTTTTTAATGGCCACATATGCCGATTTGCAGAGGGAAACTATGCGGGTTTCTTTGGCTGGCCAAACCTAACTAATACTCCCATTGGCGGTTTTTTGGGATTGCCTGCGAGTAATATTGCAGCAGATATGAGGGTTGTGGATATCTACCGCCGGGAAGGAGAAAAACTCTCTGAAAATTGGGTGTTAATTGATCTGCCTTGGTGGTTAAAACAACAAGGAGTCGATGTTCTAGAAAGAACAAAGAAGATTATTAATTACTAAGTGTATCTCCCATGAACTATTTTATTCAAATACTGTAAAGACGGTTCAAGATTTTCAGTTAAGTCTACCCATCGATAAATTGCCGACGGACAATTGTATAACACAATCCACTATAACAGTTCAAAATACTTTCTAGCTTAAGGATATTTATATAGGAATTCTTGATGATCCACGGACAATCAATTCACCCATTATGACTTTATGATTCGGCGGATTTTCCGGTTTTTTTATTCGTGAGATAAGATCTTCTACAGATGCATCAACCATATCCCTGACAGGTTGGCGAACTGTTGTCAGGTTAAAACTCGGCCATGAGGCCATAGGGATATCGTCAAAACCGATGATCGAAACATCTTCAGGAACTCTTAATTTCATACCACTTCTAATGGCATCAAGCGCACCAAATGCCATAATGTCGTTTGAACAGAAAATAGAGTCTGCTGGATCGGGTCTTTCCATTAAGCGAACAGTAGCTGCGTATGCTTCATTGTAGTTGTAATTACCAACTTCTCTTAATGTATCTACACCATTCTTATTCATAATTTCAAGAAACCCTTTTTCTCTATCGATACTAGTTGTAGTATCCTCACTGCCTGCAAGATATGCTGGGCGTTTATGTCTTGAATCTAGTAAGAATTGAGCTACCATGCTGCCCCCAGCCTTGTTGTCACAACAGAACCAACTTGCATTTGATTTTGGAATATATCGGTTAAAAAGGGTGACAGGAGTCCCTCTCCGCTCACACTCATAGGACATGTCTGAGCTCAATGTAGCTGCTGTAATTATAATCCCGTCTACTTGGTATTCGAGTAACTGCGGAAGGATGTCGTCCAAGCTCTGATCTCTGTGTACTACAAATAACATCACTTTCTGACCATTTTCTTGAAATTTCCTACTCAATAGATCTAATACTTCCGGGTAAAACGGATTTGTCGTTACGTTTGAGATAACTATTCCAACCATGTTAGACCGTCGAGTGATTAGACTTCTAGCCATAGCGTTCGGCTGATAACCAAGTTTTTTTGCAGCTTCAAGTACTTTTTGTCTGGTTTTTTCCGTTACAGGGCTTTCTGGTAAATAGGCGCGAGAAACTGTTGATTGGGAAACACCTGCAAGATTTGCCACCTGGGTGGAAGTGGTATTGGTTTTATTTTTCATATTAATAATTCTATGGTTATTAATTTTTTAAAAGTACTTGCTTTAATGAATTTATAAATAATATAAGTACTTTGAGTAAAGTTTTAATTATATTCAAAAAATTGTTTTTTTTTAACTAAAACATTAATTATTAATTATTGGATGAATTAAAATTATATTTCCACTGGTAAATTCATTAATATCATATCAACATAACATACGTATGCAATGGAATTCACTTTAAAACAATTGAGAAATAGTTTGATCCGGCGAAATAAAATAATATTCTTAAGAAGAGCAATCAGATAAGAACACAAGAAATGAGAAAATAAAAATGAAATTAAGTAAAGATAGAATATTGACCACACATGTTGGCAGTCTTCCTCGTTCTGAAAAAGTTTTTAAACTTGTTTTCGCAAAGGAAGATGGAAAAAATCTAGACAAAAAAGAATATGACGAAGTTATTGCTGAGGCTGTTAGAACAGTGGTAAAAAAACAAGAGGAAGTAGGAATAGATGTTGTGAGTGATGGAGAGCAAAGTAAGATCAGTTATGCCACATATATCAAAGATCGTCTGAATGGATTCGAGGGTGACAGTCCTCGACAAACCCCAAAAGATCTTGAAGAATTTCCAACATTTTCCTCGAGGGCATCAAAATCCGGTGGTGTTCCGACATATACCCGTCCACGTTGTACAGGGCCAGTTACAGTGAAGGACATGAAGCCACTTGAAATCGATCTTGTAAATTTACGAAAGGCACTGGATGGGATTAGTATCTCTGAAGCTTTCATGAACGCTGCTTCACCAGGTGTGATCGCTCTATTTCAGCCAAATGAATATTATTCCGATCATAAAAGCTATCTCTATGCTTTAGCAGATTCAATGAAAGCCGAATATGAAGGGATTGTGAAAGCGGGCTTTTTAATTCAGATTGATAGCCCTGATCTGGCTCTTGGACGTCATGTTCTTTTCAAAGATAAAAGTGAAAAAAAGTTCCTTTCTATGATTCAACTCCACATCGAGGCCCTAAATCATGCACTTGAGAAAATACCCTCAGAAAAAATTCGTTTGCATGTCTGTTGGGGTAACTACCAGGGGCCTCACCATTGTGATATCGAGATGAAGAAAATTCTTCCTACAGTCCTNAANGCCAAACCTCNGGCTCTTTCATTTGAAGGATCTAACCCNCGNCACAGTCANGAATGGACTGTTTTCAGAGATATCAAAATTCCTGAGGAGAAGATNTTGATTCCAGGTGTANTNGATTCGACAACCAACTTTGTNGAGCACCCTGAACTGGTTTCAGAACGAATTTGTCGATTTGCAGATATTGTTGGAAGAAATAGGGTAATTGCTGGCTCCGATTGTGGATTTTCCACCTTCGCTGGTTTTGGAACAGTCGATGCTGACATAACCTATGCAAAACTTTCATCGATGGCGAAAGGTGCAGAAATAGCTTCAAAAAAGCTTTGGTAAAATCTTTTTCAGCAAGGTGTGATATTAATGATACACAACACAGGCTGTTTGACAAATTTTTGAAATAGTTCCCTTCACCAAAAAATAATTNATTTTTGAGTCACCTATGAAAACACTCGAAACTATGAGAACCAGGCTAGTTCGTAGGAGTGAAATGGTTCCCTGTAAAAGTGCCTTTATTGACGCTCATACTCCTGGGAGTCACCTCAAGGACAACTTTAGTATTATCGGGCCAGGTGTAACAGAAAATAAAGAACAGTTCATCAATATACGTGAACCACATGGATTCAACATCGGAGCCGCTGGTCAGCCACCTNNCATCAAAAATTCATTACATAGCCACTTTACTGCTGAAGTCTTTTTGATACAAGAAGGAACTTTCGACATTTATTGGGGACTGCATGCAGAGAATCATACGATTCTTACTGAAGGAGATGTAGTTTCTATACCTACAAATTGTTTTCGTGGTTTTGAAAACATTGGAGATAAATATGGATTCTTGTTCGCGATTCTTGGAGGAGATGATACAGGTGGNGTTGAATGGGCTCCTCAAGTATTCGAAGATGCTGAAGATCATGGACTGGTTTTGCTTGAAGATTATGGGGTATGGGATACAAATAAGTGCCCCATTCCAAAAGGTGCAACCCAAGTTNGACCTATGAGTCCTGAAAAAGCCGCAACTTATAAGAANTACTCTACTGATGAAATGGAACTGCGAATATGCCGCTCAGGCGCTCTAAAACCATTAAAGAATCATCCTTTAAAATTTGGAGAATACGGCTCAATTCAATTGCATCGTTTAATAGGAATAAAAGAAGCTGTTATTCCTGGTGGAGATGAATTCGAATTATCTCTCTTCGTAGCCAAACCAGGAGGAGGATATAAAACGTTCAGTAGATCTGAAAAAGAAGTCCTTATCTGTTATGAAGGAACCTGGAAAGTCGATTGGACCGCTGAGGGGTNCAAAGGAAGTATTTTGCTCAATGCCGGTGATTTATTGTCAGTACCAGAACACTTTGGAAGGTCAGTGGAATGTGTTGGGAATAATAAGGGTTCCCTATACTCTGTTATAAATGAAAACTCACCGAAAGATCCTGGTTGGACTAACTGACTGCATCAACGTTTGTCTACATTCTTTCGCTCTGCAATAAAGATACTAAATATATTAGCTAAATAATAGATCCTCGACGTGATTTTATTGATTTTTTCAAGAGTCAATAATTCTCTTTCTTAGTTTTACACTCATCCCCCCTTGTGATTCCTTTTTTTATGTTTANNCCGATTTTGATTATTATGGGAATTAATTGGTAACCAAATGGAATATTAACAAAAAAATAAGAGCGAGTTAAACTAAATATATTCTGTTATTTCATAATATTAGTNGCTATTGATATGTCATATCATAATAAAAATAGATTTTAATCAGCNGGTNTCGCCATCAGCTTGCANTTCAGTCAATATGGAACGCCCCATCGCAGTGTCAGCTAANGGACGCGTGAGCTCACCCAGTNCATCCAGTTGTGCTTTGAGTGCCTGAGAATCCTGTTTCTTCATGCTTTCCCGGACTACTTCCATTTGTNTGCGGATTTCGTCNCGCTCCGTTCCACTCAAAGCACTTTCCGCGACATTCCAGTTTTGTTCAATTCCCTGAAAAACACGTTCCGCGGTTAANCGAAATTCAATTAATTGACGTTCATTAAAATCATCAATTGCGTGTTCAAAGGAATCTTCCATGATTCTCTCTATTTCAAACTGTGTTAAACCGTGAAATGGAATGACTTCAATTTCCGCCTTTTTTCCGCTGCGTTTTTCGCTGGCGGAAACAGTAAGAATACCGTTTGCATCAACACGGAACATAACTTCCACCAGCGGGAAGCCACCTTTCATAGGCGGTATACCATGCAACTTAAACTTACCGAGAGCACGGCAATCCTTGATTAATTCGCGCTCGCCCTGATAAATATTAACATCAATCGAAGTCTGGTCATCAACATTTGTGGTAAAAGTCTCACTTTCTTCAACTGGTANTGTNGTGTTGCCGGTAATGATTTTACTGAATGTTCCACCCAATGTTTCAATACCGAGGGCCAGTGGAATCACGTCAAGCAGTAAAAAGTCACGCCGTCCGCCAGCCAGCAAATGTCCCTGGATTCCCGCACCGATTGCTACAACTTTATACGGATCAATCGCCACATGCGGTGAGCGTCCGAAAAAAGTTTCAATCTCCCTGCGTACTCCCGGAACTACTGTAGAACCACCGACCAANACAACCTCGTCTATCTGATCTAAAGATAGTTTTGCCTGCTGCAGCACATGTTTGCAACTTTCCAGAGTTTGTTCCACCAGAGGAAAAATCAATGACTCAAAATCTTCTACTTTAAAATTATCCGTAAAAGAAATATCCTGTTTTGGGAAGTCCAGAGTGTATTCGTTTTCTGGTGAAAGACTGAGTCCAATTTTGATTGATTCAGCAGTTTTTCTTAAAATTTGCTTTGACTCCGGATCATCAAACTGCGCTTGCGTGTATTCCTGCAGAATTCTCNTTTTCAAAATTTCCACCAGCGACTGGTCAAAATCATCTCCACCAAGCTGAGTATTACCGTGGGTGGCAACCACTTTAAAAATCTTTCCGGANAGTTTGAGAATGGAAATATCAAAAGTACCGCCGCCTAAATCGTAAACAGCAACGTGACCGTCTTTTTGCAGATCCTGCTTTTCATCAAGTCCATAAGCAATCGCTGCGGCAGTCGGTTCATTGATGATACGCGCCACTTCCAGTCCGGCAATGGTAGCTGCNGCCCTCGTGGCCTGCCGCTGGGAGTCNTCAAAATACGCAGGAACTGTGATAACTGCTTTCTCAACAGCTTCACCGAGTGCTGCTTCGGCACGCTGTTTTACTTTTTTTAATATTTCAGCAGATAATTCCTGTGGTGTAAAATCAAGGTAAGGCTCACTTTCGCCTATCCGGACTTTGAGTAATTTCCTTTCTGCTTCTACAATTTGATACGGCAACTCATTGACAAGCTCTCCAAGCTCTTCAAGGTCACGTCCCATCAAACGTTTTATGGAAAATACGGTATTTTCCGGATTAGAAATTCTGCGCTGCTGTGCTTCCTGTCCAACCAGCCATCCTGAATCGATACGTGACAAAACGGAAGGTGTCACCGAATTATCACCCTCGCCGATTACTTCGGGGCCCTCATCAAAAACAGTTGCGCACAAACTGTTCGTTGTGCCCAGATCAATACCTATTATGCGTTCCATTTTGTGAATTTGTGGTGTGTTTTAAACTGCTAAGGGCTGCTAATCCGCTGCCGGAATACGCTCGAGCAGGCGGCGTAAATAACGTTCTGCGTTTAAGTGGGTTTGCAGTTGCTGGAGTATTCCGGAATCTTCCGGTTGCTCTTCATGTTTTTTGAAAAGAGGCGCATAGTCTGCTTCAATATCTTTTTTCCTGTTTTGCATATCCTCACGCATTGCGGACAAATCAACCGCGTTTCCGGAACCCAGCAGTTCATCCAGTTCTTCCTGCAGAAAAAACATTTCTGCTAAAAACCCCTCCGGCAGGGAGCGCTCATCCAACTTCTGCTTTGTGGCCTGCAAATGTAATAAATAACNGGCTCGNAAAGTTGGTTCGCGCAGAGTTTTGTANGCTGTATTCAGAATAGCGGAGGCAGTTTCGCTTAAAAGTTTTTCTGCTTCCGGAGCCAAACCATAAAAATCCGGATGCAGTTCCAGAGAAAGCTCCTGATAGCGTTCCTCCAANTCNGNNGATTNTANCTCAAANCTGACAGGGAAACCNAGNACTTCAAAAAAATCCATTTCCCGTGGAANAGGNTGGAGTGCGTTGCAGGAAAAACAAAAAAGACGCGAAACCAAAGTGGACTCGCACGTATGACAGGCAGGTTGGTCAAAAGCCATAGCTTGGTTTTATAATATCTACGCTACAACTCAGTTTTCGTTTCTGCTTTTGTAGTCAGAAATTGCTGCTTTAATCGCATCTTCTGCTAAAACAGAGCAATGAATTTTTACTGGAGGTAGTGAAAGTTCTTCAACAATTTCTGTATTCTGGATCGACATTGCNTCATCAATACTCTTGCCTTTGACCCATTCAGTGGCAAGGCTTGAACTNGCGATNGCNGANCCNCAACCAAAAGTTTTGAATTTCGCATCAANAATTTCTTTGGTTTCCGGATCAACCTGAATCTGCAGTTTCATCACATCACCACATTCAGGAGCACCAACAAGNCCTGTACCTACATTAAGGTCACTTTTATCCAGACTCCCTACGTTCCTGGGCTCGCTATAATGATCAATTACTTTTTCGCTGTAAGCCATTTTTGCACCTTTTCTACAATAATTAAACTTTTGAGCTTAATGTGACGCCCATTCTACAGTTGATAAATCTACACCTTCTTTTACCATTTCATAAAGCGGTGACATTTCACGAAGCCGCTTTACCGCAACTATCATTTTTTCTGCTGTATAATCAATTTCTTCAACGGTAGTGAAACGTCCCATACCAAAACGGATTGAAGAATGCGCTAAATCGTCACCCACTCCTAATGCCCGTAAAACATAAGATGGTTCCAAACTGGCTGAAGTGCAGGCTGATCCGGAAGANACCGCCAAATTGCTGACTCCCATCATCAAACTTTCTCCTTCTACGTAACCAAAACTCAAATTGAGATTATTCGGCAATCGTTCTGTTGGATGTCCATTGAGAAAGATATAATCCAGTTCTGCAGACAAACGATCGAAAAGCCTTTGCCGTAATCCTGTCAGGCGTTCTGCTTCAGAAGCCATTTCCGCCATCGACAATTCAAGAGCTTTAGCAAAACCGACAATTCCGGTCACGTTAAGAGTACCGGAGCGCATTCCTCGTTCGTGACCGCCGCCAAACATGATTGGTGACAAACGCACACGCGGTTTTTTGCGCCTGACATACAGCGCACCCATACCTTTTGGGCCATATATCTTATGTGCCGACATCGAAAGAAGATCAATCTTCATCTCGTCTACATCAATTGGAATTTTCCCTACACCCTGTGTCGCGTCTGTATGAAACAGGACTCCTTTCGCACGGGTGATTTCACCTATTTCCCTTAGAGGATTGAGTGTGCCAATTTCATTATTCCCCGCCATTAACGAAACCAGAATAGTATCTTCGCGGATGGATTCTTCCAGTTGTTTGAGGTCGATGCAACCGTCTTTATCCACATCTAGAAAGGTAATTTCGTAACCACGCTGTTCCAATGCGNGGCACGGATCGATNACTGCTTTGTGTTCGATTGGACTTGTAATGATATGCTTGCCATTTTTCTGATAAAATTCTGCAACTCCCAAAACTGCAAGATTGTCAGATTCAGTAGCACCACTGGTAAAAACAATTTCCTTTGCGCCGGCGCCAATCGCCTTGCCGATAGATTCACGTGCATCTTCCACTACCTGTTCAACCTGCCAGCCAAAGGCATGATTACGACTGGCGGCATTTCCAAATGATTCTGTGAAAAACGGCATCATCGCCTCCACTACTAATGGATCAACGGGCGTGGTAGCGTTGTAATCAAGATAAATGGGCAGTTTCATAAGAAGAGTCCTTTACACTAAAGTTGTTTGTTTGCACGTCTTCAATAATCGCGGCTANTGTTGTTTCTTCAACAAATTGCTGAATTTTCTGATGTAAAACAATCAGCGGCTGCCGAGTTGGACAGCACTGATGTACTTTACATAAATCCTCATCATGAACACATTCTACTAATTCAAACGTGCTGTCAGTGATCCGGATAATTTCNGACAAGTTAATTTCCTCCGCAGACCGTGCCAATACATAACCACCGCGCTGTCCGCGGGTTGATTCTATCAATCCGGAAGAAACCAGTTGTTTCAGGATGTTAGCCACCATGGGATAAGGCAGTTTATAAAAGGTGGCTACTTCCTGCGCACTCACCGGAGATTCCTGCTCACCCAGATGTGTCAGCAAAATAATCGCGTAATCAGTCTTTTTTGATAATTTCAGCATCGCCTTCCCTTTTTGTAAGTTTTCTTAAACTAGCACCTAATTAGTACTATTTCAAGTAAAAACGACAACTAACCCGAAAAATAAATTATTTTTGATGAACCAGTAACAAGTCATAAAAACGTGTCATTGCTTATAAAGCGAGAAATCTATTTTATGTTAAGAGCTGATATTATTAAATATTTATTTCTTAGTTCGAGAAGACAAACAATTCGTTTAGGAGTCTTTAGGAAGCCAGCATTTTCAGCGACATTAATTATTTTCAACAAAAATTCAGGCAGGATCTTAATTGCCGCTTGGAAAAGTCTGTTATTTGGGGAGTGGAATATTGACGGTCTTATGCAGTAACTCTTCGGCGCGGCCTACTTCCCACACACGAAAATCAAGGCGAACATCACCCGTATGTTCAACAGCTGAGAACCGAGTCTGTAGATTTGCTTCTATTCTTCCGCCTGGAGGCAGCCAATAATATTTTGGGGGAAGTTCTTCCTGAATACGTGTTTTCCAGAAATGAGCGCTCACGCGGATAAAACGTGCCGACCGTTCAGGATTGTCAATCCTGAACTGTATCGCAGCGGCCTTCTCTTCGGTTTGAACTCCTNGATCTTTTTCAANATATTTTAGTGTCAGGCTCGTCAGTTTTGGAGATGCACCACCTGAAATCCGGTTTTTCCAGTACAGACGTTGCATTGCACCCAACCAGACAGTTGAANGTTTATGATCCTCCAGTTCACGCCATATTTTTAACAAAGGCGGTACATCTGTCGGCTCACCCAGCATGCCAATCAGCATTACAATTTGCCAGTTCAAATTTTCAGTTTCCGGACTCATGAGCGAATTTCGCAGGACAGGTAAACCCCACTCCGGATAAGCCAAAAAAGCACGCATTGCCTGAAATCGTTTTTGCGAAGATTCATCACTCAGCATCGGCAGCCAACGCTGCTCAAACGCGTAACGTGCCTGATTTTCAAAAAAAGCATGAGCCGTAGACACACCCATACCTCCCGCAGACAAAAGCAGGATCATACTGAATGTGATGCAATAAAGAAGATTTAAATACTTTTTCAAAATCCTGTCTTCCATTGTTGATAGCCAAATTCAATGGCATGCGCAATTTGTTCTTTGTAATGCCCNCTGCCAAAACGGGACATTTGCCGTTGAAATGCTTCCGGAGCAAAACTCCTCCAACTGCGTTCCATTTCCTCTACGGCTTTAATAAGCGCTTCTACCTTTTGCTCTGCGAAAAAAACACCCGTCTTCTCAGTTACGGTTTCCAATGCACCTCCGGAAGCAAAGGCAATCACTGGAGTGCTGCAGGCCTGCGCTTCCAGCGGTGTGATACCAAAATCATCTTCTCCCGGAAAAACTAAAGCCCGTGCCTGCTGATATAATTCTAACAGTTTTTCATTTGAAAGAGCACCCAGAAACTCAATGTTTTCACCGGCAATCGATCTGCAGTATTCTTCGTCCTGACCACTGCCTGATATCTTAAGCGGCAGTTTAAGTTGATTGAAAGCTTCAACCGCTAAATCCACCCGTTTATTCGGTGCAAAAGCGCCTACCATAAGGTAATAATCCGCTTTTAAATCTCCGGGTTTAAAGCNTGACAGATCAACCGGCGGATAAATNACCTGTGATTCACGGCCATAATACTCAAGAATTTTTTTACGTATGTTATCGCTGTTACACAGAAAAGTATCTACGCGTTTCGCTGTATTACGATCCCAGCGCTGCAAATACGGACGCATTAATTCTGCGCCAATTCTGACAGACCAAGAAGTACGGGGCTGGCGGAAATAGGTATTAAACTGATCCCAGACATAACGCATCGGCGCATGAACGTAAGAGATATGATAAACNGAGTCATCGTGCCTGACGCCCTTGGCCACACAATGGCTGGAGCTCACAATCAGATCGTAATCGCTGAAATCAAACCGCTCGATTGCCAGAGGGAAAAGAGGCAGATAGTGACGGTATTTTTTTAAACCAAAAGGCAGCTTCTGCACAAAAGATGTCCTTATCGGCATTGATTCAATTGTCTGTGACAGCTCTCCCTTTTGGTGAATTAAGCTGTATAAATCCGCCTCCGGGAAAAGTTCACAAAGCACCTCCAGACACTTTTCTCCACCGCGCATTCCGGTCAGCCAATCGTGCACCAGCGCGACTTTAAGCCCTTCCAGTAATGGTTTTCTCATCCTTTTTCACTGATCAACTGCGGCAGTAAACCGAGGTGTTTCAATTCAGTATAANGTTCTGCATCTACAGGAGGATGATCCTGTTCATGCTCCCAGGTTGACAAATANGGCACATGAACCGCATGTGCCCCAATCTNCACAATCGGTACAATGTCAGAACGCATTGAATTTCCAATCATCATAAAACGTGAAGACTCAATTTTGTGACGCTCGAGGATTTTGCTGTATACTTCTGTAGTTTTGTCACTCACTATTTCAACTGCGTCAAAAAATTCAGCCAATCCGGAACGGGCAATTTTCGTTTCCTGATCAATCAAATCACCCTTAGTGATCAACAGCAGTGTATATTTTTGGGAAAGTTCTTCAACCACTTCACGAACATACGGTAATAATTCAATAGGTGCAGCTAACATCTCGCGGCCAAAATCCAGAATCTGCTGAATTTCATGTCCACTTACTTCACCATCAGTCAACTCAATGGAAGTTTCGATCATGGAAAGAATGAAACCTTTTATGCCATAACCAAAATGCTGTAGATTTTTTATCTGAGTCGAAAACAAAGTTTGATCAACAACTTCCTGTCCATGAGACGAAAGCATTTCTCGGAACTTTATTTGGGTCATTGTGAAAATAGACTCATTATGCCAAAGGGTATCATCGGCATCAAAGGCAATTACCTCAAACATTTTTTTGTTTGTTGTAATCAGAGCTAAGTTAAAGCAGGGAAGAAAACAGTTGGCAGAAAAGCCGGATCCGTGAATGATGGATAATAAAGGAGAAACAAGCTTGAGCAGTTTTACTAAGTTCAGCTTAGGGTGAGCTTAAAACCTCACCCTACAGGCTTTACTAATTTTGGCACTGACGCTCCTCAACTAACATTTCGTTTAAAGAGTCACGCATAACGTTGATCATGATCACGTCCCTGCGCGTCTTTGCCGATGACTCCAACAGATCCAGTCCCANATCTATTGATATGTCTTGCTGAGTCAAGTCTTCCAACTGCAAAACTATATGCTTAAGCGAAGAATTCATCTTCCTCCTTACGGCTTCAGGTTNACCGGATATTGCTGCTCGATTCAGAATAAACCGTGCATATTAAAGGTGTTACTCCGGTGTACCGCTATCCTAATGCAGTTACTATGCCTCCGATAATTGTTTTAAAAGACGTGCCGTTTCAATCGCGCTGACTGTCGCGTCACGGCCCTGGTTACCAGCTTTTGTGCCAGAACGTTCAATGGCTTGTTCAATGGTATCCGTAGTCAGGAGACCAAAACTAACTGGAATTCCGGTTTCCAGCGAAGCGCTTGCAATTCCACTTGATGCATTTGCGCAGACGTAATCGTAATGTGACGTTGCTCCGCGAATCACTGCGCCCAGACAGACGACAGCGTCATATTTGCCACTGGCGGCNAGTGTCTTTGCCGCTAAAGGCAGCTCAAAAGCTCCTGGCACACGTACAACTGTCACCTTATCTTTACTCCCACCGTGACGTGTAACTGTGTCAAGCGCGCCCTCCAGCAAACGCTCACAGACAAATTCATTAAATCTTGCTACCACAAAGGCTATTCTCAGCTCTGCTGCAAGTAAATCACCTTCAATTTGAAGCATCTTTCTCCTCTTACTTTAGTTTGTTCTCAATCAGTTTAGGGCAAAAACTAGGTTGATTTATCAAAATCCCTGAGCACCTTATAATGAAAAATTCCTGTATCATGCTTATCACTCCAGTAAACACGAAGCGCGTAATTACCCACATATTCACTTTTCTCCGGCCTGATATCTTTGGGGATAGTATTTGAATCCAAGGTTTTTTCACCACTGAGCTCATCCACACAACTCGCGCATGGACAGGCGTCACGCAGATCAAAGTAACTTATGTGACTTTCATGACCATCCTGCCAGAGGATGTAAATATCCTCTGCTAAGATAATTTTTTCAGGTTTGGCTTTTTTCTTTACTTTAAGCATAGTAGGCTAAGCATTCGCTAAGAACATTAATTAATAGTATTTCTAGTTTCATAAAATTGAATTTCCTGCTAATTTACAACAATTGAAAGAACAACTCAAGCATTCGTTGACAGAACAGCATCTGCAATGAGGACGAATAAAATTATTATTTTCAACCTGATTTAAGCAAAAGTATGGCGACAGAATCAGCAAAGCAAAAACCGGAAGTAAAATTTGGAAACGCTGCGGAGGCTTCCCTCGACACAGTTAAGAAGGCTCCTGAAGAGACACAGCAACAATTCCATTCGGTCTCATCCAAAGGTGATTCCCTGAAACTGGTGGGCGAGGAAGTGCTCAGTTGCGAATCAAAAGATGATTTGAAAACTAATTTGCCTAAAGCAATTGTGGTGAAGAAAAATCTAAAAAAAGATGTTGAAACCCTCTATGAGAGCTTTAAAAACTTTGAAAAAACGCATGATAATCCTAAAGAGATTAAAGAATTCAAACATGCGTGCAACACAGTGATTCGGGAGGCGCAAAAGTCACACAGCGCAATCAAAGACAAAGTTTATACAATTTACGATAAAAAGAAATAATTCCCTTCCCTGATATTTTTTTACATCCATTCCATGGATTCCGGAAAACTAATCACTTTTGAGGGCCTTGACGGCTGCGGAAAAAGCACCCAACTGGAAAAAGCAACTGAATGGTTGAACGCACAGGGTTACTCTGTTCTCAAAACGCGTCAACCTGGCGGTACCGTAATCGGCCAGCAAATACGGAGTATCCTGCTTAATCCGGAACATGAGGAACTTCAACCGGAAAGTGAATTGCTGCTCTATCTGGCTGACCGGATACAGCATCTTCAGGATTCAATCCTGCCTGCAAAAACTGCTGGTAAAATTGTTCTCTGTGATCGTTTTCATGACTCAACCGTTGCCTATCAGGGTTACGGAAGGGGCTTGAATTTAAACAGTATTGAATCCATTGTCGNACACTGCATCAACCCTTACTCACCGGATTTAACCATCCTGCTGAATATTGCTCCAGAAGCAGTTGCTTCACGTCTTGAACACCGACAGGAACACACAGAAAAAGATCGTCTAGATTTGGAATCTTTAAGTTTTTTCAAACGTGTTGCGCAAGGTTTTCAGAAGTTGGCGGCAGCAGAACCTGAACGTTTTGTCTGCATCAACGGTGAGCAGGACATTGAGCTTATCCATCAGGAAATTATCAACATTTTACAGCAGCGATTCAAACTCTCTTAAAGAGTCAAACTACCCCCCAGACTATGAAAAAGGAATAAGATGAGAAGCACTTTTTTTNAACAGCCTCTTGAGTATCAACTTGAAGTTGAAGGAGAGAACTGGGATCAGGGTGGTATTATTAAAGGTAAGCTTCGTGTACGGAACATGAGTGCTGCCGCCGTGAATGTCAAAACTGTTCAGATTGTGCTGGCGCACGGTCTAATAAAAGCGATCAAAGAAAAAGGAGAGGTCGGCTGGGAAATTCAGCAAAAACGGCTAATCGCACAAGATATATCACTGCAACCAGGAGGAGAGCAAAGTAGCGAGTGGAGTTTTGATTTGCCTACAGANTGTCCGATTACGGACAAACAGGGCGGTTTATTTTTGCTTTTTGGTGATGATGACGTTCTCTCTGCGGGCGGCAGGCTGGATTTGAAGATTCAGTTGCATCCAATCCTGCAAAGTTTCCTACAGACATTTACAACGCAATTTCGCTTCCTGCTAAAATATCAAAAACGAAAAGCGGAATGGACAGAGGTTAAACTGGTTCCACCTGATTCACGTGAGTTTCCTAACATGGATTATGTTTATTGNTTCCTGAGGATTCATCAGGAAAAGTTGGAAGCACACTATCGTTTCAAAATGAAAGGACTCGGACGCAGCGGGCAACAAATGACAATCACAAAAAANAATCGTGAAATTGAGCAGAGTATCCCGCAGGAAAATTATCTCCAGCCGGGAGGATTCCCAAATCGAGCCTGTTTTCGTGAAAACATTGATCAAGCCCTTAATATTGCCAGACCGGAAGTGATTTTTTAGTCTGGTTTANAAATAATGCAACAGGTAGATCAGCGTGTATAAGGCTGATCCAGCACAAACTCCAAATCATCAGTTCCCAAAGATATTAAACTTTCTGAACGTCCAATTATTTCTCCGGGAACCGATTGAAAAGGCTGGTTGTTTTTGTCGGTTAAAATACGGAGGGAATATTTTCCATTCAGGGCTTGACCACCCATTGCGTTTGCCTGACCAATNCTGAATTTTTGCGGAGGGATAAAATTGTCAACCATTTTGATTGCTACAGGACGCCCCTGCTTCGGATCAAAAAGCATGATTACCAGACGCTCTGTCGAATCAAGCTGATCCTGCAAATCTGATGCTACAACAACTATTCCACTAATACTTGTTTCCGGAGTATCAATTTTGGCCACTAAAAGTTCCGCTGGGAAACTCTGGAAAGGCCGGTCNACAGAATATTCTACCCCCTCAGTTCCAAGTAAAATCGGCTGAGATAGCGGCCCAATCACCTCACCTACTGAAGGCCGGTTTGGATTTCCGTTTTTATCAGTAAGTACAAGCAAACGATAGGAACCGCTTAGAGCTTGCCCTGCGTCAGACTGTCCAACACTGAAAGTTAAGGGCGGTAAAAAAGGATTGATAATTTTTGAAGCAACCAGTTCCAGCGTTTCCGGATCGAAGAGTAAAACGTGGGCATTGTCGGTTTTTATGATCCCACCGCCTACTCCCGGAGCAGAGAGGATTATCCCGCTGATGCTGTACTTTAACTGAGTCGTCTCCCGATTTACTTCATTCCAGAGAGCATAAACGGTCAGTCCCGAAAAAACGATAAAAGCCGCCAAAAAAATAAGTTTGTTTTTGCTCACTTTAATTTTTTTAAGCGCTTGTTAAACCAGTACTTCTGCCTGAGGTGTAGTGGGCAGACTCGTGCTACCCATTAAATATTTATCGATACAGCGTGCCACTTCTCNACCTTCCCAGATAGCCCAGACTACGATCGACGCACCACGGTTTGCGTCACCGGCCACAAAGATACCGTCTTCGCTGGTCATAAAATTTTCATCTGCATAAACATCAAACATCGGTTGTGCGTTTTTCAGCATTTTTTTCAGTTGCTGCGGTGAACTGGTTTTATCTGCGCCACGAACATTCAGCTCAACTCCAAGATNTTCCAGCAAGCCTTCCACTTTTGGACCTAAAAATCCCATAGCCAGCAAGATTAAATCCGCAGGTACAGTGAATTCTGAACCAGGAACACGCTGCATCGTCATCCGTCCGCCGGCGGAGCTTTTGCTCTTTTCGACTTTCCATTCTACATTTACCGCCTGTAAAGCTTTAACCCGACCATGACCATCGTTTGAAATACTTTCTGTCAAAATATTTGCTCTACAATCNGGATCCGCTTCTTGATGCACCGGAGTCGGGCGCGGCACCATATCTACCAGTTCGAACTGGTGAATATGCGGATCCGCACCCTGGCGATTGAGGTTACCCAGACAATCTGCCGCGGTAAATCCGCCTCCAAGAATTACCGCTTTTTTGCCGGCGGATTCAATATTTTGTGTTGGCTGGATTGAATCTCCAGCTACCTCACGGTTACGCTGAGGAAGNTAATCCATCGCGTAATGTACACCTTCCAGTTCACTGCCGTTCACCAGCAGTTTTCGTGCGTGCTGTGCACCGGTGGCCAACAGTATGGCGTCAAAACTACCGCGCAGTTCTTCGACCGAATAATCAATACCTANATTGACTCCTGTGCGGAACTCAACTCCTTCTGCACGGAGTTGTTCAACACGCCTGGAGACAACATTTTTTTCCAGTTTGAAATCCGGAATTCCGTAAACCAGCAATCCTCCTATTCTGTCATCTTTTTCAAAAACAGTCACCGCATGGCCAGCACGCCGTAACTGCTGTGCAGNAGCCAGTCCAGCTGGTCCTGAACCAACAATGGCGATCCGCTTATCAGTCAGTTTTTCAGGAGGAAGAGGTTTGATCCAATCTTCTTTCCAGCCTTGTTCTGCAATGTGTTTTTCAATTTCTTCAATTGTGACGACATTAACTTTCTGCTGTTTTTCAGCTGCATTCACAGTANAATGCTCATTCAGTACACATACATCCTCACAGGGTGCAGGACAAATACGACCGGTGAATTCCGGAAAATTATTGGTACTGTGCAAAGCCGCAAGCGCCTCTTTCCAGTGTCCGCGGTAGACGAGATCGTTCCAGTCCGGAATCATATTCCCCAAGGGGCAGCCCATATGACAGAACGGAACCCCGCAATCCATACAGCGTGAAGCTTGACGCTCGAGATTTTCCGCAGGAAAAAAAGTTTCGTATTCCTGAAAATCACTCACCCTTTCCTCAACCGGACGCAGCGGCGGGGATTCTTTTTTAAATTCTAAAAATCCTGTATTTTTTCCCATACTAAGCCGCTGTTTTCTCNTTGCAGGATNCAGATTCTTTTTCCATTTTTTCCAAAACTGCCCGGTATTCAATAGGCATAACTTTTACAAATTTCACCAAAACCTCATCCCATTTTTTCAGTAATTTTTCTGCAAGTTCACTGCCTGTGTACTGCTGATGCCGCTCAATCCACTTCTGCAGCCAGAGTTTTTCTTCCGCATCATCCACACTTTCCAAATCCACCATACCGCTGTTGCAGTTCGCCGTGAAATTCCCTTTTTCATCATAAACATAAGAGATTCCGCCACTCATGCCTGCGGCAAAATTCTTTCCTGTTTCTCCGAGTACGATCACNTTACCGCCGGTCATGTATTCACAACCGTGATCACCTACACCCTCAACCACTGCGTTTGCACCGCTGTTACGGACAGCAAAACGCTCACCGGCAATTCCGCTGAAAAAGACCTCGCCTGAAGTTGCGCCGTAAAGCACTGTGTTGCCGACTAGAATATTACTTTCAGCGCGGAAAGATGATTCCACCGGAGGATAAACAACCAGACGCCCGCCACTCAAACCTTTACCGGTGTAGTCATTTGCGTCACCTTCCAGTTCCAGCGTCACTCCTGGTGCCAGAAACGCACCGAAGCTTTGTCCTGCGGAACCGTTGAATTTGCAGTGAATCGTATTGTCCGCTAAACCTTTTGCACCGTATTTTTTGGCAATTTTACTGCTCAACATTGTCCCAACCGCACGGTTAACATTGACGATAGGCAAAGAAAACTCAACCGGCTTTTCTTCTTCCAGAGCAGCTTTTGCCTGTGTTATCAGTTCATGATCGAGTTGCTTGTCCAGTCCATGATCCTGCTCCTGGGTGCAGAATCGGCTGTCATCTTCACCAACCGGAACTTGATGCAGCAGAGCGGACAAATCAACTTTTCCCGCTTTCCAGTGTTTTATGCCTGTACGTTGCTTCAACATATCTGTACGTCCGACCATGTCGTCTATTTTACGGAAACCCAGTTCAGCCATTATTTTGCGTAATTCTTCCGCCACAAAAAAGAAATAGTTGATAACGTGTTCCGGCTGACCGCGAAACTTTTTGCGCAATTCTGGATTTTGGGTGGCAATACCTACAGGACAAGTATTAAGGTGACATTTACGCATCATAATACAACCGATCGCAATCAGCGGCATAGTAGCGAAACCATACTCTTCCGCACCAAGTAAAGCGGCAATTGCCACATCACGTCCTGTTTTAAGCTGACCGTCGGTTTGCAGTCTTACTCGTCCACGCAGATGATTCAACATCAAAGTCTGGTGTGCTTCTGAAAGTCCCAGTTCCCATGGAATNCCGGCATGTTTGATTGATGTCAGCGGTGACGCGCCAGTCCCACCGTCGTGTCCGGCGATGGTGATTATATCCGCGTGGGCTTTTGCGACTCCGGCTGAAATTGTGCCGACTCCTGCTTCCGCAACCAGTTTGACATTTATTTTTGCAGTTGGATTAGCATTTTTCAGATCAAAGATGAGCTGCGCCAGATCTTCAATCGAATAAATATCATGATGCGGCGGCGGAGAAATCAGCGTTACTCCAGGAGTTGAATTGCGGACTTTCGCTATTTCATCACTGACTTTATTTCCGGGCAGTTGTCCACCCTCTCCCGGCTTTGCGCCCTGGGCGACCTTGATTTGAAGTTCGTTGCAGTTGACTAGATAATTGATAGTGACTCCAAAACGTCCGGATGCAACCTGCTTTACNTTACTCACCGGCCAGTCACCGTTGTCCTTTTTTTCGAAACGCCGNGGNTCNTCTCCACCTTCTCCGCTGTTGCTGCGTCCNCCGATACGGTTCATTGCGACCGCCANAGTTTCGTGTGACTCGATACTGATCGAACCAAATGACATTGCTCCTGTCACAAAGCGTTTGACTATTTCAGCCGCGGGTTCAACTTCATCCAGCAAAATTGGATAACCTTCCGCAAACTCGAACAAACTTCTTGGTGTTGAGAAACGCTGAGCTTGATCGTTGACCAGCATTGAAAAATCATCGTATGAGTCCTGGCTGTTTTTACGTACTGCATTCTGCAGGGTATTTGACATCACAGGATTTATCTGATGAAATTCCCCGCGCCGACGCCAATGATAAAATCCGCCACCGGGCAGGATGCTGTTTGTATCAGCAGTTTCCTCTAGTGCATTCCCGTGCCTCAACAAACTTTCCTGAGCAATTTCCTCAATACCAACACCATTTATTCTGGAAGGTGTTCCTGAAAAATGGCCATGAACCAGATCTTCATTCAAACCTATTGCTTCAAATATCTGCGCCCCGCGGTAACTTTGAATAGTAGAAATTCCCATTTTCGAAAAGACCTTGTACATGCCTTTGCGGATGGCTTGCAGATAATTCTCATTTGCTTGTTCACGTGTCAGTTCAGGCGGTAAGGCTTTTTGCCTTATCAGCTGTTCAAAAGTTTCAAAAGCAAGATAAGGATTTATCGCCCCTGCTCCGTAACTTACCAGCAAACAAAAATGTGCGATTTCTCGCGCTTCACCGGTTTCAACAATNATTCCTNTTTTGTAACGTTTCCTTTTCAGAATCAGGTGATGGTGTACTGCTGCTACTGCCAGAAGCGCAGGAATTGGAACCTGNTCTTTTCCTGCTCCACGGTCACTTAAAACAAGAAAAGCACTGCCTGATTTCACCGCGTTTTCTGCCTGTCTGCAGAGTTGGCTGAGCGCGGCGGNTAATCCGTCTACACCCTTTTCCGCATCAAAAAGCATACTTAATGTTGATGAGTAAAAATCCTGATTGTCGAGTGCTTTAAGCTGCGCAAGCTGTTCGTTACTCAGCACAGGATGCTCGAGTTTAAGCATCCGCGCGTGTTCCGGACTGGGTTCAAGAATATTCTTTTGCGGTCCAAGACGGCTGGTTAGAGACATCACCAGTTCTTCCCTGATCGCATCTACTGGAGGGTTACTGACCTGCGCGAAAATCTGCTTGAAATAATCGTATAGTAAGCGTGGCTTATCGGACAATACCGCCAGGGGGGTATCGTTACCCATTGATCCGGAAGCTTCCACACCGTCTACCACCATTGGTGTCAGCAGCAAATTNAGATCCTCAGTTGTATAACCAAAAATTTTCTGCCGTAGTAACAGTGTGTCGAAATCAGTTTCCGGAACTATTTTGGGTTTTGGCAAATGCGACAATTCGAGCACATTATCCTTCAGCCATTTTGCATAAGGTTGAGCAGAGCAGATTTCTTTTTTCAGTTCAGCGTCATCGATTATCCGTCCCTCTTCCGTGTCCACGAGAAACATTTTACCAGGTTGTAAACGCCCTTTGTATTTTATATTCTCCGGATCAACATCCACCGCGCCGACTTCGGAACCCATAATCACAAAATCATCTTTTGTAACGACATAACGTGAGGGGCGTAAACCGTTACGGTCGAGAGTAGCGCCTATACGGACACCATCCGTAAAAGTGAGAGAAGCGGGTCCATCCCACGGTTCCATCAAGTGATCATGAAATTCATAAAAAGCCTGTTTTTCAGGATTCATATCCGGGTTCTTCTCCCATGCTTCCGGAACCATCATCATCATTGCATGCGGAAGAGAGTAACCGGATTGAATGAGGAATTCGAAGACATTATCCATGCAGGCAGAGTCACTGCCTCTTGGGATAATGATGGGCTGCAATTCGCGGATATTATCATACAAAGGAGACGCTAAGGTCGGGCGCCGCCCGAGCATCCAGTTGATATTACCGCGTAATGAATTGATTTCTCCATTGTGTGCCAGATTACGGAAAGGCTGAACCAGATCCCAGCGCGGAAAGGTGTTGGTCGGGAAACGAGTATGAACTAAGGCCATTGCGCTGCTCAAACGCGGATCCGACAAATCCGGGAAAAAATATTCCATCTGATGAGGGATTAACATACCTTTATAGACAATTGTCCGTGAAGACATGCTGGTAATTATCATGTCNTCAACATCCTGCAGAGCAGTGCGGACAGCTTTACGCGTTATGTACAATTTGCGTTCGAACTNTTCCTGGTCATAATTTNCCAACCTGCGGTGACCCATGAACAACTGGCGCATGGCAGGCATTGAGGAACGCGCCTGCTTTCCCACGTAATCAAGATTTATCGGCACATCACGCCAACCAAGCAGATCCATCCCCTTTTCAACAATATGACTCTCAATTACCTCACCGCAATGTCTCCGCGCGACAGGATCCTGAGGAAGGAAAATAGAGGCAATTCCATATTCTCCTGCTTCAGGCAGATAAAAACCTGCTTTCTGGCATTTTTCAACAAAAAAATGATGTGGAATTTGAATCAATATTCCGGAACCGTCTCCTGTGTCCGGATCCGCACCCAACGCTCCGCGGTGATCCAGGTTACAGAGTAAACGCAGTCCCTGCTGGACAATCTGGTGAGATTTGCGGTTTTTCATCTGAACCACAAATCCTACACCGCAATTGTCATGCTCAAATTGGGGATCGTAAAGTCCCTGCTTTTCCGGATATTTAAACTTCATGAAAAATAGACCTGTTTTTTTAACTGCTAATGCTGTCGGGATAAGTTGTAATTTCGCCTAGAACGGGAAATCTTATTCATAGCTGGTACTTCGTAAAATGCCCTAAACCGTGCCCATTGAAGGTAGCGATAAATCTTGTTTAGGCAACTGCACTCAGATCATTGAGATTTCTCCCTATGTTTGTAATGACGGATAGACGAAATTATTACTTTTTACGAAGCCTCAGTTAAGACTTAAAGCTATTTTGGAATAGCTGCTATAGCTCTCAAAGTAGAACAGAAATTCCACCCAAAATCAAGTTATTAGAGTAACAGAATAAATGAAAATGCGGACTGAAACTGATCCCTTGGTGAATCAGTCCTGCATTTCCGGGGTTTTGATGCGGTTGATGATTTGCTGCTGGGCAATCGAAAGGACATTGCTCGTCACCCAATACAAAGTCAAACCTGATGGAAAGGTAAAGGTGAAGATAGTAAAAATAAAGGGCAGCATCTGCATGACTTTCGCTTGAGTGGAATCCATCATCGCGGTTTGCGGAGTCAGTTTTTGCTGAAAGTACATGGACGCGCCCATCAGCAAAGGTGTGATTCCGAGACCNTCCGGCTGAGACAGATCACTGATCCANAACATGAAAGGAGCATGNCGTAANTCCACTGCACTTGAAAGTGAGCTGTAAAGCGCGAAAAATACCGGAATCTGCAACAGCATCGGCAAACAACCACCAAGCGGATTCACCCTGTTTTTGCGGTAAAGCTCCATCATTTCCTTGTTGAGCTTTTCCTTATTGTTTTTGTACTTTGCCTGCAGCTTTTTCATCCTCGGAGACAATTGCTGCATCCGCTTCATACTTTTCATCCCTTTGAAAGTCAGTGGGAACAAAACTAAACGTACAATAATTGTCAAAATAATGATAGCAACTCCGTANTTTCCAACATAACCGTAAATCAAACGCAGCAGGTCCAGCAACGGTCCGGCCAGTATCTCCAGCGTCATATCGTGGGAAACCACCAGGTTGTGTCCAAATTTCAGTAACTCTTCATCCTCTTTCGGACCATAATACATGCGAAAATCTGACTCAACCAGCANGTTAGGCTGCAAATTAGTCGGAGGTAGAGCAACCCCAAAGTAAGGTGATAACAAGCGCTCACCCTGAACATTAGGTTGAGGATCAGAGAGATATGCGCCTGCCCGGAATAACCCGTTGCGTACAGTAGTCATTGGTACAGCTGCACTGATGAAATATTGATCTTCAACTCCGAGCCATTTCATTTGAGTGACAGGAAGTTCGCCTTCTATGTTGTCAGTAGTTTCTGTCTGCAGACTTTCATCAAAATAGAAAACAGGACCTTCATGAGAAACCTGGCTCATGCCGCCGTTACTGTCAGAAAGACGTTGTTCTCCAAAAAAGTAAAGCACTTCAACTGCCTGCGCTTCATTCGAACGGTTGATCAACTGCACGCGGTAATTTATAATATAACTGTCCGGAGTCACCTCGAAATACTTAATCAACTGGAGTCCGTTTAATACCGGAGAGGTCAGAGTCAGCGTAACTTTTCCTTCACCTTCATCCAGNACAATTTCCTCCGCGCTTGTGGCAAAGACCGCATNACGGAAGAGCGCACTTGTTTTGGGATCATTCTTAAACTCCTGAGTAAAAGCGGGTACTTCTGNAAGGTGATTACCGAACATCTGCACACGGTTATCTTCCGTGACTTCATCTCGATAATCCGGCCCGATAAAACTCGTTAACATCGGAAACCAAGTGCTTAGCGTAAGACGTGGTTTGGTATGTTTAAAATGCTTTAACTGCAGGCTTTTAGCAATTCCGCCACGTGTGTCTAAAACAAGCCGGTAATTATCTGTTTCTATGCTTACTTCTTTGGAGGGCAAACTACTGCCTACTTCTGCGATCGAGGCCAAAGGTGCTGCTGTAGAAAGAGTTGAATCGGAGTATCCTGTCTCTGCTGTTTCTGTTCTCGATGAAGCTGAGTTATGCTCAGTCAACGTCTGATCAACAGTATTGACAACTTCCCGCGGCGGTGGTTCCGGTGGTGGAAAGAGAGTATACCAGCCAACCATGATGGCGCCGGAGAGTACAACTGCAAGTAGAGTATTTTTATCCATAAAAATTTACTAGAATTATTTTCTTTCGCAAAGTCCAGAGCAATCAGCAAACACGCTGACATTGTCTCCGGGAACCTGATCTACGCCTCCGGGATGAAGCGGATTACATTTTAATATACGCCGCAGGCTCAGATACGACCCTTTCCAGAAACCAAGTCTTTTGTAAGATTCCAGCGCATAGGCTGAGCAACTTGGATAAAATCTGCAGGAAGCTGGTAAAAACGGTGACAGCCAATAGCGGTATGCTTTGATAAANCCNACCATCACGCGCTGGAAAAAGCAGCTCATAGCCTTGTTAGCAGAAATTTTGCGGAAAGTCCCAAAGCTCTGTGCTGCCGGACTCTGCTTCGTATCTTCCGTTTCAATTACTGGATTCATGATTTAAATCGTTGAAAAACCGACTGACCTGACGCAGGACATAAGCAGATTCCAACTTGTGCTTTGGAGGGTTGGTTACAAAAAAACAAATATCAAATACATAGTTCAGGTGAGAACGTTCCTGACGGACCGCTTCCCTGATAAACCGCTTGATCTGATTCCGGCAAGGGGCATTTCCGACCTTCTTTTTAACGGAGATTGAAAAACGGCTGGACTCAGCTTCTGTCATCTTGTATTTGACACCAATNGGTCCCAAAGATTGATAGACACCCTGCTCGAAAACTTCCCTGACTGCTCGGCTGTTCTGCAGCCTTGCTGATTTCGGGAAAGTATTCCGCAGACTCATGCACTGAGGCGTTTTCTGCCTTTGGCGCGTCGACGTTTAATAACTCTGCGACCTCCTGGAGTCGCCATGCGGGCACGGAACCCATGCTTCTTCTTGCGCCGCCGGTTGTTCGGCTGGAAAGTACGTTTCATTGCTTAATTATAATATTCGGTGTTATGTGAATGCTGCGGTTTTTATCTCGTTCCTGCTTGATAAACAAATCTGCAGTTGTTAATCTTTAACAGTTCATCCTGAATGGAACAATTGAATTTATCTATTAAACCTACGAAGTNTAACTCATTTCATTTTGCATGACAAGCTTTTTAGTATTCCTACACTCGACTCTATTCCCTGACAGCAACAAGAGCCTCTCTTAAATATTGCTTTGCGCCTTAGTACATTTTTTATTTTATCCGTCATATCCGTGGCTAAAAGCACAGTGCCATTTTCATATTATCCGTCTTATCCGTGGCTATATTCTATGTGTCTCAAAACATCAGTGCCTTCTTTCACTTTGATACTTTGTATCTTCTTTTAATTTTGCCTGAATGAACTTTGCTAGAATCCGGATCTGCGTGAATGGCAAACATGCTCCNCNTGTAACCCCTTTAAAAGCTGAATCTAACTAAGCTTGTTTGTTGCACAGAATTGATTTCAGCTTTTATCCAAAACAGCAACTATTTCCTAAAGAAAAAATCCGGACTGCCGATGTTAGGGAGAACTGCATAAAATCCATTCAAAATTTTATGGTGCAGATCTATTAACAGCTAAAGAAAAATAACTGCGTGCCGATAAGAGCTCAAGAGAACTTTTTTCAGCACACTGGAAATAAAANAACATGGCATTGCGAGTCAATTCAAATATTGCAGCACTGAACGCGCTGAGGCACCTGCAGCAGACTGAGCGGGAATTGGGTCAAAACCTGGAACGATTGTCTTCCGGGCGGAAACTCAATCATGCGGCCGATGGACCTGCATCTCTAGTGATTTCTGAACAGATGAAAACGCAGATTTCAGGGCTGGGACAAGCAATCCGTAACTCCGAATCATCCATTTCAATGATTCAAACCACAGAAGGCGCCTTAAATGAAGTTAGCAACATGTTAATCAATTTACGCCAATTGGCGGTACATGCTGCAAANGAAGGTATTAATGACGAAAAAATTCTGCAGGCTGACCAGAATGAAGTTGAAAACATTCTCTCAACTTTAAAAAATATTTCCCGTAATACTCAATTTGGCACACGAACATTGCTTGACGGTAGTAACTCCGCAACAGGAGTTGCTGTTGGAGACGGCCTCGAATTTGTTTCTGCTTCAGAAGGTTCAAAATCAACAGCAGCAGATGGATTCAAAGTTGATATCACTCAAGTTGCGACACGCTCAATGGCAGTTGGTACACGCAGGTTGAGCCTGCAGGATGTTTCATCGTCTGATCCTAATAACTCGATTTCATTTGTGATCAATGAAGGTGGACGTACAGTTTCAATCGATCTGAAAAACAACAACGAATTACGACAGACAATTGAAAAACTGGTCAGTTCAGCAAAACGCAATGGTACTCCGGAATCAAAACTGAGAACGGAACGTGCAATTCAACAGTTGATTGCGCACGAAATGCAAAGAGTAACAGACGAAGCAGGGATGGAGCTGGATGTTTTTATTTATCGACCCTCAGATAATTTAGGCCCCTTTCTGGAAAACTTCGATACCTTGAATGACGCCCTGAAAGAGATCGCCAGAACACCTGGAGAGATCAACGAATTTGTCACAGGAATGGATGAAGTTATCGTTTTGAGACATCGTCAGTTCGGTAGTGATCCGGGCTTTACTGTTTCCTCAACTTTGGACAACTATTTTGGTGCTGATACAAAAGCACACGAAGCGGTTTATGCTCTTTCCGGCCGTGATGTGGAAGGCACAATCGGTGGATTGCCGGAGGTGAGTGCAGGCGGAGCTGCGATGGGACGCGGGCAGTTCCTCACAGGTGCTCCCGGTGCAGAAGCCGAAGGAGTTACCCTGAAGTACGGTGAAACAACAGACGATGTGATTTACGAAATTTTTAATCGTACTGATAACCGCTTTACCGGATTGCTCAAACGTGAGCAAGACAATGAGTTCCTGGTAGGCGAGGATATTGACGGTTTTGTAC
Source organism: Deltaproteobacteria bacterium (assembly GCA_002685535.1). Lineage (GTDB taxonomy): Bacteria > SAR324 > SAR324 > SAR324 > NAC60-12 > Arctic96AD-7. The sequence continues at coordinate 36,503 of NYXK01000093.1, forward strand.
ATGTTTCACAAAATTCTCTTGTTTTTCAAATTGGTCCGAATCTAGGTCAATTGCGGCGTTTTTCGGTAGACAGTATTGATCCGGAACAACTTGCAAATAGAGTCGACAACGACAGTAGGTTCCAAAGTTTAGCAGAAATTGATGTGCTGGACGCAAATGCGGCACAAGACTCACTGATGCTGATTGATCAGGCAATTGATGATGTTTCCACGATGCGNGGAAATTTAGGTTCATTCCAGAAAAATGCGCTGGAGGCAAATTTACACAGTTTGCGTGTTTCAAAGGAAAACCTGACTGCTTCAGAATCTCTGCTGGCTGATACAGATATGGCTCAGGAGATGAGTTCGCTGGTCAAGAATCAAATCCTGCTTTCTTCCGGAACAGCAATGTTGGCACAGGCCAATCAGGTTCCTCAGTCCGTTTTACAGTTGCTGAATTCAAACGGCTGATTGGAATGTTTTTTGAAATGATTTCTAGCGGTCGGTTCGCTTTGAACCGNCAAAATAGAAATCTNTTTTATATCAGGTAGTTGANTAAAATCAACTAGGCAAATTNCTGCCTTTTTTCCGGAGAGTGATCCGGTAGTTGAGAAAACCTGCTTGCTTCAAAAAACGGAACCGTCTTGGCAGAACTAAATCCGAACGCGATTACCGGCTTAGGCTCAAAACTGAATACGAGGGAGATCGTCGATCGCTTTATGGCAATCGAGCAGCGTCGTATCAAACCTGTGGAAGNCCGTAAAGAACAGAAAGTAAGCGAGTTAGAGGCTTGGGAAGCCGTGAAATCGGAGTTGAATAAACTCCAGGGTGTAACCGAAGCACTCGACAAATTTGAAATCTGGGAAGCCCGAAAAGTAGAGACTAGTGATCCGGATGTTATAGTCCCAAAAGCACGGAAAGATTCTGTACCGGGCAGACACTCTGTTATCGTTGAGTCTGTTGCTTTATCACATCAAATAACCTCACAGGGATTTGAGAGTGATACCACACGTATCGGCACCGGAAAAGTGCAGATCAAAGTTGGAAACGATGAGGATGAGTTACCGATCACGATTAATCTTGCTGAAGGTAAAGATACGCTCGTTGACCTGAAAAAGGCTATCAACAATTCAGACGCGAATGTTGAAGCATACATCGCCAAAACACACGGTGATACACCTTATCGTTTGCTGCTGACCAGTAATCTAAATGGTGAAAAGGGACGAATTAGTATTGACGTAAATCTGCAGGGCGGTGAAGTTGAAGCGCCGAGTTACGAAAATACATATGAAAAAACTGCGAGTTGGAAGGGCTTTGACGTAAAAACCCCTGAAGCGACTTCCGGTGCAGGATTTGGTGGTTCAACCAATATAGTTGAAGTCGGGGGAACCTACGATGGAGAAGAGGATAACGTCTTTACTTTTCAGGTAGTCCGTTCCGGAATGATACCTTCTGATTCCGGTGTACTCATCGGTTGGAAGGACAAGAACGGTAGAGNGGGTGAAATAGAAATCAATAAATTTAATTATATTCCGGGAAGTCCGCTCGACATTACTGACGGATTAAAATTATTGATAAGTGACGGTGAAGTGGTTGCAGGTGATACTTTTACTGTAGATGTTAACGCGGAAAAATCTGATTTGCTCTGGTGGTTGAGTGATGCGGAGCGTGCACCTAAGATTTCACAACCGTCCGACTGGAGCAGTAAGGCATCAGAAGGCGGAGTTAGAGTTGTAGGTACTTATGACGGTGCGGAGGATGATACTGTAGTTTTTCGAGTTGAAGGCAATGGACAGGTCGGAGGGCCAAGTCCGCTTAAACTGCATTATGAATTCTCTGAGAGCGGGGAAAAGGGTTCTGTCAACATTGGTGAACCGTATTTGGGAGATGTAGGTAAAGGGGGGCCATTTGATAAGGCCACTGCATTTGATTCTGAAGACGGTGAAGAGCTTTTCGATTTGGAATTCAGTAAAAAGGGCAAGCGCGACCCAAAACGTTTACCTCTGGGACACGGTTTATTTATTGAGGTGAACCCCAGTGTTTTAAGGGACGGTGATACAACGGATGTGGATCTTATCGCACCGACTTCAGAAGATATGTGGTGGAGTGATGAAGAGCACCGCGGGGTTTCCAACAAAGTAGACGTACTGGCAAAATGGCAGACTTACGCGGAATATGAAGGAATCGATGACGGGAAAGACACAACTTCTCTTAGTGTCAGTGATGGAATTGGAGGGTTAGCAGGCAGGATCAGCAATGCGTCTATAGAAGTATCCGGAAAATATGAGCCTGATGTCGCCAAAACATACACATTTGTCGTTGATAAAAGAGGCTCTGTAGGAATCACGCGTGAGCTTAAATTGAGATGGGAAGATACGTTTGGCGCTACAGGTACAGTGGAAGTCGGAGAAGGATATGTTCCCGGAACACATGTTTTGTTTGCCGAGGGTTTAAAAGTGGCACTCGGAAAAGGTGACTTGTATGAAGATGATTCTTTTACTATCTCGACAGAAACCTCGACGGTCAGGCTTGCTCAGGATTTAGTGTTGCGGCTCGGCGCAAGCAGGAGTGGAGAGGGACTAGAGATTAGACGTTCTGAGAATGAAGCCAATGATGTGATTCCAGGTCTTGATCTGGAGTTTTTTGCGCCAAGTAAAAAGCCCGTAATTGTGTCTGTACTGGGTGATACAGAGGTGGCAAAGGAACGCATTTATGATTTTGTTGATGCCTACAACACATTTCAGGCAACCGCGAAAGAAATGTCAAAGTTCGACAAGTCAACAAACACTGCCGCACCTTTGTTAAGTGATAGAAATCTGGCCCAGATGGTCAATGAGATTGCGACGACTACAATTGCGACAGTGAGTGGTCTACCGCAGTCTACGAATATGCTTTTTTCGATAGGACTGAAAATCGATGACAGCGGGCTCATGTCGATTGATGAGAAAAAGTTAAATGAAAAAATTGTTGATACTTTTTCCGATGTGGCAAATTTATTCCGTAGTCACGGGAAAACGGATAATCCGGGAGTCAGCTTTCTGGGAATGACTGAAGAAACCAGGGTAAATCCCACCGGTTACCGTGTCGATATTTCAAATACTGCCAAACGCGGGTTTTACCTGGGGACACCGCTTAATGGAACAATCAGGATTGATGATACAAACAACATTTTGGTTGTAAAAATGAATGGCAGGGTGTCTGATCCGATTGAGTTGCGTAAGGACGTCTATACACCGGGAAGTTTGGCAAAGACCCTTCAGAACCGCTTGATGGAAGACAAGGTTTTAGGACGCCGCGGGATACAGGTACGTGAAGAAGAAGGACGTTTGAAAATAGTTTCCAGTACATACGGCAGCAACAGCACGATTGATGTTGAAGCAGGTTCAGGCATGGATCTCGCAAGTTTAGGCCTTGTGGATGGAATAAGTACTGCCGGTGAGGATGTCGCGGGTTCCATCGGTAACGTAGAAGCAAAAGGCAGAGGTCAGTTACTTGCAGGTGCGGAAGACTCAAATACTGAAGGTTTGAGAATCTTCGTAACCCTCGGTGAAAACGATCTGCTTGATGAAGAAGAAGCTACTGTGAAAATATCAAAAGGTGTCGCGGTCAAGTTAGGTGATAAACTTAGTAAACTAAATGATCCTTTAGGTGGAAATGTTAAACGGGCCACCGATGATATCAGCGGACAGATGAGCAGTTTTGATGAGCAAATCAAACGCTTAAACAAAAGAGCAGAAAGCAAACGTTCACGCCTGCAAAATAAATTTGCCAAGCTGGACAGTACGATGGGGAGATTAAAATCCCAACAAAGTTATATAAGTCAACAACTCTCCGCTATGGGTGGAGGAAAGAAAAATTAATACTAAAATGATTCTGGAGATGCGATGAGCACCTATAGTAATTATCAGAATGCCTATAAGAAGGCTTCTGTCAATACACTTGATCAAAACAAGCTGATAATTATGCTCTACGATGGAGCAATAAAAAATGCCAGCTTTGCTGTTGAGCACATGAAATCAGGGGAAATTGAAAAAGTCCATAATTGTCTGGTCAAAGCCAAGAACATTGTGACTGAACTGATGGCGACCCTTAACATGGAACAGGGTGGTGATATCGCAAAAAATCTGCAGTCACTTTACAGCTACATGTTTAGTCAATTGATTGAAGCAAACATGGAAAAAAAGACTCAACCGATCATAGTTGTTATTGATTTGCTCAAAGAATTGCGTGCAGCATGGGTTGAAATAAATAAAAAAAGTAAAACTCAAACAACTCAACACCAGGTGCCACAAGCTCTACCGCAGCAGAGTCAGGATAACGCAGAGAAGAGGATCAGGGTGACTGGCTGAAAAATCAGCAAAAAACAGCATAACTACAAGACGAAGCCAAAAGGTAGCAAGCACTATTTTTTGGCTTTGTTGTTTAAAATTTTAGTACCGCCGGAATTGCCCGGCTGCGAACCACACATACAGGCCGTAACTGTTTTGAGTTACAGTGTTTCTGAGGTATGTGCAGTTTGTCAGCCGGGTTTTTTATTAACGGGCATCTCTAAAGCCTTTCCCTGAAACGGTGCTCTGAGTTGAGTGGAAGAGAAGAGGAATAAGATCTCTCTCTTCGTTTGAGATGGCAAATAATTAGTTTAGGAGTTTTTACGAAGCCATCATTGCTTGAAAAGCGTGTTTTTAGTGGCTCTCTTAAATGAGGTCGTAGTAAAAAGTGAGACAACTGTGTGTTACTTTTTGCTGAACCAGCAAAATTAAATAGAGGCCTACGAATAGCCAGGGCTCTTTCGTTCTTTGAAAATTGAATAATTTCTCACTCGGCAAACCTCTACAAAGGTGACGCCTGTTGACTGTTAATTCAAAAAAGTCGGGAGGATTATTTCTTCCTGAGCAGACTGCAATGGATTAATGTAGCTAAAGCAGATTTTCTTGAAATGTTACAGTAGGTGGTTGTGTTATCTTTTGTGCTGGTTTCAGCTAGATAGCTGAATTATAACTCAAGTAGAAAACCTGAAATTTCTCGCAATAGAAATATGCTGGTTGAAGGGGTTTTTTAGAGGGATAGCTGAAGTGTGACCCAAATAGAA
>NYXK01000094.1 GCA_002685535.1 Deltaproteobacteria bacterium
TCCGGAGTTAAAGGTACATCGCCTCTTTTAAGTTTCTGTAGATAATCTGCATCAAGACTTTCATCCTGAGTACCTTGGCGAGAAACTGTTTGCAAATTTTCTTGTAGACTCTCTTCCTGATTTTCAAGAATTGAACTTAGATCCTGAACAAGCGCATTTTTACCCTGAAGCGTTTGATTAGAGTTTGGCTGCAATGCTTCGTTTGTTTTAAACTTTTCTACAACCTGAAGACTTTCCGACGCTTTTATTTTTTCCGGAGTTAAAGGCACATCCCCTCTTTTAAGTTTCTGTAGATAATCTGCATCAAGACTTTCATCCTGAGTACCTTGGCGAAAAACTGTTTGCAAATTTTCTTGTAGACTCTCTTCCTGATTTTCAAGAATTGAACTTAGATCCTGAACAAGCGCGTTTTTACCCTGAAGCGTTTGATTAGAGTTTGGCTGCAATTCCGGTGGTAATTCACTTTTTTTAATTCCAAGCTCACCTTCAGCTAAAACTGACTGGCTGGCGGATTTTTGCAGAACAGTTTGCTGGTCACTCGCGGAAAACTCTGCATCTGCTTCCAACGGAATTGAATGACTCAGCTTCTGTTGATCTTCCGCAGAAATTCCTTCGCTATTTCCGGGAGATTTTACTTGATGAAAAACAGTTTCCAGCAAAGGATCCGTGAACTCAGTAGTTGATTCTTGTAGTAAAGACTGGAGTCCTGTTTCAGCTATACCGGATTCCGGAAGAACATCAACATTGCTCCCATTAACTACAATCCTTGGATCAACAACCTCTATTATTTCTGCTGAAATCGGAGTTGATTTTTTCAAAACCTGAGTCTGCAAAGAAGAGACATCTTCGCTCCAAAGATCATCTCCCAGTATTTCCAAAGGCATATTTGAGTTATTAACTATGCCAAAATCTGTATCCGCTATTTCCGGATCAAGTTGACTTTGAGTCAATAATACTGAATTGAGTGATGCAGACAAGCCATCCTCATCAAGAAGTTCATCGAGCAGATTTTCATCAAGTGGAAGTTCTGTCAGCATTTGATCGAGAGTGNCATCAAATACTTTGTTTTCACCTTTCTCTNCGGATTCNATACCAAACTCAGTTGCTGCTACTGCCTCNTCAGTTNNTGGTATAACAGCTTTTTGTCCAATTGCTTCCATAATAACTATCTCATTTTTTTCTTGTTATCTCTTCAATCATGCTGGCTGATTCAGCCGCGCCCATACTGGAAAGTATTAATGATGCCTGTTTTTCTTTCATTTGCTTCAGGATGTTGACGGCAATTTTTCTCTCCAATTTTCCCAGTGATTGTGCTGCAGTCCCTGCATCCATTTTTGAGTATAAGGCAACTGCCTTTATTAACTGCGCGTCATCCTGAGTTTTCTTTTTAACGATGTCCTTTTCAATCTCCTGTTGAAGTTTTTCCAACTGGCTAACCTGACGTTGAATATCCTCCTGCAGAGTTTTAAGCTGTCCTTCTCTGCGATCGAGCTCCACACTTCGCATACGTAAACGATCCTGTTGTTCCGCGAGTCTGGTTAGAATCTTTTTCTCGGTCTCAGTAAACTTTCGAGGTTTCTTTGCTTTTTTTTGGACATCCGCTTCAACCGCGCAAAAATCAAGTCCGTAATCCGCGCAGAGAGCACCGAAGGATTGTTTCAATTCATCGATGCTTGTTGGTATGCTATAAGCGGGCCTTGCCANCAAGACAATCNCAATAAATAAATATAAGAATTTGTAATCATTAACAATATTTAATATTTTATTCATGACATTCCTGTTGTTAAACAATATTGATATGTACGATAATTTTTTATTATTGGGCAATATTTTTATTCATCTTGAAGATTCCGTCGATAATTCTGGGCAATTTCNTCCGCCTCCAAACGTTCAAGACGTTCAGTTTCAACTTTGAATTTTTCAATTTCTTTTTCCTTTAAAATTTCCAGTACACGTTTTTTTTGAGTTGCTTGCGTCAACTCATGCCGNTTCAATTCCACTACTTCCAACTGCTCATCTAGTTGAGCTTGAGTGAGTTCCAGATGCTGTTTGATTCGTTGCTGAAAATTTCCACCCATTAGCAGCTGACTTATCGTCACACCNTCTGCTTTAGCTTTGTCTAAATCATTGTTATGAATATCTAAAGCTTCCTGNATCAGTTTTTTTCTGTCACGATGCTGTTGCTCCAACTGCACCTGTTCCGCCAGAGCTTTCTGGTAGAGCTTCTCCAGACGCTCCCTGACTTTTAAAGCAGTTTCCAGACTAAAACGCGGCATATTTTGATTTTTGTTTTGGTTATAATATTTTCGGATTCAATTATTCANCGCACAACTGCATCCAATCTGCAGAAATAATTGAAGCNGGCAGACAATGTGTCAGATACACTCTACTGGCGTGAGGTTTTTNGTAGTGCAATATCCCTGCAAAATTTCCAGGCAGGAAATTTGACCGGGGATTTTATTTAGAAGATTTAAGGCTGGTTCTGTAAATGAAANAGCACAACTGCAGCAGCATTACTGACATTTAATGAAGATACTTCCGGATTGCCCGGGATACTAACAAGCCAGTCGCAATGTTTACGAGTGAGGCGGCGCATGCCTTTTCCCTCATTGCCCAGTGCCAGAATCAGCGGCCTGTCCTGAGAGANCTCCGCCACACTTTCGACTGCATCTCCAGCAAGTCCTATCACCCAAAAACCTTTAGATTTTTGTTGCTGAAGAAATCTGGCAAGGTTTGGAACAGAGATCACCGGGAACCATTCCGAAACTCCTGCTGAAGTCTTAGCCACCACTGCAGTTAAGCCGGAAGTGTGGTCCTGAGGCACGACCACGGCACTCACCTTAAAAAAACCGCATGTTCTCAGAATAGCACCTAGATTATGGGGATCTTCGATTTGGTCCAGTGCAACAATCAAGGGGTATTGACCTTCAGCGCTTTGTGGAAGATCGGAAAGAGTGGAGAAGGGCAAAGCCCCGCAACGCAGCACCACACCCTGGTGAACTGCATCAGGACACATCTCCTCCAGTTTTTTGACTGGAACTTCGCTCAGCGGTACTCCATGTTGTTCCGCAAGCANCCGGATTTCTCGCANACGCTCGGAAGAATCAGCGTCTTTTTTAAAGTAGAGGTGATCCAGTTTTCTACGTCGATGGCTCAAAGCACCCTGCACCGGAAGAATTCCATAAAGCAAATCCTTTCCAGATCCACCGGTCTTTCTCCCTTTCCCTTCTTTTTTAGCGCCAGTGTCAGTACGCCCTCCTTCATTTTCATGTCTTTTAAACGGGCTCTTCTCAGGGCTGCTTTCTTTGTTTGTGAACATGAATTTACGTTCTCCTGTAAACTTTTGCTTCCTGCCCTCTCCCTTTTTACCTCTACCTTCGTTTTTTCGCATTATTTGTTAAGCTGTTCAAGTTCGTTTTTTAATGCGTCAAATTCATGAGTCACGGGAAAATCAGGATATTCGCCTGCAATTTTTTCTGTCGGTCTAAAGAAGATTCCATGATCCGCTTCCTGCAGCATGCTGATATCGTTGTACGAATCTCCAACTGCAACTACATGATAATTCAATCTTTTTAATGCTTTTACCGCATGTCTTTTTTGGTCTTTTTGTCTAAGGCAATAATCCACAATTCGCAAATCATCATCGAGTTTCAGCGAATGACAAAATACTGTCGGGTGCTGCAATTTGTATAACAACGGTTCAACAAATTCTCTGAAAGTATCAGAAAGTATTACCACTTCATTACGTTTTCTTAACCAGTTTAAAAATTCAAATGCTCCATCCAANGGATCCATTTGTTCCACCACTTGATGAATGTCATGAAGTGTCAGCTTGTGCTGATCACAAATTTTCAAACGGTAGCGCATCAACTCGTCATAATCTGCAATGTCACGTGTGGTGAGTTTCAGATCATCAATCCCGCTGAGACGTGCTAATCCTTTCCAAATTTCAGGAATCAANACACCTTCAAAATCGAGACAGGCNACNNTCATTTTATTAGCGTCAGGCATNAAAGTTTTTACAGTTAAATTAACAGAATTATGAAAATTGACAGCTTCAATTNCNGGTAATAATCAAAAGTGATTCAGACATATAAAGTGTTTCTGNAAAATAGCTCAAATGCAGCGTCCTCCGTCAACCTCCATNCAGGTTCCAGTTACCATATCAGCTTCNTCAGAACACAAAAAGAGTGCGGCATTTGCCATATCTTCAGGTTGACTTAAACGTCCCCACGGTATACTGGAAACAAATTGAGCCCGTTTTNCAGGAGTGTCTTCTCCCATAAAAAGATGAAGCATTCCCGTTTCTCCCGCCACAGGATTGATTGCATTGACGCGGATTTTAAATGTTGCNAACTCAATCGCCATGGCTTTTGTGGCAGTGATCATCGCACCTTTTGAGGTGTTGTACCATGCCAATCCCGGACGTGGACGTAGCCCCGCGGTTGAAGCAACATTCAGGATCACACCATGTCCCTGTTTTTTCATCAGCGGAACGCCGTNTTTGGCGGTCAGAAAAACGGACTTAACATTNACCGCAAAAATCTGATCAAATTCCTCCTCAGTGACTTCTGTCATTGGTTTATTTCGGTGGGTGGTTCCGGCGTTATTAACCAGAATATCCACACGTCCAAAATGCTTGAGCGTGCGTTCAAAGATGGAGGAAACGTCACCGTCCTGACTGACGTCACNCTCAAACGCGAGGGCATTTTCACCTATTTNCGCAGCTACTTTTTCTGCTGACTCNAGGTTAATATCCACGATGACTACCTTTGCGCCTTCTTCGGCAAAACGAATGGCAATACCTTTACCGAATCCTGAACCTGCNCCTGTGATGACTGCGATTTTATTTTTTAAACGCATTTAAANNCCATGTNNTATAGCAATTGTTTTGGTAACAGAAAAACCGTAAAGTGCTTCAAACCCTTTTTCACGTCCGTGACCGCTGAGTTTCACTCCGCCAAAAGGCAACTCAACCCCTCCTCCTGCTCCGTAGTTGTTGATAAATACCTGACCGGATTTAATCCTTTTTGCCACCCGGAACTGACGCGCACCGTCATTCGTCCAGATTCCAGAAACCAAACCAAAAGGAGTNCCATTTGCCAGCTTCACGGCTTCTTCCTCGCTGNAAAACNGCATTGCCNCAAGTATAGGCCCGAACAATTCCTCCTGCGCCACCNCATGTTCNGGNGGTACATCACGGATCAGCATCGGTTTCACATAATTCCCTTCAGCAGGTGTATCTTCCATAATTTTTCCCTCTGCGGAAATATTTAATCCGTCGGCTTTAGCCTGATTTAAATACTTTTCCACACGTTTTTTTTGTTCCGGACTGATCAACGGTCCGCAATTTAAATCACGGAATGCAGGACCGACACGTAGCTCTTTGAACCTTTCTGCTAACCGGTTCATCAATTTTTCGTAAATCGAACTTTCAACTATCACTCGACTNGCGGCAGAACAGGTTTGTCCGCAATTTTGTATACTGGCGTTTACCAGAAAAGGCAGCGCTTTTTCCAAATCAGCGTCCGCGAAAACAACTTGTGGTGATTTTCCGCCAAGTTCCAATGTAACCGGAACTGCGTTTTTTGCTGCAGCCTGCTGAACCAAAGCTCCGACTTCAGTGGANCCTGTGAAAGAAAGGTGGTTAACTCCGGAATGATGTATGAGAGCATTTCCTGCTTCTTCGCCAAGCCCCGGAACTATGTTGAAAACTCCCGNAGGGAANCCTGCTTGTCTAGCTAATTCNCCGACCATCAACGCAGTTTGTGAAGCTTCTTCGCCTGGTTTAAGTACACAGGCGTTACCCATTGTCAAAGCCCCACCGATTGTGCGTCCAATAATTTGGAGTGGATAATTCCANGGAATAATATGTCCGGTCACACCGTGTGGTTCACGAAGCGTNAGCACTGTATAGCCTTCAAGATACGGAATNGTTTCACCATGTACCTTGTCNGCNGCACCGCCGTAAAACTCAAAATACCGTGCGCAGGCCTTTACATCCACACGGGCTTGAGTTAATGGTTTTCCTACATCACGAGCTTCCATTTCAGTCAACTCATCTTCGTGTTNCAAAATCAGCGCACTCAACTTNTGCAGNAGTCGGCCACGCTCCACAGGAATAGATTTTCCCCATTCACCATCCATCGCATTTTGTGCTGCCTGAACTGCACNATCAATATCGACGGCTGAACCGCAGGCAATACGTCCAAACTCACTGCCGTCACTAGGATCCATTACCGGTAATGTTTCTCCGGATTCAGGATCTTGCCAGTTACCGTCTATGAAGACTTTTCCNTCAAATATATTCAAGCTGTTCTCCAGTATTTAATTTNTTNCCTGCTTATTCATNGACTCCAACCNGGCAATCAAACTTGAAGTATCCCAACGGTTTCCACCAAGTGCCTGAACTTCTGAATAAAATTGATCAACGAGTGCGGTTACAGGTAAATGTGCCTTGTTNGAACGGCCTTCCTCAAGTGCAATCCCCAAATCTTTNCGCATCCAATCAACGGCAAACCCATAATCAAAAAAATTTTCATTCATAGTTTTGTAACGGTTTTCCATTTGCCATGATTGAGCTGCACCCTTGGAGATTGTTGCTATCACCTGCTCCACGTCAAGCCCAACTGCCTTCGCAAAATGAATACCTTCCGCTAAACCCTGTACTGTTCCTGCAATACAAATTTGGTTAACCATTTTTGTCAATTGTCCATAACCAACCGGCCCCAGAAGCTTTATCATCTTGGCGTAATTGCTTATGAGAGACTCTGCTTTTGCGAAACTTTCTTCGTCACCGCCAACCATCACGGTCAGCACCCCATTTTCCGCGCCAGCCTGACCTCCTGAAACAGGAGCATCAAGAAAAGTACATCCCTGTTTAAGCGCNNCGTCCGCAAGTTCACGGGCGACTTTGGCCGATGCAGTGGTATGATCCACAAACACTGTTCCGGAAGCCATTCCGGAAAAGGCGCCCGCNTCTCCGGTTGTCACCGAACGCAGATCATCGTCATTACCCACACAGGCAAAGACATAATCCGCGCCTGTTGCTGCTTCAGCAGGCGTTAATGCNAANTCACCACCATATTCTTTCACCCATTTTTCAGCCTTTGCTGTGGTGCGNTTATAGACTGTAACTTTGTGTCCGGCTTTGGCTAAGAATCCTGCCATGGGANAACCCATTACGCCGAGGCCGATNAATGCTGTTTTTTCAGACATATTTTCTACTTCGTTAGTGANATTAGTTTATTAATTATTGACAAATATAATTCTAAGCCATCAAAACAATCACTATAGGTATTCNGACTGGAAATCCTATAAGCCTGGATAAGCCCGCAGGTTTTGCCAAGTTATCTGTCAAACCAATTTTTGCAATACGATCGGGAACCATAGCTCTTGAATCGTCTTTACTGTAGTAAATAGCTCCCAGTTTCCCGGAAGTTCAGTTTGCGGGGTTCTCCCACGCGTCTTTGTTTTTTAACTGTTGGTCCTTCACCTTACATTACTCACATAAATCAGTGAGCCTCCTCTATGCTCTCCTTACATAGTTTAGTTTGTGTGTTTTTTTTTACAAGTCTGATATTATTTTCAATTTGTAACATTAAAATATTCCTCGTTTTATCTGGACTTTTAGCTGCAATATTTCTTAGCCTTAGTAGTTGAGATATTTGCAAAATATTTTATTCATTTATGCCTTTATCAGCCTTGATTAACTACTATAAAGTCCGAAAACCGTGAAATTTGGATCAAAGCGAAAAATCATGCTGAAGATGCTAAACTAATAGCATCTAGATTTTAGCCTTTCAGTGAAACCAATAACTTGTACACATTCAGCATGAAGAACTAACGTGGATGCAGTTGCTGTGATTGTTGCGGCAGGTCAAGGAACCCGCA
>NYXK01000095.1 GCA_002685535.1 Deltaproteobacteria bacterium
AATGATGCACAATCAGAGCAATATCTCATGCTTACGTGCTGTGTGGCTTAGAAAGTGTACAGAATTGCCCATGACATCCGAGCATCCTTTGTAAGGACATAAGAAGCCACCGTTGGCCAACCGTCTCTGAAGATGCTGAACTCGAACGTGCCTCCCCAGACCATCTTTGCGGGAAAATGGACCCCGTTCGCAAAATGGGCAATACAATGGGGACTCTGTACATAGCCGGTTATTCACCGTCTGCATCCCCTGAACTGTGCCACCTCCTTCCTCCTGAGAAATCTCGTCATCATCGTCTGTACCTGTACTAGTATACGAAGATTTTTTCTGAGAATGCCGCTGTGACTGCACTGTTTTGAATTGGCGAGGGGTTTCTTGGCGATGGCAGAGCTGCGCCAGATTATGGACAAGTTGGACTTTTATGTCGAAAACTTGATCCTCATGAAGTCCATCAAGCGGTTGAAAGAGTAGCTTGGCCACCATGGCCCGCTCTTCGAGCTCATACTCGATAGTCGACGGCGTGAGCACTTCTGTATCGGGAAGAATGCCTCGCATCTGGCGATCTACTTCATCGACGTGAACGGTTTCGTGGAAGTTGTTGATTGCATTGTCGAGTAGCTCATTTCTTAATCTGTTTTTCTTGCAATTGATCTTGCGTTGAGCTTTGTGATGTTTCTTGTACCAGAACGTACCCTTGGCCGCCTTGATTGTAGAGTAGCCGTCTTCCTTTATCTTAAGTGCGTAGCTCTTTCGGGCTTCCACCTTCTTCAGGACATATGGATTGTTCGAAATCTCCTTTTTTTGTGTGTCACTCAGCTTATCCGGGGCATCATCATGTCGTTCAAGGCGGCCGACAGCTCGAATAAGATACTCGCGGCGAGTGGTTCCAAGGTAAATGGCTTGACAGTCGGCGTCAATAAACGAGGGCATGTAATGTCGTTCATATACGTCTCCACTGTTTCCCATGGCGTGTCTTCTCTCCTCGGGGGTCAATGCCTCTATACCGTTCGCATTTAGTATACTTGTATTAGCAAATTTCCTGCAGAAGATCGTTCTCACCATTCAACCCTTTCCCGGATCCTCTTCGCAAGTCATACCATTGGAGCCGTTTCCTGAAACAGCAGGTGCGACCAAGACGAACGAAGTAGTACCGGTGCTTTGCGTATGGAAATGACTTCGTCTTCGATATTTGGACTTTGGTTGGCGTCTGCTCGACGTCACGGAAAATAGGTCGTTTTGCCCAGTCGTCGTCCCATTTCAACCGAATACGATCTGTTCCTTTCGGAACAACAAGATCGTAAATCTGTCGAAGTGATGTGAATTTATTCTTGAATGCATTGTCTGCGATAGCCAAAGCCACAATGAATATGACTGGGCAGCAAATTATACTTTCATCGTCGCGGAACGTAAATTTTTTCCTATATAAGATCAGACAATTCAAGCAAGCATCAGAAGGAAAATTGATATGCACTTACGGTTTCTTCTTTCCACCTGACCGCTTGATGTGTTGAAGGTTAAGAATGAGCCGTACAGCAGGCCGCCGTCCTTTGATCAGGGGAGGGAAGACATGAAATTCAATATCTTCGTACAGGAGGGGTATCTTCCCGACCAAAGCCGCCGGCCTAGTAGACGTACAGCCAGCGAAAATGTTAATCGGAGACTCCTGCACTCGGAGTCGTTCATGAGGATATTTCTCTTGATCACGAACCCAAAGACCGTTTTGAAGAACACACAAGTCNTCTACGTANAGGGCAGACTTTTCTTTTTCNGAATCATCGAGACCGAGTGTAGGAATCCACTATAAACTTATCAGCANAGAACATTCTNCTTAGCAANNCTAGNAACAAACATTGCGGAGGTCTAGNAGAATCCCNTCATCCATGTAGCGCTTTNCTGTNCGNTGGTAGTTCATNCTGAGTACGTGCCAGTACGTGGACATGGTTCCCTGCCTCTTNATACGCGAATTCTTCCTTTTCTTCCGCCAGACAAGNAACGTCTTGAAGTCTTCNGCNGTTGCACCTTTGAGAGCAGCCACCGGATCCCCCTTCCTTGTNTTCTTGCAATGCCTAAAGNGCNGCCATTAGNAAGTACATAATTTCCAATCGACAATANCGACCTACAGTTTCCACATCTGTTCTTCTCTNTNCATCATCGCCTTTGTCTCNTCACAGGGGTTTGCTAGATTTGGGCCGGCGANNACGAACTCGGCCCTGATCTTCCGATAATNNTCGGCTTCTGTATCGAGGTTACGNCTGGAGCTGTAGCCAGAGTCAGAGTCAGACTCCGAGTCGGAATCGGAGTCNGAATCAGAGGCGTCGCTAGAGTCGTTNCCATNGGAAANAGGAAATCTCTGTCTNTTNTTGGCTGATGATNTGAGTGCTNGAGGNTNCCNNGCACTGGGTAAGTCCANTGGAGGGGTTNTTTGGCGGCCATGGTGAAGNGTCCTACGCTGGGCGTGACGCCGTGGNAGCTTTTGTGGTGGAAGAGACATGCTGNCACTTGGTGNNAATANCAAGGATACAANGANGNTTGTTGATTATTGNAACTTCAGACTTNTTAGACGTTNAAGGACGATATCGTCTTTGGAAGANGGTTGTTNACGACGTCGTAGGGAGTTGATCCTAAGTTGTGCTGCTNTATACTGCCTGTACCACTTCGTNTCCTTGGCANCTTTNANTGTGGGGTANTGTTGTTTGAGAAATTGGAGGCACCTGTTACGGTGTGCAACCAGNCTGGNGATNCGTCGATCGTGCNAGTTCATAAATCCTGNATTGGTAGTTTAGGAATGTANAAAGGTACGGGAACTGGAATGGAGGAAGAAGAATTCGATGGTAAGGAGGCATTGAGTAAAGAGCAAAACGATGGCGAGACCAATAATTTAAATACATCCTCAACAGGGTGTTAGGGTCCCTCATGTGGATAACCTTCCGTTGTGGTCAACCCTCACTGTTCTGATGGTCATGGTGTATTGACTTGGAATAGGCGAGGGCAAAATGTCGGGTTGAAATGTGCTTAAGGCGGCGTGTGGGCTAATGCGTTAGAGCTCGTAGCTCGATGCTCGAGTGCCTAAGCGAGGTGGAAAGGGTAGGTAAAACAGCGACCACACTACCTCAAAAACGGGGATAGAATCACCAAAATCTCAATACTAGTAATAAGATATGCTAAGCAAGGAACAATACTACTAAATAAATATCTTGCAATCTTCCCGATTTAGGTAAGATTTTGTATTTGCTTGCTATAAGAATCGTATATATGATGCCTTCCCTTTCAAAATTCTTGATTTTTCCCTTAATAATAACAATAACAATTACATTTGTAAGCATAAGCTTGATCTTCGCCAAAAACAAATCTTCGCTAATTGTTTGATTTTTGTAATTTATATTAAATTAATTAAGCACTTCATAAATAAATATTCCTTATTAAAGATGATAGCTTAGTGATATGAAATCTTTGCTAACACAAATAATGCTTGCATTAATCCCTTTCGAAGCTTTTGTTACCTTATATCGCTATTTGTGCATGCAATGCGTAAACGTCTTTAAGATTGATATGAATCACGATTGCCGCTTTGATAACGTCAATAATAGGAATCTTGGCCTTGATATTCCTTGCAAGTCGCTAAACAAAAATCTAAATAAAATAGCTACCAATAATAATTAATTTATTCTAAATTCTACGTTATTAAAAGGAGTAAATAATTTAAAACTTATTGCTTTTTCTTTTAATCTCTAGTAATATTATGCGTTATAAACATCTTGTTGATTATTTTAAAAAATGCTGTAATCTTAGCTTTATTAAACGTAAGTGCTTTAGCAATTCCAAAGGCAAGCATAAGTTAACTTAAATATATTTAAAGCTTGTAAATATCAGAAGTATCGATATAATGTAGTTTTTTAAAAGATCCAGCTCTTTTAAAATCATTATTTAAAGCTAAAAGAGTAACTTTTCCTTTGCTTTTTCCAAAGCTTTCTTTAGCGCTATTAGTAAAGCGAAACTTGATTCCAAAGCCAAACTGCCTAAAAAAGTTGCTATTTCTTTTTAAAAAAAAGAGAAGTTTTAAAGACTTTAAAAGCTTCAACCTAAATGCTAAGCATTCCGCTAAGGAACATATTAATTATAAAAGCCTAATAATTCCTTTTTTCAAGAGATTTACTTTTAGTATCTCGCGTTGCTATTTTATAAGAAGATTTAGTAATTTTAAAATATAAAGATTTAGCAAAAGTTGGTAATCGAAATATAAAAAATTAATTAAAAATATTATGTATACGCAAATAAAGAAAAAACAATAATAAAAAAACATTTTCCAAATTCCCAAATACTTTTAGCGTTAGAGGCTTCTAATAGCGCTATAGCTATTAAAAGCGCCTAAGTTTTTAATACCCGAACTTCCTCTTTTAAATACTTCGCTTATAAAACTAATAAGCTAAAAATAAATATTAAATAAGATTATTAACATAAGAAGTTGGTTTAAATTATTAAGTAATAAAAATCAAACAATGTAACACAAATAAAACATTAAAACAAATACTAAAGAAATTTAAATATAGCGAACTTGTTAAAAAAAGAAAATACATAAAACGCGCAAGACAAATACCCTTATATTAAAGGCACTCGCCTTTTTCCAGCTTTATTTCCAAAGGCTTACTTATCTTAGTAATTAGCGCTTAGTCACCTTATGCTTATAAGGTTTATTAGCTAGCTGGGGGTATTACTAAAAAGCTTAAAACTAGAAAGAAAAAGATGTGTTTTAATAGTACAAAGCGTTAAGTTGAAATTATTAAAAGCAAAGGCTTAAACTTCCTAATACCTCGGAAATTCCCCTAATACAAATAGGGATTACTTTGATTTATTAACAAGCTTGTCTTTTACTTTTTAAACAATCACATCCCGCCGCACTTACTTTTTATATTAAAAGTTGCGAAATAACTAAGTAAATAGCTTTCTTAATTTATATAGTAAACGACCAGACGGCAAGCCCGCATCAGGAAACCGCGACCGCCGCATCGGGCAAGGCGCGTGCACGGGCCTGGCGCCGCTTTCGCGGGGTATAAAAGTCGCGTCTCTCCATCGCTCGCTCCTTTCCCTTCTTCCTTCCTTTTCAACAACCCAACAACCCTCCACCTCGCAACGCTCGGTGCTCGCTCTTCATGCGCATTCGGCCCTTCTGCCTAGATCCCACTCCTTCCCACCAGGCTCCCCTGATCGGCCACGCCGCAGCTGAGATGGACCGCGCCAGCGAGGTGCGGGGCAGCTTCAACCAGAATCCGCGATCGCCCCTACAGCTTCGATACTGCTGAGCAGCTGTGATGCGGATCCCCTCGCAGGTGCGCCTCGCAATGGCCGAGTTACGGGCTCGACAGCGTCCAGACCCTCTCGCAATCTGCCTCGTCGTCGCACCATCACCGCCTCTCACTGCAGCGCGCTCCGGAGACTGAGACGCCGTGGACAAGGCCTCCCCTCGTTGCAGCACAATAGCCAGTCGCAGAAATGTCTCATAGCGACGCGGCCTGTCTTCTGCCTAGCTGTGCCCCAAATGCCGTAGGTGGATGATTGGGAGCTTCCTGGTGAGTTTCCCCGTTGCCGCAGCACATGTCGTATTCGTCTTGATTGCGTGGCCCTGGGCTGATTCGAAGCGGCAGGATCATCACGAGGGCTCTGCCAGGAGCATTTCCTTGGAGGATCTGCTGAGGATCCGCCAATTGGACTGCGCCAGCTACAGGATTAGCAGCTGAGACACCGGACGACAGGAAGGACCTGGAATGTGCCAGTCTACCAGTCTGCCTGAAGCCTTCGGACGGGCGGAGAGGGCAATATCCGAAGTCATGCACCCCCTCCTCGTACGACGATCCTCGCTCCTTCCTGCTCAGCTTTTCACGGCCTCGCCGACGATCGAGAGATGATACTGAGATCGGCCGATCGTGGTGCACAGCGAAGTGGGGGTAACGGCTGCGGATAGGCATATTCCGGCATGAGAGCGCAGGATCGACGGTAACAAGGCCTTGCAGCTGCGGCGGATCTCTCTGCGCGAGAGGGGCCGCATTGACGCCGAGGCATTTTCACGGAGAGGGCGTCAGGAGGTGGAGAGAATGGCATGGCATGGCATGGCAGGCCGTAAGGCGTATTCCGGTTCTGCGAGGGCAGTGCGAGAAGCCTACATGAACCCATTGATTTCCCCGTCTCTGCCATCTCTTTTTGCAGTCCAGTTGTGCAGCCAGCAGCCAGTGGAGAACTTCTCGAATACTCTCAGTCATTTCCACGCGCTCGAGATGGCCACTCTTGCCTTCAAACCTTATACCTACAAGCCAACTGCTCCGCGCTCCAAGAGCACAGCAACCCACCGCAGACCTGCCCCGGAACAGGTCAGCATCCTCAACAAGCTCCAGCACATCACGTCGAGTGGTGCATCACTCAGCACCCCGCGGCCAGCAGCTGATGACGGGGGCTACAGGCCCGGAATTCGAGGTATGTGATGGAGATGTGTTGGCTTGTAGCGACATTGACTGACTTTTGGGAATCTGACTAGGCACTGGCACTGTTTTCGGCGGTAGCGACAAAGCAAATAATGACGAAACCGACGACGACCGAGACCTCCCCACAATCGAAGAATTGCTGTTCACCAATCTACAAGCACAGGGCTTCACAACCGGGGGTCGAGGCCCAGACCAGACGAGCAGAGTTGAGGAGGTAGCTGCAGATGAGAGGGGTGGCTCTATCGACCAGAGCAGGTCAGCGCAAAGCGATAACTCAGGCGGGAGTCCAGGTGAGCCGCGCCCACTACACCCTCCATTGTGGAAATGGACGGC
>NYXK01000096.1 GCA_002685535.1 Deltaproteobacteria bacterium
TTACATCATGAATAGTAAAATTAAACGGATACTTGTTACAGGTGCAACCGGCAAAATTGGTTACAATATATGTTTGGCCATTCTAGAGTCGGAAATGGAGCTCATTGTTTTAGGCAGGAAAAATGAGACAAATTTTCGCCAGGAATTTTCTCTGCCCTGCAAATATTTTCAATGGAGTAACCCCACAAAGAGTTTACCCCCGGTTCAGGCTATGGACGTTGATGCTGTTATTCATCTTATGGGGGAACCATTGGATGGCGATAGATGGACTGAACGAAAAAAACTGGAAATTCGTTCTTCTAGAATTAACAGCACAAAAAACATGGTAACTGCTATTCAGAATTCCCTAGAACGTATTACAGTTTTTGTAACTGCCTCTGCCATTGGAATATATGGGGACAAAGGTGATGACACCTTAACGGAAAGCTCAAAAATCGGTGAAAGTTTTTTGGCAAAACTTTGTCAGGAATGGGAGCAGGAAGCAAAGAAATCCTCCTGCCGAAATGTCCAACTCAGGTTTGGAATTGTTTTATCGAACGATAGTGGTGCGCTAAAAAAGATGTTGCCAATATTTGAAAATGGTTTTGGAGGTCCCTTATCATCGGGCACTCAATGGATGAGCTGGGTTCATATAGATGATGTTGTAGGAATTACAATGAAAACCCTTCATGACCATAAGTTAACTGGACAAATAAACATTGTTTCTCCAACGCCAGTAAGAAACAAAGAATTTACAAAATTATTAGCAAGTGCGCTGAAAGTAAAAGCAATATTACCCGTTCCTAAAATAGCTCTTAGGTTGGCGTTGGGCGAAATGGCTGGTGTGGTTTTGTCCAGCCAAAAAGTTTTACCTGAAAAAGTAACTGCAAATAATTATACTTTCAAATTCACAAATTTAGCAGATGCATTTAACTCACTTTTTAATTGGAAGGAATCCTGTCACGATAGATTATTTGAACAACAACAGTGGACACATAAACCTCTTAATGAAGTTTTTGATTTTTTTAGTGATGTGAAAAACCTTGAAGAACTAACCCCTCCATTATTAAACTTTAAAGTAAAAGGTAAGTCGACTGAAAATATTCAAGAAGGAACTAAAATCTATTATAAACTTAAAATTCGAGGTATACCTGCAAGTTGGACGTCACTAATTACAAACTGGCAGCCAATGTCCCAGTTTGCCGATGTACAAATTAAAGGACCTTACGCTAAGTGGTACCATCGTCATTTATTTAGTACCTTAGCTGGGGGAGTTCTACTTGAAGACAAAGTTGTATACCGACTTCCTTTTCCTCGCTACGGCGGTAACCTCTTAAATTGGTTCATTAGAAAGGACATAAAAACCATTTTTAATTATAGAAGAAATAGAATTAAAGAATGGCACTAGCTCCTGAAGTAACTTGCAGCAAGAAAAGTTTCTGATAGCCGTAAACGATTAAACATGTTTCAAAGGAGGTTTTCCAAGCGGAAAAACATTAAAGCCGATTTCAAATAATTGCTGATGATCAAGATGATTACGTCCGTCAAAGATAAAAGCAGGTTTGACCATTGTTTGAAAAATTCTCTCAAAATCAAGTCTACGGTACTCTGTCCACTGAGTAACAAGCGCAATTGCATGCGCGCCTTCAGCAGCCTCATAAACATCTTCGACAAATCTCACATCGCCCTGCATTTCCTGCAGATCAATCTTGGCGTTTTCCAAAGCTTTTGGATCATGCACTCTGACTTTCGCATGTTCGCCCAATAATTTTTCACAAAGCGGAATTGCCGGAGAGTCGCGCGTATCTCCGGTATCCTGCTTAAAAGCAAAGCCAAGCAGTGCGACAGTTTTTCCGGCCAAAGTGTTGAATTGTTGATGGAGTATATTTTGAAAAAAACGATTGGTTTGCCATTCGTTGATCCTGACTACGCTGGCCCAATAATCAGCTACTTCCGGAAGTCCATAGTACTCACAAAGATATGATAAGTGTAAAATATCTTTGCGGAAACATGAACCCCCAAAACCAACGCTGGCTTCGAGGAATTTTGAACCAATACGAGTATCCATCCCGATTGCTTTGGAAACTTCCGCAATGTCCGCTTCTGTACGTTCACAAAGTGCGGAAATACTGTTGACTGAAGAAATACGTTGCGCGAGCATAGCGTTGGCCACCAGTTTAGAGAGCTCACTGCTCCAGACATTGGTCAGCAGCAGACGTTCCCGCGGAACCCAGTGCGCGTATAATTCTGCCACAGTTTCCGCTGCTTTACGGCCATTTTCATTTTCTTCTCCTCCAATCAAAACACGATCCGGAGTTGTTAAATCTTCAATTGCGGTGCCCTCTGCTAAAAATTCAGGATTCGAAACCACCGAAAATTGGGTTGAACTTTTTCCGGACTCAAGGATTCGCGCCATCGCTTCTGCGGTCCGTACCGGAAGAGTGCTTTTTTCAACCACAATCACATTTGGCTTCCGGCAATTATCCAAAATTTCACGTGCAGTTTTTTCCCAGAATTGCAAATCCGCCGCTTTTCCCGCACCTTCTCCAAACATTTTGGTGGGCGTATTTACTGAAACAAAAATTATGTCTGCATCCGTGGTGGCTTCAGCAACATCAGTATGAAAAAACAGATTTCTACCGCGGGCTTGCTTCACAACTTCCAGCAGTCCCGGTTCAAAAATCGGCAGGTCATCACTGTTCCAGCGGTCAATCCGCTCCTGATTTATGTCAACAACGGTTATTTTGTGTTCAGGACAATTTTTAGCAATCATCGCCATTGTTGGTCCACCTACATAACCGGCGCCGATACAAAGAATATTCTTCATTTAGTTTGTTTGTCTGTAAGTTGAATTGTATATATTTTTTATTCAGCAAAAAGCGCTGGTGCCAAGTCATCCGGAACTGCCTGCCCAAGCAGGACGAAGTTTGTGGCCGCAACATGACTCAAATTGTTGTTGTGATTTACACTAAACGGTTTCAGTTTATAATCACCATCATACAGCGGATCATAAACCAAGTACGGTACAGGATTGATTGAGTGTTTGGTGCTTTTTTCCAAAGTTCCGCTTTTATTTACGATCAGCATTTGATCCGCATTGCCGTGATCCGCTGTGATAACCAGCAACCCGTTAACCGCGTCTATAGCACGTACAATATTGTCTAAAGCCGCGTCTGTGGTTTCAACTGCCTGAATTGCAGCCTGTAAATCTCCGGTGTGACCAACCATATCCGCATTTGCGAAATTTATCAAACCGTATTGATATTCTCCGGAACGGATAAATTCTACTGCTTTTTTACTTATTTCACTGGCTTTCATTCCCGGCATTTCTGCAAAGGATGGAATTTTATCAGAAGCAATCAAATGATAATTTTCCATCGAAATGTCCAGCGGTTCACGATAACCGCCATTGTAAAAAAAAGTAACGTGCGCAAATTTTTGTGTTTCTGTTAAACGGAACTGCTTGAGCCCGAGTTCCAAAATACGTTTACCGAACGGATCGTCAACTTCCGGAGTTCCTGCCAGAAAATCCGGAGGAATCTCATTGTCCTGATCGTACTGTGTCATTCCCGCAAACATCACTTTGGGACGCACCTTTCGTTCAAAATGCGGAAAATCATCTGCCAGCATCGCCTCTGAAAATTCACTGGCGCGATCCCCGCGGAAGTTCGAAAAAATGAGAGCATGCTGATCTTCAACTTTAGCAACCGCCTCTCCGTTGCGCACAATCACAAAGCCGGGAATATCCTGATCTATGATCTCCGGGTCAAGTTTCCGGAAATGTTCAATCGCACTCCGGATGGACGGAAAGTGGTTTTCTGATTCTCCCTTCACATGAATCTTCCAGCCTGCTTCAACTTTTTTCCAGTTGTTGTCACGATCCATTGTAACAACTTCACGACCTCCGCCGCTAGCAAAAGCATAATCTATTTCAGCACGCTGGCTCTTTAATTCACTAAACAGTTGCTCAAACGGTTCCGTAAAATCCAAAGCAGACTGCACCCCAACGTCCCTTCCGTCCAGCAGCGCATGCAAATAACAACGCCGGATTCCGGACTGAAATGCATAGCGGATTATTGCTTCGCTGTGATCAACGTGGCTGTGAATATTGCCGTTAGAAAGCAGACCCAGCAAATGCAGCGGAGTATCATGTAGCACACAGTTCCGGGTGATCCGCTTTAAAACCGGATTTTCAAAAAATTCTCCTGATTGAATCAGCTTCTGGATCAGCGTCGGCCCCTGCTCCTTGATCATTCCGGCACCCATCGTCATGTGCCCAACTTCTGAACCACCCAAATCTTTTTCATTCGGCAACCCGACGTGCAGACCGTGTGTCCACAATTGAGTGTAGGGACAACCTTTTGTCAAACGACTCATCACCGGCAGATCTGCTTGATAAATGGCATTTGTCTCATCAGCTTGACCAACACCCCAACCGTCCAAAACCACGTGAATCAGCGGGCCTCGTCCGGAAAAATGTTGTGGGAGGTTTTTAAGCACAAGCATTAGCTTTTGTTGAGTTTCTTATTCAACCCGAAGAACACATCCTTCCGGTAATCGTTCATAAAGAAAATGGAAGGCTTTTTCCAAATAAGCAGAGTCTCGACACTCAAGAGTCAATTTTACGTCATAGTCTTCACCTGTTACTTTCGGATATGATCCAAGCATCAGTTGCGGAAATGCTTCCTGAGTTGAGTCCAGAGACTCAGCTATTACGCCTTCATCTGCTTTGAGATAGATTTGTTTCAGCACAATCGGAGTTGTCCGGAAGCGTTCCTTGATGCCTGAAAAACGGATTTTAAGATATTCCGGAATTCCCGGAAACACAAATATATTATGAAACTGCAACTGCGGCCCGCGGCCTTCGGAATATTCAATCAGTTCCGAACCTTCTGGAATCATGGCCATTCTGCGGTGTGCAGCAGTCATTTTATCACCATGATAATTATGGATAGCCTGCATGATTCGGGGTGATTCAAAAAGTTCTGTGCCAAAACCTTTGGCAATTGAAGCAACGGTAATATCATCATGAGTTGGACCGATCCCGCCGCTNGTGAAAACCCAACTGAAACGCTCTGAAAAATCAACNGTAGTTCGGCCGATGATTTCCGGAAGGTCCGGAATAGTGATAATTTGCTGAACNTCTACTCCAAGCGTCCTCAGTTCNTGACACAGATATGGCGAATTTATATCNGTAACTTTTCCGGATAAAATTTCATTTCCGATNATGATAATACCCGCGGTTTTCAATTGCTTCCTCCTCAACTTTACAAAAATAACCTCAGACCTGGCGTTCAGATGTGCTGAGAAACAGGAATGTCCAAGATCTTATTTTTTCAGTTATTGAATGCGTTTGATGATGTGATAACCAAACTGCGTTTCTACCACACCGCTTACTGCACCTGGTTCCAGGCTGAAAACCGCCTGGTCAAATTCCGGCACCATTTGTCCACGTGTAAAACGTCCTAAATCTCCACCTTTAGGACCGGAAGGTCCGTCAGAATATTGACGTGCTAACTCCGCGAAATCAGTCCCATCTTTAAGATCTTTCAATATTTTCTCTGCTAATTTTTTGGCATCTTTTCGGTCACGCTTTTTTGTAGNACGCAAAGCACCTTCGTAGGTTATCAGGATGTGACTAGCAGTTACAGCTTCAAAAGATACACGACGGAAAATTAAATAGCCAAATGCTGAATCGACAGGATCACTGATTTGTCCTACTTTTAACTTAAAAGCAGATTTGAGGAAAGCAGGCAAATTAGGTTCTTTTGAAGATAATAACGGCAATTTGGGCTGTTGGGCCAGATCAGAGAAACGGTCGATCAGTTCCGAAAAAACAACACCTTTTCGTCTGGCCAGATCAGTCAGTTTTTCTGCAACTTTTTCAGCAGCGGCTTTATCGTAGTATATATTTTGTTTAGGTGTACGTGCACCTTTGTATGTCACAACCAGCATTTCAACACTTACTTCCTCTGCCGCCGGCTGTCCTGATTTTGGAACAGTTTCAGGATCTATTTTTGCGGTTGCTGCAGGAATTACTTTCTTATTTTTTTCAGTAAGTTCTTTGTTACGCTGTGCAAGCAGTTTTTCCGCGACTTCCGGATCAAACAACTTTGCGGATTCCCCATTTCTGAGAATTGTAACCGCCAGAAGCTGATCTCCTTTTTGAATAGCATTTACAACATTCATCCCCTCAACGACTTCGCCAAAAACCGAGTGTTTTTTGTCAAGATGCGGTGTAGGAACATGTGTAATAAAAAACTGACTGCCGTTTGTATCTGCACCAGCGTTGGCCATGGAAAGTATACCCGGTTTGCTGTGATTCAGGTCAGGATGAAATTCATCCGGGAAATTATAACCCGGCCCGCCGGAACCCGTTCCCAGAGGGTCTCCTCCCTGAATCATAAAATCCTTGATCACACGGTGGAAACTCAAACCATCGTAAAATCGCGTTTTGTTGTTTTTTCCTGTAACAGGGTCTTTCCACTCTTTTGTGCCTTCTGCAAGTCCGACAAAATTGGAAACTGTCACAGGTACGCGTTGGTAAAAAAGCCTTAACACTATTTCGCCTTTCGAGGTTTTCATTTGTGCATAGAGTCCATCCGGAAGAGTACCGGCCAAAACTGTACCTGAAATGTGAACTGCCGCAAAAGAGAGTAACAACAGTGTGATGATATTTTTGAAAAAATACNTTATGCCTGAAATTATATTAGTCATGATAATTCTTATTTATGGTCATACTATAAATTATATGAAACTTTNACAAATTCGTGAACAATCTAAAATACACAATTTGTCATTTCGACCGTAGGGAGAAATCTTAATGATATTAGAGTGGCGGCTTAAAGAAGATTTCTCGCTTCACTTGAAACGACACAGTTTTAGGACTTTTTCCATGTTCATCAACTATGATTTAAAACAATTAAATGAGGAAAAGTAATCCTTTAACACTAGCTTTTTGTGCTGTTGGTCTCAAGTTATTTGTGCAAATCAATAGCGCGCTGCTTTAGATCATCACAGGCAAATTCCATCAAGATTTAAGTTCAGNTTGAATTTTTCAGCAAAAACTCAACTGCCTCCCACAAATCTGCTTGCCAATAATCCGGCTCTGCGGATACCTTCCTGTCCCGACCTGCATGTCCGGTACGTACACCAATCGAGCATGTGCCCCATTTGGCGGCTGCCGCAAAATCACTGGTGGAGTCTCCAATAAAAACCGTTTCCTCTGCACTAAATCCATGTTCCGCGGATGCCTGCTCNAGCAGCAGGGTGCCGGGTTTACGGCAGTTACATGCTTTTGCTNCTGATCTACGTTGACCGTTTTCCCAGTCCGGATGATGCGGACAATAATATTGACCGTCAATATGCGCCGCAGATTTTTCAAGTTCAGCACGCATTTTCTCTGTTATAGTTTGAAAAACGCTCTCGCTCAAATCACCTCTGGCAAATGCAGCCTGATTCGTAATTACGAAACAGCGCCAACCCCTGGCATTAAGTCTGGCAAGTGCTTCAGCGCTTTTGGGAATCATCACAAACTGCTCCGGGCTCAGGATCGGTCCCGGCTCCTCATTAATTACACCGTCACGGTCCAGCAGAATGACACGTATATTATTAAAAATAGAGTTGGACATTTCCTTCGAGTTTATTAAGATTGCTTCGTAAAATAAAAATTATTGAATTTTATAATTTTGACAGTTTCCGGACTGCTTCAAAAAACTGCGGCCACTGTTGTCCATNTTCTTCAAAAAGAAGAGAAAATTTTTCTACCTGACTGTNATANCGTTGTACACCCAGNAAATGTGAATTATTCAGNTTTTTAGCAAACCAGTTACCATAGGAAAGNACCTGAAATTCTTCCTTGCGACTCATGTAGTTTTCACGCAATTCNTTGAACAACTGTTGTTTTTTCTGCAACTTTTCAGAATCTGGAAAATTTTTCGCAAATAAGATCTCCATTTTATCAAAAGTTGTTTTAACCAGTTTCCGGAACAGGATGCGATCTTTACGCGCACTCAAATACCACTGATAGGTTTTTTCCACCTTGCCTTCTATAAACTTGGAATTTTCAGCTTCGTCAAGAAATTGCCGCAGACCTTCCTGTTCCACAAAAACCGCGAATGATTCATTAAACGCTGTATCATTGTTAACATAAACGATTTGATGCGCCATTTCGTGGATCAGTGTCGCAATCAGTTCTGCGTCATTCTTAAGCAGAAAAGTACTCAGAACCGGATCTGAAAAATAATTCGGCAGCCAAGGCTTGTTNAGCCAACCTAGAGTAGAGTAGGCNCTTACCCCTCCCACTGAAACATCCAGCTTCTGCTCTTTCATTTCCAACGCGAACACTTCGGCATCCGCTTCATCAAAATAACCGCGGTATTCCTGACAGCCGACAAACCAGTAACACCATTGCTGTGCTTTCAACTCAAGAGGCAGTGCCGCGGTAACAACCATAGTCACAAAAGGACGTCCCAGATCAACATATGCGGTGTAAGCTGCATTATCCGGAAGCCCTATTCGCCCGCTCGCAAAAGTGCGGACACTTTCAACCAGTTTCAGTTTTCGTTTTAATTCCGCAGATGTCTCAGGAGATTCCAGTAATTCCTGAATGTCCTGCTTACGGTTTAGCAATTCGAGGTGACCGGACGCAGCCTGCCAGTAATACCCAAGTTCTGAACAGCTACTCAAAAAAAATACTGCTCCAAGAGTTAAGAATAATTTTATCTCAGAACGCACAGTTTATTTTGATCAGAGGGAAAATTAGTTCAGAAATTCTAAAAATTTCTCTGCAGGTTTTATAATTCCAGCACGCTTGGCCAGCAAATTATCATCTGCATCTAGAATCACGTACAATGGAAGGGCAACGGTTTTGAATCTACTGATTTGCATACGTTGGTTCTCGTCCGCTTTTTCACCACCGTCAGTATAAAGCTGAACCAGTACAAATTTCTGCTGTAACCGGGTCATCACATCCGGATGAGAAAAAATGTTTTTTTCCATCCAGCGGCAGTTAACACATGTGTATCCAGTATAGTCAATAAACACTTTTTTATTTTCCACTTTCGCCTGTATCAAAGCAGCAGGCAAATCTGTTTGCCAAGGCAGGGCATGTGCCTTAACTTCTCCGGAAGTTTCATAACTTGTTGTAAAACCGGTTCTTGATTCTGAAAATGTTTGCATCACAGGCGGCAAGTATGTATCGACCCATGGATTAAGCGGTACTCCTACCANCCCCCGCAGCAGATAAATGCCGAGCATGGCAAACAGGAAGGCTGACGCAAATCCGCTACCGCCTGTCAATTCAACTCGTACATGGTGAATGTTGATCCCTCCTAACAGAAAGAGCGCTGCAATCGTACACAGTATGACCCATGCAGCCAACACAAAATTCCTGTCAATTATACCCAGTTGCCAGACTAAATCTGAGTTACTGAAAAATTTAAAGGCCGCCGCCAGTTCCAGTAATCCAAGGATTATTTTCAGATGCAGCATCCAATCGCCGGACTTGGACNGCATTGACTGGATAAGACGGGGGAAAATTCCCAGCAGGAAAAAAGGGAAAGCAAAAACCGTTGAGAAAACCAGCATACCCACAATGGGCCAAAACCACATGCCCTGTGAAGCAGCGATCAGCAGTGTGCCTACAAATTGAACTGTGCAGGTGAAAGATGTCAGCGTGAAAGCCAGCCCCATGGCCAGCACCCCTGCAATTCCACTCAAATGCCTGGACCAGCGGTCCACAATATTTCCCAAACCACCCGGTGCGTTCAGTTGTATGAAACCCATCAGACTGAAGGCAAAAAGAGTAAACATCAGGCCAATTGCTAAATTGATCCAGCCGTTAGTGGCAAACTGTACGGCACCTGCTGCACCCAAAACCATGGAAAGCAGCATCCCCGTTACAGTATAAGTTCCAACGATTCCCAAACCAAAAAGTGCTGCCAGCCGCAGCGTTTCCCTGGGATTGGACTCACCTTGTTTGGTGAAAAAAGCGACAGTAACCGGAATCATTGGAAAGACGCAGGGGGTCAATAATGCCAAGAATCCCGCAATGACAGCCAAACCGATAAAACTCCAAAAACCTCCCTTGAGTGCATCTTCAAGTTCAGAAATATCTTCCGGAGGATTATCAACCGCAAACTGCGGAATTTTATATTCGCTACGTGTCTNTCCTATTCCAAGCGGAATTTCGATAGAAAACCGATCAGTTTTGGGAGGCAGACAAACACGGTCACTGCAGGCTTGATAACTGAGATTTCCACTGTTTTTCCAAACAGTACCTCCGTTCATTTCCTGCGGAATCTGGGCGTTTTGGAACAGACTGACTTGCTCTTCATGAAAGCTCAACACCATNTCCAGAAAAGGATCCGGAGCAGTAATAGGGTTACTTTCGTAGACAGGACCTATCAGGAGCAGAGACTCATCTTCGAAAGTCAGAGTGGTGGGAATAGGGGCGAAATCTCCTTCACCGGGTATTACGGAAAAAACGTGCCAGCCCTGATGAATTTTCAAATCCAAAATAATACGGACGTGTTCTCCCGGACGTGGTTTTTCAGGTTCTAAACGTGCCTGAAAAGTCACAACGTTTTCCGGAATTTCTACATCATCTTCAAATTGAGCAAAGACTGAGTTTGGCAGCCAAGAAATGAACAGCAAAACCAGCAACAGNAGCAGCCCCGACAGAAGTATTGATTTGCTCAAATTTGTATTAGTTGAACTGAAGGGGGGCATGATTTGTGACATTAGGANTTGGCTGTACATCTTGCAGAAGAGGCAAGTGAAAAAACAGTCTGTCAAGCTGCTGAAAACGGTGACTTAGATTTTGCGCCTGTTTTTAGCAAAGATTTAGCGTTGCTTACTCGTCATTTCCTACAAGTATCGGTTCCATACGCATTGCTGGACTACCGTTCTTGACCCAAAGGCGTACCCGTTCAACGGTCACACCGTTTGGCTTGGTGATACTGGAAAGTTCTTCTGCGTAAATAATATCTTCTGACCTGAATTCGAAAACGTCACCACGTGATTCAAGCGGACTTGACAACAACAGAATCATGTTAGGATTGTAGTGTGGACGCAACGCACCGCAAAATGACATTGCCTCTTGTTCCAAAGTTTCGGAACGTCCACTCCGCTTTTGTATTTCGAAATACTTGCCTTCTTCAAGTAACTTGACAAAACCCATAGTGACCTTAACTGATGCTTATAAGTTTTCCGGACGCAATTGACGTAATACTTTCCCGGCCTGCCACATTTCCTGATTGCTGACTTCCTCAAGCTCCTTTTCCAATTTTTCACGGTAATCAGCCTGGGAGTTGGAATCGATGGATACTTTAGCTTCAGTTCCATCCAGCACACTCTGATAGCACTTTTCTACCACAGGTTTTATTGCATCACGAAAACGCGGTGCCCAGTCGAGCGCTCCACGTTGAGCAGTAGTNGAGCAGTTAGCATACATCCAGTCCATGCCTTTTTCTGCAACCAGAGGATATAGACTTTGCAGTGCTTCTTCAATTGTTTCATTGTAGGCTTCCGAAGGCGAATGTCCATGTTCACGCAAAACTTCGTACTGCGCGAGAAAAGCTCCCTGAAGCAGTCCCATCAAAACACAACGTTCACCGGTGAGATCACTGTGAACTTCTTTCTTAAAGGTAGTTTCAAAAAGATGTCCGGAACCAATTGCGAAGGCTGTTGAAATGCAGCGTTCTCTGGCACGTCCAGTATAATCCTGATGAATTGCGAAAGAAGCGTTAATTCCGCGTCCTGCTTGAAAATGTGTACGCACGGTAAGTCCGCTGCCTTTTGGTGCAACCAGGATCACATCAACATTTTCAGGAGGTATGATGCTCGTATCCTCATGAAACACAATTCCGAAACCATGGGAAAAATAGAGAGCGTCGCCATCATTTAAATTTGATTTTACCATGGGCCATGCAGCAATCTGTCCGGCGTCTGAGAGCAAATATTGCAGAATAGTCCCGCGCTGTGCAGCTTCTTCTGTTTCAAAAAGCGTTTCACCTTCAACCCAACCATCTGCCAGAGCTTTGTCCCAGCTCCGACCTTTACGCAGTCCCAAAATAACCTTGAAACCCTGATCACGCATGTTCAGNCCCTGTCCTCTACCCTGCGGTCCATAACCTAAAATTGCAGTTACTTCCTGTCCCAGAATGTTTTTGCATTCTTCAATCGGATAATCCGAGCGCTCGACGATGGTTTCCTTAATCCCGTTAATTTCTATATCCTTCATTCTCTCTCCATTGTGAGTATTTTTTTAATTTTCAAGCATTCTTTTTCAAGAATTTATAACTTACACTATGCTAAAATAAACCTTAAATGTCAATTCAATCAGCTATTTTGCGGGCAAAACAATCTACAACTTNAGGCTTGTTACGGTTGTTTACTTTTTTCAGCAAAGAGTATCGGCAGGGAAACCAGCGAGACTTCTGATTCATCTGCAGAAGAAGTTCCTGCAGCAGCATCTTTAGAATCGTCATTCAGTTCTGTGATTCTACGCAGTATTTCTTCAGCAGTAGCTGGNAGATTTAGTCGAGGTATCGANTCATTTCTTACACACGATAAAGCATGTTTGACCGCAATCCAGACTGACAGACAAAGCATCAGCGGNGGTTCGCCAACCGCCTTGCTGCGGCGGACGTTGATTTTATGTTGCGGATTTTCGATTGTGTCTAGATTGAAAATTTCCGGAAGATCCTGAATATTCGGAATTTTGTAAGTTGTCGGAGAATAGGTCAAGAGCTCACCTTTATCAGAATAACGCAAATCTTCATTTGTAACCCAACCGACTCCCTGAATGAAACCTCCAATAATTTGCCCCCTNTCAATTCCTGGATTTATTGTCTCACCAATGTCCATCAGCAAATCTGCACGCTCCAGTTTGAGCTGNCCCGTAAAACGGTCAATCAGCACTTCAGAAACTGAGGCGCCGGTTGTGTAATAATAAAATGGTTCNCCTTTCTCCGTTTCACGGTTGAAATCAATTTCAGGCGTCGCGTAAAAACCTCGCTCGCCTAAACTGATCCTTTCCATAAATGCCAGCTTTACCAGTTCCCGGAAAGTAATTTTATATTCCGGAAAGCGAACCTTACACCGATCATCATAAATTNTTCCGTTTTCAAAAATGATATTTTCCGGAGATGGATCAAAACCACTATCAGGCGACAACAAATAACTACTGGCAAATTCCGTCAAATTTTTTCTAATTTTCCGGCATGCGTTTAGCGCAGCCATGCCGTTCANGTCGGTTCCTGCNGAAGCGGCAGTCGGCGGAGTATTGTTGTTTTTTTCCGTGGAAGTAATCATTATTCGTACATCATCATATGAAATNGCGAATTCATCCGCGACTAACTGCCTGATTTTAGTATTCAGACCCTGNCCCATTTCTGTACCACCGGTTGAAACCNGCACCGTACCGTCCTTGTAAACATTCACCAGCGCATTTCCCTGATTGAGGAATTTTGTAGTAAAGGAAATTCCAAACTTCATCGGCGTTAAAGCGAGTCCACGCAAGTGAGTAGTGGACTGTCGATTGAATTCCTCCACTTCCTGCAAGCGCTGGCGATATTCCGAAGTTTCGGCAAGTTGATCCAGAATTTCCGGGAGGAGATGATTGCGTACGACCTGTCCGTATGGAGTTATATTGCGTTCAGCGTGAGCATAACAATTGAGGCGACGAATCTCAAAAGCGTCCTTTTTCAAAACGAGGGCAATTTCCTGAATCACGTATTCGATATTCGCCATGCCCTGCGGTCCTCCAAATCCTCGGAATGCTGTATTNGGCGGAAAATTTGTCTTACAGATAGTTCCTTTAAAAAAGAGATTCGGAATAAAATAAGCNTTNTCTGCATGGAACAAAGTACGTTCCAGGATTGCNGTTGACAAGTCTGCTCCGGCTCCGCCATTGGAATAAANTTCCAAGTTCANGCCTGTNANCTNNCCTTCAGCGGTGAACGCGGCTTTGTAATNAATTTTGTACGGATGCCTTTTTCCGGTTGAACGCATATCGTCGTCTTTGGTGTAGGCAACCCGCGCCGGACGTTTCGTTTTTGCCGCTACCAGTGCCGCCATGACAGCCGGAATCACCGCCTGCGTTTCCTTACCGCCAAATGCGCCTCCCATCCGTTTGCAGACACAAACCACTTCGTGAAAACCTAAACCCANGGCCTCTGCCACAACTTCCTGAATTTCCGTAGGATTCTGACTTGAAGAATGAACATGAATCTCACCGTGNTCNCCCGGCCACGCGATTGCAGCTTGTGATTCAAGGTAGAATTGCTCCTGACCNCCGCATACAAAAGTTCCTNCTACAGTGTGTTCTGCTGTGCTCCAGGCTTTTTCAAAATCACCTTGATTAAACACACGTGAGACACCGATAAATTGTTTTGCGNCNAGTGCCTCATCGATAGTGAAAACCGGAGTCAATTCTTCAATTTCGAGGCGCAATTTTTTTTTGGCATGACGAATCGCTTTCCGGGACTCTCCTGCGATAACCGCGATTGGCTGTCCCACATATTCCACTATCTTTTCCGCCAAAAAGCGTTCATCCTGAATTACAGGTCCATAAAGATTATGTCCGGGAATATCCGCAAAAGTAAAAACGCCCGCAATTCCTTCCAGTTGGGACAGTTCCGCAGAATTGAAACTTTTTATTTTACCATGTGCCACAGGACTTGCGATAAAATCCACGATCAACTCATTTTGGGTGAAGGCTAAATCATCCACAAACAAAGCCTCTCCCGTCACATGTCCTACTGCGGAATCATGCGGAACTTGTTTTCCAACTACTTTCATGCCGCCTTTTTTTTGTTCAAGGAGTCACAGCATTCATGAAAAAACTTCAACAAAATGTTCTCCGTTAACTGCGACCGATAATCCGAAGAAGCGCGTACATCTGAAATCGGGTTAATTTCATCGCGAGCTATTTTACCTGCCTCCTGGAAAATTTCCAGCAGCAGCGGTTTGCCCCGCAAAAATTCCTCTGTTTCAGGCAAACGCAGAACAACAGGGCCAACTCCCCCAAAAGCAAGACGCGCATTTTGTATTTTAGTTTTTTTCAACTTCAGCCATATTCCTGCGGTAAACGTTGAAATATCCAAGTCTTTACGTTTTGAAACTTTGTAGAGTTTCAGTACATCCTCCGTTTCCGGCAGATTCCAGCGAATTCTTGTGATCAATTCATCCNCTTTCATTTCGGTTATTTTATAACCNTGGTAAAANTGATTAATCCNGACCCAACGTTTNTCNGCCACTTCANCATTCNGCTGANATGNNCTNAATTCAATTTCTGCGTCAATTACATAAAGGAAGGGTAGAGAGTCCGCAATTGGTGAGGCATTGGCNATATTGCCTGCAAGNGTTGCCGCATTCTTGATTTGCCGTGAAGCAAAAATTTCGATTATTTTGGCAAACTGAGGAAGATGCTGTTGGCAATGTTCTGCTAATTTCGACCAGCTCAGCTTTGCTCCAACTGTCACTGTTTTATTGTTTATTTCGAAACTTTCCAACCCGTTCAAATGAGTGAGACTCATCACGCTGCTTGGCTCAAGACGCTCCTTGTTCATCTGTACCGAAATATCGGTACCTCCNGCAACCACNGTGACATGCTGATGTTTTTGNTTAAACTCAAGTGCTTCGTTCAAAGTAGTCGGAACATAAAACTGAACTTTTTGTGAGCTGCCGTTCCACTTTTCCTCAAATTCACAAGAAACAGCTTGTGAAACATGTTCCCTAAAATCCGTCAGTATTGCTTCTTCATTGAAACGTTTAGATGCTTTGGGTATCTCTTTTGGATTCAAAGACAAGGCCGCGTCTATTATTTGTTCATAGCCGGTGCAGCGACACAAGTTTCCGGTTAAACCGTCCTGTACTGAACTCCTCGTCATAGCTTCCTGTGTTTCAAACATTGCAGCCAGTGACATCACAAATCCCGGTGTACAATATCCGCACTGTGACCCAAGCGTGTCAATCATCGCCTTTTGTACAGGATGTAT
The DNA here is from genome assembly GCA_002685535.1 of Deltaproteobacteria bacterium. Lineage (GTDB taxonomy): Bacteria > SAR324 > SAR324 > SAR324 > NAC60-12 > Arctic96AD-7. The sequence continues at coordinate 15,984 of NYXK01000096.1, forward strand.
TTTTTTGGTTTCGTCCTTTAAGCCTTCCACGGTGATCACATGGGCACAATCCAGTTGATACAGATACTGAATGCAGCTGTTAATTCCTTCATAACACATCACGGAGTTCCGGACACGTCCAATGAGCACCGTGCATGAACCACAGTCTCCTTCAGCGCAAACTACTTTTGTACCGACTAATCCCAAATCACCACGTAAAAATTCAGAGAGAGATTGAAAACCACGCTCNCCGGAAATTTGGTGGCGTATGCCGTTTACATAAAATAAAAGGTAATCACGCATTTTCANTGTTCTCCAGCAAATTTTCCGGNCCGTCACTGCTCATCCCGGTCATCATCTGACCAATCAGACTGACTGAGGCTTCTTCTTGCGAAAGTATTCCGACAATACGTCCATCAAAAATCACCGCGATACGGTCGGCGACCATCAGCAATTCATCTAAATCTTCTGAAATCCAGAGCACCGCCAGNCCATTGTCGCGTGCACGGCANATTTGCTCACGGATGAAACTGGTCGCGTGAATATCCAAACCCCGGGTTGGCTGTGAGGCCAGCAATAGACTCAACGGACGTGAAATTTCACGGGCAAGAATTACTTTCTGCATGTTTCCTCCGGAAAGCAGTCCAACCTGAGATTTTGCTGAAGGAGCACGAATATCAAACTCCTCCATTTTCTTTTGACCATAGTCAAATATATTTGCCTGCTTGAGCAGTTGGTGAGAACAAAATTCCGGATTTCGAAAATCACGCAGCAGGAAATTATAAGCAATCGACATTCCGGAAGACACTCCATACTTCTTACGATCCTCCGGAATATAACCAATTCCACGTTCAATCATTTCGTTCACTGTAGGATTTTTTAGTGCNGNCNCTTCAAACTGATANGTGCCTTGAGTNGCNGGTCGCAAGCCGCTCAANACATCAGTNAATTCCGGTTGACCATTTCCGGAAACTCCNGCCATACCTAAAATTTCTCCGGAACGTATCTCAAATGAAATTCCCTTCAAAGCNGGATGTCCCAANTCATTTACNGCATGAATATTTTTTAATGCAACCGTTAAGTTTCCTGATTTTTGCTGTATATTTTGAGGTTCTGAATCAACTTCAATGCTTTCTTCAACCACTGTTTTACGCAGGAATTCTGAAACTTTAACAACATCTTGAGCTTCCAGATTACCAATCATCAAGTCGGCTAGTTTTTGCGGATTGGTCTCATTTCTCTGCAAAGTTGCCATCACTTTTCCACGGCTCAAAACCGTAATCCTGTGTGAAAGCGCCATCACTTCTTTCATTTTATGAGTGATAAAAATGATGGAATGTTTTTCTTTCGTCATGCGCTGCATGATTTCATACAATGCTTCCGATTCCTGCGGAGTCAAAACTGCGGTTGGCTCATCCAGAATCAGGATACGTGCACCTCTGAACAGCACTTTCACAATTTCAACACGTTGCTGCTCGCCGACTGAGAGTTGCTGAATTTTCTTTTCCGGATCAACAAACAAATCATAACGCTCACTGATTTCCCTGATTTGCTGATGGACTTCTTTCAAATTAAGCCTCACCATACCGGGCTGACCCAGGATGATATTTTCTGCAACTGTATGGTTCTTTACCAACATAAAATGCTGAAAAACCATGCCGATACTTTTTTCAATCGCCTGCCGGGGATTGGTGAAATTTACCTTTTCACCAAAAACTCGCATCTCTCCTTCATCCGCNGGAAAAAGACCGGCGATCATGTTCATCAAGGTTGATTTGCCTGCACCGTTTTCGCCAAGAATGGTGTGAATCTCTCCCTCACGCAAGTCAAAATCAACCGATTCATTAGCAACAATGCCGGGAAATTTTTTGGTAATTCCTCTCAATTCCAAAGAAATTTGTGGGGACTTTTGTGGAGTTTCCATTTAAGTTGAGTTCATTCTGTACTGTCAAAGTGGCGGTAATGCCCAGACTTTTTAGATTTACTGAATGCAGAAAAATATTTCTGAATCAGCGTAATTCTAGCCCCTAAGTTGAGTAAACGGCAAGTTTTTTTGGAGAATAACAGCTGGAAGTCCGGAAGAGAAAATGGAAGATGGAGGATACAGCGGAACTCAGCTACCTNTGCTTTAAAATGAGAACCAGCTTTCAGTCTATGCGCTGTTTTGGATTAGACCCAGTACAGTTTTTGGAACTTGATTAGCTTGGGCAATCATCGCAGTACTTGCCTCCAGCATGATTTGATCTTTGGTNAGATTCGACATTTCGGCAGCCATATCTGAGTCACGCAGGGTGGACTCCGCCTGGGTGATATTTTCTTCTGCTACTTTGAGGCTATTGAGGTTGCTCTCAAGTGTATTCTTTTGAAATGAACCCAATTCACCGCGGTAAACAGATATTTGATCAATTACCTGCCCGACGATTTTTGCCGCGTCATTTGCGCCCTGTGCGGTTTTTACGTCAATGTCCGCAAGACTTAGAAATCCGCTTTTATTCTTAATGCCTTTACCCATGAGATTTGTGCGGACATTTGCAAATGAGAATGCAGAGTTTGACTGTTTATCAACTCCTACCTGAAATTCTTTTGACATCTGAGAAACGTGAACATAGCCTTCTTTTTTCGGATTCTCCGGTCCACCGACAATGTCTTCGTTTTTTTGCTCAATCAACTGTGTGCCCGTCCTGAGACCGGCATCATCATAAACTGGTATTTCATGATAGCCTAATTCTTTCTCATACTTTACAGTAACACCGGCTGCTTCCATCCCCTGTATCGTTGTCAAATACTGACCCTCGCCCAACGCGAGCTGATCGTTGATTGTACCTTCTATATTTTTTCCACTCTCTGCAATTTGAGCAATATTTGCTTTTGGGGAAAGTATTCCCGCAATTGAGCTGGTCACAGAAAATGTACTGGAATCTCCAAAATTATTGTGCTGGACTTGTAAGGTATTATCCGGAGTCTCCATGACCTGAAGCTTTAAGCCGTTTTCCGCAATTCCTTGATTTAAGGCATAAACGACCATTCCACGAATTTGTGAAGACATTTCCGCGGCGGAAAAACGTAAAGGAAACTGCTCCACATCCTTGAGCATTTGCTCAAGGTCGCGGCCTAACTGACCCTCCGATGTATTCAGAGACATGCTCCGTCCGCCTTCATTCAGCAGAATTTGCAAACCGTTGCGGATGTTGTTTACATCTATAGCGACGTCACCTTTCATTCTGGCTCTTGTTGCTATTTGCTGAATATCAACTTCCCAGCCTTGCTCCGGTGAAGAGGACGCAGTTGCTTCGGCAGAGACAAAGCTCAGCGATTCACCCACAGCAGTACCGTTTGTACTCATACTGCCGTCAAGCAGCCTTTTACCGCCAAATTCTGTGTTCTGCGAAATACGATCAATTGAACTCAAAAGATTTTCAATTTCTTGCTGATCTGCAGCTAACATGTCAGAACTGTTAGTTGCTTCGTTCAGCGCGTGAACGGTCAATTGTTTGATCTTAATCAGCATGTTACTGACTTCATTTAAGGCAGCTTCCGCAGTTTGCAGGAGGGATACAGAAGTTGAAACATTGCTGTAGACCTGTTTAAGTCCCGCAATATTTCCACGCAGTCTTTCTGAGGCAATCAGTGAGGCAGGTCCATCGGCCCCTTTGTTTATCTTGACTCCGGAACTAAGCCGTTCAATGCCCCCCTTCACCTTGCTGAAGTAATTCGACGCATGTCTCAGTGTGTTTAAGGCTGTTGGGTTTTGTCTTATTTTCATTGCCGACGAAGGTCTTTAAGTTTAGCTGTAGCAGGTGTGAAGTAATAAACACAAATATCTCCGGACATTTTCCAGAGTTTACTCTCGTGTTTTAAATCGGCAATTATTGTAAAACCTTTAACAATATTTACATTTTTTCTGCATCTTCACTTTTGATGAGCAAGTATAAAGTCCTCCGGAGAGTTTCATTTCGAGTGCAGGGAGAAATCGACACTCGACTAATATACTAATATTATTAGACATTAATTTATAATATA
>NYXK01000097.1 GCA_002685535.1 Deltaproteobacteria bacterium
CTGCTTTACGCATGTAAACCAATTCCTGCGGTGATTTCACGGTACGTTGCCAATTGACTATACCAGTTGCGTCCGTCAATGTTGCTCCGGGTAAATTTTTCTGCAGGGATTCAAGACAGGAAGCGGAAAAATAATAATTGTCTTTTTCCACCCCGATTGTTTTATTTGCCAAGCCTGTACCAACGGAAGCTCCGGCAGCTGACGTTCCAGCTTTTCCTTTGAAAATTTCACTCAAATAATCCATTGGATGTTTTTGCGGATTTTGTACATAGTCATCTGGATAACCGATAATATTTTCATGCTGCATGAACACTGTCCGTTTTGCACCGTTAGCGTCCATTCCGCGTCCATACCAGAAAGGTTCGCCTTCCAAAGTCAAAATCACACACTGATGCACGTAAAACGACCAACCGTCATATCCCGTTAGCCATGCCATGTTGGAAGGATCTGTGACGATCAATACTTCAATATTTTTCTCAGCCATACTTTGCCGCACCTTTGTGATACGGACATCATATTCTTCTTTTTCAAATCTTGGCATATTTCATTTTTCTTGATGTTATTTTTTGATGGAAGCGTAAACAGTCAGAAATCAACAATTTTTCTAGCAAAATTGTTAGTTCTCAGCTTATATTCACTCCCCCAAAATATAATGCTCATACAAAATCTGCAAAGAAGAAGACAAATGTTCTTCTTTTAGCAGATAACAAATCACATTTTTGTTGGAAGGGATAATTTCTGCGTTTGGAACATTTTTGCTTTTTGCCGCACTTTTGTCAAAGACCACCGAAACAGTAGCCCAGCCCTCTGCCTTCTGCAGAGTGGCAGAACTTTTGCTGAACAGCTTTAAGTTGTTTTCCAGATAAACATCATTTTTCAGTAGAAATCTATGTTCATCAATTCGGATCATTTCCGGAGCTAATTTCTGCGCATCCGTGGTTTCCTCAAAGGTGATGAGTGCCAAGTTTTCTCTGTGCGCCAGTGTAACCAGCTTGCTTTGCTCAGTAGCATCATGGTGAAAAATTGTGGTACCGGCTGCTGCACTGAAAGTGTTGCGTGCGACAATCGGTGTTTTTGTTTTGAGTGACGCTTTCACTGCCCGTGGATGAAGAACCGAGCTGCCTTCGTTCGCCATGCTCAGGATTTGCTTTGCACTGATTGAATTTATAAAAGACGCAGCCGAAATTTGACGGGGATCACAATTTGCGATACCGTCAACATCAGAATAAATTTCCACTCTCTTTGCATTCAGTGCGGCACCCAGCGCTACTGCACTCGTATCACTGCCTCCGCGTCCAAGTGTACGCACATCTCCTGCTGCGGTTGCTCCCTGAAAACCGGCGACGACCGCGATTTTTCCCTGATTCAGCGCCTTCAGAATTCGGGCGGGATTGATTTCCANAATTTCAGCGTTTCCGGGATTATCGTCAGTTAAGATACCTGCCTGTCTTCCGGTGAATGCTTCTGCAGGAAGTCCGTTTTGACTGAGCAAATGCGAAAAAAATGCGGAACTTAGTGTTTCCCCGATACTCATTACCGCATCGAGTTCCGNGGGATTGACCGGTTCTCCTAAATCTTTGAGCAGTGCAATCAGTGTGTCTGTTGCATAAGGCTCACCTTTGCGTCCCATTGCGGAAACTATCACAACCAGCTTNTTGCCGGATTCGGCATGAATGCGAATATGTTTAATTNCGTGGGACCGTGACTCTTCACTGCGGACGCTGGTACCGCCGAATTTCATCACGATGATTGAATNTGCGGATNCGTTATTATTCTGCATATTATTTTTGATTTTTATTGAAAATTAAGGAACTCTGACCAAGTCCCGTTTTNCCAGTTCCTGTGCAATTTGAACGGTGTTCAGAGCCGCACCTTTGCGAAGATTATCGGAAACACACCACATGTTGAGCGCGTTATCCGTTGAAAAATCCCGGCGGATACGTCCCACAAAAACCGCGTCTTTTCCGACGGCATTCAAAGCAAGCGGATAAACATTATTTTCCGGATCATCCTCAAGTTCAATTCCGGGAGATGCGGCGAGCAGTGTTTTTATTTCCTCTATCTCAAAGCTCTTTTCAGTTTCGACATTCAGGCTTTCACTATGGCCGTTCGTCACTGGTACCCTGACTGTGGTAGCAGTTATTTTAATCTGAGGATCAAGTATTTTTGCCGTTTCCAGGATCATTTTCATTTCTTCTTTGCTGTAGCCATTTTCCAGAAAAAGGTCAATGTGCGGCAGAATATTGAAAGCAATCTGATGCGGATAAACTTCTGCAAGNATTTCCTCACCGTTTGCAAAAGCATGTGTCTGCTTCTGCAGTTCGTCCACCGCGGCCTGTCCGGAACCGCTTACGGCCTGATAAGTACTGACGATCACGCGCTTGATTCGGTAATTGTCATGAATTGGTTTTAACGCAACCAGCATTTGAATCGTTGAGCAGTTTGGATTGGCGATTATTCCACGGTGATTTTCCAGCGAGTCTGCGTTTACTTCCGGAATAACCAGCGGATGCTCTGGAACCATTCTGAATGCAGTGGAATTGTCGATTACCACACAACCTAGTTTTACCGCCTCCGGAGAGAGTTCCAGCGAGGCTTCAGCACCTGCGCTCATGATGGCGATATCGACTCCTGCAAACGCTTCCGGTTTTGCTTCAATTACAGCATAATCCGTTTCACGCCAACGGACTATTTTACCCGTGTTTTGCGCGATATCCATCAGCACTAGGTTCCCGACTGGCAGCTCACTTTTTTCCAGAATGTCACGTATTTCCGTACCGACATTTCCCAGGGCGCCGACCACCGCAATAGTATATTTTTTCATTATTTATTTTCTATATTATTAATTGAAAGCTGTTCCGGTTTTCACAGGCGCAGCTTTTCATCATGACAGCAAATCCGGATTCTGTATTTCAACCTTTCCAAGAGTATTCTTTGGTCAACAGATCCGCGGCTGAATTCAGCGCTTTTGTGGTACGCTTTACGATGTCGTCCACTTCTGTTCTGGTGATGCTCAAAGGCGGTGCGAAACCAAGGATGTCACCGTTCGGCATAGCACGCGCGATAAGATTTTGTTCGAGACAAGCCGCCGAAACCTTAGCCCCTACTTTCCAGTTAGTGTCAAAGCGCAGTTTTTTTGATTTATCCGCCACAAACTCCAGCGCGGCCAGTAAGCCTACACCTCGTACTTCTCCAACCAGCGGATGGTTTTCAAACGATTTTTTAAACTTTTCCTGCAGATATGAACCTGTCTCACGCGCATTTTCGGTTAATTTTTCCCGTTCCAGAATATCAAGATTTGACAGCGCCGCTGCGGCGCCTAAGGGATGCCCGGAATAGGTCCAGCCGTGNCCCATGGGACCGAGCTCTTNGGAGCCACGTTCGATTACTTCCCAGACGCGTTCACTCACAATCACTCCGGAAAGCGGTAAATAGGCGCTGGTCAGGCCTTTAGCAATCGTGATTAAATCCGGACGCATATCATAGAGATGTGAACCAAATGGCGTACCGACTCGTCCAAAGCCGCAAACGACTTCATCGGCAATTAAAAGCACTTCGTATTTACGCAGCACTTTTTGAACAGCATCCCAATATCCTTCAGGTGGAGGAATCAATCCGCCTGTTCCCATTACCGGTTCACCGATGAAAGCTCCTACTGTTTCAGGACCTTCCGCCAGAATCATTTTTTCCAACTCGTCAGCACAGTGCTGCGAGAATTCGGTTTCGCTCATGCTGTCCTCAGCATTCCAGTAAAAATGCGGAGAAAGTGTGTGGAGGATACCGTCAATCGGCAAATCAAAAGCTTGATGAAACAGGTTAAGACCGGTCAAACTTCCTGCGGCAATACTCGAACCGTGGTATCCCCTGTCTCGTGAAATAATTTTCTTTTTGGACTTATTGCCCAGAATATTCTGATAATAACGCACCAGTTTGATTTGCGTTTCGTTTGCATCAGAACCGGAAAGTCCATAATAAACTTTACGCATTCCGTCCGGAGCCCAGTCAATAATACGCCTTGATAATTCGATAATTGCTTCGTTGGAATGNCCGACATAAGTGTGATAATAGGCCAGTTTTTTNGCCTGTTCGTAGATCGCATCNGCGATTTCTGTTCTTCCGTAACCGACATTCACACAGTAGAGTCCTGCGAATGCATCCAGAAGTTCTGTGCCTTGCTGATTTTTAATGTATATTCCATTGCCGCTTTGAATAATATTGACNGGAACTTTTCCGTGAGCATGGTCACTCGCGTGTGTTGACGGATGAAAGACGGTCTCACGGTCTGTGCTCTGAAGCTGTGCTATTGTTTGATTTGTTGACATGGTTCTTTTGACGACAGGTTGAACTTAGAAGAAAGTATAAATTCAGACTATCGTTTAACAGACAAAAAGTGTTATTGAATTTTCAGTTTATTTGGAAAAAATCAGAAAAATATTTGCGGTCGACAGAATTTTATTTGGCCTTACTTGACAAACTCAAGTATCACTTTCCGGCTTGAGCAGTTTTTCAATTGGATAGCCGCATTGTTTGACAGGTTTGGTCACAATGTGGGTGTAGTAGCGTTCGATGTTCAGTTCAGATTTAAGGAGGAATTCGATTTTCTGCTGATAATGGTGAATATTGTTAACTATCATTTTGAGTATATAATCCACACCNCCACCTAAAGCATGACATTCTACCACTTCCGGAGTTGCCAGNATTGCNTCTTCAAATTTACTGAAATCCTCGGAACGGTGCTGTTTTAAATGTATNTGTACTAAAACCAGCGAGTTGGCGACAATCCTGTCAATATCAATTTTTGCAAAATAACCTTCGATATATCCTGCCTGTTCGAGTCTCTTTAAACGTTCATGACAGGGACTGACTGACAGGTGTACTTTTTCAGCCAGTCTNGTTTTTGTAATCCTGCCGTCGTCCTGCAGAGCGACCAATATTTTCAGATCTATTTCGTCCAGTTTCATATGCATCCATATATTAATTGTCAGCATGGACTAAATGATGAGCTAGTTAAGAATATAAAATATCACCCTAGGTTGTCATCTTTAGCATCTGTCGAGTCTATAAAAACTGGAGCTAAGTGGCAAGCGGCTTGTGTTTCATTTTGCAGGGATTTTCAAAGTTCAGAATCTTGCATAAAGCAGTTTTTTATCGTTGCTGATAAGTGTATAATTATTCCAGATAAGCTATGGGTCATCTTTTTAAGGTGACTCGGAACATGAGTTGCATAGACAGAGTGTATTTTTTATCAATTTACTCTCAGTGCTTGAAATTCACCCGGGTGTAGTATTCCCAACGCTCCAGCAGGTTTAAGTGTTTTATTTTCGGAATTATCANTGGAAACTCATAACATTTTTCATCAGTTCAATTTTATTATTTTTTGGGTGTGCTTCAGAAAATACAGATTCAAGTTCTTCTTCAAGTNCCACTTACAGTATCGGCGGAACTGTAACCGGATTATCGGGTGTTTTAGTCATTCAAAATAATAGTGCAGATTATACTGTTATTGAACAAACTGGAGCAGATGATATCAGTTTTACTTTTCAGGACCGTGTCAGCTCCGGAAGTACATACAGTGTCTCGGTAAAGCTGCAGCCCAATACGCAGACTTGCACAGTCTCAGATGCTTCAGGTACAACTTCTCAGAACATTTCAAATATAACAATTGCCTGTACAGGCGCTAGCTACAATGTTAGTGGTACAGTAAGTGGGTTANCAGGCTCAGTGGTTCTGCAAAATAATGGTNCAGATNATCTCACAGTTNTAAANGGTAGTTTCAGCTTTACAAACAAAATCAACAAGGGCAGTGCATACAATGTAACTGTTAAAACCCAGCCGTCTCCATTTATATGTTCTGCAGCCAATAATCGCGGCCTTGCAAGTGATAATATGAGCAGTGTTTCCATTGTATGTGCAGTCCGGTCCTATTTTTTGAGTGGAACTGCTAGTGGACTGGGATCTACTACACTGGGGCTGCAATTTGATAATGAAACAAAAACGATCTCAGATAACGGCTCGTTCAGCTTTAGTACTCCAGTAGCAGAAGGCGGAGGCTACATGATATACATTCCATCTCAGCCGGACAACAGAACTTGTTCCGTGACCAATGGAACACGCAGCAACGTTACTCAGGATTACACGGATCTTAAGGCAGTTTGCTGGGAATACATTGACAATGTAACCAGTGGAGGAATCAACGACAATGTCAGTCAAAATGGCAGCAGTCCGCAACTTGTTGAATTCGACTCAACNCTCTACAATGCCTGGGTGGAGCCTTCAAGTTCTGACAACAAAAGTCGAATTCGAGTCGCAAAATATGATGATAACTCGAGTAGCTGGAGTTTTGTGGATTCTTCCGGAATTAACTTCAAAAGCTTTATTTCTGCAGCTAATTCTGAAGATGCTACTCAACCATTTATATTTGTGGAAGATAAGACTATTCCATCTTTATATATGACCTGGATTGAGGAGCTTGCGGGCACAAGTTTTGTAACAGTTGCAAGATACATAAACAGTTCATGGAACTATATTGCACTCATCAATAAAAATAATCAGGCACTTTCATCTCCTCATGGAGTTTATCACAGTTTTGACAACAGCCNCTACGTTACCTGGAGTGAATTGGATAATGTCAGTGTAAGCCAAATTCGTGTGGCCAAGGCAACCGGNNCTTTTTGGGACGGNAACGGNATCACCGGCATCAATGNTAACACNAGTCGCCATGCTACTCNGCCAAGATTAGCTTCTTNNAGTTCTAANCTGTATGCAATTTGGAGTGAGAATGGAAGTGACAATGTGACTGGACAAATCCGGGTGAAAGTCAGCATCGAAAGTTCCACCAGCTGGATATCAGTGGATAGCAGCACATCCTCCGGAATCAACAGAAACTCTTCCTACAATGCAGAAGCCCCGGAACTGACTGTTTTCAACTCAAAACTATATGCTGTCTGGCAGGAGTCAAACAGCAATAACGTTACACAAATCAGAGTTGCCNTNTTCAATGGAAATATTACTTCTCCTGCATGGAGCTTTGTCGATAATGGAGACAGTACAAAGGGTATGAACATGATCATTGACAATGACGGAAATGAAAATGCTACTGCGCCGAGGTTGACTGTATTTAATTCCAGTCTTCACGTGACATGGGCCCAGGAACGCGGACTCAGTAAACAAATACGGCTGGCAAAGTATAATGGTGATGACAGTTCTCCGGAATGGACGGCAGTAGACCGTTACGATGACTTAGGCATCAGCCGTTTTGGTTTAAATTATAATACCTTAAAAGTTGCTACAACTCCGGTCATGGCGGTAAGCGGCTCGAAACTATATGCTGCCTGGAGTGAGACTAACAGCAGTGGAATAAATCAAATCAGGGTTATGAAGAATCCATTTTAAACTGCTAAATTAATGAAAATCTATTTCTCCAATTTGAATAGCAAAACCAAATAATGTTCAGTATAAATAAGCAAACAACAAAGATAGCAATATTATTAGCTCTTTTTGTCACTTTGACTGGATGTGCCGCAACTGAGGAAAGCAGTAGCGGGGGGGGAGGCAGTTTGCCTGAACTTAAAGTTAGCGTCTCAGGTCTTCAGCAGGGGAAAAATGTGATTTTGAGCAGTGGACAGAGTACGGCAGCTAATGTTTTCACAGAAAATGAGGCACTTGGAATTACCACAGATGGAACTTATTCCTTTGGTTCATTTTCCAGTGGTACTTCATACGATATCACAGTACGTCAGCAACCAGTCAGTCAAACCTGCACGGTGACCGAGGGAGAAGGAACACTCAGTGCGAGTACAACAGTGGTGGTTACATGCAGTTCTGAATCACATACCATTTCCGGTACAGTTGTAGGTTTGTATTCAGGGCAAAGTGTAACACTGCAGAACAATTCCGGAGATGATCTTACTGTCAGCAGCAACACCAGTTTTAGCTTTACAACTAAAGTGGGTCAAGGGGCTACATATCTGGTGACCGTCAAAACACAGCCTACGGGTCAGATCTGTACACCAAACCTGAATAGCGGTGTGGTTTCCGACAATGTGAGTGATGTGAGCATAATATGTTCTTACACAGTTTATACTGTTTCAGGGAGTGTCAGCGGACTTTCAGGAACACTGGTCCTTCAAAACAATTACGGAAGTGATCAAACACTTACCAGCGACGGCAGTTTTTCATTTCAAGTTGCTTCCAGCGCCAAATACAACGTTCGTGTCAAAACCCAGCCCAACGGGAAATGTGTGGTCAGTAATGGCTCCGGAACGGCAAGTGCGGATGTGGATAACGTTTCAGTCGGATGCTGGGTTCTGGTGGATGGAGGTGTGAGTTCTACCGGAGTTAATAAAAACTCAACTTACCGTGCAGACAATGTGAGCCTGCATGTATTTCCAACTGCAAATAATCTCTTTGAAGCAGCATTCGGGAACAATACCTTCGTGGCAGTTGGTTCTTCTCCAACTGTAAATAACCTCTCTGGAGTCACCTTCGGCAATAATACCTTCGTGGCAGTTGGCGATTCAGGAAACATTGTGAGATCAACGAACAATGGGTCATCTTTTAATAATGCGACAACTGATAATTCAACTGCAAATCATCTCTATGGAGTCACCTTCGGGGACAGTACCTTCGTGGCAATTGGTGATTCAGGAAACATTGTGAGATCAACGGATGATGGGTCATCTTTTGATAATGCGACAACTGATAATTCAACTGGAAACACTCTCAGAGGAGTCACCTTCGGCAACAATACCTTCGTGGCAGTTGGTGATTCAGGAAACATTGTGAGATCAACGGATAATGGGTCATCTTGGGAAAATGCAACTTCCCCAACTGCAAATGGTCTCTATGGAGTTACCTTCGGCAACAATACCTTCGTGGCA
>NYXK01000098.1 GCA_002685535.1 Deltaproteobacteria bacterium
CAAAATTTTTCATCGTCCCGCAGCTCAATTTTAAAATTTGGAGGCGTCCCCGTTTTTTTCTTCCCATACCTTTCCTGGCCCACTGTTAAACGTCGACAATCCGGATTTCTTCCTCCAGAATATCTGATTGTGCGGAGTAGTGTAAAAAAATGGGATTTAGGATATCGCTTTGGAATTCCATACTTTTGGGCAATTGATCAAGAACAGGATTTGACACTGACTTATGACTGGGTGGAGCGACGTGGACCAGGATTGCGTTTTGATTATCAATACGCATGGACTGAGGGAGTGAGAGGTGAAATCAAATACCAGCGATTTTTTGAACGGGATGCACGTGATCCAGAAAATGAATCCGGAAGTTTGAGTGCTCACGAGATAGAGCCATCCGAATTACATCCGAAACGCTTTAAATTCCAATTTAACCATAATCAACAACTAGACGATCGGAGCCGTCTTATTGTTTCGGCCCTGTCTTACAGCGACAGCCAGTTTCATAGGGAATACGAACTGGTTGAAAATCCTAATCTTACTGCACAACAGTTTTCGGCAAATATCAACCGACAGTATACAAAAGGAAGTGTCACACTTTCTGCGTCTCAAAATCGCTTATTTAGTGAATTAGCTATTTTGAACCGGAATATTGTTTCTGAACCTATATACATTCCTGTTATTTCATTTCAATTTAGTGACGTATTTTTGCGCTCAGGGGAAACGACTTTGTCAAGAGGTGTTAGTGGATCTGCAACTCAATGGTTTACGAACCAAGGATCCTCCGGAGAAGAAGTTTCTATCTCTCCGGAACTGAGCTTGGTATTTCCTTTTTTTCGACATTTCAATGGTTCTCTTGGCATCTCAGAAACATTTTCCCGCACCAGTTCCCGTAATCCTAATGTACCGGGAAGTGAAAAAGGAGAGTTCCAAATTATGCGTGGAAATGCACAAATAGGGACAACCTTGTCACGGATTTTTTCTAGGGAATCAGGATATTACAGCCGTATAAAACATTTACTCAGTACAACCCTACATTACGATTACATTGAAGATGTAGAAGGATCGGGGCAATCAACACGGAGAATGACCACATTAAGACTGAACAATACTTTACTTGCCAAACGGAGATACTTTGAGAGAAGTTTGAGCAACCAGATACGAAGCCAGACTCGTGAAGGTAAAAGCTGGACCCTAGCAAGTTTAAACTTTGTTCAGCATTACGATAATCTAAAAGAAGATCCTTACTTTCAATCAATTGGTGAGGCAATTAAAGGGAATGAGACCGAGCCTGGTCAACCATTGATACCTCTTCGGACTTCATTTGGATTCAACCCAGGACCAGGTTTTTTCGTAAATTATTTCAATCGTTATCACCATCAGAAACGCCAAGTTGTAGAATATTCTCTAGCAGTAAGTGTTGGTTTGAGTGCTCACAACAAAGCATCGGTGAATTTCCGTAAAAACAAGTTAGCCTACCAAACACCTTTTGGTATTGATGTTGACGTAGCTAACACATTTAGTTTCAGCAACAGCTTTGAAGCAAGTGACGAACTGGCTTTTGGATTTTCCGGAACAGTCAATATAGATGCAGACACTTATACCTTTCGGCGACGTCTAAGTTCGAGTGCTCTCACTCTGGATTACCGTCCTGACTGTTGGAACATCCGCCTTGCACTCACAGAAAATGTCGGCACAACCGTATCAAACAGCGGACGTGAACAGGAATATATTGACCGTACACTATATGCCTACATTAACCTGGGCGGNATTTCGATTCCAGAACAAATTTNNCCGGANTTGGATTAATTAGATGAAAAACAACAGTTACCCATCAACTTTAAAAAACTTTAAGAAGACNGCAATTCACAAGTCTGTCCTGTTCTTGTTGAGTTTATGCTGTTTTGTTTTTTTTGCAGGAGAAATTCACGCACAGGAACAACTTCCTCTTGAGCAAAGTGATATGGAAGAACGAAGTTTAGAGGAACGGACTGCAACTCAGGAACCAGATTTTCTTGTCTCCGGAACTTCTGCTCAATGGATAGGATTCTATTTTGGCGTAGGATTCCGCAGNGTGAAGCTACAAGTTGCAGATACAGTCAGTATTTCAGATTCAGATGGTACTGCAAACGGAATCGGATTTAATTTGGGATATTTTTGGGATGAGCAGGTCGTAGAATATGAAAGGCAAGTTTCTATTGTTGAACACTCGGAATCTTTTACTTATCTGGNAGAATCCGGAGAAAAACTTGAGGTAATCCAAAATAATTTATGGTACATAAAATACCCGAAAATCAGACGTGACTTATATTTGCACTATGGTACAGGACTGCAGTTTACTAAAATCNGTTTTGCTGGAACTGCAAATAATGATTCTTATGAAGATGAAATCGCTCTTGGNATAGAAACAGGAGTGTCCTATTTCGTCACTTCCAATTTNTTAATGTATTATCGTTTTTCGCTGGGGCAACAGTTACCATTCATCTCTGACTCTGCTTCTAATCCTTTTTTGAAGCAAAGTCAATTACACACGATCTATCTTAATTACTTTTTTCCGCTTTAAGCATTTTATATTTTAAGATTTTTATCACGATAATCGTTGACAAGATTTCCCAGTCTTTGATTTAAAAGTTCCTCTTTCTTTTCCCTTGTATATACATTGTGCGGAGCTGTCCTGACCGAACACTGGCTCTCATCGAGGGGACAGCGCTCACAGGTTTGATTAACTTCCATTACAGGAATTTTAGGATCATTTAAAAATTTAACTTTTCCTTTCAGNGCTTTATCAACCCTCAATCCAAGCGAGACACAGCGGTTCATTTTTGTTTTTAAACGCAATGCACGTCCAATGGAAATAAAAAGCACCTCGTCTCCACTTTCCATAAACTGTGCTCTCTGCGCACGAATTATTGTTTTTTCGGGTTTCAGCTTAGTCTGTTCTTCTTCCAATTCTTTGAGTAAAGACACCGGTAACCAACGTCGGCAATAGTGCTCATTTAAACGGACACCGCTCGGCACTAATGTTCTGGGCATGTTCAANTCCTTGGTCAGTTGAATATCATTTTTCCCAATCTTATGTTCAAAACGCAAATAATGCAGTTCCGTTATTTTGAACAGTCCTGGAAGAATCTGGCTGAGACGGTGCAGAAATGTTTCCGGAGTAACTTCACGACGTTTGAGTAACTTTAAAATAGCGTCACCATCCCAGGTTTCTGACTGAAATAATTCCTGAACCTCTTCCTCTGCCTGAAAACGATTTATCATTAAAGCACCGGCAATATAAGAAGCCCTGAAATTATCCATAACCTGTTCAAAACTATCGAATTTTTTCCAGGGAGAAGTACGGAGACGCTTGCGGATTTTCAACTCTGAATAGCCGATTTGTAAAGCCATTGAATAGACGTGCTGGGAGGGTGTGAGTTGGCCATTTAACAATAACTGCGGAGGTTTGCCCGGAAGAAAAATNTAGCGTTGTCCGGACAGTTCAGGATATCGTGAAAAATCCGCAACTCGTNCTTCAACACCGTGAACCTTACNCAGGGTGCCTATCAGTTCTTCACGGGTGGGNGGCGGAAAACGTTTCCATTTCTGTTTGCGCGCAAACTCTTCTGCCAGCTCTTCATACTCCTCAAAGTAGTTGTTGTGCATTTCCTGAAAAGCCCGTAAAGATGCTAAAAAGAACTGCTCAACATTCATGTCATACGCTCTTGAAATCTCCATTAATGTGCTGATGAGCGCGGCGGCTTTCTTAGGTGATGCCGTAAAAAGCTCCATCACATTTTCAAATGTGATGCCAAAAAGTTGAAAAGGAAACGATCCCAATACTGATGATGAAAAAAATAATTCTGAGATTTGACCAAGCCGGCCTGTCATACTGATGGAGACCAGGTCGTCATAAGCAACACCTAATCCATCCGCCAGCATCATTATTTTTTCTGCTTTAGGATATTTTTTCCCTTTTTCAATTTCATTAATATATGACGCAGATAAACCTGTCAGTGNCGCGAGTTCCTTCAGGCCATAACCTTTTTCCTGTCTGAAGTTACGGAGCTTCATCCCAAAAATGTAGCGTATATTCAGCTTGCCTGTAACTGAAGTCATTTCATGCTTAGTTGGCATAAATTCTCCAATTAACTGGNTTTATTGTCTGCACAAACACCGTCATTTTTTAGTTTTTCGATTTGTTGTTCAGTATATCCTAGATCTTTCAAGACTATCTCAGTTTGTTCACCAAGTTCAGCACCAACGTGACGATACTCTGCTTTGCATGTAGAAAACTTAAATGGAGATGCAATTTGTTTATGCGTTGCTCCATCTGAAGCAGGGACATCGGCAATCATTTCTCGATCCTTAAAATGCTGATGTTCCATTGCCTCTGGAAACTCCAACACCAATTCAACACATGCATCAATATCTGCAAAAGCTGTTTCCCATTCAGACCATGGTCGTTCCAAAAATCTTTTTTGGAGTATCTTCTTTAACTGTGTTTGAGCTTCCGGATCATCTAGCGTGGTTTGCAGCAAAGCTTCCGGAAGTTCCATTGCATTCAGCAAAGCGGTAAAAAATTGAGGTTCTAAACTACTCACTGAAATCCAACGTTCATCCCTGGTTTGATAATAATCATAAAACGTCCCGCCGTTGAGCCAGGTCGATTCCGGCTTAGCTTCAGGAGCACCTGCGAGCCAATTTGCGCCTTCGAATATATTCATACTGAACATTGCATCTGACATGCTTATATCAACAGCTTGTCCTTCTCCAGTCTGCTGACGGTGAATCACTGCGGCTAAAATACCCATTACAGTATGATATGAACCACCAGCGACATCTGCGACCTGGATTCCCAGCGGTACAGGAGATTCATTTTTTCGGCGACTATAATTACTGACTCCGGAAATGGCAAGATAATTTAGATCGTGACCGGCACGGTTTCGGTAAGGCCCTGTTTGCCCGTATCCAGTTAGCGAACAAAAAATTAGTGCAGGATTGTGTCTGCGGAGTTCCTCATAATCCAGCCCGAGCCGTGTCATTACTCCCGGTCGGAATTGTTCCAAAACAATATCATATTTGCCAACCAATTGTTGAACAATTTTAACCGCCTCAGGTTTTTTCAGGTTTAAAGCCAGAGAGTGTTTGGAACGATTCAGTGTCGCATGAGTCGCAGAACCGTCTTTAACTCGTGGCGAAAGCATTCTAACCAAATCCGGACGTGTTGGAGATTCTAACCTTAATACTTCTGCGCCCAAATCAGCCATCATCATTGATGCATAAGGTCCGGGCAGCAAAGTTGAAAAGTCGAGAATTTTTAATGAGGAAAGTGGAGCGGACATTTTATGTTAATACAACCTCTGCCTCTGCGACGATAGTCTGTGCCTGCGGTGTATTTGTGTAAAGCTCAAGACGCACAAATTTTTCACCGTCTTTTTCAAATTTCTCTACAATTTTGCCGCTGCAGGTCACGGTATCACCAATTTGAGTCATTGCGGTGAAACGGTTTTTAAAGCTTCTGAGAGCAGATTGCGGAATCCAGTTGGTGAGCATTTGGGCAAGATAACCCGCGGAGAGCATTCCATGCGCAATCACGTCATCCAGTCCTGATGATTTTGCAAAATCAAGATCAACATGAATTGGATTATGGTCTCCAGAAGCTCCGCAATAAAGTGCAAGAATGTGCCGGGAAACCAAAGGAGTTGTCAGCGCGGGAATTTCGTCACCAACGTTTAAAGAGTCGAATTTTGGTAGAGTCATGATGTTTTATTGATGCCTGAAAACATAATTGGTTCTAGTTTCAGCGACAATTATTCCGTCCTGATTTGTGAAAGTATTGTCTGAAATCACGAACTGCAAAGCGCCTCCTTTTTTATTAATAATATCGGTGATTTTTTTACGAACAGTTATGCTGTCACCGGCATAAATTGGCGCATAGTAGTTGAAGTTTTCTTCACCGTGCAGTAATTTTTCAAGCGTTTCTCCCAGAACACTCATGAAATCTACCAAATCCAAGGCATCAATTTCCAGCATGAACGGGAATGTTGGAGGAGCCAACAATCCGGGAAGTCCTGCTGCTTTTGCTGTATCCGGATCTGTATAGATTCCCTTGGTTTCTCCAAGTGATTTTGCTAAAAATTTTAAGCGCCCTTCTTCAACAGGTATAGTAACAGGCGGGAAATTGTAACCTATGTGTTTTTTATCGATCATTTTTTACTGGATCAGCTTAGCGTAGAATTACTTTTTTATCTTTCTCTGTGGAAAGCTTCTGGTTGCAGTTTAATACAAAGTGCTAAAAAAATTCTATGCTTAGTTTGTTTCTCTGTCAACAACAAACAAATTTTGCTAACTATAATTGTTTGCACGATGAAGCCAAATGTGGAAGTCTTCGTTTGCAGAGAGTGACAGCACAAGCTTCTATTTGGTTGAGATTCGGTCGGGCAACAGCCGGAATATTTTTAGTCCGGTTACGGACTGTCAACAAACACTGAAGTAAGCGCTGTTCGTGTTGCTTGACCCCCATTCTACCTCCTGTACAATGCACACGAGCTTCTTTAAAAGTTAACCATGCCGGAAGACGATTTAATTCTGCCAACAGGGATTTTCGAATCTCAGCTAAATCTGCAGTATATGCAGCACTCTGTCTGCTAGCACTGCAGGCTGAAGCAGACTGCTTATTGTTTTTTAACGATAACAATGACAATCGGTTTATCAGTAATAATATCAGGATCATCACTAAAAAAGTAACCATTGAGATTAAAATCCATTTCAGCCATTTTTTCCATTTTTTGGCAGATTTTTTAGTTTTACCATCTTTGAAACTAACCTGAAAAAACTGCACTTTTCCGTCTGCAGACTCGACATTCAGGTTTGGTGTTTTATCATGACCAAGGATTGCACCAACCAACTTAATCTCATCAATTTCCGGTGCTTGCATGCCGTTAGTTAAACTTGATAGATCAGCCACATCGTGTGCATAGCGCTGAATAAGTTCCATAACTTTAGGATGCTCGCGCCAGTTTTCTCGTTTAACTTCCGGAGCAGTCACGCAATCCAGATCAAATCTGGAAAACATCTTGGCCTTACGTTCCTTTCCTGTACCTGTATCACAGACACCAATCGGACGCCATTGAATGTATTTGAGATGGGAAATTTCAGTCATGTTTCAGGAGAGATTTTCCCAATGCAGTGTGGACTGAAAGAGTAGAAAGCAGATGCACTGAGCTGATTTACTGGCTGGGGCGGCAGGGATCGAACCTGCGAATCACGGGATCAAAACCCGATGCCTTACCACTTGGCTACGCCCCAAAACAACCAGTAATTAAGGCTTATTATTCTAGCTGGACAGTGAAAAATTGCAAGAGTTTTATGCGTATAATCGTTATTCTTCAACGACAAACTCAAAGCCCAGCAATGAAAGAGTGAAGAGTACCACATCAAAACCCAAAAGTAATTTCCACCATGACCAGACTTCCTCCGGATGAGATCCAAAAAAAAGAAAATCAGTGAGCCGGACAACACACAAAAGGCTTGGAACCATGAGCGGAAAAATCAAAATCGGCAGCAGCATTTCTTTACCACGTACAGTCGCGGTCATTGCTGTCAGCAAAGTACCTAATGAACTGAATCCTACGGTGCCAAAAAGTAAAACAAGAAACAATACCAGCCAGTTCTGCACCTCAACCTCGAAAAGGAAAAGACATAATGGAATAAACAACAATTGAGTCAGTAAAAGGGAAATTGTGTTTGCCAGCATTTTTCCTAAAAACAACACACTGCGGTCAACCGGAGAAGTTAACAAACCACCCATGCAACCTGATTCCATTTCCTGCACGTATGATTTTCCCAGTCCAAGTACTCCACCCATCAGAAACACAATCCAGATAACTCCTGGAAGTGCAAGCAGGAAAACTTCCGGTTCCTCACCCATTGCAAATTGAAAAACCAGTAAAGTCAGTATTGAGAATAACAGAACCGACAACAAGTTATCCTTGCGTCGCAAATCAATCAGAACATCTTTCCAGACTAAAATTAAAGTATGCCGGAAAAACAAATGCATGAGAAGGAGTTAAGCTAAAGGAAGCAGCAAAGATAAGATTAGGCGGCTTTTTCTTTGCTGGTATTTTTGGGTTTTGTGTTCGAAGTTGATTCTTTCTTTTCCGTTTTACTCAGCTTTTCGGTAGACGAAGGATTCTCCGAAGTTGACGTTTCCTTCGTTTTTGAAGAACTTTTATCTTTTCCGGGTTTTTCAGAGTCCGGTTTGTTGCTGGAATAACCATCTTTGTACCATCCACCGCCTTTAAGGTGAAATGAGCTCATCGATACTTGACGTTCAGCAGAGTTTTTTCCACAATCAGGACATTCCTCCAGTGAAGGATCACTGAACTTTTGTACTTCTTCAAACTCGTATCCGCAACTATTACAAAGATATTCATAGATTGGCATATCGTTCTCTTTCTGCTATAATTAATATTAACTAAAGCAGAGCATATTATACAAATAAATATAATTTTTGTCAATCCAGAGTTAGTCGGGGACTTCATTTGAGTACATGTAAATTAGTGGCCACTTATCTTAAAAAATCATATCAGGGCAGACATGCGGTTAAAGGAATCTCCCTTGAAGTAACACAAGGTCAGGTGGTTGGTCTGCTAGGACCTAACGGAGCAGGAAAGACCACCACGTTTTATATGATAGTGGGTGTACAGCGTCCTGACGAGGGAACTATCCTATTAGACGGTCAGGATATCACCAGATATCCCATGCACCAGCGTGCAAAAGCCGGACTTGGATACCTTTCACAGGAACGATCCATTTTCAGAAAACTTACTGTCGAGGAAAACCTAAATGCAGTCCTAGAAATGCTACCGTTGAGCCGCACTAAAAAACGGGACCGTCTGGATTCATTGCTGAATGAACTAGGAATACAGCACGTACGAAAAATAAAAGGTTATGCTCTATCCGGAGGTGAAAGTCGGCGTGTAGAAATAGCCCGTGCACTGGTGCTTGAGCCGGCAATCATGCTGCTCGATGAACCATTTGCAGGTGTTGATCCAATTGCAGTCGCAGATATTCAAGCCATAGTCCAGCAGTTGGCGAAACGTAACATAGGTATCCTGATCACTGACCATAATGTTAGAGAAACATTCGGTATAATCGATTATGGTTATATTATGAACGAAGGAGAGTTGCTGGTTGGCGGTACTCCGGATGAATTGGTCGAAAATGATCAGGCACGAAAAGTTTACCTCGGAAAGTCTTTCTCGATGTAGGTTTGACTTTTACGTCAATTTGGAGCGAAACTGTTAGTAAGCAAATTAGTAACATCTATCAAAAGTGTCTTTATGAAAAAACTTCTCTCAAACGATAAATTAGGATAGCGAGGATTCATGGCAATGCAGATGAAAATGCAAATGAAGATGAGCCAGCAGCTGATTATGACTCCACAACTGCAGCAGGCTATCAAACTTTTGCAATTGTCACGAACAGAACTGGAAGAGTTAATTGAACAAACTCTAATCGAAAATCCAGTTCTTGAAGAGGGTATAGACATGGACACATTTCCCAACAAAACAGATGATTCTGCTGAAACAGCCGAAACCGCTGAAAGTCCGGAAGTAGTAGCAGATACGGAAGATTTCGAAACTGCCCGTGAAAATGAACAAGAAAATAATGATCAGGATGAGATTGACTGGCAGCAGTATATTGAACAGGTCGAACAATTCGGCGGTTACCAGGAACGGCGCTATAACATTGCNTCCGACGACGAGGACAGTCCTTCTATAGAGGCTACTGCAGCGCAAACAGAATCCCTGGCTGATCACCTAGTCTGGCAGCTAGACATGCAGGAACTTTCTCCACTGGAATATAGAACAGGTGCTTTCTTAATCGGCAACATTGATGATGATGGTTTTCTGGTAACAAGTGTACGTGAACTTTTGGAATCACAGCGTGATTTGTACGATCAAATCAACCAGAGCTACAAAAAAGGAGAGTTAGCTGAACTTCCGGAAATTGACGCAGATTTGCTGGACCTCCGTTTTCAAACAGGTAAAACAACCCAGAAGAAAAAAAATAAAAAAGAGGATATTGCAGACTTTGAACAATACGAAGAAATTCCGGAAGAAGAGCCAAAAAGACCGGAAGTATCAGCTGCAGCTTGTTCTTTCGTGGAATATGTTCTGGGGATAATTCAACAGTTTAACCCAAATGGAGTTGGTGCCAGAAGTTTACAGGAATGCCTCTTGATCCAGTTGGATATTCTTGGTGAAAGCGAAAACTTGTGTTCCCGTATTGTCAAACATGACATGCCACTGCTGGAATCAAAGGATCTGAAAAAGATAGCACGCAGGCAGAAACAGGATCTTGAACAAGTGATTGAGTCTTATCGTCTGATCATGTCCCTTGAACCAAAACCGGGACGGGAGTTTATTCCAAATCCATCACACCATTATATAATTCCTGATGTCTATATCTATCAAAAGGACAATGAATATAAAGTCGCGTTAAACTCCGCAGGTATGCCTCGGTTGCGAATAAATAATTATTATAAGGATTTGAGTAACACTATGGAGGACGACGGCAGCCTCACTAAGGATTATATTTTAGAAAAAGTCAAAGCAGGACAGTGGCTGCTAAAAAGTATTGAACAAAGACAAAAAACAATTTACCGCGTTACAAAAAGTATTCTGCGTTTTCAAAAGAAATTCTTTNAGCACGGTATCAACTTCTTGCGGCCGCTTGTATTAAAAGACGTTGCAGAGGATATTGATGTACATGAGTCAACCGTTAGCCGGATCACCACCAACAAATATGTACATACACCTCAGGGAATATTTGAACTGAAATATTTCTTCACCAGTGGTATCGATCAAGGTAGAGGAGATGCTGTTTCTTCAAAACGTATCAAAGATATGATCATGCAAATGGTGCAGAAAGAAGACTTGAAATCACCTTATACAGACCTGCAGATTGCCGATATACTTGAGCGGCAAAGCGGCATAAAAGTCGCACGCAGAACAGTTGCAAAGTATCGTGAAGCACTAAATATCCTGCCCTCAAACAAACGCAAACAACTTTTCTAAATTCATCTATTCGTAAAATTTATGGGAATCCTACAACGATTATTTAACCTGTTCCGTTCAAATGCAAATGACTTGCTGGACAAAGCAGAAGATCCTGGGAAAATGCTTCAGCAAATGCTTGCTGATCTGGANGTCCAAAAAAGAAAAGCGAAACAGCAGATGACTGAGGCTTTAGCCTTACAGAAAGGTCTGGAACGTGACACTGAAAAGGAACATAAAGAAGCAGAAAAATGGGAGCAAAAGGCAGTTCTGGCAGTGCAGAATGAAAAAGATGATTTAGCAAAAGAAGCCCTGACACGGAAAAAAGAATATCTCAGACGGGCTGCAGATTTTGAAAAACAGCTGGAAATGCATAGGAATAACGCAGAAGCTCTCCGGAACAGTTACCAGACTATGGAAGATAAAATCGATGAGATAAAACGTAAGAAAGGGATCTTATCTGCTAAACAAAAACAGGCCGAAGTTCAGGAGAAAATATATCAAACCATGGAGGGGCTTGGAGATACTTCCGGAACTATGGAAACGATTGAGAGGATGGAAGAAAAAGTTGAAAATATGGAAGCCCGTGCAGAAGCGTATCAGGAAATAAGCCTGGAGTCTGATAAAGATAGTTTAGAAAGCAAATTTGAAGAATTGGAACATGACTCTACAGACATGGATGTTGAATTACTTGAATTAAAAAAACGCGCCGCGCTGCCTACACCTGAGGAAGAAACTGATAAAAAGTAATAATAATATTGCCTTTGTCTGTAGTATGCATCATAATGGTTCGTTTTAATAAGAAAATCTCAAAATTATTTTTTGCATAAACAGGTAATACATGCCAATCAAAGTAGAAGTTCGTGACGGAAACGTCGGCCGGTCAATGATGCAATTGAAGCGCACCTTGATCAGAGAAGGACTTTTTAAAGAAATAAAGAAACGTAAATATCACTGCAAACCATCTTTAGCAAAACGTCTAAAGCGTGAAGCAGCAGCAAAACAGCGCAACAAAGATATCAAGCGCGAAATACGTGCTGCGTTAAAAGCAGATTTCTAATATTATTCCTGCATTTGCAAAAGGTCATTTTTTTCTAAGTGACCTTCCTGTCTTTTTTTCACCAGATATTAGCAATCTTTAATAATTGCACGTTGAGCTGATGAGTTTCAGCCCTCAACTTATGTCTACGTCCTTAGCTCCTATTCGGATTGAGACTGACGGCATATTTTTTAAGGAACAATCACTGCCGGATTAGTTGAGTTACTTCTCCGGGCTCAGGAAATCTTGACAGCTTTTTCTTGGAAAAAACTTTTTCTCCATCCACAANCACTTCAAAATCACCTCTTTCACCTGAAAGAAGTTCGGTTTCAACATCGAATGATTCTTTTAATTCCGCAGCCAAACTGACCGCGCTGGGTTCATAGTTTCAAACCACACAGTAAAATATCTTAATCTGCATTCTATCTCCGTTTTAAAAAAATTTTAANCTTCTGAAACAGCAAACATTTGTGAGGANTCAGAGTTGAAAAATTAGATTGACTCGATTCTGAGAAAAAATCAAGATCTGGAAGATCAACTGAAAAGAGGAAAAAAGATTACTCTCTCTAGCAGATTTACGAAACTGAGGAATTCTCTTCAAAACGTGAACGTGCTTTGAAGTTAGCCAGATCTGCTGCTGGAAGAAATTNAGCTACNGGAGGAGGGCTGATTTTGTTGACCAACAGCATGAGTATGTTTTGGATTCCTGTCAATAACGCAGAGAATAAAGGCAGTGGAGAAAGCAGCCGGGACATACGTACTACAGATATAATAAACATCGCCGCCAGGGCTGTTGAACTTAAAGCAAGATCCATCGACTGCATCAGCCACTCTACTGCTAATTTGCCTGCATAGCCATTTTGCCAGAAAAAAACTGAACTGCCTGTTTCAAAAAGAGCGAACTCTAAAGCAAGTTCATGAAATATCGAAAGTAAAAATACGAGCACAAACGCATAATAAGTGCCTGCCAAAACAGAAACACTACGTGGTTGGTGCAAAAATATACGCACAAAGAGCCATGGAAGCAACAAGACTGACGGCCCAAAGATTTCCAGTAAAGAACCTCCTGTGATTGCGCCGATCAAGCCAATCCAGTTTTGAATTCCTGCTGAAGGATATAACTGATTAAAAAACGTCGGATCTTGAAAATCCGCCGTTATGATGGACAGCAGTAAAACAAAACCTGATCCGCCAAAAAGCAGATAGTCTATACGTAGTTTGATTANACTCATTTAAGCTGGTTTCTCAAGATTATTTTTTAGGATTATTTTGAATAACCTTTGTCACTATATCTGCTACTGAAGGCAGAACATAGGCTTCGATTGACTCCCCCATAAATGCTAATTCACGAACAAGAGTCGAACTGATAGCAAAAAGATCAGGTTTACCAAACAAGCAGAAGGTTTCAATTTCCTGGTCAATACCTTTGTTACCTACTGCCTGCTGAAATTCGCCCTGAAAATCCTCCAGACTTCGTAAACCTTTCACAATTACTTGCGCTTTACGTTGCTGTACGTAACGAATGGTTGAGCCTCTAAAAGCTTCTACAGTGACATTTTTTAAATTGTAATGTTCCACATATTCATTCATCATCTGCACACGCACTTCTTCAANGAACATATATTGCTTTTCAGCATTCATGGCTGCAGACCAATAAACATGATCAAACTGTTTGCTAGTTCGCACCAGAATATCTGCGTGACCAAAAGTAGGAGGATTAGCACTTGTAGGGTAAACAGCAATTCTCATTTCAGCTTTTCAAATTTTTTGTTTAAGATTATCTGCCCGAAGTTTATCATTCCTGCCGCAGTCTAACGGTAAATTCATGAAGATAATTTAACGCCTGCATCGGAGTCATATCATTCAAATTTAATTTGCGTAATTCATCCAGATAGAGAGATTCTTCTGGGAACAAAGACAATTGAGGATTCGCATCAGCAGAAACATTCCATAAACTGTTCGATTTATCACTTACTTCAGTCGATAATTCCTGTTTTTTTTCTGTCTCATCTATAGGTATAGGCAAATGGTGGACCATTGACGTCTCTTCCAATTGTTCCATCACATCAAGCGCGCGTTTTACCACACTTTTTGGCAGACCCGCCAGTCTTGCTACTTGAACTCCATAGCTTTTATCTGCCTCTCCTGCAACGATTTTACGCAGAAAAACAATTTGTTCACCTTCTTCTTCTACACGTACGCTGAAATTTTCAACAGAGTCCAATTCCTGCGCAAGAGCAGTCAATTCATGGTAATGTGTAGCACAAAGCGTGAGAGCATTCAATTTTTGTAAATGTTCAACAATTGCCCAGGCAATACTAATACCGTCAAAAGTGCTCGTCCCTCTCCCGATTTCATCCAGTATTATTAAACTACGGTCCGTCGCATTGTTTAATATTGCGGCTGCTTCATTCATTTCCAGCATAAAAGTGCTTTGACCAAGAGTCAGATTATCAGAAGCTCCAACACGGGTGAAAATACGGTCAACCACAGACAACTCCGCGCTCGCTGCCGGCACAAAACTTCCACATTGCGCCATAAGCACATTTAAGGCTACTTGGCGCATGTAAGTAGATTTACCGGCCATGTTCGGTCCTGTGATCAACATGATACGGCATTTTGTTTCTGCTAGATCCAAATCATTCGGCACAAAGACTTCACCCAAATCAATTTGTTCAATGACAGGATGGCGGCAGTCTTTCAAAAACAATTTTCTAGGTGCCTGCAGAGGATGCAGGCCTGGCCGCACGTAATGATAGTGTTCCGCAACATATGCCAGTCCTGCCAGTGTATCCGCGACAGCTATATCCTGTGCGGTTTGCTGAACACGTCTGGTATTTGTGTTGATCTCTGTTTTTAACTGTTGAAACAGTTCATACTCCAATTCACCTATCCGCTCTTCTGCAGTGAGTATTTTTTCCTCAAATTCTTTAAGCTCTGCAGTAATGTAACGTTCAGCATTTACCAGAGTCTGTTTACGGATGTAATTTCCCGGAACTGAAGTTTTATGAACGTTACTGACTTCAAGGTAGTAACCAAAAACTTTGTTGTANCTGATCTTTAAGGAACTGATTCCTGTTTTCTCACGTTCATTCACCAACATTTCGTTGAGAAATTGTTTTGAGTTCCTCGATATGTCACGCAGTTCATCCAGTTCTGCTGAAACTCCTGCTGCCATAAATCCGCCTTCCCTCAGTTTAACTGAAGGTGCNTCCAGTAAATGTCGATGCAGCAAAGCTAACAAAGCAGTCAACGGATCAAATTTTTCTGCAATTTCTTTTAACAACGGCGATTGTAATTCCGCCAGATAAAGCGGAAGTTTCTGCACAGGTTCCAGGGATTCACGAAGAGCCACAAGGTCGTTGATACCTGCCACCGGTAAATTGATACGCCCCATGATACGCGGTAGATCCTGNATTGCGTTCAAACTTTCACGAAATTTTTCACAAAGCATAAAATTAAGCCTGAACTCTTCGACACAGTCAAAACGTTCATTAATTGCTTCAACATCAAGCAACGGCTGCCGCAGCCACTGCCTGAAAAGCCTTGCTCCCATTGGAGTCTGAGTGTGATTAAGAATATGAAAAAGCGTATGTTTTCTAACTCCGGACTGACTTTCAAACAGTTCAAGATTCGCAACTGTTGCCTCATCCAGCAGCATAGTTTTTTCAAAAGAATGCCTACGCAAAGCAGTAAAATGACTCAAGTCNCATTTTTGAGTTTCTTCCAAATATTGCAATAAAGCACCCGCGGCAGATATTCCATGCGGTAAATCATCAACACCAAATCCGGAAAGATTCAGCGTTTCAAAATGATTTTTTAAACTCCGTTCGGTTGCTTCTTTATCAAAATGATATGGGTCAATAAAATTAAAAAGTCCGGTTGATGGAAAAACCTGTCCCTCCGCTAAACTTGCTTCTTTTTTCAGTGTTACCGCTGNNCTGGCGTCTGTGGTGTTTTCCCGGTCGAGCAACTGTGTCATNCGCTGNACAAGTTCCTCCAGAAAGAGTGATTCTGCTTCGGAACGGCTTTGTGTGAGGAGAATTTCCTGCGGTGTCAGTTGTGCGAGAAAATCATAGAATCGGTGAGTTTCATGCAGATTAAACTCTGCCACTTCGAACTCACCTGTNGAAAGATCCGCAAAGGCAATGCCCAGACATTGGGAACGCAAGACCNCGTTAATTGCCAGTAAATAATGATTGCGGTCCGGATCAATCAATTGAGGAGAAACTGTAGTTCCGGGAGTAACAACTCTGACAACATCCCGCGCTACCAGACCCTGTGCTTTGGNAGGATCTTCCATTTGCTCACAAATGGCCACTTTGTAACCTGCAGAAGTCAGTTTGTTTAAGTATTGCTCATAGGCACGGTAAGGCACACCGCACATCGGTAATGACTTTTTTTTATCCCGCGAAGTCAGGGCAATTTGCAAAACTTTTGCACCTACAATCGCNTCATCTCCAAACATTTCATAAAAATCACCCATCCGGTAAAACAGGAGTTTATCCGGATGTTCCCGTTTGATGGCATTGAACTGCCGCATCATCGGTGTTTCTACTTGANGAACAGACATGGGTATTTCTGAAGAGGAAAAAATANTTTTGCCTAGTTTGCAGGCCAGATAAGCTGGAACAATTTGTGCTCCATCNNTACGCCCGCCGACANATCAGCTACTTCCTCCGGACTAAGCAGGTTTTTAAGCAGAACCGCTCCANCATTCGCATAGGCCTTGATCTCAGTGTCACTAATATGTACAGACATTGTTTCTCNAATTATTCCCTGGCAGCCGCCAAAGACATTAAATGTTTACGATAACCGGTTTCACCTTCTGCTTCCCAGGTTTTCAACAAAGCAGAACCAACGATTGCAATTTCCGCTTTACCATGTAACTGGCGTAAATCTTNNNNTTGTGACAAACCAAAACCCAAAGCCAGAGGCAGATCGGTGTAGAGTCGGCATTGTTCTAAAAATTTTTCCGCGCTTATGTCCAGCTCAGTGTTTTTCCCGGTAACTCCTTTTCTGGCAACACAGTAAATAAAACCGCTGCCGTGCCCGCATATCTTCCGTAGGCGCTCCTCTGTGTTGGTAGGAGTACAGAGCATGATCGGATCAAGCTCATGCTGCCTGCTGAGTTCAAATAAATCACCGTATTCTTCCAGCGGTAAATCCGGAATGATAAAACCTTCACCGCCATTTTTGCGGATGTTTGCGCAGTAATTTTCAAAACCCATGGCAAATGCAGTATTGAAATAACCCATCATCAACAGAGGAAAATCAAAGCGTTCGCTGGCACGCCGCATCAAATCAAAATAATCTTTCCAGCATATACCATTCCGGAGAGCCTCTTGATTAGCNTTGACAAAAAGCGGCCCGTCCGCGCTTGGTTCGCTGAAAGGCATCTGCAGTTCAACCAAATCCACATCNGCCTCACCCATCGCCTCCAGCATTTTCCAATTTGCTTCCAAAGATGGATAACCCACCACTACGTGAGTCATCAGCAGGATTTTGCGTTTAGTTTCCGGATGTTCAGTTCCACCGTAANGTGGAGCGAGTCGNTTTTGTAAATAATTTGTCAGGTTCATGAAATTATAAATTTNAAATTAGGAAACGGAATTAGTCTCATTTNCTCTGTGCCTTTGCTCTCAAAAACTCATCCCATTTTTCATCACCGATGGCTTCAGCAATATTGAAAATATCTTTGTCACCACGACCGGAAAGNTTGATNAACACCTGGCTTCCATCCGGAATGTTCGGCGCTTCCTCAATCACTGCGGCAAAAGCGTGGCCGCTCTCCAAAGCCGGAATTATGCCTTCTGTACGGATCAGCAGTTTGGTGGCTGAAATAACCGCATCATCNGTAGCAGCGGTGAAACGGATACGCTTTTTATCGTGAAGATGACTCAGAATCGGACTGACTCCAATGTAATCCAGCCCCGCCGCAATCGAATGCGTATGCATCATTTGCCCTTCGTCGTCCTGGAAAAAATACGTTTTGTATCCCTGCGCTACTCCTACTGTTCCTCCGGAAAAACGTGCAGCGTGCTGTCCGGAATCAAGACCGTGACCACCGGCTTCAACACCGACCAGTTCTACCTCTTTATCTTCCAGAAACGGCAGAAANATTCCACTGGCGTTTGAACCACCCCCAACGCAGGCATATATTTTGTCGGGTAATTTACCATTAATTTTCAACATTTGCTGNCGTGATTCCTGACCGATAATTGACTGAAACCAGGCGACCATTTCCGGAAAAGGATGAGGACCGCAGGTCGTACCCAACACATAATGAGTGCTCTCCATACTTTCCGCCCAGTCACGCATCGCTGCATTGATGGCATCCTTAAGCGTGGCCGTACCTTCGCTAACTGAAACTACAGTCGCACCCAGTTGTTCCATCCAGAAAACATTTGGACGTTGACGTTCCACATCAACCGCACCCATATAAACCGTGCATTCGAGTCCCATTCTCGCGGCCATGGTTGCGGAAGCCACCCCATGCTGTCCGGCACCAGTTTCTGCAATTACCCGTTTTTTACCCATACGTTTTACTAGCAACCCCTGTCCCATACAATTGTTCGCTTTGTGCGCTCCGGTGTGGTTTAAATCTTCCCGTTTACAAAATACCTGAAACTTACCACCCAGTGCTTCAGCAAAATTTAGCAGAGGAGTGACCGGTGTAGGACGACAGGAATAATTCTGCATTAAGTCCACATAACTTTGCCAAAATACAGGATCACCCTTGGCTTCGTTAAAAGCGGCAATTAACTCGTCAAAAGTAGTACGTAATATTTCCGGAATGAACATGCCTCCGTAATCACCGTAATAACCGGAAGCATCAGGATTAATAGATTGAGTGAACATGTTGGACTTTATTGTATCTTTGGGCTTTCTGGTTTAATATTTAAGTTTAGATGTTACGTATTTTTTCTCATCTTGTCAATTAACGGTTCATGTTAAACAAGCTCTCGATTTCGGAAATGGCGATCCAGCAAATCTGGGCAGAGCAGGATTTTTCAANGAAGAATCTCCGGACAGTTTGCGGGCTGGCAGTAAAAATTGAGTTTGCGGGCTGGCACAATTCNGGAAGCGGCCCAGACTTCCAGGAAGCACGTTTGCAAATTGGTGAGCATACGCTTTTCGGNGCAGTAGAAATTCATGTCGATTCTTCCGAATGGTACGCACATCAACACGAAAAAAATCCGGATTACAACTCTGTGGTTTTACATGTCGTCCTTTACAACAGTGGAAAACGGTTAATTAAACGTGAGGATAACTGTGAAATTCCGGAGCTGGAATTAGCTTCTCTTATCAACAAAACACCATCAACCTCAGAAACGGAAGCCCGGGCAGATTTAAAACTTTTCGGAGAACTTCCCGGACGCTGCGGAGTGACAGCGGTTGAACATGGTGCGAAAGCGCTGAAAAAAATTATTGGTCATGCCGCAGAGCTACGTATCCAGGAGAAAATGCAGCTGTTGCTTAAGCGCTGGGATGAACAGCATCCTGAGGAATTGCTTTTTCAGTTGTTGTTCAAATCATTAGGTTATTCACCGTTTGCCCAGGTTTTTGAAGAACTGGCAAAACAATTTCAGTTTAGTGAACTCCGACCTTTGTTCCGGCAACCTCAGCGGACAACACGGACACTCGTACTTTCACGCTGGTTTGGTGCATGTGGATTGTTTTCCACAAAACATACAATTGCTGATCCGTCTGTACGCCATGAATTTCTACAGTGGAAAACTGCCTGGCAGAAACTTCCGGAACAACCACAAGTTTCCCGGAAATTTTCACAAACCTTCCGTCCACAAAATACTCCGGAGCGGCGACTGCTCGGCATGTTCCATCATCTATACCGTGTAGCAAATGAGGGTTTGCTCAANCGCTGGCTGCTGGTTTTCAGGNATCTGAGTCAGTTTGCAGATGAAAAAGAATTGCGGCGGCAGGCTCTGTCTGAAACAGAAAAACTATTTTCAACTCCGGATTGGGAAGTCTGGCGGCAGCATCTTGTTTTAGGAAAATCAAAGCAGGCATACTCATCACAACTTATCGGAAAAGACCGTCAAATAATTGTTTGGGCTAATGCTGTTTTACCTTTCTTCCTGGCATATGCACGACACGAAAATGAGCCAGAACTGGAAAAACTACTCTATCGTTTATTCATGGTTTTACCTGCAGAGGCATCAAANAGCAAAATNCGTTTCATGGAAAAACGTTTATGGTTTTCAGAATTACCTAAATCNCCTATACTGAAGCTGAACACTTTTGGAAATCGTCAAGGCTTGATNCAAATTCAACATGATTTTTGCCGCAACTTTAACCAGGGTTGTGTAAGCTGCGAACTACCAGGAATTTTAGCAAGCTGAATGCAGACATGAAAAAAACATATTTTACTCACAAAAAATATATTACGCTTTTATTTTGCCTGTGTGCCTCAGTACTTTTCTCTGCCTGTAGCAGACTTAATGTTTCTCAGTTTGAAGTACAACGGCCTTCCAGAATAACCGTTCCACGTGAAGTAAAAAAAGTGTATATCCGGGCAGATCTGGTGGATGAAACAAATGATAAACTTGGTATAAAAAATCAAGTCCTTCAACAACTGGCGGATGAACTCAATCGTTTTGGACGTTTCAAAGTCAGTGTAGTGAATACATTAGACGGAAGTCAGTTTGATTCAGAAAAGGAAACTGTCGCGATAATTCAAGGGGAAGTCATCAGCGGTGGGGAGGTGGACCGCGGACAGTTTACTGACCTTGCCACCTGCACGGGTGGAATCAGCGGCAGGCTGTCTTCCGCTGGTGCAGCCACAATTACAAATGAAGCAATTACTTTGGATAATTGGCGGGGATATGTTTGCCGGAGAGGAACTTTTGCCGGAAACACTGCTGAACTTGCACTTTCATCAGCATTTTCAATGGCAGGTTTAAATGACGTTATTCCTCCTAAAAACCAGGTTGTGCGAATTTATGATTACAAAAATATTTCACTTTTTGCTCAAGCGAATTTCAGTTTTAACATGATTGGCTTAAGCAGGGAAACGCTGGCAATTCGTGCCGATTCAGCGAGTTTCGGCCGCAGTATTACCGAAAAAGATTCCTATCGCAACATCAAAGAAAGCCACCTGATTTCTCTGACTTTAGGCAGCCTGATCAGTATCACCAGAATTCCTATATTCCCAATACCAAACCGCCAGATTGCTCTAGCATCACGTAGTAATCCAAAAAAAATATTCTATGGACCAAAAGGATTAGCAATTCCGGGAATCTACGATCTTCCACCCAAAGAAAAGCGGAATGTGATTCAGCAATTGGTGAAACGCACTTTGGAATCATTCATCCGCACAATTTCTCCATACAAGCAAATGGTTAATGCCGAAATTGCAGAAGGCGGTAGAGCAAAAGCAGGGAATTTACTCAAAGAAGGTAAAGCCCAAAAAGCCCGGAAGATTATTGAAGAGATTCCGCAGGAAAAACGGGAATCTCAGGATTGGTATAATTTAGGTTTGTCTTATGAAGCAGGAGCCTTAAGTGTTCAAGATTACGAAGATGCGCGCAGGTTTTATATTACCGCACTCAAGAAAAGTCCGGGCACAAAACTTTATGCACAGGGAGTTGGCCGAATCCGTCGTTATCTTGCTGAAACTAAAACATTGGCAGGTCAAACTCAATAATAGAAAAAAACAATAATGAAATTTTTGAATAATTATATCTTTAATCATTTATTATTGATTATATTGATCACCGTTTTTTTAATCTCAAGTTGCGCTAAAGCCACTCTTACTGTCCGCTCACCTGCAGAAATAAATACCCGGAAAATCAAAAATATTGCAGTAGGAGGATTTGAGATAGGCCGGATTATGCTGAAATTTAAAACAGAACGAAACGGCGTCTGGCAAACCCATCCTGTTTTGCTGAATGATGAGCAGCAAAAATCCATCAGCCGTTCAGTAAGAGCAAGGGTGATAAATCTGTTGACCGCTACTCCTTACTTCAAAGTTATATTTAGCGATGAATTTGAGAAATTGGNAAATGACTCTGCACTTCAACAACTGGTTTCAGTACGCGGTTACAAAACTAAAAATGTTGATGCAGTTATTAATGGAAAACTCTGGCTTGAAATTGAACGAACAGATGGAGTTGAATTAAGCAAAGAAGGTCTGGAGTATTTTCGACCTCCGCGTTCCAGAAACAGTCTCGGCCTGAATCTGACAGTTGATCAAGTGGTTTGGTGGCCGTACAAATCAACNCGCGGAACATTAGGACTTGAGATTAAATTAACCCGTTTACTGCCGACAGAGGTNGTCGCAACTACTTTTGAGACTAGAACCTACTCGCAGCGGATTGGCGGAAGGAGCNGAGAAAGTTTTCAGCAAATTNCTGAANGTTTNACCTCAGTTCTATCTGCATCGAAAAGCTCAAAGACTGACAACATTGAAAGCTCCGTGGATGTTCTCCCTGCTTTTGAGCAAATAATTGCGGATATGGCGCTTTCAATTGCGAGCGGATTTGTCCGTCGAGTTGCCGTCACAGAAAAAGTTGTCAGCTACCCTGTTGCTGAGGGCAGCTTCCCGAATGCGAAAATTTTGATTGAAGCCGGTGCTTACGATTTAGCAATAGCTCAACTTCAACAGGCCACTGCAGAAAATCCTGATCCAAATGATCTATATAACCTTGGACTTTGCTTTGAAGCAATTGGAGATTTTGGACTCGCCCAGAATACTTACAGAGAGGCCTGGCAGGCTGAACCGGAAAACCTGCTTTTTGCCCAGGGACTTGGACGCATTGAAAGACTTCGACGTGAACACCCTCAACTACAGAGACAGCTTGAATCACGTTAGTCTGCTTCCGCTTTAATGCATATTACTCAAAGAATGATTTAATGAAACTTATCCTCTCAAATATTTTTTACGTATCATCTTCCGAAATGCGGAAAGCCTCTGCTGAAGTAAAGCTCTGCGTTTTTCTGCTTTTGTGCCTGTCTGCATTTTTATTCACAGCCTGTGCACCAAAAGTCAACTTTCAAATCGAGCGTCCACCNCTGCANCTGGTTGAAAAAATAAACTACATTGAGATTGGCAATTTTCAAACTGTATCCGGACAAATCNAGTTTCCAAGTGAGNCNACNTCNGAATCCAGCCGGATTTTTAGCGGAACCGTAAAATTATTAAAACCCACCATTTCCGAATTCAATTCNAAAAATGANCAGGGGCACCTCACAGCTGATNTNCTGAGAGCCGCTTTACTACATGAACTTTCACTTCAGTCACCATNTCANTTGATAAACACAACCGGAAAGGAAGCAGGNTTTAGCGGAGCACTTCCGGATGAGTCCGAAATCGCANTCCTANATGGGAAAGTTAAATATNCCGAAATTATTATTGAATCAGAGGAGNGNCTTTCATATTTTACAAATGTGAAAAACAAAGGCGCTANGCTCGAACAATCTTTGCTGGCAGGAGTTGTTTCAATGGGTGCAGAGTCTTCCGGAACAGGATTTGTGATAGCAACACCTTATGTGGAACAGATAGCCGCGCTGGAAGTTGAATTTTCTCTGCTCCGAAAAAATGACCGCAGTGAAGTAGTTCCTTCACAAAGTTTTCGAACTTTCTTTGTCCGGAAATGGGGCGGTTCAGTCGCAACTTCGCATTTACCGGTAAAGATAAAGAACTCAATTATAAAAAATTATCAGTCTGATGAAGATTCTTCTGAGTCACTTATTTCAATAATTGACCGTGCAGGATTATCCTTCACAAACCCAACTGAATATTTTGCCAGAGGATTTAACCTGAGAAATAATGTACAGGTTCCGCAAACTCCCTTGGATCTGAAAATTAGACTCGGTAGACAAGTGGCACGACAATACGTAAAACAAATCAGTCCTTATCAAGAAAGGACAGAATTACTTGTACAGGATGGGAACAGTGTTGCGGTTAATTTGATCAGGGGGAATGCCTACCAAGAGGCAGTTGCATTTCTGCTAGCTTTGAACGAACGTACAGCGGAGGATGAACATAACCTTGGTTTGGCTTTTGAAGCAGTTGGGGAAATTTCACAAGCCAGAAAACACTACGAAACCGCCCTGAAAATGGACAATAATAATCCCGTATTTAAAGCTGCTCTAACAAGGACTATTAATTAAATCCCGGGTTTGCCAAAAAAATGGAAACCCGTTGATTATTTAAGGTCGGCTAATTCCTGATGTGGATCATTCTTCATTTCAAAGAATGGAGCAGGAATTTTCAAGGCACGTGAAATGCGCTCCAAAGAGGCTTCTGTAACCTCTGCAGCATGCGATTCCCAGCTTTTTACAGTTTGAATTGCAAAACCATGCTCATAGGCAAATGCCTCTATAGACATCCCTCTCAGCAAACGGGCATATTTGATTCGATCGCCAATACGTTCCAGGTCAAGGTCGTTATCCAAACCCATTTCCCGCACGTCAATCGCTAATACTTTAGCAATCTCGCTGTATTTCGTCAGTTTGGGAGTTGAGTGTCCTGTTTCCCAATTTTTTACAGCAGTCAGTGAAACACTGAGTTTTCGGGCAAACTCTTTGCGAGTTAAACCGGATTCCTCCCGCCACTGTGTCATTTGTTCACCAAATTCCATTTCACACTCTTTTTCGTTATTCTTTTGTTTGCAGCACAAGAATTATATTTGTTAACTTCAACTGCTTTTCTTTCTATCAGATACGGATTATTTCTCACCTGAAGTACCGTATATTTAATAATATGCCTTGAATTATCAATCATTTTTTCAGGAATGTCAACCATTATCTGGAAACGCTCAGTAGTTATCAGCCATTAAAAAACATCTGCAAATGAAGTCGTTATTTTTCACTTTCTGTAAGATACGAGTATCCTACACAACAGAATGTACGGTTTTTATGGTTACTAAGAGGCAATGAGGATGTTGTCTGTTATGTTAGCAATAGCGTCAAATTATCAACAGTTTGTCCCGAAAGCCTCTAAGTCTGGACTGAGAATTTTATTCCACATAATCACAAATATGAATTGAGCAGGAATCTCAATGCTTGAAGACATCTTTATACTCTTGCCTTAATATATTTTTCTGTACTTTACCCATAGTATTTCTCGGAAGTTCCGGAATTACGAGTAGTTCTCGGGGTTGTTTGTACTTAGCAAGAGATGCACTGATAATTTGAGCTAAGCCGTTAAGATCAGGAGTCTCACCTTTTTCAGCCACCAGAATACCGGCAACTGCTTCTCCCAAATCCGGATGCGCTAAACCTATCACCGCACTTTCCATAATACCTGGTTGCTCATCGAGTAAAAGTTCAATTTCTTTGGGGTAGATATTATATCCGCCGGAAATGATCACGTCTTTGTTGCGTCCGGAAATGTGGAGATAACCGTCGCCGTCGATCATACCTAAATCACCTGTGATAAAGAAGCCATCCTTACGTAGTTCTTCTGCGGTTTTTTCCGGCATTTGCCAATAACCGCTGAACACATTTGGTCCACGTACTTCAATCTCACCAATTTCACCCTCTGCTAGAGTCTCTCCGTTTTTCGAGTCAGTAATCTTAATTTCAATTCCAGGCAGTGGAAACCCCACCGTTCCGGCACGGCGTTCACCGTCATATGGATTTGAGGTATTCATGTTTGTTTCAGTCATTCCGTAACGCTCCAGAATTCGGTGGCCTGTCCGTGCTTCAAATTGAACATGTGTTTCCGCCAACAACGGAGCGCTTCCGGAGACGAAAAGCCGCATGTGTTGCGTTAGATCTTTGTTGAATCGTGAATCATTCAAAAGCCTTGTATAAAAAGTTGGTACGCCCATCATCGTGGTTGCGGATGGAAGATTTTCGATTATAGAGTCTAAATCAAATTTCGGCATGAAAACCATGGAACCGCCTGCCGCAAGCGTTACATTAGTTGCTACAAATAATCCATGGGTGTGAAAGATAGGTAGAGCATGCAACAGGACGTCCTTCTCGGTAAATTTCCAAAGCTCAACCAGAGTCTCAGCATTTGAAAGTAAATTGTTCTGACTCAGCATCGCACCCTTGGAACGTCCCGTTGTTCCTGAGGTGTAGAGCAGCGCCACAAGATCTTCTCCATCACGTTCAACAGTTTTAAATGAATCGTCCTTATTCCGAGTTAATTCAGTAAATGACCCCGTCCCGTCAGCATTGAATGTTTCCAATAAAGCCCCACATTTTTCGGCAACAGCAACAAGTTCATCTTCTTTGGAGCTTTGACAGATAAATAGTTTTGCACCGCTGTTTTCAATAAAATATGAAACTTCAGCCGGTGTGTAGGCGGCATTTAGAGGCAGGTAAACCAGGCCGGATTGAACACAAGCCGCATAGACTGCAAGTGCTTCTGGACATTTGTCCACCTGTACTGCCACGCGGTCACCAACAGCAAGTCCCATTTCGTTGAGTGCATTTGCAGAACGTCCTGCCATACGGATAAAAGAATCATGGCTGATCGTTTTTCCATCAAGCAGATAAAGGAATGTGGTCGAATGTCCGGCGTATTTTCCGAACATAGTTTCATAAAGCAGGTTGGACATAAAATGGCTTTTAATTTTTATCTTTGATGAGCCTGTAAAAAGACCTAAAACCGTGTCATTTCAAAATGATAATTTTTGGACTTCAGACTTTTTAAAGGACTGTCATATTTTTTAGGTTTTACAGAAATTTTAAACTACTACTTGATCGATCTATCTTAAACAAAATTCTAATGTGCTATACCTCACTATTCTCGCGAAATGATTAATCACTTTCAGCTTTAATGAGTTCTCCTCAGGAAATAACGACGTTCCGGACGTCCAACTCCTCCATAATTCACATCGACATCCAGAATAGTTTGGGAAACTAAAAACTCGAGATAACGCCGCACAGTGGTTCTGCTTGCTCCAATGAGTGAAGCCACTTCTTCGGAAGTTAAGCTGGAATCCTGCCTGGCGCTTAATACCTGCTGCACCTTATCTAAAGTGAGCCCATCAATTCCTTTAGGCAGATCCACTGATTCATATAGCTCATTACTGCCCGCGTGCAGTGCTCTGTCAACGTCTTGCTGATCAAGCTGATCGATATTTGAAAGCTGATTTTTTGTTTGTCTATAACGCTGCAGAGTGGTTTGAAAACGTGACAAAACAACCGGTTTGAGAATATAATCAAAAACCCCTCCATGCAGGGCTTCATTGAACAAATGGACTTCTTTCGCTGCAGTGATTGGAATCACATCTACCTGTTTTCCTTGCAGCCGAGTCTGTTTGAGAAATTCCAGTCCGTTTCCTTCCGGGAAAAAAATGTCTAGCAGCAACAAATCCGGTTCGAGCACATCCAACTGCAGTTGAGCATCCTCCAGAGTATTGGCAATACCGACAACTTCAAAACCTTCCGTTTTTTCAACATAACGTCTGTGAATTTCCGCAATCCGCACATCATCGTCTATGATCAAAACACGCAGGTTCATCCTGTATCTCCCGCTGAATTTGGATGTTTGGGAATATAAATTGTGAAGCGCATCCCGCCGAGTGAACTCCGGACTGCCGTCAAATGGCCCCCTAGATATTTCAAACTTTGGTGAACAAGAGAAAGTCCAATTCCGCGTCCTGCTCCGGATTTGGTAGTAAAATCGTCCTGCAGTAATAAATCAACCGATTCAACTTCGATTCCGCTACCGGAATCTTCCACCTCGAAAATCAGATCATTGCCAAAATCTGTCATTGAAAGCTGCACCATGAGTTCTCCGGAAGGGTTCCCCTGCGCCGCTTCAATCGCATTTTCCAGCAGGTTTCCCAGGATAGTAACTATTTTTTCACGACTGATATTCTCCGGAATATCAATCATCCGGCTTTCCGGATCAAGTTTAAAATTTATCCTCAATTCCTGCGCACGGTTATATTTCCCAAGTATAATGGCGGACAATATCGGTTCCGGAACTGTCTCTGCTAATGTGCCGAGCAATTCCTGATATCCAGAAGTTTCACGTCCTATCAAATCGAGCGCTTCCTTGTGTGATCCGAGTTGAATCAAACCTGCAAGAGTGTGCAGTTTGTTCGAATATTCGTGAGTCTGCGCGCGCAGGGCTTCTGAGTATTCCTGTATTTGCGTCAGTTCCTGTGCCAGCCGGTC
Source organism: Deltaproteobacteria bacterium (assembly GCA_002685535.1). Classification (GTDB taxonomy): domain Bacteria; phylum SAR324; class SAR324; order SAR324; family NAC60-12; genus Arctic96AD-7. Next base: position 28,183 of record NYXK01000098.1, read on the forward strand.
TATTTCCTGTTTGCGGCGAATACTTGAAACAACTCCTGTGACCCGTTCATTTTGCCAGATAGGAACACGGTTAACTACAACTTCAATATCACCAATCATCATTTCCTGGTCAAATTGTTCTTCACCGCTTTCCAGGACTTCCAGCATTCTTGTCTGTGGTAAAATCGACTCAATCGGCGTGCCGATTCCTGATTCAGGCGAGATATCCAAAATCTTGGCTGCTTCGTGATCGAGCATGGTTATTCGACCTTCGTCGTTAATCGCAACCACACCTTCACGGATTGAATCCAGGATCGCATTACGTTCTCTGAACAATGTTGCAATTTCAGCAGGTTCCAGCCCAAAGATTGACATTTTAATGTCCCGTGCGATTAGCCATGTACCAAGGCCACCTAATAAAAATAAAATAAAAACCCAAAGTAAAATTCGCTGCAAATAATCTGCTGTTACTTCCTCTACCGTTTCCTGCAAATATCCCACAGATACAACTCCAATCACTTTAGCTGAATCATCAAATACCGGAACTTTCCCGCGCATCGAGGGCCCAAGTGTGCCCACCGCTTTTGAAATATAAGACTCTCCTCCTTCAAGTGCGCGCGCATTATCACCGCCGACCATGAACTTGCCTATCCTTTCAGGCACAGGATGACTGTAGCGTTTGCCTTCATGGTCTCCAACCACCACAAATTTTGCCCCCGTTGCTTTTCTTACAGATTCTGCATATTGCTGAATCTCTGAAGAATTTTGCTTGAGTAAACCTTGCTGAATTTCTGTTGTCAGCGAAACTGCCTTTGAGACATTCAAGGCATTGCGTCCTATGTATTCTTCCAAAATTGAGGAAACTAGAACTGAAACTAACAGCCAGGTGATGCCTACAAGCACACCCAGCAAAAGCGACATCAACAGTAGCATGCGCCCATGCAGAGTCCTGGGAAATGAAATCATTGAAAAATATTGCTTCATCAAAATACAATTATCGATAGTAAATCTTAAAAAGATGCTTCTGTTTGAACAGTATTTGTTCAAATGCAGGCAAGTGCAGTGTCAATTGAAAATCATATCATTATGAACTAAAAGCTGCATTAAACCCTTTACTAAGCGGCTCTGGAGTCAAGCTGATTTCCTGGAACCGCTGTTTTGAAGGTTTCCAGTTTCATTCTGTGATCCAAAACGGCTTGAATGATTGTATATGCAGAAAGATCACACTTAAAAGGCCGACGGATGTTGACCTGCGTAATCAGACAGGCATTAGCCAGACTCAGTGAATCTCCAAAACATAATTGACTTTCAGAAATAGTCAAGAATTTCCTACTGTGAAGACAAAAACACTCCACGAACAATATGAACAAAATGCGGTAAACAAAAAGAAAACTCTTTATCTGCACAATCTTGACAGCAGCTTTGCGCTAGTTTAACATCTGCGTATCGTAAATGCACGCTTGTAGATTTACAGATTTAATCTGCGAAATTGTATGAAAGGCCAAAATTGTCGATGGCGCTCTTTTCTCCCCACTGCAGCAATGGCAGTGGAACATTCCATTATTACTCATGACGGTTAAATCAATACGGGCTCATTGCAGATAACAGTCTTAAGATGTCTTTTGAAACGAAACCTCCAACTTCAACCAATTATTAGGTCCGAAGTGGATAATTCAGAACACAGTTATTGTGTTTCTACTTAAACTTCGGCCAAGTGCCGATTTCATAAATTCTTAAACAAATAGGAGTCTATCATGAAAAAACTAGCAAAATTGTTTGCGGCAACGCTTGCCTCGGTTACTATTTCCCTGGGAAGTTTGTCTGCGGTTGAAATCAACAAAATTCACTTTCTTATCCCCGGAGGTGCCGGTGGAGGTTGGGACGGTACAGCACGTGGTACTGGAGAAGCCCTGAAAAAGGCAGGACTGATCAACACAGCCACTTTTGAAAACATGTCCGGCGGTGGAGGCGGAAAAGCCATTGGATACCTTATAGAAAATTCCAAAAGCAATCATGGAACCCTTATGGTTAATTCGACACCAATTGTCATTCGCTCTTTGACTAAGGTGTTTCCACAGAACTTCCGAGATCTTACATTGATTGCTGGAACAATAGGTGATTATGCCGCACTCGTAGTTCCAGCAGGAAGCTCCTACAGGAACTTTAAGGATCTAGTCTCAGCTTACAAAAAGAATCCGGAAAGCGTCGCAATTGCAGGTGGTTCAGCTCCTGGAAGTATGGACCATCTGGTGCCTGCAATGGCCTTCAAAGCAGCTGGAGCAGATCCAACTGCAGTAAAATACCTTCCATTCGATGCCGGAGGTAAGGCAATGGCCGCATTATTATCTGGAGAAGCTGATGCACTTTCAACAGGTTTCTCGGAAGCTGTCGCCATGGAAAAAGCAGGAAAAGTACGTATGATCGCTGTTACCTCTCCAGAAAGGGTAGATGCTGCACCAAACGTCCCTACTTTGATTGAGCAAGGATACGACGTTACTTTTGTTAACTGGAGAGGATTCTTTGCATCTCCAGACCTACCAAGTAATATGCGTAAAGCCTATATTGAAGTTCTGGGAAAAATGTATAGTACCCCAGAATGGGAAAAGGTTCGTGCTCGTAACGGTTGGGTAAATATTTATAATCCTGGAGATAAATTCATGGTTTTTCTTGCGAAACAAGAAAAAGTTATAGGCGACCTTATGCGTGAACTTGGNTTCTTGTAGAGAGCTTACTTTAAATTATTTCCGGAAAGCATAAAAACTTTCCGGGAATTTTATCATTTTCTTTCCCGCCTTAAACAATGTTAAACCTTAACCGAATAATAGCCTTGTCACTTCTGGCATTTTCCAGTGCTTACGGTTACTTGTCCTATACTTACAATTTGCTTCCATTTGAACGTTTTCTAGCAGTAAAGCCAAATACAATGCCAATTGGATTGTCTATTGCTGGAATTATTTGTTCTATAGCTATTCTTATACAACCAACAGATTCAAATGAAATAATAGAAGGCGACGGAACTGTAAATAGAGCTGATGGTGAATATCTTAAAAATCCACACAATTTTAATTGGGGTCAAGGTGTTGGACTCTTGATATTAGCATTTATCTATTCAATCTCTTTACGTGAGTTAGGATTTATTTTATGTACATCAGCATTTTTATTTCTGGGGGGATTTTTTTTAGGGGATAGGCGCTACATCCTTCTTATTACTATCTCAATTTCTGCGAGTGTAATTTTCTGGTATTTGGTAGAAAAAGTTTTGTCTATTTATTTGAGGCCATGGCCAATTTGGATATTTTAATACCTACAAACAATAAATANTTTAAATTCANAGAGTTGCAANGCTTAACCNTTAACNNAATNTNTTCAGAATAAGATAATATGCTAGATGGAATGCTATTGGGCCTNGAAACAGCCTTTACTTTTCAAAACATGTTNTTTGCTGCCTTNGGTTGTTTTATNGGGACAATCATAGGAATGCTCCCCGGACTCGGCCCCATGTCGGTAGTGGCTATTATGATTCCAGTAAGTCTTCAGATTGGCGATCCTTCAACAACTTTGATCTTATTAGCAGGAGTATATTACGGTGCAATTTTCGGAGGCTCCACTTCTTCAATACTAATTAATGCTCCTGGTGAGGCTGCAGTAGTGGCAACATCATTTGATGGTTATCCAATGGCTCGTAATGGACAGGCCGGTAAGGCATTAACAATTGCAGCGATTTCTTCTTTTTCCGGAGGTACGATTGGGGTGGTGTTATTGATGTTTTTTGCTCCTGCACTGGCCAGCTTCGCGATTTTGTTCTGGTCTGCAGAATACTTTGCATTAATGCTTGTTGGCTTGTCTGCAATTTCTGCCTTTGCTGGGAAAGGCAAAGTCCTGAAAGCAATTATGATGACAATATTAGGGCTTATGTTAGCAACCGTAGGAGAATCTTCACTTTTCCAAGCACCAAGATTTACTTTGGGCATAATGGATCTGCAAAGTGGAATTAGCTTTGTCACTTTAGCAATGGGGTTATTTGCNGTTCCTGAGGCCTTCTTCCTGGCAATTGATAAGATTCGAGGAGAAAAAAGCGGTTCGAAACAATCTCAGGAAATTAATAATCTTCGTATTAACCGCAAAGAAGCCAAAGCCATAGCGCCTGTAATTGGGAGGCAGTCAATTCAGGGTTTCCTGATTGGAGTCATGCCTGGAACTGGGGCGACTATTGCCTCATTTCTAGGTTATGCAGTCGAACGGAATCTTGCTAGCCCTGAAGAACGCAAAGAATTTGGAAAAGGTTCNATCAAAGGNCTATCTGCTCCTGAAACGGCAAACAATGCTGCTAGCACTGGTTCTTTTGTNCCNTTACTGACTCTCGGAATTCCAGGTTCTGGAACTACTGCAGTGCTGTTGGGTGCATTCATTGCTCTCAATCTACAACCAGGACCGCAACTTATGGTAGATCGGCCTGAAGTCTTCTGGTCGGTGATTCTATCGATGTACTTTGGCAACATTATACTACTTGTACTCAATCTTCCTTTAGTTCCTTACATCGCAAAATTACTTACTATACCCCGTAGTTATCTTATTCCCTTCGTTCTTTTTTTCGCCATGGCTGGAGCATACATAGGTCAAAACAACGCCACAGAACTACTGCTTCTTTTGGGTTTCGGGGTGTTAGCCATTATCTTCAGATTTGCGGATTATCCCTTACCACCTCTGTTGATAGGTTTTGTACTTGGACAAATGTTTGAAGACAACCTCGGAAGGGCAATGCGTAACGCAAATGGAATCCAATTTATCTGGGAAAGGCCAATGACACTGATGCTTATTTTTTCAGCAGCAATTTTTATTCTTGTCCCATTGATCAGAGATTGGCTGATTCTTAAAAAAAAATAATTTCTAAGTAATGACCAAACCACGTCATCTTTATCCAGTAAGTTCTAACTAAAAAGAATCTGGCCTCCCATAACCTCCACCTCCTGGAGTTTCAATNCGGATTCGGTCGCCGGTTTCAGCGTGGATTTCATTTTTTCCACCCAAAAACAGTATAGTGCCGTCTTTCCGGAAAAAAAGATTTAGCCCGCTTTTTCCAGGTTCTCCNCCATTTTGTCCATAAGGCTGGTGAACTCGGCGTTCAGAAAGGATCGCCGCATTGAGTTCTTCTAAAAATTCTACCTCACGTACAAGTCCATCTCCACCGATGAACTTTCCGGAACCGCCTGAATTTTTACGGACGGAAAATTCACGCAACATCACCGGATAACGCCGTTCCAGAATTTCAGGATCAGTGATACGGGTGTTGGTCATGTGTGTGTGAACTCCGGACTGTCCGTGCCAATNCGGACCTGCGCCCGCNCCTCCGCCCATGGTTTCGTAATAGCCGAAATTTTCGTTGCCGAAAGTGAAATTNTTCATGCAGCCTTGCGAAGCAGCACAGGCTCGAAAAGCTTTTAGAATCACATCCGTGATGCGCTGAGAAGTTAGAACATTTCCGCCGACAACCGCTGCGTTTTCAGAAGGAGCAAGCAATGAACCGTCCTCGATTATGACTTGAATCGGATTTAGGCAACCTTGATTGAGCGGAATTTCCTGATCAATCAAACAGCGTAAACTGTACAAAATCGCTGAATGAGTCACCGCCCGAGGCGCATTCAAATTACCCCAAANTTCAGNTCCGGTGCCGGAAAAATCAAAAATTGCGCTGCCNTCACGATGGTCAATGGTGAGGAGCAAAACAATTTCGCTGCCGTCATCCANAAAATCATTNGCCTTTACTGTGTCCACTTCCGCCAAACCTTCGCGTACCGAAAGCGCTTTGAGCATACTCCTCACCGCTTCTTCCGCATTGGTTTGGATATGGTGCATATACGCCTGCACCACTTCCAGTGAATAATGCTCTACCATTTCCAGCAGTAAATCTACCCCGCGCTGATTTGCCGCGACCTGTGCTTTGAGATCGGAAAGATTGTCAGAAAGTAAACGGGTGCCGCTGATCGCCGGTTCGCCGGGTTTGCGTGTTATTTTTCCGGGAGCCTGAAGTAGTTCCGTGATTCCGGCCTCATTGAAAATTCCGTTTTCAACAAGTTTGAAAGTTTTGATGCACGCACCTTCTTCTTTCAGTGTCCGCGAAAAAGGTGGCATTGAGCCTGGAGAAATACCACCAATATCAGCGTGATGTCCACGGCTCGCAATGTAAAAAATTGCTTCTCCGTTTTGCCAAACCGGCGTAACGACGGTTATATCCGGAAGATGACTTCCTCCGGCAATCGGATGATTGGTCAGCAAGACATCACCCACTTTCAGCGTTTCTCCTTGCAGTTTGACTTGCTGCCGGACTGCCTCGCTCATGGCGCCAAGATGTACCGGTTGGTGCGGAGCGTTGGCCACCAATCCTCCCGTTTCATCAAAAATGGCACAGGAAAAATCGTGTCNTTCCTTGATGTTTGTGGAAATCGCGGTGCGCTGGAGAGTGCGTCCCATTTGCTCGGCAATCGACATAAACAGGTTGCCAAAAATGGACACCTGAACTGGATCAGNCTGAGTTCCAATTTCCCTGAATGTTCTGGTTTCAACGCTCAATACCACATCACCGTATTCCGTAANTTCCGCGGAACATCCGGGTTCAACAAGAATCGTTGAAGTGTTTTGCATCACAATCACCGGACCCCGCAATTGCTGTCCGGCACCCAAATTTTCCAAGCGGTAAATCGGTGTTTCCTGCCAAGCACCGCAACCGGAACTTTCGGACATGAAATAACATTTAGTTTGTTCTACCGCTCCCGGANTTCCGTCTTTTTNCGCAAGCGGATATTTTTGCAGCCCGGGAGATTTTGCGACAGCACGCACACGCAAATCATCCACAATGATCTCACGGCCNGTCAAATCAAAACCAAATTCACGTAGATACGTTTGCCGAAATGCGCTGACATAATCAGGAAATTTCGCGGTGTTTTTCTGCAATTCCGAACTTGATTCTGAAATACCTAACTCACAATTTGTATTTCCTGTGTCGTAANTTGAAACTTNATCCGGTTCNGAAATCATCAACGCTGTGTCTGTGCCTTGATAACGTAAATTGAGATAACGCTTTATTTCAATTTGTTCGGCTTTATAGCCTTGGGCAAGCAATTCTGTTTTTGCGTCGGCCGATAATTTTTCGAGGTTTATTAAGAGAACTTTAAAAACATCATCCTCTTTATTTTCTGGCAGCACGAGCGCCGAAGGCTCTTGTTTTTCAAACACAATGTCGGCGAGCCCCATACCGTAAGCTGATAGAATTCCGGAAAAGCGGTGGATGAATATTTTTGAAATGCCTAACTCTCTTGCAATGCTGCAAGCGTGTTGACCTCCAGCACCGCCGAAACAGGCCAGGGCGTGTTCCTTGATGTCGAATCCACGCATGACCGAAATTTCACGGATGGGGCGCACCATGACTTCGTTGGCAACCCTTAAAAATCCGAGGGCGACTTCTTCCAGCGACATTTCCGGAAGCTCCCGCTCTTTGGAATACTCATTGATTTCTGCTGTTATTTTTTCAAAGGCGTTTCGAGACGCGTCAAGATCGAGAGCTTCATTTTCGTTTGGTCCGAAAATTTTAGGAAAGTATTGCGGATGCAAACGCCCCAAAACCAAGTTAGCATCAGTGACCGCCAAATATCCTTCCTTCCGATAGCAGACCGGTCCCGGATGCGCACCCGCTGATTCCGGGCCAACTTCGAAAAGTCCGTTGCGAAAAAAAAGTCTTGATCCTCCACCTGCCGCAACCGTTTTGATGTGCATTTGCGGCGCCTGGATACGTACTCCCGCGGTTTCGGTTTCATGCACCAATTCGTAATCGTCACCATAACGTGAAACATCAGTCGAGGTACCGCCCATGTCAAACCCAATGACGGGTTGTCCCAAATCCGTGGTCACGGCATAACCTACAACGCCTCCGGCGGGTCCTGATAAAATTGCGTTGCTGCCTTTAAATTTTCCGGAATCGGTCAAACCTCCGTCGGACTGCATGAAAAGCAACTGTGTTTTTTCCAAATTATCGGAAAATCCTGAACGGAAACTTTGCAGATAATTCCGGATGTGCGGTGTGAGATATGCGTCAACTGTGGTTGTGTCACCGCGTGCCACCATTTTGACCATCGGCATAACTTCATGGGACAGTGATATTTGCTCAAAACCGATTTCACGGGCAATCACACCGATTTGACGTTCATGTTCCGGAAACGCGTAAGCGTGCAAAAAAACCACTGCTACCGCGCGTATGCCTTTTTCAAAAACAGCATTCAATTCTTGACGCACAACCGCCAAATCCGGTTTTGCCAAAACAGCAAATTTCTCTCCGGTTGTACCTTCTAAAATTTCTAATCCGCTATCGTGTGAGGATTTTTCATCTTCCCTGACAATGCGTACACGTTCATCAACCTCAACCACTTCTTCATAAAGCAAATCAAGTTTGCTGATTTCCAGATCAAATATCTTGGGGCGGCTTTGATTTCCAATCTGCAGCAAATCGCGGAATCCTTTAGTCGTAACCAGCGTCGTTTTCGCACCTTTACGTTCCAGAAGAGCATTGGTGGCGACAGTAGTTCCCATCCGAATCCACTCAATCTTATCTGCATTAAAACTTTCTTTTGGGAAAGTCTCACCCGTCACTGCTTCTAAAATTCGGCGTATTCCTTCACGCGGTGCGTCCGGATAATTCTGCGGATCTTCGGAAAGTAATTTTACCACTCTGAACCCAGACTCGCCAGGGACCTCCGCATAAACATCTGTGAAGGTGCCGCCACGGTCGATAGAAAAACGGAAGGAAGAAGAAACCATAAATTGNTTGAAAAAACTTATTTAGTTCTCATGATCCATGTTTTCCATTGAACCACGGAGAAACTCCAATTGAGTCAAGAGAGTCTGCTGCTGTTCTTTGGAGATTTCCTGCCAGTTTTCAGCAATTTCCTGCAGAATTTTTCTGAGTTTGATTTCTGTTATGGAAGAGTCCGGAGAATCGAGAGAAGTGATTGCAGGCAGGAGTTGGCTGAAGTGAGAACTTTTTTCACGGTTCAGCAATTCATTATAATTCCAACCGAAAAGAGAAGAGATACGTTTCAACAAATCCGGATCAGGATTTGCAGTTCCGGATTCAATCTGTTCGTATAATTCTGGATTAATTTGCAGTAAGAGGGATATGCCCTCCACATTTTGATCCGCATTCATTCTCGCCTGACGTATTTGTTCGTGCAACGGAACCGGAGGAGGGACTTCCGGAATTTCCAGTACTTCCTGCTTTGGTAAACGTGCCTGGATTTCTCTGGCATGCAGCAGAGGTGGCCGATTACTGAGTANGACAGAACTCTGGGAATTGATTTTTTGCAGGATTTGTTTGTAATTCCATCCAAACAGCGAGCATAATTTACGCAGAAATTCGTCAGGTGGTATAACACCGTTTTCGAACTCCTGATAGTAATCTACAGAGATGCCCAGTAAAGTCGCNATACCCAACNCGTCCTGTTTAAAAGCCTCTCGAGCATCCTTGATTAATTTTGCTAAAGGAGTCGGCGCAGACTCAGCAGAATTATTTTCTACTGANGAAGACTGCTGATTTGGCTGGATAGTTTTGCTATTTCTCGCGGAGGGAGTAACGTCGGCAAGTCTTTTGATTTCCTGATAATTCCACTCAAACAAAGCACAAAGCCGTTGAAGAGTTTCATCCGGAGGAATCCAGTCTTTTTCCAAGCGTGCATATTCTTGCGGGTCCATCTGCATCAGCAAGGCCAGCCCTTCAATACTTTGGCCGATGTCTTCGCGGAACTCGAGTATCATTTCGTTCAATTTAGACATTTTGCGCTGCTGAATTAAAATCCCGTTAATTAATTAAAAGTTCCCAATTAGCGACCTTTAACATCCAGCATTGTTGTATGCCGCTTCAGGGTTCTCAAAATTAAATATACCGCAAGAGTTATCCAGAAGAGATTGTTCCACACAGGTACAAGATAAAATCTCTGCTCAACTAAATAATTACCTATCAGATCAAGAATTGAAAAACAGAGAACAAGAGCAAAAAGGCTGGAATATTCTCTACGTAAAATATTTTTGAAGGAAAATTCTAGTGAAGGACTGTCCCATTTGGAAAATGCCGGAAAGAAACCGGGAGTAACTTCTGACCATTTTTCAAAGTCTTCTCCAAATTTANCCCTGATAAAATCTTCTTCAGCAACCATGATCCGTTCGTAATAGAGAGCAAATGACAAAGTATAAATCACCGGCATCCACCAGACAAAAGGGAAAAGCGCTATTCCGAGTCCCATCAGGTAATTTCCCAAATACAGAGGATGTCTTACAACAGAATACCAACCGGTTGTATTCAAAACTTCAGCAATTTGCTCCCTGGTATTTCTTCCGGACGTGTTTTGCGGCGTGTGCCCAACAACCAGGATTCTGAAAAACAAACCCAGCAAACCGACAAACAGACTAAAAAGTCCCCAAATTGTGGTCATTTCACGATCACCTCCTACATATTCGTATTTCGCCATTGCAGGAATGAATATTAAAATTATGATAATTGGAAAATAACTCCGCCAGCGAAACAGCCAGTAACCTGTGGAAACAAGTTTTTTTTCAAGCCTCATATGATGACTCCTCTATCTTTTTTAAGATTGTTTGTGTAAATCAGGCCCCTCTAACTAAAGACTTATCCGGCAACAAATAGTTCTTAATGCAATGATTCTTCCAGCAAAAACTACAGTCGAAGAACTTCCGGCAGGAGATCCGCACAGCGCCAATATTAATTAAATTTACTGCTATTACTGTGACAAATTTTTTCACAAGGTAAAAGGCATAACTCTTGGATTCACTTTCGCTGGGGGTGTTCCCAAATTTTAAANCNGCCGAGCATTTATTTATTCTTAGTTCAGGTCTATGAAAATAAAAGGATTATTAGTTTTTTTAGCGGTTTTACAGATTTTTTTCTCAANAGAAGAATCAGTGCTGGCTGGTGGAGAAAATTTTGGACTAGGCCCCCTTGAAATTCGGCCTCAATTTTTGGTAAACCAACCTTTNCTCGCAATGTCTCCTGAAAACACTTTGACNTTAAAAGATGGAGAATCNAGATTNTCTTTTGGATTGGAAATCNCAAACACATTTGTCAATACACAAGGACCAACAGGGCAAATCACAAAAACAGAAACGGCAAGGGGTCTTACTTTAACAGATTTTTTGGATAAAGACGGTAATACAGTTAACGGATTCAGTCTGTATTTGGACGCAGAGAGCAAACGCAAAAAAATCAAATACCGCTATGGCTTATCGGATTCATTAGAATTTAAACTTGAATTACCGTTTGTATCATTAGACGGCGGAACCATGGATAGTACCATCGAAAGTGTACACAGTATGATCGGGATTTCAAATTTCAAGAAAGGAGGCGCCTACCGTGCCCTGTCTGAGCGCAACCAATATGACTATTATGTTGTCAAAGATGGACAATTTGTCTTTGCGAGTACAAAGCAGATCTACAACGTTAGAGGAGAGCCAAACATGGATCTCAAATGGAACTTGTCAGAAGGCGGCAAGGTTATGCCGGCTGCAAGTATTAAACTAAGTTACAAATTCGCCAACACGGACCGCAGCGGAGAACAAAAATTAATTCGCAGTGGCGGTGTTGACTGGGGACACTATTTTATCCTTTCAAAAGGTTTCGATAACTGGATTGTATATTTTGGTGACGGTCAAACCAGAATCGGTAATGATCACGGATTTGCGTCTTCTCTGTNCCACCGTTTCATGTCAATGGAATATCGCTTTTCGGAAGAAGATTCTTTTGTTTTTCAAACTGTTTCACAAAGCAGTATTTTNCCGACTTCCAGTGCAAGCTCCCGCTCCACCAGTGNAGNANACCAGGAACAGCGAAACTCTAACCTGAGCGTTCCAACTAGTGTTTCCGCATTTGGTTACAAGTTTCTCTCAGACTTGATTTTTTGGGAAACCGGATTTGTGCAGGATTACAACAATTTTGGCAACGAAACTGATTTTGTCCTCTTTTGGGAAATGGGGGTTCATTGGTGAGATTATATTCAAAACTATTGCTGACTAGCGCATCTTTGCTTCTCTTTACATTTACAGGATGGAGCGCCGAGAAGACCGTGCTTTACTTTGCTCTACAATACGGGAATCAGGATACTGGAAGCCCTGCCCCGGTAGTTGGAAGTAAAGATGCATACTTGTCGACCCTGGAGAATATACATGGTCCCTTGAAAGAAAATCGAGAGGTTAGCCCAAAAGTTTTATCATTTGACTTTTACAAGACAAGTGGTTCTTTCGCCAGTGGATTTGGNCTTGAAGTGCACAGTTACANCAAATCATACAGTTTTGAAAATGACGATTCTTCGGTCAACTTGTCTGCAGTCGGTCTATTGTACGGTTTAAATTTTTATTATCGGGGAGATTTTTGGTACCCTTTCATGGGTTTTGGGACAGGTAATTACTCAGTAAAAGTAGAGGAACAATTGACTACAGAAGGTTCTACAACTTATGGAACCGTTTTCGGACAGGTCGACAAACCTTTTTATTACAAGTTCGGTGTCCGCATACCTTTAAATGGAATAGGTATCGTTTTTACTCAGCAATACATNTCGGCTGACTTAAAGGTAGAAACAGAAAATAAACCTCTCTCCCTCGGTGGTACTGCTTCATTTATCGGTCTCTATTATGCTTTCTGAGTTTTACCTCAGATTATAAAANAAGATCTCAAAGAAANAAGACTAATGTCATTTCGACAGTAGGAANAAATATGAATGATATGAATGGGTTTATTTATATAAGATTTCTCGCTTCGTAAGCAATGACACGATTTAAGGACTTTTTAAGAGTGCACCAAGCTTGGCTGAAGAAGAGATATTTTTGAACAGAGGATAAGAATTTAATTGGAAAAGGGAGATAATTTGGTAGGAGAAAAAGCGAACCATGAGGGCCGATAGCGGCCCTCAAAACACTAATGAATTAACGTTTCATGTTAATCAGATCCTGAATCATTTCATCAGAAGTAGTCACTGTTTTCGCGCTTGCCTGAAAGGCACGCTGCGTTTCAACCATTTTGACAAATTCCGTAGACAGATCAACGTTTGATTGTTCCAGACTTTTACTACGTATTTCGCCTAAGCCCGCAGTACCTGCCTCGCCTGTTACTTTCTTTCCGGATCCTAAAGTTTCTTCCAGCATGTTATCACCAACCTGAGCAAGTTTTCCAGGGTTATCGAATTTGGTCAGCACGACTCTACCAATCGCACGAGTATATCCTGCATCAAATACCCCGTTTACTGTACCGTTATCTTCGAGAAAAATACTTTCCAAATTACCTGCCGGATTTCCGTCAGCACTTGTTTGAAGTACATCATATTTTCCAGCAAACTGAGTGATTCCATCTAAACCTGATCTTGGATCTGTTGGGTCATCAGGGTTAAATCCATCTCCTAGATTAAGACCTAGAACTAAAGGACCACCTCCACCAAATGGAACTGCAAATTGTGGAACACCTGTGTCAGGGTCAACTGGTTGTGGAATTAATCGTGGGGGACCTGCCGGCAAAGGATTTCCGTCTGGATCCACTCCTCCAGGTTGTGCTTCAAAAGAGCCACCGGTTGCGGCAATTAATTTGCCGTCATCCGTAAACTGCATAAATCCACCACCTACTGCTACCATAGTACCAGGAACTTGTCCTAGTGAAGCCCCATCAAACATTACATAGTATTCCCACTGGCTACTAACCCCCGTTCCCGGAATTGGCTGACCAGTACCAGGATCAATTTGTTCTGGCAGGTCTGGACGTTTTCTCATCGCAANAGTAGCAGCATGANNATTTCCAACTGCATCATAGACTNNAGNTGAGNTTGCGAAATTATACATATTATCAGTAACATTAGTCGGATCAACNGGGACATCTTTGACAGTCGCATTAGNATCAAGGTTCGCCTGTAGTNTAATTCCTGATCCTTTCATACCATCCCCGGTTGGCTGAGGTGCATCGACTAGTCCNAGGACTTGTAACGCACCNGGGATGCCTTTACTTTCTCCTGTAATCCTGTCCACTTTCAGGGCTTGTACACGTCCTCCACGCAGGGAGGATAAGAAGCCCTCCTTGTCATATGAAAATTGACCGTTTCGGGTATATGATTCTTTGTCTGTGCTGGGATTAACGATTGTAAAAAAACCACCACCAGCGATCGCCATATCCGTGGCGAGAGTAGTAGTTTCAAATGCACCCTGAGAATAGTCCATTTCCACACCACCAATTTTCACTCCATTACTGGCTTTGGTGAAGGCAGAACCTTGCGGCCAGGAATTTCCCATTAGGTCTTCAAAAGCAACTTTGTTGCTTTTGAACCCAAATGTATTGACGTTGGCAATATTATTACCAACAATCTGCATGGTTTTGCCCTGAGTTTTTACCCCACTGGCCCCAGTAGCTAATGATCCAAGTAACGCCATATTATTTCTCCTTAAACAATATTAGAAAATATATCAGGCGATACACTCCATCGTTTCGCATAGATATGATGAAAATAGTTAANAGTTAAGAAACTATTCATTTGAAGTTGAACTCTCAGGTTCAACCGTTCTTATTCTGAATCCTTTGAACTCCATACTGGAGTTTTACGTGTCATAAGTTCTGTTCTGACGGGCAGAGGCACCGCGCTCTGATAACGCAATTTAGATTTATTACCCATGCCGACTATTTCCTTCGCCTGCACCCACTCGCCATTGATTTTCAGCAGCGGATCACTACCTTCAAAACGTACCATTGAAACTTGCCCGGACTTGGTTAGCGTAACACCTACCTCTTCTCCGCCGTCTGTTCTGGCGAACACGTTGTAGCTGTAGTTTCCATTCGGCATCATGTCACCGTCATTATCGCGTCCGTCCCAGGCAAATTCATGCGCGCCCTGTGCTCTGCTTTCGAGATTTATTTCACGGATCATTTCACCTGTTGAATCATGCACAAGCAACATCACACGTTCGGCACTACCGTCCAGCTTGTAAGTTACAGGAATAGTATCACCGTTATTCAAAGGTATTTCCCTTGCGCCNACTTCCACATCTTTACCCAACAAGCTTCCTGCAGTGGAGCGTGCGATGTGTTGCTGAATTTCCATCATCTTTGCAGTCTGGCTGTTTAGGTTCTGTAACTGTTCTACTGTTCCCAGGGCTGCCAACTGTTGCATCATACCTTCGGAATCCATCGGATCCAGCGGATCCTGATTTGCCATTTGAGTCATCAGTAAATTCAAGAAATCCTGTTTCCCCAGTTCTTTACCGTCATTGCTGCTTTTAGCCGCGTGGTTACGCAGACTGGTTGCATTGATCTGCAGAGCTTGTTCAACATTGTTTCCGGTTTGCATAATTACCTTTGCTCAGACGTATAGATTGAGTCCGGAATCATTCCGGTTTATAACACGCGGTGTTTCTTCAACATCCGCAATTTCTTCCTTTTTTCCTCTTTCCGCTGAATTCAAGTCATCTTCGAACTCATAATTTTTCCGATCACCTCCGAATTGCGAATCACGTTCGTTGATGTCAACATTGAGAGCTAAATCCTGATAAGAAAATTCCTGATCCAAAAATCTGCTGCGCAGTGAGTCAAATCCGGATTCCACCAAAAGTTTTGCTTGAGGATTATCAACACGCATATCAATCAAGAGATCCGCTCCGGATTGCCGGATTTTCACAGTTATTTGTCCCAAATCTTCCGGATGCAAACGCAGGGTCATTTCTTCAACACCATTGCCGTTTAGAATTCTGACTCTACTCACCACCTGCTCCATGTTAAAAGGAAGGTCAGCACCGCGTAAAGGCTCCGCTGGAGTATTAGTAGTTGCTCCTTTAACCATTGTAGTTCCGGAAACTTCTGCTAATGAGTTGATTCCTGCAGACGAAACCGTGTCCGCTGAAGATTTGGAACTGGCAGGAAGTTGAGTGTCTTTTGCGGTCAATGTTCTAAACTGATTTAAAGGCTGTTCCGATCCCTTTTCTGAAACACCTGTCGTAGTCTCTACTCCTGTCAATTGGAAATTTTCTACAGTTTTTGTTTTCGTTCCGCTTTGAAGTTCTTCTGCTAATTTAAACTTTTCTGTTGCTTGAAAACCTACTTCCAGTTTTGTTTTTGAGTCACTTTTAAATGCTTCTGCAAGCTGAAATTTCTCAGACGTCTGTAAGCCTTCAACTGCTTTTTCCCTGACTCCGCCCTGAAACTTTTC
>NYXK01000099.1 GCA_002685535.1 Deltaproteobacteria bacterium
GGGTTTTTTTTTTGGGGGGGGGGGGGGTATTTGAGGAACAGTATATAAGTACATTGTTCATTTCAGTGACGTATTTTATCTTCAGCTTCCCTTTGAGCTTGAGACTGTGAGAATTACCTCATGTTTCAAAATAAATCCCATATCCAACCCATACCCAAAAAAAACTGACGTAAAAGGAGATATGTCATGGCCAGGGTGGGAATTTGAGACGCGGGAAAGATTTCTCGTTGATGTCAGAGTCGTTCAACCCCGCGGCCCTGTTTTGAAAATGAGGGGTAGGCATTCTGAATAAGCGAGAAACACCAAGCAGAAGTCTCCAAACCCAAACTTCCTTGCCTTCCCGACTTCCCCGCCTAAGAGAATTGGAAGCTGGTAGGGCTATCAACAGTCCTTGGAGAAATCCCTTTGAACATGGATCTGATAAACTGTGACTGAGCGCCTAGGTGCTGCCTCTGTCATGTCAGATGGTAAAATTAACATTTAGGTATGCTGCCGTGATTGGAAAGGATCTACACTTTGCATATATGGAAACATTGCGGAATGGGATATTGCCAATTATCCTACTGCAAAGGACTGAAAGCTCTACAAGGGTACTGCCCACTTAGATTTATAGATCCTACTTTTTGTATGACCTCAGAGGTAAGTGTACCAGGTAGCTCCACGACTTCCATCTCACAACTGCATTAACATTCCAATCTACGTTCCTGGAACACCCGAGAAAGACAGCGGTTTCGAAATCAAAGTATCAATTGATTCAAACATGTAATTACAGCCATCAAAGCAACTATCCCAGCAGTAGTCTATGAAAATGATATTCAATTCTATCCCCTCAAAAGAGCTGCAGCATTCTCCGACCAGCACTGCCTCAACAACAGTCCTAAGACCACTGGCTCCTTCAAAAGCGATCTTCTAGTTCTCTGCAAACGCGACATCACCGTATCTGGCTCGTCATCTTCCAAAGATCTCTTTCGCTTCCTCGAGGTGTGTTCTTCACCAGAGGAAGACAAGGGACTATCTGCCATCTCGAAATGGTCTGAGCGCGGAGTTGTCGGCTCACTCTTTCTCGTATGTCAGTTTGATGTTTTTTCAGCGCTTCTAAGAGGACACAAAGGAGACATGATCTCACACGATAACTCGGACGTCCATCACCTGATTCTCGAACTTTCGTATTGTTATGAAAGTACTCATTGTGTGCATCCTCATCTTCCACGGTCGGTGACATGTAAAACTTCGTCATCTCTCGCATACTTAGATGGTAATCAGAGAAGAAATATATCACATCGATGACAAAAGTCTTTCTAATCGAGGAAGGAAAAGAAAAAGGACTGTTTGAAGACGGAAAAACAAATCTTATCTATCTCCAGGCCCTCAAGTCTCAGATATCCTTGGGATGGTAACACACAAGTATACTGGGTTTCCGAAGCAATTGATCTCGATCCTATAACAAAAAACAAGTTTTCTCATCCATATCACATGTAAAGCACAGCTTGGTCTGATCAATGGATTCCCAAAAGTCAGGATGAAGGATCGAGCGGCCGCACTGAATCAACCACATCTGAAGCTATACACGCGAGGTTAGTCTCTAAGGATCCTAGGGACTTACTGGCCATGCGGGCCCATGCATGGATAGTCCTGAGGAGAAAGTAACTGGTGTAATGGTTATTTAGCTTATGTAGAACTCCCGAGCTGAGACGTTCTCGGCACATCCAATAAATTCATTAGTACTAAACCCCGGTGCGACAAACGACTACAAAGACCATCGGAATCTACCTACAAGCGACGGAATCATTCATTTGTCCCGGCCCAAATTCCGGAAGTGGGCCAAGACCCTATTAGAGAAGAAGAACAGTTCCAACATGTTAATTATTCTTTACGGATCGGGATCTGGTGCATCTATTCTGGCTAGGCAGTCAGAAACCCGACAGAGACATATCATAATCGGATGAGAAGTTCTAACTTATCACCAACCTTTATTGGTCGGACCTTGAGGCACGTACTCTTATCAAAGTCCAATAATCCAGACGTCTAAAGGTACGCGTTAGTGGAGCTCCTATCAAAAAGAAAACATACTGATCGAGATCTCTGGCATCTGCCCTGCTTACCAAAACTTTTCCAGGGACGTATGTGGGTTAAAGCAGGATCCCCACCAACGGCCCCTCATTCATCGAGATCTGGGACGTAGCAAGCGAGTCATGCAACCATAAACTTTCTTATTTCAGAGGCTTGACATCCTCCACATCGAACGCCTATCGCGATTGTGCAGAGACAGCTCCGTTTATTGGTAGGAATTGATGTCAGCCATGCACGTATTGGAATTAGCGCAAGCATGAGTTTCCTCGTTGATTGATGCGGGACCAGTCCACTGACGGCTCGCTGGAGTGGTTTTGGTCGTTTGTCTTCCTGGGCGTTACACAAAGATCACGCCATAGCTTCTATACTTCCCCATCATCAACCCGCACTAGTCTCTATTCTCCATTGGAGATCGAATGCGAGCGATATCGAATGAAGGCTTTGGTGCTGCGTTGATAAGCGGATAGATCATATTGGGCACTGGAAAGTTTCAGCCCTTCCAGGAACGACTTCAGAAATCGTATGTTGGTCACGTCACTACAGCGGAAATGGAAATATGCAGCTGGTTCCGATGCAGCCGAAATCCCAATATGCTTCACCAATAGTAGAACGCCTAAGCTGCTATTGGGCCCATCACCAAACAAGGCACCTCAACATCTGATTTAACGTTAGTTCTTACTAAGATTTGGGAACGAGCGAGGCAAATTGGGTGCCGGGCTTGGAGGGTCTAATACTTTGAGTGCTCGGACTTTTCTAGGAGATACATAATAGTCTCTAGTTAATCAATAAGTGGCTGGGTCTACGTTGTGCTCTCACGTCAAGGTTCTGAGTGGCAATCTCATCTGTGGACTTCGAGATAATCAAATAATCTGGTATATTGGTTGTGAAAGACAAAAACAATCTTGTGGCATGCATGTGGCGATGAAATTAATAATTGCACACCGATTGATGATCGTGGTTGTTTGTTATCGATATGCCTATTGAGGAAAGGTGGGGGTTAAGAGAATAATACCTAGCATGATTCAGTTACGCCGTGGCCGTGCTTGAAGCCAACCTAAGCTTCTAAGGCTGCTCGCTTCAGATCCCACTGCAGCACTGCTTAACACGGACAGCTCTGCTTAGCCCAGCCTTGGGAAGTCATCCGGGTTTCGAACGCCTGCCTTGGCCACCGCCGAAGATGTATGCATCTGTTGGATTTAAATTTGCAGCTCTCCTTGCTTTTATGCAAACCTTTCTGACGAGAACCAGCAGTCACGTGCCACAACTCAATTTGCAAAACCATGGCCACCACTACAACACCAACATTCCACCCATTCCCACGCCTATCCTTCGAACTTCGCAATCGCATTTGGGAACTCACAGTCGATCCGCGTATCGTTGAAGTTAGTGTGGTTACCAGGTACCCAAAGACCACCAAGAGCGAGTTGCGCAACGTACAGGCAGGACAGAGGTCACACAATTCCCGATTGCGGCACCTGCGCTCATCCACCGCAGCCCCAGCCCAGCTACAATGTTGCCGTGAGGCTCGCGAGTGCTTGACTACGCACCCTAAGGTAGGATATCTGTACAGTCGAGCCTTTTCTGAGCTTGCTCAGAAAACATATCACGGCTTCGATACTGTGCTCGAGCACGACCCTGAGTTGGAGCGCTATATCTGGTTCAACTTTGACCTCGATACAATCTCTACCGAAGGTACAAATATGCATGAGTTCGAGGCTATAGGGTACCAAATCAAGCGGCTGCGACTTGAGCGGGTGCTTGACGACGAGTACTTTGCCCGGACGGAGGTGCGATCGATTGGGAAAGTGTTTCCAAACCTTCGTGAGATCTATATAGTCTGCAGCTTGGGTATAAGAGACGGTTACAGAAGGACTGAAGAAGATGATTATGCTGGGTTAGCACCGGAGAACGTGTACTTTCTCGATCCAGAACATTTGGGTGGTGTGATGATGAATAGTGTAGACCTGGATGCTTTGGTGCTCAAAGAGTACCTGGCGGAAAATAGCTTAGAAGACCTTGAGGGATGTATCCCGACTGAAGTATGGGAAGAGCTGATGATGCAGCAAACGGCTGGTGATCAAGGGCAATGAAGTACGAATGTAGTAAGGATATATGTCCAAGTCAACCGTAGCCAATTCGCTTGGCAGGTGTTGTACTTCATCCAAGTTGATGTGGTAATAACAAAAAATAAATGCATCTGTAAACCAGTAATCCAAATATCAGTTACCTAGTATAGTACTGTTCCTGTCTTCTTCATACGAAGAGCATAGGAAACCAAAAATTACCATGCGTGATCACTAATTGATCAATAAGTGGCTGGGTAGGCACCTCTTCGGCAATACTAAAGTTCAGGGTGGACTCGTAACACTGGCTCGATTGAATTCTCTAGATGCCCGTGGACTCATAGGTATTGGGTATTTGAAGGGCTTTGGGTAAGAATCTGTAAGTTGAAGCTCGTTGGCAATGATCAGACGCCAGTATTGTTTTTTAGAATGTCAAAATATAACGGGACGATATGAATCAACGTACGGAGCTGACTGATATCCTAAACGCCCTCCCTTGGAACCGAGTGCGAGGACGACAGTCTCCTTTCTGATCTGACGCGCTTTTATCACTCTTGCTCTGCAACACTCGTCAGAGACATTGATCAAAACCTTGAGCAGAGAAGGCA
The DNA here is from genome assembly GCA_002685535.1 of Deltaproteobacteria bacterium. Classification (GTDB taxonomy): domain Bacteria; phylum SAR324; class SAR324; order SAR324; family NAC60-12; genus Arctic96AD-7. The sequence goes on from NYXK01000099.1 coordinate 4,742, forward strand.
GACCTCGTTTTAATGCTTTTCATTTATCTCGTTTTAGTCAAAAGCTTTCTATTCTACTCTGTACACAATACCAACAGCTGTCAATCTGCAGACGCATCAAAAGGACAAGACCATATGTAAGCGTGTATTCAAGGCCGTCGTCGTGTACCCCAAGACCGACTACAGGATATCCTCAAGCAACGTCCATCACCGCTCGTGGCCAGCGAATCTCTCCTCAATTGTGGCATGACGACCTGTGAACGGCACGCCATTGTCTGTCCGTCGCCGACCAAGTCTCTCGTACCCAGCCCAAGCAGCACCTGCAGAAGTCCCATCATCCTTTGACCTCTTCTCTCTCTTCTTCTCGGGAATTGCACGAGTACGTGGCTTCGTCATAGCCTCAGTAAACTCCTCGTCAGAGAACGCCTTCTCCACGGGTATATCTGGGTGGACACTAGAATCCACGATCCAACCCTCTTCGGTCTTTCGGTATTGCATGGTTCGGACGTGAAGTGGACGGCGAGATCGAGTCAATGGTAGTGGGTAGTGACGGATCTTTTCCTTGATCTCGAAGTCGTAGAAATCTGTTGCGGCTTTCTTCTCCTCATCTGTCCAGATCACTTCTTCGCCTTCGGGTACCTTCAGTGTGGGTTGAGCAGGGGTACGGTAGAGGTATTTGAAGGGAGCTGGAACTTCGACTTCTCCTTTCTCGTTGCGGCAGAGCGATGGGAAACCCCTGTGTCAAAGAACATTAGCTTATGGTACAAGTGTGATCTCCTGAGAGTAAGACTGGGAAGTAGAGGCTGGGGGTGATTGTACTGAGAGTACTCACATATGGGCATAGCCATTTGACCATCCTGAATGTCCCGCAATACTTCTCGTATAAGGGGTCGGGAAAGCATTCGGACCCTTGATCAGAGCATTCTGCAGACACTTTGGCTTCTCAGTCATTGGCAGACCATCAGCATGGCAGCCTCTCGTATCAAGCAAGACAATCGCAAAGCCCTCGCTCGCAAGCGCAGTTAAATGGTCATTCAGCTCGTGACCAAGGTCAATTAGCAGATCTTGGTTCAAGCTAGCAACGGAATCGTCAGGCACCTTGAGGAACAGCGTTCCAGAATTCAGCATGAAGAATCCCGCCTTCGCCATACCGTCCTGCCTATTCTTCGAACCTCTGTCCCGACCCTCGCTGAATGTAAGCTGTGCAGCGAAGTCAGACTCATTCATGCCGAATTGCAATGCCAAGCGCATTTCATGTAGTGTGCCGAGCTCTTCGTCGCCACGAGTCACTGACATTCTCTCCCAGAGCTGCTTTCCTTCCATACCAAACCTTGCTACGGCGGGATATTGTGTTCGTGCTGCCTTCCATATTGACAGTGGAGCGGTGACTTTGTCTTGGTGCTGGTCATTGGGGAAGATGATGTTGGGCTGACCGGAGGTGAGTTCCGTTTCTTGCCCGGGAGGTACGGAGATCAGGAGGCTGGGCCGGGACAGCTGGAGGGGACCTTGTGCGGTTGGAATGGTGTGCTTAAGCAATCCTCCGATGATCTACGGATTTCATTAGCATTTGGACGGCGGAATGATCTAGACGAAACTTCCCTCGACTTCCTTGTGAAAATCTCCGACCACATGAAGAGTGACGATGTCCCCAGCTCGAAGCACCGGTCCGCCAGCAGCTATGCAAGGCCGCGTCAAGCTTGTCAGTGTGACGTCCGATGCTGTGTTGGTTTTCAATTGATCGTCGCGAAGGTAATCGAGGTCCTGGATTGACGGGTACTCCTTCAGCGAACTCTGCTCGTGTGGTCTGAGCCGACGCTCTTCTGCAGGGGTGTCGATGAATGCTATCTGACTTCGGGTTAGCTGTGCTTCGAAAGATACAGCAGTGATCCCATGAGATTATGATGATTCTCAGAAGATGTAGCGTGCTGGGAGAGACTCACAGTACTTCCAAATGCGTAAGCTGAATGAGGATCTTTCTCTACTCCAACTGGACCGAACACGAGGCGCACAATATCATTGGTTTCCTCCACCGGGAGTGGCATGATCTCCTCGACTGGCTTTGTCTTCTTGTTTGAGGCACGCGTAGCATCATCTACCAGTCCACACTTTCTGGATGTACCCTTCATGTTCGAATGCGAAAGCGCTGTGGCGGTATGTAAGTCTGCGGAGTTGTGTGGCGCGCTTCGAGATCCTGATCGAGAGTTTCAGCTGGGAGTGGAATAGATTGAAGTTCAAGGAGTTGATTTTTCTTTGTTATTATTCGGACGCGACCCAAAATACTCATTAGCTCGCGGTCGCTTCGACAAACATACCAACGAATAGGTCGCTTCGCGCGATTCAAAAGCCGCTAGGCCAGTCCAACGACAAAGTTATGTAAGAACACCGGCGGAAATTGGATAAGTCAGTCACCAAGTGCGCGTTACTCAGCCATTGCATCGGTCTGGGGTTCATCATCCTTCCTGTCATTTTGGTTTTAACTGGATGGCTGATAACACCGAGGGGGTATAAGTGGGATCCCAGTGGTAACCTGGCGCCACGCACCCAAAACAATGTTTACATTCAGAAAATGAAATCGAACCTATCATTCTCCGGTGATGTCATACTGTGCTCTCACCAAAATTCGAAGGAAGACCTCGGGGCTCCCGATAGTAAACAGTAGCTCGCTTAATTAAGTAGAGAAGAGAATTTTATCTCATCCTGAAGGGCTCTCATTTCTCTTGTTGGTGATCGAAGATCTCCAAATTTCAGAGAGTAATAATTGTCTACCTCCGTTCGGCAACACTAGCTGCCATGCACAAAGTTTTGTTGCACGTCGCAACTCGAAGATGAACAAAACTCCACGATATCGTAAGCGAGCGGCTTCAATTTCCCACGATGATCGTGAACGATCAAATTCTGCCGAACCAGCCAATTCAAATCCGAACCGCGCACGGCCTAGCTCGCAATAATTCTTGTCACAACAGTCAATGGGTGGGATGCAGTCGCTTCATACATCGCAGTACGCTCAACTTAGATAGTACCTGCTAAGTGCTTGCAGGCTAGATGTACAATCCAAATATTGGAGCTTGGACCACTTACTGGGACTCAATTACCACGATATCTAGGTTTTTGAAAAAGATCTGCGCATCACCAGATCTCTCTCTCTAAAGAATTACTGCGTCGCTCATATAGCCACGAATATTTCCAACGGCAAAAAGAGGTTCCTTTTTCGAAACTTGCAGTACTTCTCATGAAAAGCACAACCACATGGATAAAGGGGCTGAAATGTGGGTTATATCACGGCATGCGATCATCCAAGCAAGCATACGATCTTCATCTTTCAGTTGTGGATGTCTATTGGAAGATGCTGAGCCCCCGATTGAACAGCATTTGATGGAGATAAAAGCACCAGAACCAGATTCAGGGTTGTTCCTTGTTGATGGTTGGCATAACATTGCGAGTTTAGAGACCTTTGTGACCCTTTCATTTCTTCAGTTAGCTGGATGCTAAGTACAAAGGATAATGCTATCACACCAATATATCTCCGCCGATTGAGAGTTCACTGACATGACTTGTTCACCCAAATGGGGTGTTGACCCCTAGATCGCACCTCCCGGCTCCAAGACCATTCGGTGGAGGAAAAATGTGCAATTGAATCCTTCATCATCATTATCGCACCTTGATAAACCGAGAAATCTTGAAGTCTACCCCTCGAATAAACACGGAGTCGCGTGTACGTTGTAGAAGATGGTTTTCACAGAAGCATGACAGCAACCACATTCACAACAACCAGTACGACGCCACTTGCAACCCCGATCTCGCCAACCCCAGCAGTGCTCAAAGTTGTGCTGACTCCAGCCGCACTTCCACTCCCGCTCGCACTTCCGCTCTGAGGGGAGATAGTAGTCGGACTGCTCGTGACCACACTACTGCCCATTGCAGTGCTCACACTCCCGCTTGGAGTATAAATTTCGAACGGCGCCGTCATCACGGTCGCTCTCCCTGTCGCAATGCCAGTGATCACGCCAATAGTAGGAGTAACATGCAGGTTAGAGGTCCAGTACAAGCTAGCCGCTGTCTGGTTTGGGAACTTGTCTTCTGCAAGTGTGAGTTTTGGAGACCTCGTGGTAGGCATTGTCGTTGGAATATTTCGGAGGTTGCCAAAAGGGATCGTGGGATAAGGCGATGGTGTGCACTCCGCGGTGAAAAGCGAGGAGATATAAAGCTTATCCACAGTTTCGTTGCCGAGTCGAAAACCGCGAGCTCGCCAGCAGTCTTGGCAGCCATTCCAGGCGTCGACGAGGTTACTGCCACACTATGTATTGTTAGAAGGTGCCGAAAACACTTCTGAGAGGGTTTTATTCGGATGTGATTATCGCACATCGTTCGGAGAATTTACTTACAAGACATTGTTGCTCCGCAGCGAAATCGACAGCTGGGTTCGTAGCATTCGCCGAACAAGACCCTAGGATGTAATCTAACTGGTCGCAGGGGAAAGAAGAATTGGCTAGGTGTGGAAATATCTCGCCCTCGAACTCCTGGCTCTCGACGAGTCTTCGCGTGTCTGGGCCGCACATGTCCAAGATATAGAAGAGGTCTCGCTCGGGCTCGGGTAGATCGCTTCCCTGACGACGATGGATTGGGTTGCTGTACATAGACGAGACCAGTATGGAGTGCACAGCCAAGGAGGCGTACACCATAGTGGACTTCATGGCTGGCGAAGATAACCTGGATGTCTGAATTCAACTTCGAAATAGAAACGGCTGAATGAAATGCAGACTTGAAGGTCTCTTGTAGTGAAGGAACAGGACCCACGATGTTATATAGAGTCTTGGATTCAATGCGTATTAAAGAAGTACTCGTGATGGTGGGCGCAGTTTCAGTAACATGCCGACTCGGTAACATCTCGCTTGGCATCGACCTTGGTCGTCAACAAAAGGGCCCCCCAGCGCCATACATACTCGCTACCAAGACAGCCTGCAGCTTGTAACCTGTTGTAAAGATACGTATGGTCAGAAGTACGGGCTAGAACATCACAGGCAGAGTAGTTGGCATACTTTGCGATGGAAACATGCATGCCAATGCTTGCGCAGTGCTTAAGCGAGACCACTGCGCCCAGCCAAGCCTGTCGAGCGACCGAGTGTCCAGGGTAAACATTTCTCCGTATGGATGGAGAAATCAGATGTTATGGGGACAATCGATTTCATCTCGTGAAGCTGGAAGGGGAGATATACGAGCCGTAACGCCTCGCGCCACGCCTGAGTGGCTGGTATCGAATTATGACTTGTGGCTTGTGGCTTAACATCCCCAGTTCCTGGGTTCTGTTTTCCGTGTACAGGTGGACAAGAATTGCAAAGTCTGGGAAAAATTAAATACGCAAGATTCCTGAGATAAGACGCATATGCAGCTGAGGAAGCATGACATAGTCTTGTGGAGTCTAGCAGAGTTGACAGCGCCGAACAGTGCAGCATGAAGAGCACGAATAGATTTTGCCCAAATCACCACCAATCACCCCCGCAAATTCACGATAGAGAAGTCGTACACCCCCACGCAGATCGGTTGACTTGCTGTTGAGGTCCTTAGAGACACAACTTGAATAACGGCACCGAGGCGGCACGGAAAACACAACAGATTGTGCACCACATATCAGTACTCGTAAACACGCAATAAAGAACGTTCATTGTAATACGGCATTTCAGGTACTTCATTGTGTTGCAAACAAAGTAACTGGGCGTTGAATTCATAGCTGCGGCGAGGGAAATAGAGCTCTTGGGTAGGCAGAAGAGAGTGATTAGTTAAGAGTACGCGAATTCGTAGCTTACGCATTTATTAGAAGCTAAAAGCACCTACAGACCCTACAAGCAGTCACTTGACTATCCAGGCTTTCACTTCCAAATGGACGAATCATCCGGTTGGGTATCAAAAGAAGGTCCATTATCCTCCTGTTATGAGCTTGCTGGCTTAGTGACACCTCTCCCTCTATTGATCTGCACCATCTTATCCTCTCCTCCACTGACAATCCCGACGTTCTCATCCCACGCAACACCAAACACTTTGATACCGTCTCCACCCACCGGCCTCTTGCCATTCTTCTGGCTTTCTCGCTCCACAACATAAACGGCTTCGCCCACTTGACCACCGCCTTCGTCCTTGGTTCCCTGTCTTGAGCTTCGCAGGTCCCATACTCGGCATGTACCATCATGACTTCCACTGACCAAGCCAAATCTGCTTTCTGGATCTTGGGCAAGAGATACGATCTTGTTGGTGTGTCCACGGAGAGTCATGACTTGTGTGGATTGAGAGGATATTCTGGGGTCGAGGAGTGTGATGTGGCGCGCGCTAGTTCCTGCTGCTAATAGCTGGTGACTAATGCCTGGTAAGGCAGTCAAGGAGAGTAATGGATGTGATGTTGTTCTCGTGTCGACCAGACTGGATGTGGTCAAGTCAAACGTTCGTATGGTGTGATCTTGGGAAGCAGAGTATGCAACGGTGTGGTCCTGTGGATTGAAAATAACAGCATTTACTGGTCCGGTATGGGATCCTATCATGGAAAGAGGGCCGCGTTGTGCTGTAGACGTCGAAGTGGTAAGCTTTCGACGCTTCGCTGTCGGTCCAGAGGATATCAGAGCAGGGTTTGCTTCAGGCGCTGAATTCTTCAAAGTCGTCCAAAGCCCAATAGTTCCATCGGTCGACCCAGAAAGTACCTGGTTTGAAGGACCCCAGACGTCGATCGACTCGATTCCGCCCCTATGACCGTACAACTCTAATGTAGGCTTCAGAGTAGCAGAGAAGTGATCCTCTGCTTCCGCATATTTCCATATCCTGATTGTGCGATCCAGACCAGCAGAGGCAATCTGTGTGGGGGAGACGAATTTCGCAGACTTGATGCTCGACGAATGGCCACCTGCGCTGGACGATGCTGATGTCCCAATTGTTTGTCCGGACTTGTTCCATACTCTCAGCAGTCCATCGTATGATCCAGACAATATGCGCTCCTGCCCCAGGACTACATCATGCCCGTCCCACGACCCAGCCCTTGAGGTTGCAGACAAGATATCCACGCAGCTGACCCAGTCATCGTGCTCGAAGCTTGCCTCGTAAAGCGGTGGAATCAAACTCCGCACGTACTGCAAATCGACAGTCGATTCTGAAGAGAGGCCATTCGCGGTGAGGTATTCTTCAAGAGTTGTGCGGAGGAATGTTCCATTGATGAGGAAATCGAAGGGAATTGGCGCATCGGTGTTGAGCATAGACTCGGAATTGAGAATTTGGGAGAGACCATATCTACGAACGTCTTCGTGATCGCATTAGCAAGAAAATATGTCCAGAAGTTGGGGTTCTGCTTACTGGTGGGCACAAGAAGCTGCCTTTTACCCTCCTCCAGCTCGATTGTAGGGTCTTCAGAACTTGTAATGAAATGGACTTGGACTTGGCCATGCCTAGTCGAGTCTGCGACAGTATCTTCCATAATTGTATCCATTGCGACTTTGTGGTTGCTGTCAAATGGGCAGAAGTGACGTGGGGTAAGGGTTTGGTTTTGAAGAGGAAGAAAAAGTTTACGGATGGCAACGCGACCTCAAGGTGCAGAAAGTTGGCAACGTCACGTGGTCTTGGAGCAAAAACGATTCTTCGGTGCTCAATGTCCTCTTCCTCTACATCCATTGTCTACATCCTAATTCTTGTGCAAATTCTGATATTTCATAACAACCGTTGTTTGGACAAATTATACATGTGTAAGTCTTCATCTCTCCTCACAAAATTGCAGTCGCGCATTTAGCTTGGCTTCGTACCTAGTCTTTCGAAGAGTCCTGGTTCCCAGAAGCTTATATTGATGCAATCACTACTGTTGTTCAGCTATTTCGATACAAAGTTATCAATTGCAATTTTACATTGCTGTTGTCTAGAAGTTGATTCAATGGGTTGGACATGAGAGATGTTCTTGCAGCAGTTGCATACCACCAAGGCAATTGCCAGTCAAGGAGTCCTGTACTATCTCCATCTTGACCTGATTCAATTTATTACACTCATCCAGTAGACATGTGAATCTTTACTTCTATTGATTCGAGCTGTCTCCTCTACGTAGTTCGTTTTCTGTCCGAAGTCCACGCTTCTCTAGCCAGTCCAGGCTGGTGGTCCTGGAGGAGTGTATGACTTGGGCTATACAAGGGTCAGCCACTGCTTTCATTCACATTCTGAAACATTAAGATCCTCTTACAATTGGGTAGTAGATGTTGAGCATGATTCCCGGATCAGTGGGTTTGTATGCACCAGGGAATGCAACCAGTGGCCCTGGTGTTCCTGATCCTCCTCCAGTCACATTTATCTGCGCACAGGAGATATAAAATTGAGCACCACCGGCACTTCCAGCAGAATGCAAAGCGATGTGCTCGGCCCGAACCAGGTATTCGCCATTGGGTAGAGACTTTGGGAGTGTGAATGAGGCGGAAGTTTTCCCTGTTCTCTTGTGTCAGCTACTGGCCCGCGCTTTGATTTCTGACATCCTATAAGGTATCTTACCTTGAGTAGGCCAAGTCATGCTCGCGCCAAGTCCAGGCATATCATTAAACACCTTGAACCAAACACTTCCACTGCCATCCCACATATCAGCCGTCTTCCCAGCCGGTACCTTCGCCATATAAAATTGCATCAGACCAGGATGCGAGATGCTAGCCTTGGCCGAAAAGCCCAGCGTTGAACCAGCAGCAATGGTCAGCGTCTTCGCAGACTTTGTAGATGCGTCGACGTTGCATCGGATGCTGAGAGAATTGACATCAGTCACCGGTCCGTTCGAGTAATATCCTGTCCACTGACGCACGTTTGTCCATTCTCCCGTCGCTGCACCATTTGCAATGAGCGAAGGAAAAACATAATGTGCGTGAGCTACTGAAGCCAGAGCAGATATTTCGGTGAAGAGCTTCATCGTCACTTTCAATTTCTATAGAAAAAGTGTAAAGATATGTCTGGAGATGGCGGTAAGTGATGTTCTCGGCGAGAAATACTTACGGGTATCGATAAGATCTTATACCTTCCTTCCCCCGTATATGTCGCCCGCCCCCATTTATCTACCAAACACCCGTCCTGTTTAGGCACATCTGCACTTATCCCCAAATTAATTCTTCTTGGTCCATCAATTTTTCGCAGGCGCACTCCTCTGTATATCCTCAACCATACCCCGCAACATTGGACTACCGAGCTCGTCAAACTACCGCCTGGCTGTCTAGTGGCTGCGTGTTTATTAAACGCAATTTACGCGGGTGGACAGATGATCTCAATTCGAGGTTATTCTGGAGACGAGATCTGAGACTTGGCGTGGATGTGCTTGGCCAAGCTATACTGTACGTCAGGTGTTCATCTAAAAGGGAGCCTGGGTAAATGGAGATGAAACGGAAGCATCTAGGCGAGGTACCGAGAGACTTCAGAATGGTCTCACTGAAAGCGATGTTCCTTGAAGGAATAAAGGTTGAAATCAAGCCCGGGTAAAGTTAACCGAGCAATTGCCACCAAGCTTTCTGTCATGAGCAGCCCGCACGGGGCGTACGGATCAATACAAAGCGACAAACATCTTGCTGTCACCGTCTGACTGTCAAGGAAGCTTCTCATGAACAGATAGCTTGTATGTGCCTGGTAACGTAATTAAATGAAGAGCAATCATCTGTGAAGGTGATTGCTAAACAGGTACAGACTGTATGCTCGGCAAACATCCGAACACTATCAAAGAAACCCATAATCCCCGGAAAGTGTCTGCAATGGTTCTCTTTGTTATATAAACGACGATGTTCTTGCTGGCACACTCTTTGTCACTTCAAATTCACCATGCGGCCAAAAGGAGGCATGTCCGTCACTCTTGAAGGGATCAAAATATAACCGTCCCAGGAAAGTTTCGAATCAATGATTTTACAACGGGTTAACATGATTGTAATTGCTCCAGCCCAGAGCTTGCGTGTTTACTTATGACTGAGTGACCACTCCTTGTGTCCAGGTGGTCGGCTGCTCCAAACGTACATGCGAGGTGGCGGATGCGTTACTACTATCCCTCCAGCGGAAAAGGTTTGGAGCCGGTGCTACTTTCCTAACATTACTTAGTCCTCGAACGTTCGTTCTCACCCTCTTCTCTTTCTACTCTATTACTCTGGGGTCTGTGGTTGTTCTTCCAATGCGATGTTCACTCCAATCGTGCGTAATCACGTGAACAACCTCCGAACCTCGCTTATTCGAAAAATCAAGAGCACCCTCAGCCAGTTTCACGCCACATCACACGCAGCCTTATGTTCCTTTTACAATTTGACTGAACGTTAAAAGGACGACCTTATATATGCCTGCATTTAAAGCCTCGATTAGCTCTTATATATTGATTCGTATTGAACTGACCACCCATATTTGTTTGTTGACATGCGGGCCTCGCTTTGAAAATGCCCTGTGCGAAATCCCATCGGGAGTGTTGAGCGCTACGTCACGAGCTTAAACAGACGCGGATGCAATGATGGTGGAGAGCCCTTCGCCAAAAGCTACGATGTCGCATCATACCCCCCCGAACGCGCTACGCGCTCTAGCTTTTTAAGATCCATCGCACCCAGAATTCTTCGATCCCACGAAACCCAAATCCAGCACTAAATAACCACGGTCCATCGTGCTCCACACAAATAGTCGCCCAACATACAGTCAACATGTCTTCCAAGCGCACCTCTACACCGCAGATGAGTAGAAAAGAGTCTTCTTGTTCGCGGTCAAGTGCTGGCCAAGTATCATTGAGTCCATCATCGATACCATTGTTGGATCTCGTGGAAGCAGGTATAGGGCAAGATTCAACGATATAAACGCAGCCATACTATCTCTACAAGGAAGATTGCCAGCTGTATCCTATTCTCGTACGTCCGAATCCATGTCAACACACCATGCGGAGGATCCTCGAGTCACGACGCTCCGGTCATGGGTCCAAGTAGCAAAAAGCGTGCTTCCTAAAAACGAAGAAGATGGTCTCCCCAGCTTCTACAAAAGTTATCACAAGCATTGACGGAGATCTGAGGTACCTGCAGAGCGAAGTCTGCCGGATTCGTGGTGTCAACATAGACCTCGTCCCAACACTGGCTCCTTCCAGTCCAAGCAACAGATTTGCCAGAGCAGTTGGAATTACCACTATGGAAGCAGAGGGTTCGCTAATTGTTATACTATTGGAGAAGAAGAAAGGGCTTTTCAGGAATCCGGAGTTCTTCGAGTTTGAGCTGTGGGACGATAGAAAGGAACGATTTTCAGCAGCTCCAGCGCTGAGACGAGGACCATTGTTCCCAAATGATCCTAACAGGATCAAAAAGAGCTCATGCTACCGCAAGTACTCAAAGAACAACTTGCCACAGTACAAGAGCGAGAAGGTCAAGGACAACAAAGTACTAGTTGCGGGTGGCTCGAGATTATCGTTCGGAGAGGAGATAGACACTGCGAAAGACAAGTTCAAGTAAGACCAATCCTTTACTCTACCAAAGTCAGCGAGCTTATGATCCCAGCTTGCTTGATCCTAACGCACAAGTCATCATCATTCAGAATCAAGAGAACTACGAGAAAACCTTGAGTTCGTATGGTCAGTCCCTACAGATCCGACTCCCCTTAGCCCGCCTCGGAGCCTCCTCAACCCTCATACGCAAACTTCTCCTATGCTCTATGGCACAGATTCCTGGTTCTGGGAGATTGTAGCAGCGATCGTATCCTGTGTTGCTGAATTATCGCTTGTATTTGTTCTTCGACACATTGATAGAAAGCCACAGGCATCATGGACTTTCAATTTCACACCTAATACGGTCATCTCATTACTAGCAACGACGGCCCGATCTTCGTGCTTACTGACCATATCTGCCGTGATTGGACAGCAGAAGTGGGTCTGGTACGGCATAGGAAGCTCGAGGGCATACCCCGACATACAAGATTCATAGACTTACATGTCTTCGATGATGCTTCGAGGGGCCCTCAGGGAAGCTTGAACTTGCTGTGGTAACGAAAGCCCGGTATGGATAGTTACATCTCCCGTCTCTGAAAAGTCAGTTCTGATCATTTGAAATTCTAGACGCCTCGTATCTCTTGGTGCGATGTTGACAATTTTGACACTGTCCATGGACCCTTTCACACAACAGATCTTGGAACTTCAGATCCGACCATCTACCGCTGTTAACAATCTTAACATCGCCCCTACCGTTGAGTGGAGCAAATGGTACAATGACCTCAGCAAGGGCTGGCCAGGCGACGATGATTCCACTCTTGATCTCCAGAAATTGGAGAAATCGTCAGTCTCGGAATACCAGCAGCAGTAAGGAGCGGGCTGATGACATCGCCCATAGTCAACATAAGTTTAGAATGCCACACCGGAAACTGTCAGTGGCCAATAATACTTACTTTGGCTGTATGCAGCTAATGTGTTGACGTATCCCCTCAGCTGGTTCAGGTGGTAATCTTCGCCGAATCTCAAACTCCTTTGTGTCTACCACGTTTAGCCATACATATACATATGTATATACTTAAATAGCTTCGCCATACTTTCTCGAGCCTCGATCGAGTTTCATTTTATTGTCGCTAAAGAAAGAAAATTCTATGAACACAAATAAAGACTTACTTATATATATTTGCATATTATTTATCATATTTCAGATTAATTTTATAGGTTATTTGCCTAGCATTATTATTGTTTGCTATTATTACGGACCACAGCAAGGGGTGCTGACCGTGGCGATGCAAGGTCCCGTGACCCTGGAGCTTGCGAAGGGCCGTCGCGGATAAGACCTCGTATGAAATACAAAGCAGTTTAGTGAAATTACTTCTAGCAATTGAGTCTCTTCGATGAGCCATAATCAGGCATGCGCCTGCATACCACCTGCTACCTTGCGCTATGTCAATCTCCCTGACTATTTCTGTAGGTCGCTCGGGCTGCCCGAGTGAGCCGAGGATGAGCCGAGGGCGATTAATGCCTACTAACCAAGCTGGGGACAACGGGAAAGAAAAGTTGTGTTCAATTACCAATATGACCTTGGATAGAGCGAGCCCACCGGAGTCCATTTCACCCTTTGGCCCTTGACAACTACCACTGTCTGAGCTGAAAGTGGGTGATCTTGACTCCTACCTGAGCAGCCTGATCAACGAGGCATGAGTCCGTGTTGACTCACATTACAGCCCCGTAGGGTATTGCAGAATCTTCCAGGATTGCCAGGAATCCGTTCCGGCTCTCTGAAAGTCACGATCTACAACGGGAACCATTTCTGGCTTCAACGTCTATCCTTAGAAGAGTAATCTATAAGCCTCAACCCCCTAGTTTCAGCGTGCCAAGATACCCTACCAGAGTCGACATGGGGATAAGTTTGCATTTTCAGTCTATGAAGATTATACTAGTTTAGATTCGGTAGAAATTTCAGTCCTAAGCGCTACATAGTTCTAATCGACGTACCACTTTCGTATAAAACTCCTCACTTAACACCCCCTTGTCAATGTCATCAAAATGCTCGTTCAAGCAAATAGAGGTTGCCTTGGCATATATCTCTCCCATTGCGAACTGCAGCTTAGGAATGGCTCTTCTAACAAGAACGTCCCGGATTTCATCACGAGTTGGATCAGCTCTTGAACCTATACTCTCTTCTACTATGTCTTTTGCCGACCTGAACAGTCCAACCTCCATGAGAATAACCCCAAGGCTATATATATCATAAACCTTTGAATAGCGTCCTGCTCCTCCTAAAGGCTGTTGTAAGTCTGCGATCGGAACAGCGTGAGCTCGGGGGTGGCGATGATACTTGTGATCTTCTTCGTCCACGATATTCTCCGTTTGCTCTCCATGAGCATCGGGCCGACTATACTCGAACCCAACAAGGTATGGCAGAGAAGACCCTAGGCTATCCAGACCCTCTGCAAAAAACAGTACATTGTCGCTTCTGATTGCCTTATGAAGCCAGTCGGCGAGGTGCAGGTACATGACAGCGCGGGCAAGTGTCTGAGCAACAACGAATCGCCGACCAAGAGGAAGACAACTTCGAACATGCTGAATCTCTTGTTTCGATTTATCGCTCATAGACAGAATTTCCCGAAGCGAAAAGAAGCGTGGCACATTCACCTTGTATACTATGCTGTAGATGNGCGTCGACATCCCATCGGCCATTGTCATCGACTCAGTCATTCCCTGGCAAGGGAGTGTTCTCAACTCAGTCGGCTTGAGAGGATCCTGAAGACGAAGAACAATATTTTCAATCCGTGCTTCTAAGACTCTGCGGACGCTGCCCTGACTCATATCATTCTCAGGGGTTGAACTTGTTTTCTGCTCGACAAACATATAAGAGCCGTCATAGCTGGCTATGAAACGCGATTCATTACCTCTCCGACGTCGTGGCAGAAGTTTCCTTTCCTCCAGTGTAGTTTTTCTGTAACCCAGCTCATGCGTTGCCGTCTGGGATCTGTAGGCTATAGATTTTAGCCACGCAAGGCCCGCATGTAATGGCGTCAAACCAATTGCATGACTGGTTCTGGCGAGGGTAGCTGGGTCCTGGCTTGCAAGTGATGTGCCCAAGAGGATAACGCCGGCCGGATCAGCGTATGGAGGAGGCAAAAAGTCGTAGAGATCTTGGATCAGGGTGGCCATCAAGGCCATTTTTTCAGTCAACTTTCCTTCTTGCAACGCCCACTTGAGTCGCTCGGAAGTGGACTGGGATCCTCCAGAACTTGTATCGACTCTGTCGGGATCGTGGGATTCGAGAGGCATTGAACCCAGTTGGTATATACGGCGTAGAGAGTCCATAGTAGACCAGCTGTTGGCCGTGCCGAGTGAAGTAAGAGCGCTGTTGGAACCGCTTAGGTCGTGAGTGAGCCGGCAGATGAGTTTGAGATAATTCATGGCCACTGGTTCGTAGGTACGGAACTTGCGGTCCATAACATGTTGGCGTGTCTCGATGCCCCACTCTTGAGCCCAGAAGGACAACTTTGCACACTGCAGATCCAGTCGAAATTTGAATGATTCGATGGATTCGGTCACAGTATCGATGCGTTGCCATAGTGCAAATCCTTGCATACAACGTTGTACCAGGACATCAATGGTTCCGATGGCGCCAAAGGCGGTATTTATGTGGTCTTCAGCCATGTTGCGACAACGATGATATCGGGATTGGAGAATATTGGGGAGGCCGGAAACGTACCTGCAAAGTGGTAGCAATCCGCTTTCTGGTTATGGTAGCAAAGCAGCACGTTTATGTTCTCACTCGCTTTCCCAAGCGCTGAGGACTAGCCACCTGAACATGTACTGCGCCGTACTGCGCCATACCATGCCCCGGCCTGCCGAGCGGCAGTAGTGTGTTGGCACAGACGGACTTCAACCAGTGGTCAGAGTCACCCTTTCCCCCCAACAAAATAACCGCCGAACGTCCAATGTGATGATCGTCGTTGTGATTGGATGGACGGGAGATAAATGATCCGGTCGCTAGCTTGTAGCCATAGCCATCTTCAAGCCTACGCTGCGCCTCAACAGCGTTAAGCGTGTTCCTCCCGATTTCATCCCCAAACCATTCCCAGCATAGTACCAATTTTTGTTACTGTCATGCTCGAGTAAGCGCAATGGCATACCATTGGGACAGAAACCATGGACGTGTTCACCATACCGATGGATCTATGGCATACAGTGCTACGGTGCACGCCGTCAACGGTGACATTGTTCACAGCGACGTTACTGTACCCAACGACAATACTATACACAAAGATGACCAATTTGACATCCTGCGATTCATGTCCGTGATTGCAAATTCGAAATCATTGATTGCAAGGTCAAAGGCGGAGGACACTGAGAAATGGAGCACTTTGGTACTCCTCTCGGTACATCTTGGACCCTGGAACCTGTATCTGCCATTCACTCCCTATCGTGGCGCATCCTTCTCAGTTATGCTGATACCGCGACAATACCTCCTTAGACAGACGCCTGTGGGCATGGACCTGAAGCATTCACTTGCTAAAATTATTGCACTGAAGACCCCAAGGCTTGGTCAGGAAGACAAACGAAACGCTCGACTACTCCGCTCGACTACCAAGGAATATCAGATCTTACAGTCTGAATCGCTGAAACATCACGACAATATTGTTTCAGTATACGGATGCTGTTGGCAATCATTAGAGATCTATGACGGTCTGCCAATTCCGTGTCTACTCCTGGAAGGAACAGAACTTGGCGACCTCTACAACTTCAGTCAGACACGAGAACTGACGCTGCGGGAACGACTCCGAATTTGCATTCAGATAACTTCTGGCCTTCAAGCGATTCATTCTATCGGCATCATTCATGGAGACCTCAAGCCACAGAATATCCTCGTCTTCCATTCGAAAGAGCGGGGTTATATTGCAAAGATCGCAGATTTTGGGGAAGCTATTATTTTAGGAGTGGCAGCCCTGCCTACCAAGCGGCCACTCGGAACGATCCTTTACAATGCGCCAGAGTGCTATCGCGATGACGTTAGACTCGGGCGAGAGGAACTCGTCAAAACAGACATATTTGCTCTTGGTATAGTTCTATCAGCTGTGATCCAGGGCATATTCATCTTGGAAGACATGAAGAAGCTCCCATACTCACAGCTAGAATCCCTGAAGAAGGAAGGGAAATTCCATCACTGGCTTCTAGCTCTCAGCTTGCAAGATGCGGGGAATCTGACTGCACAGGGAGATAATGATAATGCAGATAATGCTAATGAATGGGAGACAGATCCTACCGTTGACGAACAATCTGTTCTAGCGGATGAACAACTTTGGGCCATGTTTGTCGGCTTGCTGCAAGGAACACTTGCAGCCCAGGCCACTCAACGATTTGCGAGCGAAGAAACTATCCTGTTAATTCTCAGAGATTTGTTATATTTACACCTGAGGAGGATACTTGGGGATCGCGAAATTGCTCCTGGGGCAATCCCTAAAAGGGCGACACCTCAATGGTGGTCCCGGATGAGCTCTATTTTGAAACTCAGCAAGGCCAGGCTCAGAAAGGCTTTGGGGATTGCTATACATTCGCCAGTCAAGTTGGATCCACTAGAGATTGAAGCCATATTGCTCTGCTTTCTACTTGGGAAGTCTTCGAAGAATCTTTTCAAGGACTTACGATTCATTCAGCAGCACATCACGTGTAAGCAGCCGCGAAGGTGCCCGGCATCAAAATGGCGATCGCATACGAGCGGATTACTGGCCAGAAAACGGCAATTTCGAGCCTCTTTTCCCCTGGAGGGAGATACTCGCTTGATTTTCAAGATGAAGGAACTTGCAAAAACATGGTTCCTACCCGTAATCCCCGTAATCTGACTGCACGTTAATCTGATAGGTGATAGGGTTAGAAACCAACTCTTCCGGCCATCCGAATTGAAAGTCATAGACCCTCTGGAACAGATTTTCAAGGTAGGCCATTTTCATCCCTCTATCGTTATATCTCTTTGTTTCCCAAACTAAAGCTTGGCTGGGGAAAGAGGCTATGGGTTTTTCTTGAAGTCAAATCACAACGAGCGCTGACACAAGTTGGCTCTAGGTCTCGCAGAATAGCAACCTCTTCTGGCTGCTTCCATCACCTGTCAAGACACTGCTGGAGCATCGACTTCTACATGCAGCCACCAACAGTACGATTCCCAAAGATGATCAAGCAGATGCAGGTTATGAGTACGCAACCATGGTCATCAACTCAGCTGAACTCTCAGCGCCGAGACTCGATAAGGCTCTACAAACTCTTGCTCGATCTGCTGAAATGGGTCATATTGAGGCTCGGAGTACATGCGGCAGGCTTTTTGAAGCGTTTCGCTATCCGTCCCCAATCCCTCGTGATGTGGAGATTTGTTGGCTGCTTGACGCTTCCAAGCAAGGAAGTTCAACAGCCCAGGAACGTCTTCACGCGTTGGATCGTAAAATTTTCGAACATGCGATAGAGGAAAGTCAATTTGGCTATAGAATTGTTTGTCCCAAGCTGGTCGAAGCACTGAACAAACAAAGTCAGTCTGCGATGGAGTCAAAGAATCCATTTGAGGTTCTCTTCGGCCGTATACACTGCTTTGCAAGCACCGGAGACACCAAATATCTGCTCGGGCTTTCAAATGTCCCAAAATCGGTCTATAATTTGGTAAATTGCCTTGGAGAGACACCGCTTCTGGTAGCATGTCGGCATGGTCATGCAACAACAGCAGCATTTTTTCTCGAACGCGGTTCTGATCCCAGAATCCTTACAAATGATGGAGTCTCTGCGCTGCATTTCTTAAGCGCATTTGACGACACACATATACCAAAACTAGCCACACTTCTTTTGGCACATGGCGCGGAACTCGATAGGGTCTCAGGAAGCGCTTTGATATACAAGGAAATGTTCGACAGCCTATTTGGAGTTGTGGAAGGGACGCCGTTGCTCTGGGCTGTAGCCGCGAGGAATGCCTGTGCGACCAAGGTGTTGGTCGATAAGGGCGCCAATCCGTTCAAGAGAAAACAAAACCCATCGGGTACTCATGTGCCTGGGCTCGAAATATCTCCAATTGGCTGGGGGGCGATGTTTCATCAGCACCAACTGCTAGAAATATTATTGTCCTCCGCTAAAACGCACACACAGCATCTGAATCTTCAAAAACTTTTGAATTCGTCATTCACTCGCTCGCACAACAGCCTCACCACTACGCTCAACATTGCAATTGACAGCAACCCAGGGCTTAGGTTTCGCGAATATCTGATCCATGGCAAGGACATCGCACAAATAACCGTCAAATGTATCCAGCTGCTTCTTAAGCACGGAGCTACTCCCATCTCGCGTGATAGTCAAAGGAGAGACGATCATCCAATCATGATTGCATGTCTCTCCGGAAATGTGGCAACACTTGAATATTTGTGGTCCTACAAAAACGGCTCTTTGAGACCCACACCAAAACTATGGTCGATCGCTTTTCAACACGTAATCTTTCACCGGCACCGTCCCATATTCGATTTCTTGATCGAGCATAGAGGAGATATCGCTTCTGATCGCGCGATTGACGAGGAGGCAATCAGGAACTGTTTTGCGGTCACCAATGATCAGCATTTTGTGATGATGTCTCTTAAGCTCATAGCGAAACCAACATCTAAAGATCTTTCGTCAGACTACGCGGATCTCTTTGAATTTGCTATCACAACAGGGCAACTTGAAGCAGCAGAATTGTTGTTTCAAAACGGAAGCATACATCTCACCAGAAGGTTTAGCAATTCAACTATCATCGGCAATATCATTCTGGTCTCCTCGAAATTTCCCAACATGGAGCAGAAAGTTGCATTTGTGCTGTCTCTTATTAGAGACAAAAACGAACTGTTCTGGAATGTGTCCTATTTGGATGAATGTGGCTTGACAGCCCTCCAAGCCATCGTGTTCTCCTCTACCAATGGCGGTCGAATGAATGGTGGAGTCTTCTCTATTATACTCCAACACTTCAACGATCCACAATATTTGAATAGTCAAATGAAGGGAGCCACGCACCAGAGATATACAGGATTCACTGCTTTGCATCTCGCAGTCGAATGCGGCAATGCTAATGCTGTCACTATGTTACTGCATAACGCAGCCGTCAACACAAATCTTTTGACTTCCCACGGCTTAAGCCCCGCTGATATATGTGTTGCGCACGAACGGGAATATACTAGGCGAGCCAAGTTCCGCCAGCATAGCTCTGCTGCCAACCATGAGCGACAGAACAATCTAGAAATTCTACGGGATCTCATATCTCACCGTGGACGTATATCGAAGTTTTTTGATATCCTCCAGCTGCCCAAGCAGGAATATCATGAGGTAGAGAATACAGTGACCAGAATCCAAGATGTTTTTTCAGCGGGTATGGTCTTTCACTAAACTCAGCATCAATAATAAAATGCCAAAGAAAATAACTAACTCGACCGTAGAGAAATATGTTGCCAAAGAGCCTGAAGAGTTTATGGATGAGCTCAGAAANGCACTGAAAAGAGCATAGCATGTTGACCGTATTGATAGACCATATTGCCATGTCCGGCTTCAGCAAGTGGTTGGGTTAGATTGGTCTCTGTGCTCTCATCGAGCCCACCATAAAAGATAGCGAAGGCACTTTTAACAAGGTAATGTTTGATCAGCCAGGAGAGGGAATGTTGTGGTGTGTGTGGGGTATCACAAGTAGACGTCTGTTTCTGGGGCATTGACGTCGGTCCAGTACTCATTCAAAAATTACAGATTGCAAATGTGGCTTCAGATCCCTTCTTCATTTTGTATCAATTCATATCGCTAAGCTGGATAGAAACCTGAGGTGAAGTCAAATTTTTCTCTTCTACACTCTTTAATCCCAGTAATAGTGAACACATGTGCTAGTCCAAATGATCCCAAAGGCTCTGTCCCAATATCATCATACGAGTCAACTGCGTGAGCCACGGCATTTCCACTCTACATTATATCAGCAGATGCTTCATAGCAGGAACTAATCACTTACGGATGCGATTTCTCTTCCGAATCGTTTATTCGGTTTTCCGGGTCAATACAACGACGACGGACAAATTCGAATTCGCTGTCGTTTCTGCACGTGGGTAGTTCAAAGACGCTATCGTTATCTGCAACCTCGAACAGTGGCGTTCCTGCTTCGGTGTCATGCTCTTTCGCATTATCGATCACTAAGTTCACAACTGCCGCCACTGTCCCTCCCTTCTGGAAGTAATGCCCATTTATCTGCGACCAAATGGGGTTATCTTTGAGAGAATCAACCACAGAAGCTGTGTGCGGAACGCCTTTTCCGGCCACGACTTTGGCCACAGCGCCTACTAGCTCAGTAAACACATTTCTTAAAATCCTGCTCCGCCGGAAATGTTTCTGGAGTCTACTCGGAAGATAAATGAGACTGTCCTTGAAATCTGAGTACCACGATTCACCATCCTCCTCAGAGCCAAGATGAATTAGCAAATCGTACAGAGAATCGGCCTCGTCGCGTAGTGCTTTCATCATGCGTGGACTTAAGGAGCCAGCTATACATTGTCCACAGCTACATCCGAATTTGGCCATGTACTGTTGTTCAGCCGTTGGAGTTTTGTGTCCAGTGAGTCTAAGCAGACACGAGGTAGTGTTTTCGTCAAATCCATCGAAATTATCAGCTAAACATTTTGTTCGTGAAGCACCGTAAGGTTCGCCAATCCTTTCCCATTCAACTTGTGCCTTCAACGATTCCAAAGGGGTATAACCTTCGTTGTTCCTCATGCTAGCAAGCCTTGAACCATTCGAATAATCCATGATCCAGCTTAGGCATGCCGGTTTTGATGTTTTCGCTGCGAGATGTAGAATTGTGTCGCGATGTGCGTTTACCGATTCGATATGAAGACTGTCAGTCGAGGTGTTTCGAGCATGACTTTGAAGAAATCCAAGACACTCTTTGTCTGTCAAAACTTTTATTGCGCAATGCAACGGATGTCTTCGTTTGAGTATGGAAGTGGGTGTGTGATGAGCCTCATCTCGAGGGACGCCATTGTTTTTGAGCAGTGCTTCCAAACCTTCCGATGCTGCAAAGCTTGTCGTGAGCCTTGTCTGAGTGATTTTCGGATGGTTTCCGTCTTTGTTCGTCGAATAGCTACAAAAAACCATCTCGGGTTCATCGTCGCTATCGGAATCAGACGAATCATCTACACAAGGTTCTATATCCTCGGTAGATTTCAATTGACGAGATGGGTGCTTCTCATCTCGAGCCAAAGCGAACCATTCAGTGACACCCACCCGTCGGAATTGTATGGAGCGGAAGAAAGACGTCTCAGCAATAATATCTGGTTCCCGACGAGCCCCGTTCTGTTCCTCTATCGGCCCCTGCTTCTCTGCCTTCGAGTCGTAGATGGCTGCCGGACGCACAAATGCAAACTTGGGGTTGCACCGCGAGGCCATTGCCTGTCCCAATAGATGTAAGATTAACCTCAATTCGACCCCTTGTCGTTGCCAATCATTGTCCACGTTCAATGTCACAATGAGGACGATGTTTCCATCATCCAATTCTTCACTCCACACCCCCGAACCTCTTCTGATCGGGTGGTTGAATATTTCCCTCTTCAGCCTGCCGAAACGGTCAAACAACGTAAATGCAAGGTTCATGGTCTCAAAATGGGGAGGTTCCATGGATTTATGGAATTCTTCGCGGATGTATCCTCGACGAATAATGAATCCGGATGCTTCTCCCACCTCTCTTGGCTCTGCTGTCAAGTCTGGATGCACTGTGGCTCGGACCTTAATAGGCTTGAGCCATCTCCGAAAGGTCCCATAAAAGAGATGGTCTTGTGAGACACCCACAGTGCAACTGAGATTGATAGACGAGGACATTGATCTCTGTACTGGATGGTGATCTATGAGGTCATGCCAATCAGCTTTCAATGTCACCAAATATTTTCAAGTAGAGCTTGGGGCCATTAAGTCGCCATGTTTATGGAGGCAATTCAAAACCACACTTGCCGGTTGGTGAGGACCGCCTGCCCAAGATCTGGTTGATCCGTATTGATGAAGTGATTGTTCGTTGAGCCGTTTCGCCCACTTGAGAAAGGGAAAGGGTATGTGGCAATGCTCCCGATTTCGATTGCGGGAATGGAGTAATAGCTATGAAGTCTGTCGATATTTGCTGCCGGTATCACATTCGAGGAAAGGCTGACGCTTTTGTAGTGTTTTGAGGCGGGGCAGCCAGCTGGCGGTTCTAAACCAACTTATAGGCAGCAGTGGGGCCTGTGATTTAATGCCTGAGGTTTTGAAGGCCAAAGACCGAGGCGCCCGAACCAACAGTCACGTGTAAATTAAATACAAAAGAGAGACCAAAATGGACTCGACGGCATAGAGGAGACATAAAGGACGAAGGTCCTATATAAGCTTAGGCTTCCTCTCAGTAGATAGATGCTTCGTGCTTAACTCAAAAAGTATTTCTCACTATCTACCAGTGACCTTAATTGTCTATTAAAAACTCAACCAGTGACAGCGCCCCTACTCTACCTAAACTACTAAACACTACGAGTTAGCAATAGTAGCCGACCGTTCGTCACATTAAGCCTAATCCTGGCCTCCCAAATGCCTATCTATATATTGTAGAGCAAACTGCGATTCTTTTTTAGCCACTACTCACAAAGGTCGTAATCTAGTATTTAGAAGCGAATTCAAATAGCTCGGGGGAATCTCGGTCGTAAAAGAGCCATAATAGGAGACAATATGAGCAAAGTGTAATAAGTATAAAGGGAGCCGGAATAAGTCCCTGTGGTAGCTGAAATGGCCCCTCAGCACATACTCAGGCCAAGCTCCGGCCGTACTTAAAACGTGCTCAGGCATGCTCAGGAATGCTCACCGTCGGCTCAGGTTAAGGCGGCAGCTGCTCACGTCCAAACACTAAAACAGAATCAGCGAGAAGAAAAGTTGAGTATGACTTTATTAGCAAATACGTCCAACTCTCAAGCCTCTTTCCGGCTGCCAAATGGTGCAATCTCGCTCAACCGCTCGAGTGTGAATATCTTCCCACAATGGCATGGAAGCTCGGCGCACTATAACGATTCAAACATACCTTATTTATCCATTTTTGGCATGATAATGCTCCGGAACCACTCCAATGTAACAAACGCAATCGAGTGCGCGATCTGGCCTTGTGTCCAAGCCCTCGACATGACCACCCTTTCTGGAAGTCAATCGCAGACCGTACTTTGGTCGCACAGCCAATATCGCGAGCTGACTGTACCGACAACACTAAATGCTGCATTGGAAACACATGAGAGTCGATATTTATCACTTTTGAACCACATCCTGACGATACCGGGTTCAAAGTTCAACACTGTCCCAGAGACACTCTACAGTATTTCTGGCCCCGCCGTTCAAGCCATCCAAATGGAGCTAAATTCTACTTTCTCGGGCACTTCATACGATAACAGCTTTTCAAATGGCATTCGGGCTTTCATTCCTACCAACGGAGAGCTGAGTAAGGTCAGGACTCTCCTGGATAGTCTGGCCTTGAGCATGACCAATCACATACGCCTCACTCCAGCGCTAGTGAACTCAGCTGGGCAAAATATCAATCCTTGGCATCAAGCTGCATATGGTGGTCAAGTCTGGACTACCCAAGGCTATTTCCGTGTTCGATGGCTATGGGTTGTGCTCCCGATAGCTGTCGTTATACTTTCAATAGTGTTTCTCTGGCTCGCAGCAATAGAACACTGGATAAGTGGAACGAGGCTTTGGAAGGGAAGCCTTTTGCCAGTTCTGTTTCTACCTCTTGGCGATGGAATAAGAGACAAGTTCACGCTGGGCTCAACAACAAAACAAATGCAGGACTATGCTGGGAATGTAAGAGGAGGCTTTGCTTCAATTTAGGGGTCTCATTGCGGATATTCCTGTCGGATTTCAAGGGAGATCCCTGTCACACCAATGCTAAACCATTTCAGATAATTCTTCCCAGCTGTACCAGAATTATATCCTTCATATAATTGACGCGAGAGCACCAACGATAGGATAAGAATGATGATAACCTCGAGCAACAACCATCTTGTGTAGATCTTCGCAATACAGCGGGTCTCCAATGAAAGAGCCCACCAACATTGCATTCTTGGTCTCCTCCTCTGTATACGACGGCTGAAAAGAAAAACTGGCCATCCAGAATCCCCAGATCCTGATGCCTGTCCAAAGATGCCTGCTCGTCAGACTTTGGACACGATAATAGCCCTGTGATGCTCTAGCGAAGTCGGAAGTCATGAAACCGTCAACATAGACAGCGCAGTGTTGGATGTGGATGTTGGGCTTGGGTGCAGAATCGAAGCTGTAAAGAATCGAGTTACCGTGGAATAGAGACTTCTTCCCCTTGTCTATCTCATCGAGTAGCTTGGCAAAGATACATCCAGACTTCCGGACTTTGGCGAGCGGAACCTCAATGTATTTCGGCTGTCCAGGAGCATCAAGATGCTTCCTGGGATCTTCTTTGTTCCGAAGTATGACCAGCTTCTCAACGCCTCGGTCGACTTGAACAAAGTCGTCATCCCTCTTGGCAGCTCTTGTCGGTATATCCTTCAAGTCGGATAGATCGTTTTTGTTGTAAGGATTTTTAGTGTGGGTCCTGTTTTTCAGAGCCTGTGCGAAAGGATTTCCACCATACACAGGCACCAACTCTTCCCAGCCGATGTAACTCTTCGGAGTCTTTAGGTTGAATATCTTAGCCAGCCCAAGTGGGTACATGTCATATGCGACTTCCTGCGGGACGGTGGACTTCCGAAGACAAGGAGAAGGCTCAACCTTCGGCTGCATGACTTCCGCGACCTGGACATTGGGTGAGAGGATGGCTTTACGACAAGAAACTTGTCGTGCTGTTAGCTGATAGTCAGTATTGCTCGATGATAAAGTGTATTTTCAATGCAACTTACCCGGCTGAGCATCCGGAACAGGAGCGGTAGGAAACACGAAGTCTGGTATATCATCATCCTCCAAACAGTTATCTATCTTGGTGACATCATGATCCATGGTTGTTGTATTCTGATGCAGGACCTTGCTAGAGCGGGCCAATGTCACGTCGATGGCATAGCCTTTTGTCGAAGTTGCTCCCATTCCGTTCAATCAGTGTTGCATGAGTCCGATCATTCTTACTTCGAAGTTCGAAGTTCAAAGTTTGTTTGCTTTGACGATGTTTCGGGAGGTATATGGCTTGAATTCTAAATATTGCCTAAGCATGTATATGTTAGCTTCTACTCATGATATACTCCGCATCCGAATCATCTGTCTAGTGACAAAGTGAATCACAAAAAAACATTCTCGGGGAAATGGTCGTCGAGTGAATTCTTTGTCAGTCTTGCAAGTAGAAACCCGAGAAGCAACTAGTGGGTTTGGCTCAGTATGATGCATCTTGCAGAAGACTCCTGCATGTTCCCTAAGCTTCAATCCATGACGATGTTATCTCAATGTTTGCATCCTTGGAGGGATTCTATAGGCTGTGCGAGAGTAAGCGGTTGATACTTCGACTGCAGTAATGACCACTTCTGGACGAATTAGATAAGTGTGTAGCTGTAGAGTGGTGGAGTACTAGAATGAATAATGAGAGGATTATCTATTGTTAAACGAGAATGGCCCAGAGAACCAAGCTGTATTTGATGCTCAGTCTGTAGATCCTCAAGTGCTCCATCCTCGAATTTCCTGCGTCAGTCAAGCTTGCTGGAGGAAGGCGCTGTTTTTACCTCCCAACAGAGCTACTGTCTAGCTACCTTCGAAGTTACTTCGAAGTACATCTCATAGGTTGATCCACCTTGCCATCCAAGTCCGCGTCACTTGCTTGGCTTCGTCCACCATCCCAAGGTCAAGCAACATCTGTACTGAACCTCTTACCGAGCTTTCCAGCGCACTGAAAATCCAGGAATGTGTGTAAGCCGTATGTTCGCCGATGAAAACAGTATTGAACTCGGTCTGCCAATAAGCTGGGAGATACAACTGCTGCTGCGGAACAATTGGTACAGCCCAAGATCCGGCGTGGTGCTGATCGTTATCCCAGCAGTGACGATCATAGTTTCCAGTCCACATCTCGTCGGCAATCGGACCATGGAGCTCCACCATTGCCCTCTGAATGTATGCGATGTGCTCTTCTTCTGGCATCGCACAAGCGACTCGGGCATCCGAGGACGAGATGTATGCTGCGAGCATAACACCAGCTGAAGAAATGAAATGTTAGCCTGGACTCAAGCTTTGACCTTTCGAATAACCTTTGCATGGAGGCTTGGGGTACTTACGACCGGTGCTGTTGATCTCGTAAGATGGGTAACATATCTGTCCGATCCCTGGAATGTTGATTCTTCCACAGCCTCCAATGATAGGATGTTCGAGATGCTCCCAGAATCGTTCTTTGTACTGGATCGCAACCTTCACCGCTCCATCGAAAACAAGCCTATCAATAGCGCGACGCATGAGAGAAGAGTGTGGGGGGAGCTCCCAGAATCTTAAGAGATTGAAAGGAACGCTGTTGAAAATGTGGTCGAATTCTTCTGACCTGGAAGCCTCGCTTGGGTTGCTTCCGGTTGGACGATGGGTTACTGTCAGAGAATTCGTTTCCTCGTTATACTTCACACCATGGACTTTGGTGTTAAACATAATGCGGTCCTTGATGAGTGGTCGGAAAGCTTCTGGTAGCCGGCTCATTCCTTTGTCGATGGTCGCCCACTCATTGGCCATGAAGTACACTGTTTCGAACTCCCACATCGGCCAAGAAACTGCTGTTGTGGTCACCTCGTCGGTGGTATTCAAATCAGTACCTATGACATCTGAGCAGGGAGAGGGTCAGTATTTGTAAGCGATATTGAATTGCTGCAAGTAGCACTCACGTCGCAGGTACTCGACCTCGGAAAAGTCAAGAAGACCTTCTTCCACAGCCTGTTTATGGGCTCTGAAGACATTCCCTGCATAGAACTTGACCCTCTCCTTGTCTAAAGCCTTTACAGCAGCCAGAGCATCGATGGCTTCCTCGGCGGCTGTAGCATTAGACCATGTGACAACATCTGCCAGTGAAGAGTTCGCAGCCACTTCTTTCTTTCCTGGAATCGTACCATCTGGTCGTCTCTTGGATGTTGCGACAGGTGTGTTGTCGCTCGCTTGGATCCACGGAATGAACTTGACAGCTAGAGAAGAGTCGTTTCCATTGAGGTCATTCAAAACATTGGCTAGCTGTAACACGAGCTGCTGGTCCTGAATTGGAAAGGTTTCGTTGGTATCCTCATCCTTGATGGTCATTGGAAGTCTCATTGGACCCAATTCATGGTATTGATACTCATCGGGAGAAGTGTTGTTCAGATATGTTGTGTAGATGCGGCCGCCAAGTCTGTTGTCTGACTCTAGGATCTTCCAATTGTGAATACCAACTGAGTCCAAGATCAGCTATTTATGAAATGTTAGTGTGACGATTGTTACAGTGGGTGTTGTAGGAAAACTTACAGCAGTATGTAGCCCTGATATTCCGGCGCCCAGAATTCCGAACTTCTTCGACTTGACAGATGAGACGAAAACAGAGTCGGGCTGCTTTTGCTTCAAGTATTCGACTCCATCGAACCAGGGACCCATCGGATCAGCTATATCGGCGAAAGTGGCTCCTCGCTTTATCACTCGTTTTGTGACAGTAAATCTTTCCGAAGTGCCAACCGGCTTATTGTCCACGAACGCGTGAAGACATCCTTCATCAATACTGGAAGGAACAATCCATACGAATCTTGTTGGCCTTCGATCTTCCCAGTCCACATGTCGTGCCGCGAGAGGATGATCACCAATGTGAGTTCTGCCAACGTGATGATGAGCACCCTCAATTGTTGGCTGTTCGCAAGGCCCGTAGTCCACAGTCAGCTCGCCGTGTACATCATGTCCATAGACGATGTTGATGTTTTGAACACCTCCTGCTTCAACTGAGAATGGGCTGTCGAAGGTAACAGAGGACCGTGAGATTGGCTCGCTTGTCACCTGCTGGACGGCCGAAGCCACAACAAGCAAGGTTTTTAGAGAAGCAAAATGCATGGTCAAAAGCTCTAAGTGGGAGTGAACATAGGTACGCACTCCAAAAAGAAGATTATCTTCCTCTTATATGAAGACTCCCGGCCAACATGAACCATGAAAATTCGGACCAAATCCACTTTGCCAAGGGGACCAGATCAAGAGCCTGCCATCTGCCAGGCCCTACCAAGATAATTAGACGCTTGTACAGCATCTTGATTCTTTATTCACCGACAAATATATCTTTCTAACAGCTGTTGATCGCTACGAAATTCCGTGCTAATTGACTTTGCAGTACTTGGCAGCCCGACTTGGCGAGATACTAGATCCCACTTTTCGAATAACTGCCTTTTCCAAGCAACTTGATGGAGTTCAAACTCCGACACCTTGATGGATTTCCCCCCACTTTCTATCATGAAGCCCATCAGTGGATGTATTTAATTATGCACTGGTCGCTTGGCTTTGTGCACTTTGTGATTTACTCTGAGATTGTCGATAAGCCGTGAATCGCACACATTTTAAGCACTTGAAAATACCTACGGATTTCGAACCTCAACTCAAGGAGCCCCCTTTTCAAGTCCTGCCATCTTGAGCAATGTGTAGAAAGAGTCTCCTTGCTGGTTGAACGAGAACCATTTTGAAGAGATGAAAGCCAGGATTAAATGGTATATCCGAAACCATAATACCTCTAGCTGAGATGCTGAATGGAAATTGTTAGCACTTTCTTCAACAGTCTTACCGAAGCCGTCACGGGCACTTAACAGTCCAAAGCTCTTTGCTATTCCTTCAGCCTAAGGGCAAAACTCTTTCGGAATTTGTCGTCGACTTCAAGAGCTTCACGATCGCGCAACATTACAGTCTGGCATGGAGTCTTGCAGGTCAATTTTGTAAGAGAATTGCCGAGTTTCTCATGGTTATCTTGAACAACGGTCTTACCGGTATCCCAAACGTGAAGGACAACTTCCAGGCAGTATGTTGACCAGATACTACAAATTGTACACGTTGGGCGAAGCTGCTTGATCGCTATGCTTGCGAGGGATGGGCACTTTTGTCCCCTAGTAGTCACCAAGTCCATTGAGGAGGAGTGGAAGCGTGGTGATCATGAACGAAAGCAAGCGGGCCATTGAAAAGATTGCAGAGACGAAACTACATATGTATAAAAGATAACACGGGGGACTTCAGCGGTGCCGGAGTACACGAGGTCGCGGCAGGACAGCAGCTCAAAGAGGGATATCGAGACTTGCATGCCATCACGTGACCATCATACTGACGACGGCGACTGGCTCTGCTCTCCTTTCCATGGGACCCTTCAACAACTGGATTCGAGGAGATGGAAGAGAAGAGATGATTAAAATAGGCACAGTCTCAATCCGATGACATGGTCGGTTATGACAGCACGTGACAAGGAAAGGGGTCGCGCTCAGGGGTCAAAAATGGCTGCATGACGTCGAGGCCACCACTCAGCGAACCTCGAGAGCCAAACGATTACAAGAAAACACGCGAAATAAAACTCCAAAAGACCCTCAATGATAAGCCAAAGGTGTCCTCTTCTGTTCATCACGAATATTTCGGCGCGTAGAACAAATTCAAGACAAAACGCGAACATATCCATCTATCCTTTGAGACGAGACTTTTCGTGATACTGCCGCGTTCCAGACCAGATATTCGCTTCTCTGTGCACTCAACCTTGAAAGTAGACAATTGCAAGACTCTGTGTTATTCTTATGAGAAATTGAAGAGAAATAAGTAGTAAATGATGAAAATAACGAGCGTTGATAGAATAATATTGGGCATTGCGGCTGTTACTGCTCAGTCATCTTGATCCTCGGAGGCATTCACAACACCAGCCAGGCCGCCAAGACCACCGTACGCTAATCCAGTTCCGGCTGGCGTGCGAACTTCACCACGCTCCAACTTCAACTCTATTTCCGATCTCCATTCCACGACCACCCCCTTCGACGACGACGACATCAATTTCCTCTTCGTTCTCACGAAACCCTCAGCGCAAGACCATAAACAAAACCTTTCATACTCACCCCTTCCGACCATTGCGCAGCCCTTGCTCTTCGCCATATCGCCCAAGCGCGCAAGAATCCAGATCCGTTCCTCGAGGAGGTCGCGTGTACCCCCTTTGCGCCTCTGCGCGTACCTCATCATCAACGTCTCGATACATATGCATGCAGTCGCTCGTTGATACTCATACAGGAGATGTTGGTTGGCCGCTGGTGGAAGAGGTAGATCGACCATTCTGTCACGATGTCTCGTGCTCCTGGTGCGAGCTTCGCACAGTTCTTCCCTACTGCTCCGCGGGCAGCCAAAGACAAGGCCAAAGAGAGAGAGAAAGTCAAGATATTCAGTCAAGATTCGCCACTGAGTCGGCCTGTTGCTGATGCAAAAGCCGCGGTCCTTCCAAATGTCCGCATCGACGATGCTGCTCCTTCTCGATCTAGCGAAGGCGGCATCCCTACCGCAGATATTGCAGCTCCCCTACTCGATGAAGGCGACTTGCTTAATGGCGTTGGGTCTGCGAGTTCACATTCGAGCACAGTATCATCTGTGTTCAGCTCTGCAGCTCAGCAGAACCACTTGTCGGCATCCAGCAATCAGCATATCAATACCACACCTATGACGAACGTCGATTCTTCTCCAAGCCATGTTGCGAGTCCATACCATAGCAAGTCTGCCACCGCAGGCTCGAGTTTCACAGGATTTCCCAGCGAGAAATACCTTCCACCTCAGAATGATGTGCCGCCACCACAAAATACTGCCAAGGCAGACACACCTCCCGCAGACCCGCGTGTCTATGCTCGAGACCCGAACAGAAGTGTAAAGGGCTCCGTCATCGTCTACGATCCTCTGCTCGACAAGAAGCTGAATGGGAAAGACATGAAGAAGGCGAAACCTGTATACAAGGATATTGGCTTGGTACGTATAACACATAATCTGCTGCGGGGAGCGTCATCTTACTTTGCGTGAATGTTTGGCTAATGAAAGGCTTTGCAGGAAGAAGATGACGCTCCCCCAGCGGATCCACGATTGGCGAAGAGAGGTGGAAAGTTGGATTACATCAATGTTGATTTCCACAATCCCCAATCTCGACTGCGACATGCGCCATACCTTCTCAGGCCTTACGCATACGACCCTAAGACGTCTCTCGGGCCTGGTCCGCCAACGCAAGTTGTTGTCACTGGATTCGACCCTCTGCACAGCTTTTCCAGCGTTTCGGCTATATTCTCAAGTTTTGGAGAGATTGCAGAGAGCAGCAACAAGCTTCACCCAGAAACTGGCAGTTGCTTGGGATTTGCTACATTTCGTTACCGAGACTCGAGAATTATAAAAGGTGGCCGCTTTGTTTCTGCCATTGAGGCTGCGAAGCTTGCTGTGCGCAAGGGATCGAGCATGCGAATTGGGTCAAGCAATGTCAAGGTTGATTTTGATCCCGAGGGCAACAAGAGCAGGCGGATGATGGAGAATCTGCTAATGGCACCGAAGCCTGAACCGACTCCGCAACCTGTGAAATCAGTTCCTACACCCGCAGCGAAGCCCGCAGATGCCGCGAAGTTCTCTGGCCCCCCTCCAACTGCGCCCAAGGGCCCTTCAGGCTCGAGACCAATCTTTCGGCCACCAATTCAGTCAATTGCCCCAGCGGTGCTACTTCCTCCTACCAAGCCGAAGCCAATCCGAGTTATGCCAAGTACCGAGCCGGTCTCCGAGCAATTGAAGCACCAGCCGTACATCTTCGTCTCGGGCGAGTCTGTGCCATGTATGAATACGACTCCACCGCACATGTTAAAGCGTATGAGACACTTCAATCCGGAGGATGTCAAAATGGATGCGCTGGGATACTACATCATCTTTCCAAATAGCGACTACGGTAGACATGACTGTGAGCGTTGTTGTAGAACACTCGATCGCACCCTCATGTTCAACTATACCATGATCATGCAGCCTTTTCTGTATGGGAGCTCCCGATCTAGGTCAGAAGCTTATCGCGCTTCTCAGATGAGTCGCAAACGCAGCAGAAGCCCGACGCTGAAGGATAATGATGAGTGGGAGAAGCAGGCTGAAATCGCCCGGAAGAAAGAAGAAGCTGCCGATGTAGAAGTGGAGAGAAAGGAACGCGCCATGAATTTCGACCCCTCCAGAGAAGCTATCGAGGTCATCCGGAAACAACTCAAAGCGCAACTACTGAAAAACATTCGAGAAAAGACTGCTGCCCCAGCCATACACAGCTATTTGGACCCTGCAAACCATACAGCTAAGCGAAGAAAATATGGCATCGATGATCCCAAGGACATGAAGATGCAACTCATTTACGAAGATGACGAGAGAGAAGATAGTCCTGGATTTGCAACACCAAATTCTCGAAATGAAAGCTCCGATCGGCGTGCCATGGGACCTGCTCGTCTGAATGTTGCGTCTATGCCACGGATTCGGAAGATCAAGAATGGTACAAAGTCTGCTGTTGGGTTCCAAGATCCATACCTGGACAGAGCAAGACCAAAGCGTCAGGAGAAGGTAGCACAGTTCAGAGGTCTAGCATCTTTCTTCCTTGAGAGCAGTCCAGAATCTGAGGAAGATGGCCGTCTCCGCGCTCAAGGAACCGAGGAGCCTGACTCCCGACCCAGAAGCAGGATGACATCTGAAGAAGACGATTCTTATGATGTGTTCCAGAGATCTCGAGAAGCCAGGGCTGTTGATGACGACTCAATGAGCGAAGCCAGTTTCGTGGTCGGAGATCATGTCCCATCAAAGAAGAGAAAACTTGACTTGCAAGTCGAGGCAGCCCTGAAGCGTCAGAAGCTGAAGAGTGACGAAGAACTGTTTGGAGTGGCCAAGGAGAAGATCAACGAGGAGTTCCCACTGTCGGCCAGCACTATCGATGAGGAAATGCCGGATGTCGATAGTGTTCTCCGTAACGAGCTTGATGCCCAAGCTGCTCTCGATGAAGGTAGGAGAAAGCTCGCTGCGAAGAAGAAGAAGAAGTCCAAGAGACAAATTTTCGAAGAGCGTGAGGCACTCAAGAGAGAGCAGGAAGGTGTCTATCTGGATACATTCGACCGCCAGCTCAGCGAAAGTCCAGATGATGACGAAGAGTTTGTCACAGAAACAGCTCCTGTCGAGACTACCGTAGAGTGGGGTATGTCCGCTGAGATTCCTCGACCCACTGTTGATGACGATTTCAATACAATCCTGGACCTCGACGGCATTCAGAATCTCATCAAAGATGACGAGGACATTCCAGCTGCTACTTCCATCATCAAGTCTAGTGGTACAATAAAGCAGGGTTGGGCAAAACCATGGGCCTGGAAGCAGAAGGATATTAAGGCGCTTAATCGCGATGACTACAGAGGCTTGGTAACAACCGACACCACCATCACAGGCTATTATGTCCCGAATCCATCTGGCTGTGCTCGTACCGAACCAACAAAAAAGATTCTCAATGCCGAAAAGTCCAAATATCTACCTCATCACATTCAGATCCTGAAGAAACGACAGGAACGGGAAGCTCTTGCAGCTCGAACTGGCCGAGACTCTGCTGCCGATGCGGCACAAGCTGCTAAGATTGCTTCAGAGAAGATCGCAACGAAGGGAAACTCTCGAGCCAACCGATTAAGTCAACGTGCATTTGCCGCTGACCTCGACCGTCAGAAGAAGTCTCTTGGAACAGATGTCGATAATGTTCTTAGCTTTAACCAGTTGAAGAAGCGAAAGAAGCTTGTCAAGTTCGAGCGATCGGCCATTCACAACTGGGGTCTGTATGCCATGGAGGACATTGCTATGAATGACATGATCATCGAGTACGTTGGTGAGAAAGTCCGACAGCAAGTCGCAGATCTTCGTGAGCACCGTTATCTCAAGAGCGGAATTGGAAGCAGTTACCTCTTCAGAATCGATGAGAATACCGTCGTGGATGCAACGAAGAAGGGTGGTATTGCTCGGTTCATCAACCACAGTTGTATGCCCAACTGCACGGCTAAGATCATCACGGTGGACAAGAGCAAAAGAATTGTCATCTATGCACTGCGAGATATCGCTGAAAGTAAGTCTACCCCTCTCTTCTTCCGCCTGCCTTATCTAACATGT
This sequence comes from Deltaproteobacteria bacterium, assembly GCA_002685535.1. Lineage (GTDB taxonomy): Bacteria > SAR324 > SAR324 > SAR324 > NAC60-12 > Arctic96AD-7. The sequence goes on from NYXK01000099.1 coordinate 39,213, forward strand.
CACAGACGAGGAACTCACCTACGATTACAAATTCGAACGTGAGATCGGAAGTACAGATCGTATTCCTTGCCTCTGCGGTACAGCAGCATGTAAAGGATTCCTCAACTAATACCGCCAATCACTTTCATATGTTCCTGTCTCCATGCATCTGCATTCTCAACAATGAGGATCCTCTTCCGCAAGAGCAATCCGTTTTCAGCAAGGAGTTGAGTCTTTTCGACGCCATGCATGCNATCGTCGCCTTTATTGGTTTCCCAGGTCATTTTATTTCTGCATGCATGCATGAGTTGGTTTGCTCCGGATTGGCCACGGGTGGGACTGAATTGAATCACAAAAAATGTACTCTTTCAACCGAGTTTCTTTCCTGGCGAGGCGTTTGTTTTGGAGCGAGCTTTCCCTCCATTTCGGTCGGCTGGGTGGGAATTGAATGCGTTCAGATGCGATGAGCTGGAACGATGGAGAGGAATCGGGGGTACATATTCGGTATGCTCAGCCGGACAGTCGCTTCATCAGCGGCGTTTCTTCCACTGTGCGATGTGTTGGTATCTGTCGAGGCCCCAAACGACACAATAACGCACAGTTCGCACCTTGTACTATATGAGAGTCAGAGAGAGCAAAAGAGAGATGGGCGCCGGAGGAGAAGTGGGTTGATGGCTGAACGCCTATGTAGGGATAGTAATCGTGCTTTTGGACGGCGTCGAAGAGAGGAGGGTGAGATGAGATGAGATGATTTGCGCATTTGACGGCGATGTCTGTATTCGGACAGACATACACGCAAATACGCAGACAAGCAAGTAGAGAAGCATAAAAGCAAGTAATTGAGCATGCGTGTGAGCAATAGAAGAACAAGAGTCTGATGTGTATGACGATGTGAGTAATTTGGGAAGGATTAGAGTGAAGTTTTCTACCGGTGATACCGGGCAGCAGCCAATCCGTGTTCTAATTCCCATTTGATACCACGGTGCCTGTTGCAGAACCGTATACTGTTCAATACCTGCAGAGATACCACATTGGTAGAGCAATCATCCTATGATGGTAAGATTGATAGTGTTCTGTTGCTTATTCACGGTGTAAAAATATAAAATGGCAAAAGGACTGCATCTTGGAAATGCAAAGGATTTAGATCTCGCCATGTGAGCAAGTCAGTGCCTCCGTCTGCATTTGGCTTTCTAATCAGCGACTACGGAATGCTGAAATATGCCATCTTACAACCGTGAAAGCTATCCTCGGTCTAATTTTCGCAGCACCTTCCCCTCCTGCAATGACTGGAAATGAGAAACCCCCCTGAGAGTGAGTGTACCCTGCTTGCTATGCATTGGCAATTCCATTCCATGTCTGACGATTTTGGGTATCATATTCCCCCTGTGCTACTCCATCACTTCACCTGCCCTCCCCGCCTATCCCGAAGTCCCTCCACTATTCCCCAAAAGCTTCCCCTCCAGCACATGAATAACCTCAACCTCCCCAAACATTCATCTTCCTCTCCACATCATCACCCTCCCCCGCTCCAAGTACCCAATCCGCAAACTCTCTCTTTCCCCAAAGAACCAAGCACTCTCCCTTTCTCCCTTCCCCTCCTCAAACCAAATGGTTCGGCAGCAAGAAATTCGCAATCCCCTCTTTTATCTTATATTCATGTCCACAATTCGNACATACCAATCCACCCTCACTTATCTGCGTCTCGAGGAGGAGCGTGTGTAGTTCTGAGAAGAGCTTAGGGTCGGACTCGAGAGCTTCGGGTGTTGGTGGGGTAGGAGGGAGGGTTGGGAAACCGAGCTGTGAGGGGAGAAGGTCAGTACTGCACATTACTTCAAATCACTTTTCTTCAAGTAAAGGAGGGAGAGTAAAGGAGAGAAGAGGGTTATGAGGAGAGGACGGAGGGGTAATGTGGAAGACAAACCTCAGCAGCAGTAATAACCAGCGCATTCCAATCTATCCTCGGCAGCACATTCTTCAGAAGCTGTGGGTTCGGCACGATACTATCGGATACTAATTCGCAGTCTTTGGGGTGCAGGGGAAAGGAGGTGGAGGTGGATTTGCAGGCTTTGACGGCGCAGGTTAGGAAGTTGAGGGTGAGGACTTTCATTTTTGCTGGTTTTGATGGCGGGACTTGCGGGTGTGGTGGTTGGGCGAGGCGTAAATATGGTTCCTCTTAAGTGTCTTGAGGTGAGATTGGTGAAGGCTGTGAGAGTTCGTGGGAGTGGATTTCGTTTGGGGGGTGTAATGGAGGGGAGGGGTTGTCGTGATGTTGTAGTTAACTTTTTTTTGATCCGTTGAACAATCGCGGGGACGATTAGATTAGATTAGATTCACATCATGTGATACAGCAGAGTGCAAAAAGTTCCACCACCCCCGCCCCAACCCCTTGTAAGCGGCCGCTAGCGCTTTA
>NYXK01000100.1 GCA_002685535.1 Deltaproteobacteria bacterium
GGTTATGAAACTGCTGGAAGGGCGTCACTGGAAGCTTGAAACAGTGGCATTTCAGTCGCTGGGAGATGATACAGACAGCGTGCTGATCAAAATTGCCGGGGACACTGCAACGATCAACTATTTGCGTTTTAGAGCGCTGGAGGCTTTGTCGCTGTTTCCTTCACAAAAAACCGCCGTCTTTTTGGAGCAAACCGCGGGCAAATCATTTGCGGCATTAGCAAGGCGTGGATTTGAAGCCTTAAAAAATGGATTCAGCAAAACTGAACCTGAGAGAGTAAAAAAGCTGGCAGAACGTTTGCTGCAGCACCGTAATGCACAGGTTCGAATTTCAGCGGCACGTGCAATACGCAGTTTGGATGCAGTACGTTTTGAAAGTTTTATGAAAGCTGAAAAAGACTCCTGGGTGCGTAAAGAAGCACAGAAATAAAACTGCTCTATGTGAGTANGCGTAATCCGCTANTCAGCAAGACNAGCAACAATATCAATANTGCNGCGCCCACAAAAAANACGTGCATGNCAAATAATAGTGGAGTTTTCTCACGCANATTTCTGAGGAGAGCAAGATAATTNTTTAATAGATTTTGCATGCTTTTAATTAATCAACTCACTTGTNCTGCNGCAGATTGACTCNATGAAATTGCCGGTACCCACNAGGCCACATAGTAANGTGCCTAAGATAAATAATTGTTCTGATTTGAATTTCATCCTAAAACAATTCCAGTCCTGAAGCGCGCCAGATAAAATGTAAGCAGTACATGCGCCTGCGTTTTTCCACAACTATTCCATTAAAAGGATTCCACCCAGTCGAATGGATCGGGCTCTTTACCATATTGAATTCCTGTCAACTGCTCATAAAAACGTGAAGCAATCGGACCTGTTTCTCCATTGCCTACCTGATATTCCTCTTCTTTGTAACTCAAAACACCAACTGGTGAAATAACTGCCGCAGTACCTGCGCCAAAGACTTCTGTCACAGAACCGTCTTTTAATCCTGTCAGAACTTCATCAATGGAAATCCGCCTTGCTGATACTTCTAAACCCCAATATTTGCCAAGTTCCAAAACAGACATCCTGGTTATTCCGGGTAGAATTGAGCCNGTCAGTTNAGGTGTTACAATTTCATCATTGATCACGAAAAAAATATTCATCGCACCGACTTCTTCGATATAACGTCTTTCAACCGCATCCAGCCAGAGTACTTGAGTATAACCCTGTTCCTTGGCCTCTTTTTCTGCTAATATACTGGCCGCATAGTTNCCCCCTGTTTTAGCATAACCAACTCCTCCGGGGACAGCTCGNACATATTTATCAGANACCATTATTTTTACGGGATTAAATCCCTGAGAGTAGTAAGGGCCTACCGGACTAAGGATAATGAAAAACAAATATTTGGAAGAAACTTTCAAACCAATTGCTTCTTCAGTCGCGACGATGGTTGGTCGAATATAAAGTGTGGTTCCTGATTCATGCGGCACCCATGCTGAATCCAGGCGCAATAGTTGCTTAAGTGCGTCCAGGACTTCCTCTACATCGAGTTCCGGAAGGCACATGCGCTGAGCAGTGCGGTTCATACGTTTAAAGTTTTCACGTGGACGGAACAGNACGTTTTCTCCGGAATCAGTACGGTACGCTTTTAAACCCTCAAAAGCCATTTGTGCGTAATGTAAAACCATTGCGGAAGGTTCCATCAATAATGGACCGTAAGGTTTAATCTCTGCATTGTGCCAGCCTTTTNCATCTTCCCATTCCATGCAGAACATGTGATCCGANAACTGCGTACCAAAAACAACTCCGGACATGCTCGCAGGTGGAGTTTTTAGCAGCTCAGGTGTTGCTTTGTTTAGCTTCACTTCCATAATTTTCTTTAAAAAAATGTTTTAAATAATGCAGTCGAAGATAGTCATAAACTGCGGAAAAGATGTTTAAGCATAGCGTCTTAGAGATCACAGGAAACTATTTTTATGATGTTTTCTCTGAGACCTCTGTTATTCTGTATTGAATTATTACGTTTCAGCACTTTTAANGAAACCTGCTTNATTTGTTCACTTGTTTTCANATTTATGGTTAAAATACCACGTTTGACGGTGTGACTGCTCGGATCTCAATTCATCATAATTTATCCAGACATATAATAACAGTGCCCCCATGCAAATAAAAAGTAATGTTGCAAAATTTGTTAATAAGCTGGATGTTTTTTTCATCTGCACTAAATTTGAACGATTGCTGTCATAGTTAATGTTAAACCAAACATGCTCAGCTTGCAATCCTCTTGTTTTTTAATAAATTAAAGCCAGCATTTTAAAGACTGAAATTTAATACTAATGTNTAATTTTAAGGNTTTTTTNNTGATTCGTNACGGTTGCTTNTAAAAATTATGAAACTNATAATTTGTCATTTTGAGCGTAAAGAGAAATCTTAATTATATTAATGTTTAGCAGAAAACAGCTTGCTCACTTTGCTAAAAAAGGTACGACTTTTTGGCTTTATAAAGGTGCAACAATATCAATCTGCAAAAATAGTTACTTTTTTACTTGACAATAATAATAATCCGTTGTAATGTCCATCCTGAGGAGGTTCAGTTGCACAGTTCTTGTATCACAAAAAAACTTAAACAATTCTCGCTGANTACAGGGGAACTTCCGAAAAAAGAGANTCAGATACAGGACGTCTGAACTTTATCAGTGAGGTATGTGAGGAATTAAAGTTTTATGATTTTAATAATGTAAACAGGAAGATTTATGCCGGTACGAATTTTTGGATTGTTCGGCCAGCACCATGGATTGGAGTTAGAGCTGAGGCAAAAAATAACTAAGTCTATCAGAAAAGAAATATTCTTTGACTACAAAAACCGTTGCTACGAAATTCAGAGTTTTTCATTAACAGGAAGTCGACGTTATATTAACGTGAGACAAATTCCAAATCCTGGATTGTATCCCTCAAAGGAACGATTGCAGATTCTTAATGCAGCAAGTTGAGTCTGCATAATTTGCAAATTTACAAATTCGTTTCAGCATTTTTGTTACATCAGTTTAATGTGAGTAGTTGCTCCTGTTGTTCCCAATGCAGACACGGATCGCCTTCTAGTTCAAGGTTGCTTTTCTTACCACAAACTCCAGGGTTTAGACCATTCAAAGACTTTTGCCCAAAGCGGTTCTTCCTGCTCAAGATTATGCAGTGAAGCTTCAACACTAAGCACCTCGCCCGACTGTCTGACAATCACCGTCAAAAATTCTTCCACTTCGAGGATTGTCGCCAGCCTTTTTCGATTGATCATATTCTGAACTCCACGTGTCAACACAGAACCGTTGTCTGTGGGATAACGATAGACATTGTCACAGATGTGACATGATTTCGGAATATTACTTTCAAACCAGTTATCCGCAACTTCTTCCTGCAGCCAGGGATGGAGCGCCCTCTCTACACTTTGGGTGAAAACATAGCGTACCGCTGTCGTTTGAATATTCAGAGGCTTTTCCTCTGCTGAAATAAACGCCGAAAAAGCAGCAACAAATAATACTGACAGGATTATTACTTTCTTCCTGTTTCTTCCTGAATAGTAAATCATTTTATTGTTAAAAAAATACTCCAAATCCTAATAATAATCTGCTGAGATCTTGTGCTCTAGACCATCGATCTTTAACCGTCGAACGCTGATTTGGATCTACTGGTATGCTTGTTTCCTGAAATCCATCTTTATAATAAAAATAAATGGAAGGCTGCAGCGAAACTTGGAAATAGTAGTTTTCCAGTCCCTGCCAGCCTGCGTCCAGCACCGCAAAAAGTCCCACTCCTTCCGTAGAATGGGAATATACTGTGGCGGTTGAATTAAAAGTCTCTGTATCATCCGAGACACTGGATACCGCATTTGCGTCTCTGCCTTGATATTTTAGGGTTGCATAACCCCATCCACCGCCTGCACCGTAATAAAATCCTTCCGTAATTCCCCAAATAACTGAGTCATCCACAAACCAGCGGTAAGTAGCAGACAGCAATGTACGGTTAATTTCCAGCGAGTTTCCAGAACCGCTTGTCGCTATACTCTGCATATCAGTACTTTCTTCGGTCAGTCTCAGTGCCTTAAAAGTGCTGCTGACTTGTGGACCTGTTAGTTCAAGAGAAAAATGCAATTGCTGATTATCATCCAGATTATAATCATAAAAAGTTGCAATTCCATTCAATCCGGAAAAAGAAAGCCCAAGTCCCAAACCGCGATATTCAGAAATCCTCCAATCCGGCCCCTTCCTGATTTTCATCCCTTTTGGTTTTTCTACCTGAAACACACTATCAGAATTTTCTTTTTTTTCTTGGCTTAATACACTTTTGTTCTTAAATTGTTTAATCGAAAAGTTTTTAAGGCCCTCTTTTATTTTACTTTTCTTTTTTTCTTTTTTCCTGCTTCCATCCGGATCCTCAAGTGAGACATTTGCAACCGGGCCTATAAGTCTTCTCTCTGCATCATCCTGAAACCAGAATTTCTGTTGAGTGTATGCCAGAATGTGTGTTGCATCTTCAGGAATAAAAGTTTGAGGCGGAAACTCATATTTCAATTCAGGACCTGCATCCTTCACTGGCGATACCTGCAGGTTTTGATCCATCACAGTCAACGTGGATACTTGTATTTCCTTTACAGTCAGGCCATCTCTGATTTTATTAACTTCAAACTGAGTCAGTGCCGGCTGATCAGCTAATCTTGTTTTTTCGTTTTTCCCCCAAAACAACAAATAGTGTTCGGAGTCAGCTTCTTCTTCAGACCGCACAAGACTTACTACACCGGCAATCATTCCGGAAGGAGCCGGTTTTAACTTCAGCCGCATTTTTTTACTCTTTGCTTTTTCCTCATCCTGCGTTACTTCAAGTCTGACCGATATACCATCATTCAGTTGCCCTGCCGAATTTCTGCTGAAGACAAGCAGATGGGTCGCCTCTTGAGCTAAGAGAACGTCTATTTCCTCGCTTATTGTGTTTAATTTCCAGGGTGCCTGGAGTTGAGATGTTAAACTGCCAAACCAGGATTTTTTTTCAATCACTGTAACAGTCGGCTGTGATCTCAATACAGTTTCAGGGGCCTCCCCCCAATACACTGCATAGTGTGTTAAGTCACGTTCATCCCAGGCCCGTGTTAGACTAATTTTACCCTGAATACGATTGCCCGTCTTACCGGTTTGTTCAAAAACAATTTCCTGCGGCTTACTGTTTGGAACGCCTTTGTCAATCAGCGTAAGGCTGTAATGTTCCGTTTCTTCTTCATTTTCGTTACGGGCATAAAGCAAAATGTGGGTTGCGCCTGGAGGAATCTTAGTTTCTTTAAACTTGATTCGCATCCTGCTGCCGGATTCCGCTGGTTGCAGGGTCACAATCGGCAGAAACATTCCCAGGCGCTGATGTGGATTATTGCCCCAGCGTAATACATATTTGGAAATTTTCACTGATTGTTCCGAGGAGTTTATAATTTCAGGAACTGTGAAAATTAGTTCACCGCTTAGCCAGCCTCCGCGGGAATCATTATCTGTGAATTCAAGCAGCGCTTTTTCTCCCGCCAGCAGAACTCCAGGGATTTCCGGAAAAAGCAAAAATAACAGAATCAGGACATTCAGAAAAAATGAGAGCGAGGAGTTGCGTTCCCGTCTTCTCCAAAAGCCCGGAGCTGTGAAGAACATAAAGCTTAAAATGCAGGAGGTTCTGCAAATGAAAGACTGGTAGGTACCCCACTGGTACTGAGGCGCACCCAATATCCCTGGCCTTTCTCAACGTAACTGAAAGTACTGTAACCCTGAGTCACTAACTCCGCCGCGACCGAAGCTTTTGGAGAGTAGGCCAACCATTTGCTGTTTGTGTCATCCCACTTCCAGACTGAATGTAAACGGTCGGAGGAACCTGAATAGTCAAAAGTGGAGGATGTTGAATCACCCTGAGGAGGAGCACAGGCAACGGCCAGCATAAGAATTCCAACCACAAAAGCTATTTGCCGTGCCGGTACCCGCAGATGGAGTTTTCCGGATTGAGTCCCGCGCCTTTCCAGTGTTTTTCTTTGATACCACAACAAACTTGCTGAAGCCAACACTAACATTGCCAGCAAAAGCGCAATACGTGAAGATTGGCCAATTTCGTTTACAGCAACTTCAAAATTTAAGTTTGAAATTTGCAAACCGGAAGACGGACCATTTCCTCCGGAATTCTCAAGGAAGCCAAAAGTATTAGTCTCATCCTCAGAAGTTTGATCAAAATTTGCGGCCTGTGTGATTTCTTCTACAGAAATCTTTTTTGCGGTTCCGGCCAAATTCCATTCGGAAGTCATACTGCTCAACTGGGCCAATCCAGTATATCCACCATAATTCGCGACTTCGAATTTTGTAGGATTAACCGGTGTATTCAATTCTACCCAAATTCCTTCCCCAGCTTCAATACTTGAGCTTAACTCCGTATATCCTTTATCGGTGTAGACAGTTTTATTATCACTGCTTGTATAAAATTGCCATGCATCATTGCGGCGTACCCAAACCGCTTTGTAAGCACCGAATTGACTTTCAAAGCTGGAGGTTGCAATTGTGGTAAAAGCCGGTAATGAAATCAGGTTTCGTGTTCCGCTCATGGTCACGGATGCAGGTATACTGCTCACAGACACGGTCCCAATCAGTGCAGAAGGCGAAGCTTCACCGATACGGAAATCCGCTGTTCCGGAAGACAGGCTGACATTGGTTGTGTTGTCGTAAGCATTTTCCAGTACTACTGTCGCATCCGAAGATGCAGACTGGACATAAATCGGTTTTCCGGAAGTTGTATCAACACCAACCCATTGACCTGTCTTCGAATATTCTGCGGAAACTCCACTACGTAATGAAGATCGGAGAGAAGTTCTACTTTTTGAAAAACTGCGAGTACTTCCTGAACTGGTCAAAGGAATGGATACTACCATTTTTCCTGATTCCTGACTGACCGTTCCGCCAGCACCTACTTCAGGAAAAATCTGCTTCACGTTGGAGGAAACAGTGGTAATTGTCGGCATCATATAACCTTCGCTATTCATACTAACACTGCTACTCATACTGGAACTTGGCGCAAAAGTGGATGTTATTGTACGATTTTTACTGAAAGCTACAGTAGAACCGGTAGCAGCATTAAGAGTACTTTCAGAAACACCTGTACCCTGCACTTGAACAGCTATTCCCGTGCTACTGGTTGTACTGCTGATTGTTCGGCTGACTCCATCGCTTCCTGTTTCTGCACTTGAAGTACCGACAACTTTTCCGCTCTTGACCTGCAGGTCCATAGCAGTTGAGGAGCTGAATGTTGTTTTACTGGAACCGTTATCAAAACTTGTTGATGAAGTACCGTCGCTTAAAATACTAACGCCAAGTGTTCCTTCCGTTACCGACATACTCGCGGCAATTCCGCTGCTGGTATCAATTGCGACTGACAAATCTGAATCTGTACTTAAACTTGACTTACTTGATCCTGAACTGTCCGCATTTGTTGTCCTGCCTGTACCGCCACTCAGGGTTATCTCAGTCAAAGTAGAACCGTCCGGACTGAGTGTACTTACAACCTGAGAAGTTACTCCACTGGTAGCATCTGTAGAAGCAGGCAGAGAAATACTGGAAGTACCGTCACTGCCAATACTAACTTCAGAACCCTTTGGCGCTTTTACATTTGCGCCTGTGCTTCCGGAACTAACACCGACTGTCATGTCTCCTTCCGTACTGATGTTTGTTGACATAGTTACTCCGCCGTTCAGTGACATGGAAACGCTAAGGGAAGCATCCTTGTTCATATTGACTTCAGCACCAATTGGAACATTCACTGTAGATTCTGTACCGTCATCNGTTTTTACCTTGCTGTAAACCGAACCGTCATTTTTCATGTCCATGTCAAGTTCGGTTGATCCGGAAACCAGTTTTAGTGTTTTTGAACCATCTGNATTTGTGGTTTCTGCATCCAAAGTTATATCTTTTGGATATTTAGGCTTAATCGCNCCAGCTACACCTGTAACCGCGGAAACCTCTTTAACAGGTATGATAGTAACTGAAGTTGAACCGTAGGCNGCTGTANTATCATCGTCAATTACTTCCAGCCCAAATAATATGACGGTTGTGTCAACAATATCAGGTGCATNTANATATGCAATACTCTCACTTTCACGTGTAATTGTTATGTCTGTACGCTTTCCAACATATATCCATTTGTATGAAACAATACTTCCGGTCGGATCAGGGTCATAAGAAGCAGAACCGTCCAGAATTACCCGTGTCTGTTCATTAACTTTTTGATCCTCACCTATTTGCACTACAGGACTTTGGCCTTTTTGCTGGTCATCGTTGATGTTGGTGAAAGTATATTTGAACGCATGGCTCTTCATGGTTGAAGTCGATGCATAATTAGTATCAACTGAATCTGTGTGTCCCAAAATAAGTACCCGGATATCACCATCCGCTAAATCATCGTCTTCACCTGTGATTNNCAGTTCCTGAATATGATTCCATGTACTTGGAGTNAAAGTTAAAATAGACTTATCTAGAGTTGCCTCTGACAAATCCGAACTGCGCAANATTACTTGAACATCNCTAATAGGACGACTGAGTAATTTTACTGCAAGAGTCGCCTTTTTGCGCACCCCTTCAGATTCTGAGATAAACCAGTTGGCGCTGCTGACATTTCTGTATAGACCATGTGAATTATATCCGTATGCGCCAGTCTCTATGAAACCGCTACAGTTGACCGAGCAGCCTACTCCTCCGGAAGTACTGATTGAACCAACTGTGCCGTCAGTGGTGGATAGCGTTACATATGAAATCTTGCTGTTATCGGTCATACTCAAATCAGGCTCACCATCAATTTCAATCAACGCAACTCCACTTTCATCATCAGAGGTCAACAACGTATTATCAAGCATCATCAATGCATTTCCACTGAATTTTGATGTTTGTGCATGGGCTAATTTAAGCTTGCCGCCTGTACTTGTCAACTGTCCGTCACTGATGGTCAATGTACTCAGCAGAATCAAATCCGCGTCTCCAGTCAGGATTCCTTCTGTGGATGAGTCTATCACTATAGCATTTTCTACGCTGAGATGACTGGTTGAGCTTCCCAAAGTCAGAGTCAGATCATTCAGATTCAGATTCATAAAACTTAAGGCTTCGGGACTGTCACTGGTCAAGGTAATGTTGCTAAGAATTGTCAAATCAGTTTGCGTAGATATAAGAGTTCCGCTTGATTTAACAAAATCACCATCTAGAACCAAACTGCTTCCTCGGAGCTCCAATGTTCCGGTTCCAGAAAGATAGCCTCCTACCGGCAAAGATATAATTCCACCTGTTGAAGTAAGTCCGCCGCCACTGATATTGAGATCAGCAAGCAATATTAAATCTGCATCTGCAGTATTAAGCCATTCGTTTGCATTATCTAGAGTTACTATGGAAGTTACTGTAAGATCTGTGCTTGCAGAACCTAGAGTCAGAGCCAGATCATTCAACTCTAATTGGTAAAACACAAGAGCTGAATCACTACTCAAAGTAGTATTATCCGACAAATAAAGCGCAGCAGAAGAACTGGATAACGTTCCGCTACTTTTATTATAGTTTCCACTCAGACTGAAAATACTTGTTCCAAGATCAAAATCAAATGTTCCGGACTGCAGTCCGCCATTCCGAAAGTCAATTTTACCGCCGGTTGAACTTAATTTTCCGTCGGCAAGTATCACATCACCTTCCACAGTCAAGTCTGCGCTGCCAGTTTTCAGAGCGGCATTAGCTTCTGCTAATGATAATTTATCGGTGATTAATAAATCACTTGATTCAGAACCCAGTGAGAGTGTATTTGCCCCAATATTAATTGTTTTAACTGAAAGAGCGCTGTTACTGGTAATTGTCAAATTGCTGATTACAGTGATTGATGAAGTTAATGCCTGCAGAATTCCGTCGGTTTTACTAACATCTGCACCCAAAACGAGTGAAGTGCCATTTATGTTAAGTAGCCCCCCGCTTTGTGCCAATCCACCATTAAACGTCACTGTACCGTTATCTGAGTCGAT
>NYXK01000101.1 GCA_002685535.1 Deltaproteobacteria bacterium
GATCATGATCCGGATTGACCGGCACAACGACTTGGTCGAGCGGGTAAAGGTCGAAAAAACGTTTCGGGACATACCACGGCAAGTGAGGACGAAAAAGACCGCAAGCCAAGAAAAAGGGTTGTGACTGTTCCTGGCTCAAAAATCGAATCGAATAATCAGCTGAACGAACATCATCAAGATCTTTGTCTGCAATCGGCAAAACGCCCCAATCGTTTTCATGCCCCAGGCCTTTAACCCCACTAAATGGATAGCCCGAGGGATTTGACGTGTGTTTAGACCACGGGTAATTCAGTTTGGAGCCTCGAAACCAGGGATCATCACGAAATAAAAGTCGCTCGAATTCATCCCATTGTTTTGGCGGGTTATTCCCGGCCGTGTGGTGAAATATTTTTCCAGCACCAGCTACTCGATAACCATTATTCCGGAAATGAACCGGGAGCGTAACGGCACTGGAAAAGTTCGGATACCACCAATGCTGATTGTCATAGAGACCGGTCGTTGAGGAACGCAAACCGGTCATGATGGCGGCACGCGATGGTGCACATTTCGGCGAGGGACAATGGGCGTTGGAAAACAAAACACCACGCTTGGCCAAGCGATCAATATTAGGAGTATGCACTTTACCCTCGTACCCCCCTAAACACCCGACCCAGTCCTTCATGTCATCAACCGCCAAAAACAAGATATTTGGCTTGGCCGACTCCACTCGCACACAGCCAAGCGCAGCCAATGCAAGAAGAGATAAAAACAGACGGAATCCCTGGGTCATTACTTATCTTTATATTCCGGATTAGGACGCATCGGGTCGGCGCCCACATCCTTCTGCCATGATTTTAATTTTATCAGGAGTGATTTGACCTTTTCCGGATACCGGCTGGCCAAATTCTTTGTTTCACCAATGTCGTCAGCCAAGTCGTATAGGGACAACTTTCCCGTTTCAAATTCCTGTAATAATTTCCAATTATTCGCACGAACCACACCCGCAGGAAAATTCTCTGGATGCCTGTTGTAATGTGGATAGTGCCAATAGATAGCATCCCTACTGAGTCCTCCACTTTTTTTCAAAACCGGCGTCAGGTCCACTCCATCAATATGCTGATGCGGACACAATGCATGTCCAGTAGCAGCCAAAATTGTTGGAAAAAAATCCATACTGATAATCGGCACATTAGACAACACTCCTCTCCGGCCAGCTTTCGGCCATTTGACAATCGCCGGCACACGTATTCCCCCCTCATAATTCGACCCTTTGTTCGCTCGCAAAGGTGCATTACTTGTAGCGCCGGCAAATCCACCATTGTCACTGGTAAATATGACGAGTGTGCTTTTCTCCAGTCCTAATTCACGTAGAACACGAGTTACTCGACCGACACTTTCATCCACACTTTCAATCATTGCAGCGTATGCAGGTTTGCCCTGCCGCTTGTTCTCCGGAATCTTTTCATAGTTGACAACTTTACCCGGCTTACCCTGCAGCGGAGTGTGCACGGCGTAATGGGAGAGCATGAGAAAAAAGGGCTTGTCTGAATTGTCCCGTATAAAACTTTCAGCCTCTTCAGCTAACCGATCNNCCANATAATCGCCTTTTTTACCAGAGAGTGGCTGTTTTTTATGNAGTGTCTGACCTGTTGATGGAATTTTCCATTTGCCGGTAAATGGAAAGAAATAACTCCCCGGCGCCCCATAATCCCGCCCGGCAACNTTCACATCAAACCCCTGATGCTCNGGATAATAGTANGTCTCCGTTCCCAAATGCCATTTCCCCANGAAAGCGGTCTTGTAGCCATGGCCTCTNAAAACTTCGGCAATNGTCACTTCTTCAAGGGGCAGGTTCGAAACATATCGCCCCTCTTTCATTTTATGGNCNGTTCGACTCCAACGACCGGANGGAAGCCATTGGGTCAGTAAAAGCCGAGCCGGATACTTCCCTGTCATTATGGCTGCACGAGTCGGNGAACAGACAGTGCAAGCCGAATAGGCGTCGGTAAAACGAACACCCTCTTTGGCCAAGCGATCAATGTTTGGTGTCTGATAATACTCACTGCCATAACACCCCAGATCACGCCACCCCAAATCATCGATCAAAAAAAAGACGACGTTTGTTTTTGGTTNGACTGATATACCTTGNTGCNAAAAACCNAACAANATGCCTAGCAAAAAAAGAACTCTTTTCATTTTAGATTATTCCTTATCCGGCAAAACCGACTGCCATCCCCTAGCCATCCGCTCGGACAACTCCACGATAACAGGTCTGTTTTTCTCCTCACCCGCAACGTTACTTATTTCAAAAGGATCATCCTTAAAGTCATATAACTCTCGAGCGACAATATCCTTTGATTTCCAATCCTGCCACTCCACATATCGATACCGCTCTGTCCGAAGCGCATATCCCATTATGTCGCCGTGCTTAGAATGACGATGCCCTTTAAGCGAACGAGGATACTGGCTGAACACCGCGTTTTTCCATGGTTGATTTGGATTTTTTATGATTGGTAAAAAACTCGTTCCCTCTAATTTATGCGGGATCGGAAGTTCCACCGCTTCACAAAGTGAAGGGTACACATCCACCAGCTCAACAAGTGCGTTTGATCGGGCACCGGAGTAATTTGGGAGTGAAATAATTAAAGGCACTCGGGTCGATAACTCAAAGTTATTCGCCTTTGTCCAAAGTCCTTGTTCTCCCAAATGAAACCCATGATCCCCATAAATCATGACTATTGTTTTCTCTGTTAGTTCGTTTCGTTCCAAAGCATTAAGTAATCGCCCAACTTGCGTATCGATATAACTCACACAGGAATAGTAGCCATGTCTCAATTCTCGTATTTTGCCATGACTTAATTTACCGTTTTTTGGAATATCAGCATATCCCTCCAATTCCATCCAGCTTCGAGTCGCCAATTCTGGTGCCTCTTTAGGGTGTCTCGCATTTCCAGGCATGGGGATGTTATTTCGTTCGTATAGATCCCAATATTTTCTTGGGGCATTAAATGGCAAATGTGGTTTTCGAAACCCAACAGCCAAGAAAAACGGCTGCTCCCTATTGGACATCTCACGCAAAGCTTTAACAGCCGCATTCGCAACAATGCCATCAATATATGCATCATCGGACACATCAGCAGACTCAGACGCGGAACGTTTTAAACCGGTTCCTTTTAAATTCTTCGGCAGTGCATATCTCGTTTTGGGATCTCGCGTCGTATCGTATTGCGGTTTGATCGACCAGGAAACAGGGTCTTGGGACGGTTTTCCTCCGCCATGGAAAATTTTACCGATACTTTGTGTGAAATAGCCGTTATTTTTAAAATATTGAGGCAGTGTTACTGCGTTCGGCATGGCTTTGCGAAAATGTGTACCCAAATCCCATACTTGAATTGTATCAGGCCGCAACCCGGTCAACATCGAAAGACGAGATGGACTGCAAACTGCCTGCTGGCAGTAGGCCCGATTAAAGACGATGCTCCGCTTAGCCAACCGATCAATATTCGGAGTTTTTGCCACCTTATCCCCATAGCACCCCAATGCAGGCCGCAAATCATCAATTGCAATAAAAAGAACATTGAACCGATTTTGGCCAAGTGCATCGAGCCCAACAGAAAATGTAAAACTTATAAAAGCCAACAACCGAGTTGCACTCATCTCATTCGAAAAAATAGTTCCAGTAGTTCAATTTCAAATCTTTCTTGGAAGGTTGAATGTCATTAAAACATTCATTGATCTCGCTTTTTAAGCGTTCGAGATTTTTTGGATATAAAAATGGATCGTTTGTTTGCTTACGCCATTTTTCCAAATTCTGTTTCAATAGATTCAGATGGCTCGCATATGTCTCGTCATTAGCTAGGTTTCGAAATTCAAAGGGGTCAGACTTCAAATCGTACAATTCNAATTCAGGCGGTTGTTTNGTTAACGCATAAGCACTTCGAACCGGCTCCTCTGNTTGGTCAATTACTTTTTGTAATCCGGNAAAAAACCGATTCATTGTNAAATCGTAGCCCGGATTAATTTGGTTTGGNTGTAAATTATGAATCAGTTTAAAACGNCCNTTCCGAACAGTTCTTTGCGGNAAAAAATTGTGGGCAGAATGCGTGTGATATTCTGTGAACAAATATTCCCGCCAACTTTTTACTCTTCCCTGCAAAAGAGGCAAAAGAGATTTTCCCGACAAACCATCCGGTTGCGCTACTCCTGCTACATTCAAAATCGTCGGCATTAGATCCAAAGTGGAAACCAATTCATCCCGTACCCCCTGCCCCTTTCCTTCGCTAAAACCTACCTTCCCTTTCCAATGCATAATCAACGGGATACGGACCCCCCCCTCATAGGAAGTTCGTTTTCCCCTCAACATGTCCCCACCATGATCTCCAAGGTAGATAATCAACGTCTCGTCCCATTTACCGGACTTCTTTAGCACATCCAACAAATCATCAATCAATGAATCCAAGCGACTCATGCAATTGTAATAACTCGCAGTTTGCTCCCGCAATTCCAGAGTATCGATCCCGAAATACGACAAGGGCTTCACATCTTTACCTTTCAAAGTTTGTTTAGGAATACCGCTAATTTTATTGATAAACGGCCTATGAGCATCGGGATAATTAACACTCAGAAAAAAAGGCCTATTTGATTCGGTAATAAATTCATTGGCTGCTTTGGCGTAATCGCCAAGTTTTGAGCGTGAAAAGTTGCCAGACGTAATTTTTTTGAAATCAAACGGAAATGCCGAGGCCGGGTTGATGTGTAATTTACCGATAATTCCGGTTCGATAACCGCCTTCTTTTAAACTCCGAACCAAGTTGGGCGTCTTTTCATCGTATAAACGAAATTTCCATGTGGCCAAACCAATTTGACCGTTTTGATGGGGATACAAGCCGGTCAACAAAGCGGCTCTGGATTGACTGCAACCCGCCTGCGGCACATACGCACGGTTAAATCGAACCCCTTGGGCAGACAACAGATCCAATGCGGGAGTCTGTACATACGGATCTCCGTAGCAACCAAGTTCGGGCCCATTGTCTTCGGAGACAATAAGGAGAATATTCGGTCGCTTGGCTTCAAGTTCCAGCGCTTGGCCAAGCGCAACAAAAAACAGCAGAAAAATAGGAAATCTAGATTGAATCAAGCCCACTACTTCAATACTTCCCCTTTCTTCGCCATCGCGTCGAGTTCACTGAGCTTGAGGCGGACACTGACGATGTACGGCGACTCGCCCTTCGTCCAGTGGCCGTAGGTGGTCGTCACGATCGTGTCGTCGGGTAGCACCTCCACCGGCGGATAGGCGCAGTCTGCCCCCTTTGTGTTGTCCATCAATCGCACGCGGTATTGGCCCTCGCGACCTTTCACAATGTCGTCATACGTGCCCACCCACGCGACCCAATCGCCTTTGGTGGTGCTTTCATGCGTGAGGTCTCGAAAGGATATAAACAACCGGCCATCGGCAGTGTACTTGCCGGTGTGGCGGTCGCCCGTGAGCGCGGCTGGCAGTTCGCGCGGCTTGGTCCACGTATTGCCTTCGTCATTTGAAAAAATCACAAACGAGTTTTTGCGGCGGCTGTTTTCACGCAACAACACGCAAAGCTGTTTGCCGTCGGGCGACCGAATAATTCCGGGCTCGCACAAGTGCACATCCGACCGCGCGAAAATACTTTCTGGCTTCAACCACGTCAGCCCGCCGTCTTTGGAAAATGTTTTATACAAATTAAAAACCGCCGGCTTGCCGTGCTTGCCGCCTTTGGCAAAAAACCGCCCGTCGTCGTGAAACATTGCCATATAATGCCCCTTGCCGGTTTTAAGTTCCTCGAGGCAACCCATCACCACGATGCCGCCCCAATCGCCCGCGGGCTTCAACTCACTCCACTTAGCGCCGTCATCCTCGCTCACGGCCAGTCGCGCGGGATACAACCCGCTCCACATAATCAGCCGCTTCTTGCCCTTCGCATCCACCACGCGATGCAACGTCGGCACCTCGCGACTTGTCACCCAACTCGCCGGCGTGGGCAGCCGCTTGCCCCACGTCATGCCGCCGTCGACGCTGCGCTTGTAAACGATGCCACCCTTCCCGTGACCCTTCGGATAAACAATCAGCATCGTCTTGCCGTCCTCCAATAGCACCGTCGTCGGATGCCCGAGATACTGCCCCTTCTCCCGATCGACAATAATTTGCCGATGCGTTTGCCTTGCCAAATCAATCGTCGGAATCGTGTACCCTCGCGGCTGCGATTCCGCCGCCGACAACGAACCCGCCGCCAGCAAGA
>NYXK01000102.1 GCA_002685535.1 Deltaproteobacteria bacterium
ATCCACCTCTTTGGATGGATAGGAACAGGCTTTCTGTCTCTTCTGATTCCCTTTTCAAAGAACTTGCGTTCAACTCCTGCAAAGCTCATTATATTAGCTCTACTACCAAATACTGTCAATACTATTATTTATACATCAACATTATTATTTTGTTTTAAATTATTCATGCCAGCGAACAGTTGTTTATTAATCTCCGGAAGCATGTTTTTAACAGTCCGGACAATCACTTTTGTCGTGTGATCAAATTCAAGGTTTACAGTATCACCCTTTGTCTTTTTCCCAAGAACGGTTTGCGTTAATGTTTCTGGAATNAGNGAAATTGAAAANAAATTATCGCCNANTTCNACNACGGTTAAACTGGCNCCATCTATGGCAATCCAACCNTTAGGAATTAGATATGCCATCCATTCTTTGCNGCAGCTCACGANAAGNTCACANTTATTTGGTGTATTGCGGACTTCTTTAATAANACCTTTGCAGTCNACATGTCCTGTAACAGAATGTCCACCAACCTCNTCTCCAAAAGCGCACGCACGCTCGATGTCNACGAAATCTCCGACCTTAAGTGTACCAAGATTTGATTTATTGAGTGACTCCNGAATAATGTCAAACTCCNCCCAATCTTCCTCAANGCGAACAACAGTTAAGCAAACTCCATTTACAGCNACACTTGCNCCCTGTTGAAGCTTTTCTGCCAATTCTTNNAGTTGAATCCGTAATCTTCTTCTGCCTTCAAGATCTTCCACAGCNGTTATTTTACGTATTCCCTGTACAATTCCTGTAAACATAATTATCCAATTTATAAGCTTATATTAATACGAAAGTAATTAATCCAGTGGGGGTAGTCCCAAAGATTCCTGTACACGTTTTCGAAGCCAGCCTATACTTTCTTCACGCACCACAGGNATAAAGATAACTAGCCCAAGTGCATCTGTTAAAAGNCCGGGTACAATGAGTAAAGCTCCTCCACACCATAGTAATAAATCCGCAAAGACTTCTTCTGTGGGTACTCTCCGGTTACGTAATTCACTTTCGACCAGAGTCCATAATGAAAAATTTTCACCCTGCATTAACCACANGCCTGCCGCGATTGTCACAACACTCTGTAGAAATATTGTACTGAGCGGCATAAAAACAGTCAGTTGCATGAGCACCCATATTTCGATGCTCGGAACAACTAATAATATAATACTCAGGATCCACCACATTTAATGCTGAACTCTTGTCTGTATGGATTGTGGAGGAATGGAATAAGTACATGTCGCATGTGCCACTGGTTCAGGGTCATCTTGCGAGTAGATAATTACCTCGCCCACGATTAAACGTTTACCCACTTTCATCAGCCATGACTCTCCTACAAGGTCCCGGTGCGGTTCAGGTTTACGTAAAAAATTAATATTCAAATTTGTCGTCACTGCTAAAACCACTGCGCCCATTGTAGTTAAAATTGCAGCATACATTGCGGTGTCCGCAAGTAACATCATCGTTGGTCCAGAGACAGTTCCTCCCGGGCGCAAGTGGGTGTGATCAACATCGAGCCGCAGTCTTGCACGCCGATTTTCACAAGATTCCACGAACATTGGATTTTCGGGAAATTCCTGTTGCAAAAAAATTTGTATTTCATCCGCGGTCATGGTTATATTTTTCAGAAAAATAATAATTGTAAATACAGCAGGTTTGAAATGGCTTGCTGAAATACTTGAGTTTGATCAACAATACTTTATCACAAATTAAGCAAAATATTTATTGATCTTTTCCGTTTCATGAATTCATTGTCAGCACTAAACGCACAGCAAAAGGAAGCAGTTACTACTCTAGATGGACCAGTCATGATTCTTGCCGGCGCAGGCAGCGGGAAAACACGTGTCATTATACAGCGTATTGCGTATTTGATCCAGAAAAAGCAGGTTTCTCCTCAGCAAATCCTTGCAGTTACTTTCACAAATAAAGCCGCAGAAGAAATGCGGGAGCGTTTACATGAGATGCTTTCAGGAAAACAGAAAGGTATACATTTGAGTACTTTTCATGCCTTGGGGGTGAGTTTGTTGCGNAAATCGATACATCATCTGGGATACCGTTCCAATTTCATTATTTACGATACACGTGATCAGTTTTCAGTGATCAAAACGATAATGGAGGATCAGGATTTTGACGATAGCGGTTTGATAGATGCGAAGTCTGTACATTATGAAATCAGTCAGGCAAAGTCCACGGGTGCTGTTCCGGGAGATTTTCTGGATCAACAGGAATCACAGCAAAAACAATTAGTCGGCAAGATATTTCGGCACTATCAGAAAACAATGAAAGGCTGTAATGCTATTGATTTTGANGACATTCTCAACCTTACGCTGACTTTATTTGAGAAACAACCGGAGGTCATGGACACTTTAACAGAGCGCTTCCGTTATCTAATGGTAGACGAATATCAAGACACAAACCGTATTCAATATAAACTTCTGCGGTATCTGACAAAACGTCACAGAAACCTTTGCGTGGTTGGTGATGATGATCAATCCATTTACGGCTGGCGTGGTGCGGAGGTAAAAAATATTTTAGATTTTGAAAGTGATTTTCCGGAAGTAAAATTTATCCGTTTAGAACAAAATTATCGTTCAACACAAAAAATTCTAACCGCTGCAAACCAGGTTATCTCTGAGAATACTCAGCGTATGCCAAAAAAACTCTGGTCCGAAAAACATGACGGTGACAAACTGGATTGGCTTTTAGCAGATACTGAAGCAGAAGAATTAGAAGCAGTGACAAGGAAAATTCGTACAAAAATAATGCAGCAGGGTCGGCGTTATTTAGACTTCTCAATTCTCTACCGTTCCAATTTTCAGTCACGTCTNGTTGAAGAAGCACTCCGTGAGGCAAAAATACCTTATCGGATGTTAGGTGGAACAAGCTTTTATGATCGAGAAGAAATCCGGGACGCGCTGGCTTATCTGAAAGTTATTCATAACCCAAATGATGAAGTCAGCCTGCANCGTATAATCAACACTCCCCGGCGTGGCATTGGTAAAACATCGTTGATGAAAGCGAATGAGTACTGTCAGGAAACGCATCTCCCTTTGTTTAAAGTAATGAGGGGTGCCAGAAAATATGAAGGTATTCCCAAAGATTCTGCCTTCACAATGGAAATGTTTACAGGTATCATTAGTAATTATCAGCAACGATTCTCCAATGAAAGATTGGGTACTGTGTTCAAGGATTTACTGGATGAAATCGGTTATATTAGATTTCTTGAAACTCAAAGTGGTGACGTCAAGGTGCGCGAACGTCGGGTGATGAATGTGCTTGAATTGCTGGTAAGTGTTCGGAAATATTCTGATAAATTTCCGGAAGCAAATCTTCAGAGCTTTTTGGAGCGTGTGACACTTTTTACGCAAAGTGACAACGATCCGGAAACTAAAGCGAATCAAGTTTCGATCATGACTCTTCATAGTGCTAAGGGCCTGGAATTTCCTTTTGTCTTCATGGTTGGTATGTCTGAAGGTGTCTTTCCTAACAATCGTGCAGTTGAAGAAGGAGGCGAGGATGAGGAGCGTCGTTTATGTTATGTAGGTATCACAAGAGCGCAACAGGAATTAACTTTTTCGATGGCCAAATCCCGAATACGTTACGGAGAAAGCATCAAGCAGGAACCTTCCCGTTTTTTGCTTAACATCGATCCAGAACTGCTCGCAGTTCCAATCATAGGGGAAGCTACTGAAGAAGTAAAAAAGGAACGTAGCCGCAAATCCCGTTCCGCTTTTTTTTCACAGATTAAACATATGGAAACCAGTTGAGACAGATAATAATCTTTAGATATTATTTTTTCAGGCTTGTGCTGCTCATATTCGGCTTAATCTCATTCTCCGGAATTTGTTTTTCACAAACTATAATAATCGCGCTGGGAGATTCCTTAACGGAAGGATTCGGAGTCAGTAAAGAAGAAGCATATCCTTATTTACTGGAAAAGGAAATGTTAAGCAAAGGTCATGAAGTAAAGGTTGTCAATGCAGGGGTCAGCGGCTCCACAAGTGCCAGCGCAGCGTCACGGCTCAAATGGTACATCCGATCTCAACCCGATATAATTATAATTGCATTGGGCGGGAATGATGGTCTGCGTGGATTAAGTGTGGCACACATGAAGAAAAATTTAAGCAAAGCAATTGAGTTAGCGCAGTCTGAAAAAATACAGATTTTGCTCTCCGGAATGCAGATCCCAATAAACTACGGCACGGAATATACAGATTCTTTCCGGGAGGTTTTTCATGAATTGGCGGAGTTATATAAACTGCCGATGATTCCATTTCTGCTGAAAGGTGTCGGAGGAATTCCAAGCCTGAACCAGCCAGATGGAATCCATCCTAATCCGGAAGGTCATCAAATTATCGCAGGAACTGTGCTTAAGCATTTAGAACCTCTTCTGCCTGAAATAAATTAAAATCCGCCGAGTTGAGCAGTCAAAAAGTCTGACTGTATCATCTCAGAAGTGCGGCACAAGCCGTGAGNTANAAAGTTCAACCGTANCTTCNCATTGACTTTAGGGCTNCCTGNATCTGCTTTTGCTGGTTGAGGTATGCTCTGTTGCGAGGCGCAAGCACATCCACGGCTTTTTTCCCCATTTCCAGAATCTTCAAGACACCATGATTTGCCAGACTNAGCATTTTGCGCTGTTCATATGCATAATATGCAATTTGAGCGAATTCAGACAGAACAGTTATGTCACCGCGTTTTGGATTTGTAAAAGAAGATCTCTTTAATGCTTTGTGGTATGCGACTATTGCTTTGTTGAAAGTTGGNGTCATGGATGGTCTAGCAGTTAAATCCCGCATCACTACACGTAAGGTTAAGATCCTCAGCGCCTGCATGTGCAGCCTTGCTTCCATAAGATAGGGTAGTGGCAGCTTACTGTCTATTACCTGCAGCTTGGCCACTATTTTCAGTCCGATTGGATGCAGGACGGGTATGCGTTTCATCACTTCAAGTGCTGCCAAAGTTTTGCGGACAACAAGAGTGTGTTTGTTTTTAGCTGAATCAGCACCTCCGAATAAACTCTTCACTCTGTGTTTAGAAGTCAACTCATCCAACTCATCCATTTGCATTGNCATGGTAATGCTGCCGCGAGTATCTTCATCAAGAGAATCAGTGTATTCCAGCAATTTTAAAGTTATTTTTATTTCCTGGATCACCATTGCCTCATTTTCATCAATGTCTTCTTCGTTCTCATCATCCGCTTTTATCAAGTCTTTGACTGAGATTACGTCCAGATTTACATTTTTTAGTTGTTTTGAGTGAACGACGAGCAGATTTTTTTTGTGCGTCGTAATTATTTTTTCCAAATATAAACGGTATGTCTGTCCGGCAATTTGTAAAGTGGCAGGTGTTATATTTCCTAAATAAATAGTGAGAGCAGCCTGAATTAAGAGGTTCCGGTAAAATGACAGAGGGAAATCCCTTTTATCATGCATAACACTTCTTACCAGTTTTACCCTTGCTGCAGTGGAGACAGGGTCACTAGCGATTTTTGAAACCAAAGCCGAAATTTCAGCATTATCTGCCTTATTACCNATGATGCTTGCATCAACATGGGTACCCTTAGTATCGGTGTCNGCAGACAGGATTGTTTTGCGCATCTTCAGCATAAAGGAAGAGTTGCTAAGTTTGTTGATGTCTTCAGCAGCCTGTACAATTTGCCTTTGAATTTTTTTAAAATCAAGGCTGGGAATAGGCGTGACTGACTGTGGTTTGCTCTTAAATGTATCCTTCAAAATCCCTCATTTCATTCGCAAAGTAGCGGTTTCTCTTTTTTTAATGTCCTTAAAATTCAATTAAAATGTCTCATACAGTTTGCGGAGTTTCCTCAGCAAATAAAGATATTTGTTTTTTTGTTAAAAAATTTAAGCTCACTTNAACTGCTTGATACCTTAATTATTAACATGAATCTGCTGAAAACGAAAGATTGGTATCAGCTTTTGCTCAAAACGAGCTTGTTTGTTTTTGTGTCAAATTGAGTTTCGAGCTTGTCTACACGCAGCATTCAGTATTTTAATGCCGAAATCAACAGCATTTCCGCATGATTTATGCATTCTGCAGGCATAGTCAGATGACTNGATATTCGTTAATTTATTTCCCCCCAAAATGTCTTTAGACAAAAATAATAGTATTTATTTGAGTTAGTAACTACTGAAAAACTTTGTTCAATATTTCAAAGGAAGCACTCGACGTTTCGGTTAAGAAGGAGTATATTCATTGTCAAGAGAGAGAGCACTTCAAAAATGATTACTTTAATGCATAGAACATGCACCGGCAAACATAATTAATTAAGGTTAAGCTCTCATGCTCAATTCCGGAAAAAACATCTGCAATTGTACGTATAATTTGCGTGTAAGTTGTGTTTCCGGATTCTTTGGGTTNACTAAATTAGTTGACAAAAACTCCGCAATCGTGATTTAAAACCTCCATGTCACAAACTTACNCTCCTGTAAAAATGGGAGGTACNACAGACGGNCTGCTGGTATTAAGTAACGGTCGCTTCTTNAGAGGNAAATTAAGAGGGGCTCCTGTTGAGGCTACCGGAGAAGTGATNTTCAATACGTCAATGACCGGTTATCAGGAAATCCTTACTGATCCATCCTACACAGGTCAGATAGTGACAATGACATATCCCCAGATAGGCAATTATGGTGTCAATCCGGATGACATGGAGTCAAAAACCACTCATGCTTCTGCGCTTATAGTTCGTGAATTAAGTAATATTAGCAGTAATTGGAGAGCAACTCAAACCCTTGATGAATGGTTAATAGAACGCAGGATTCCTGTTTTAGAAGGAGTGGATACACGTTCTCTGGTTAAGGCAATACGATCAAGCGGTGAATGTTCAGGGTTGCTCGTGCCTTTAGATTCGCGGCACACTTTGGATGAACTGCGTGAAGAAGCACTGGATTTACCTTCAATGATAGGTCAAAATCTGGCGAGGCAAGTTTCTACACGCGAATCCTATTTTTGGCCTTCAGAAGCAGAGACCAAACCGTTTAATGTAATTGCCTATGATTTTGGAATTAAATACAATATTCTGCGGATTATGAACAATCTCGGAATGAGTGTAAGGGTGGTGCCCTGGAATACAAATGCGGAAGAAGTGCTGGAGATGAATCCTCAGGGTGTTTTCCTGTCCAATGGTCCAGGCGACCCTGCTGCAGTGAATGAGGCGGTTGAAGCAGTTCGGATTTTGCTTGGCAAAGTACCAATTTTCGGAATCTGTTTAGGTCACCAAATATTATCGCTGGCGTTAGGATGTCAGACCTATAAGTTAGCTTGCGGGCATCATGGAGGCAATCACCCGGTGATGGATTTTTCAACCAATAAAATTGAAATCACCAGCCATAATCACGGTTTTTCAGTAGAAGAAAAATCTCTTCCGAAGAATGTCAGCGTGACACATCGTAACCTGAATGATCAAACCGTAGAAGGTCTTGAATCACTCATTCATCCTGCATATTCTGTTCAATATCATCCTGAAGCTGCTCCTGGACCAAGAGATGCATCTTACCTTTTTGGCCGGTTTCTTGAAATGCTGAAAAGCTGAACCGAAATGCAGCTATTGAGAATGGATATATGAAGCAATTCAACAGACTAAATTTTAAACCAAAAGAAAAGCAAGTGAGGTTAGATGAGCGTTGGTAAAATGACAGGCCCCAAAAAGGCTGCAATTCTATTGCTTGCCCTTGGTGAAGATGCGGCAGCGGATGTGATGAAAAATTTGGAAGAAGCTGAAATACAACAGGTTGGCTATTATATGAGCCGCTTTACAGATGTTGCTCCGGAAGAATTGGACATTGTGCTCGAGGAGTTTTATCGAAATTCGGTGATGGCTGATGAAGGTGTGAGTATCAGTTCCTCACCTGATTTTGTCAAGAATGCCCTGACGAAAGCGCTGGGTGCGGACAGGGCCAAAGAGCTTAGTGATAATCTGCGGGCCGGAGAGGATGAAGCCGGACTTGAAGCATTGCGTTATGCAGAACCCATCATGATTTCGAATTATATCCGCAATGAACACCCGCAAACAATTGCGCTAATTCTATCATATTTAAAGAATGTGGAACAATCCGCAACTGTTCTGCGAGAATTGCCCGAAAGCCTTCAGGCGGATGTGTTGTATAGAATGGCAGTGATTGAGAGCATTCCTCCAGGAGTGGTTGCGGAAATGAACGAGGTATTAACTGAAGAAATGAAAACTGCAGGAAGTATGGCAACAAGTGTGGGTGGAGTTGAACCGGTAGCAGAGATCTTAAATTCGGTTGATAAGGCTACAGAAACCAGAATCCTGGCCAGCATCGAAGAATCAAATCCGGATCTGGCGGAACAAATCCGGGAATTGATGTTCACCTTCGAAGATATGGCTCTGATTGATGCCAAGCAAATGCAAATCGTCATGAAGGATGTTGATCAGGCTGACATGGTGCTCGCCCTCAAAACAGCAAGTGATGCAGTTAAAGAACTTATCTTCAGCAGCATGTCATCAAGAGCCGCGGAAATGGTACGTGATGATCTGGAAAACCTTGGCCCTGCAAAATTATCGGACGTAGAAGCAGCACAGCAAAAAATAATAAAAGTCGTTAAGAAGCTTGAGGATGACGGATCGATAGTCATTGCAGGTGCAGGCGGAGGTGACGTAGTTTGATCAATGAATGCTGTATACTTTAAGTTTACAGTTTTATAAATCACGCTTAGGTTGTATAATTCACAGAATTTAGGATTATCAAAAAATTTTCCGTGTTGTCTTTTTTAGTACTTGAATTTTTTGCCTGCACAGGTCTCTTCAAAAAAGCTTCAGTTTTCACTATTCAACAGTTATAATTCCAGTTCAGGCCTTTGTTCCCGAGATGAAGTTGAGGAAAATTTCCTCAGAAACGGTTTGTTTAAAACAATTATTATGAAAAAATTATTTAATAAAGAGTTTCGCAATGCCTAAAACAATGTTTGAAAAAATTTGGAGCGCTCATCTTGTTTATGAACAGGAAGGTAATTCAATTGTATACATTGATCGTCACCTCGTGCATGAAGTGACTTCACCACAAGCCTTTGAAGGATTACGCCTCGCCGGGCGTTCAGTTTTGCATCCGGAAGCGACATACGCTGTTCCTGACCACAACATCCCAACCATCAATCAGGACCAACCGATTGAGGATCCGATTTCTGCCCTGCAAGTAGAAACCCTGCGCAAGAACTGCAGAGAATTTGGTGTTACTCTTTTTGATCTGGGAGATGAACGTACTGGCATTGTGCATGTAATGGGGCCGGAACAAGGTTTAACTTTGCCTGGTTCAACTATTGTTTGCGGAGACTCACACACCGCAACCCATGGTGCGTTTGGCGCATTAGCCTTTGGTATTGGTACTTCAGAAGTTGAACATGTACTTGCAACGCAGACTCTGCAACAGCAAAAACCCAGGACTATGCTGGTGGAAGTTGAAGGTCAGGTGCCGGAAACGGTAACTCCTAAAGATATTATTCTTGCTATTATCGGCAAAATTGGTACAGCCGGCGGCACTGGTTATGTGATTGAATATGCAGGAGAAACTATTCGAGCGATGTCAATGGAAGGCCGCATGACACTCTGCAATATGACAATCGAAGCAGGAGCGCGTGCAGGCATGGTTGCTCCTGATGAAAAAACATTTGAACATCTAAAAAACCGCCCTTTTGCGCCGAAGGGTGAGGCTTTCGCTGACGCAGTGTCTTCCTGGAAAAAGCTCAGTTCTGATGCAGATGCGAAATTTGATATGACGGTTAATTTAAACGCGAATGATATTTTACCGCAGGTTACCTGGGGTACAAATCCGGGGATGGTAACTGATATTAACGGCACAGTTCCGGATCCGTCAAAAATTGAAAATTCGATGGAACGCAGTTCTGTTGAACAGGCTTTGAAATATATGGGGCTCAAAGCGAATTTGCCTATTCAGGAAATTAGCATTGACCGTGTTTTTATTGGATCATGCACAAATTCCCGCATCGAAGATTTGCGTTCCGTGGCTGATTATGTTGAAGGTAAAAAAGTTAATGATACAGTTTCGGCCATGATTGTTCCAGGCAGCGGAATTATCAAGCGTCAGGCAGAGGAAGAAGGTCTGGACAAAATTTTTATTGCCGCAGGGTTTGATTGGCGTCAGCCAGGGTGCTCCATGTGTCTGGCCATGAATGATGATGTACTAAAACCAGGTGAACGCTGTGCTTCTACCAGCAATCGAAACTTTGAAGGGCGCCAGGGTAAAGGCAGCCGTACACATCTTGTCAGTCCACTGATGGCCGCAGCCGCAGCGATTGCTGGACATTTTGTTGACCCACGAACTTATTAGTGAACCTTGAATAAATAATAATAATGGAAGCATTTAACACTCTTTACGGAATGACCGCACCACTTGATAAAATAAATGTGGACACAGACCAAATTATTCCAAAACAATTCCTGAAAAAAATTGAACGTACCGGTTTCGGAGTTCATCTTTTTCACGACTGGCGCTACACAGATGACGCCGGGACAAAGTCGAATTCAGAATTTGTGCTGAACTTAGCACGCTATCAGGGGGCACAGATTTTGTTGACCCGTGAAAATTTTGGCTGTGGATCAAGCCGCGAACATGCTCCTTGGGCTTTGCAGGATTATGGTTTCAAATGTGTTATTGCATCAAGTTTTGCAGATATCTTTTTCAGTAATTGCAGGAAAAACGGTATTCTGGCAGTAGTACTTCAGCCGGAGGAAATACAGTCTTTGTTTGAAGAAGTTGAAGCTAACGCAGGATGTCAACTGACAGTCGATCTACCTCAGCAGACTGTAAGTTCTCCACACGGTAAGAAGTTCTCTTTCGAAGTTGACGTATTTGCAAAAAACTGTCTGCTTAATGGTTTGGACGATATTGGCTGGACCTTGCAGTTTGAGGAAAAAATTCAAGATTATGAACAACAGGCTAGGCAGCAAAAGCCCTGGTTATTTTTTGATGTGTAATTAAATCCGGTTTAGGAATTCATGTCAGCGTTGCGTTTACCAGTATTGATAATTTTATTCCCAATTCTATTTGCAGCCTGTGGGCGTTCTGATTTAATTCGGATACGTCTGCTCTCTCCGGTTAGTGAGACCAAAAAAGATCACTCCAATTTCACTGACAAAACCGTATCCGCATCCGCAAAAAAAATAACAGTTGCTGACCCAAAAACAAGTGGGGGGGGTGTATATTTTTTGTTCAAAAGTATCGGTCTTGGTTATACAACAATTACTACAACAATTGAAAATGAAATCCGTAAATCAGCCGATGATACACTGCTGCTAAGAGAAAAAACAACGCTCGTGACGAATTTTACGGATATTGCATTTGGCATCGGCGAAAACTATACTCTGATGTGGGGTGCTGGTGTTCTGGCTGGGGGGAATCTAGATACTACCCTGAATTATGGTTATAGCGGGGCTACGGATGAAACTCTAAAGCACAAAGAACTTTCGGGGCATTCTCTATTTTTGGTGTTAGCCCATCACGGATTTGGTTTTGAAACACTGTTGGGCTTTCGTACAAACTACATCAAGGGGGAATTGGAAGACAGTCTAAGTTCTGCAACAACTCTGAAGACGGCAGATTCCATCAGCTATGAAAGTACAGGCCTGCGTTTGACTACAAACCAGGTGCTACTTGGAATAGGAGTTACGTTCTGATTCCTAACAACAGGTGTTATTGTTGAATGGAAATTGAGAATTATAATTCTCGAATATATTGTACTGCTGTCATTATCTGGTAATTGGGTTTTTCTGTGCTATCCCAGAAACTAAAGAAGAATCAACAGTTGCCTCAGCAGACACCATAGTTCCAACAGTAACTACTATTTCTCCTGCGGACGCCCCACTGATGTTGCTGTCACGAGCACAATTTCGATTACATTCAGCAAATCCATTGATCCCTCAAAAGTCACGCAACGGAATTGAGAATGGAGTAATGGCTAACCGGCTTTACTTAATTGGAGGTTATACAGGCAGTACCTACAAAGACGATGTTCAAAAATATGGTCCCTGAGTATATTAATATGCTCCTATTTTCAGGAGCATAATCCGAAAAGCACCTCAAAATAATCCGGAAAAGTTTTGCTCACGCAGTCGGGGTTGTTGATTGTCACAGGCGAATTTCCGCATGCTGCCAATGAAAAAGCCATGGCCATTCTGTGGTCATCGTAGGTGTCAATTGAAACTGCGTTAATTTGCTTAGGCGGCTGAATCACCAGATAGTCGTAACCCTCCTCAACCACCGCGCCTAGCTTACGTAATTCTGTAGAAACTGCCTGTAGCCTTTCCGTTTCTTTAACACGCCAATTGTAGATGTTCCGGATAGCGGTCGGCCCGGCAGCAAATAAAGCAGCAACCGCTAAAGTCATGGCGGCATCCGGCATTTGATTCATATCCACATCAATTCCGTTTAGAGATGAGCCAGTCAGTTTAACCTGATTCGGACCCCATTCAACTAGCGCTCCCATTTTTTCTAAAACTTCCGCAAAACGCGCATCACCCTGCATACTTTCAGTACCACATCCTTTTACCGTCACCGTCCCTTTTGTAATTGCCGCACCGGCTAAAAAGTAAGATGCAGAAGAGGCGTCACCTTCAACAAAAATGTTTCCTGGAGATTGATAATTTTGGCGTTGAATATGGAAGTTCTGGAAGTCTTTGTGATTTACCGAAACTCCAAAACGTTGCATCAAACGTATGGTCATTTCAACATAAGGCACAGAAACAAGTTTGTCGGTTATTTCAATTTCAACTTCACTTTTTGCGTAAGGTGCGACCAATAAAATCGCAGTCAAATACTGACTGCTGATTGCTCCGCTCAAACGTGTTTTTCCTCCGGGAAGTCCATCTGCAATTACTTCAACCGGAGGACAGCTAGTCCCGTTCAGGCAAGTTAAATTTGCACCAAGCTGAGAAAGGCCTTCGACCAAATCGATAATCGGGCGCTCCCTCATGCGTGCAACTCCATCCAACACGAAACGTCCATGCCCCAAAGTCATGGCGGCAGTCAAAGGCCGAATTGCGGTTCCTGCATTTCCCAGCATCAAAGTCGCCTCTGACACCGGAATTATCCCTGCAGTTCCGGAAACAGAAATGTGGTTTTTAGCACGGTTTTCTTCGAACTCAATACCAAGTTTTTCCAGTGCTTCTACCATCCTGCGGATGTCGTCGCTATCGAGCAAATTTTTAATTTCGGTCTGCCCTTCTGCAAGCATACTCAGGAGAAGGATTCTGTTGGAGAGACTTTTTGAACCAGGCAAAATGACTTCACCAGAAATTTTCCGGATTGGAGACAAAGTGAGTTTGTCTGATAAACTCATGCGTTTACCCGAATTTTTCGTTCTATGTAAAATTCAGCGGCTTTATATGAACTGCGCACAAGAGGTCCGGATGCGACATACTCAAATCCCATTTTGTCACCCTGCAGAGCCAAGTCATCAAATTCATCTGGATGCACGAAATTTTCAACTTTCAAATGTTGTTTGGATGGCTGCAGATATTGGCCGATAGTGAGAAAATCCACGCCGACATCACGTAAATCTTTCATGGCCTGTAAAGTTTCTGTACGGCTTTCGCCAATTCCGAGCATCAATGAAGATTTGGTGTAGCCTTCCGGACAGTGTTGCTTGAGGTAACGCAATACGTCCAGTGATTGATCATAGCCCGCTCGGGAATCCCGGACTTTGCCGGTCAGGCTCCTGACAGTTTCCAGGTTATGCGCCAAAACCGCGGG
>NYXK01000103.1 GCA_002685535.1 Deltaproteobacteria bacterium
AACAAAAGCTAAAGCTGGAACAAAAGCTAAAGCTGGAACAAAAGCTAAAGCTGGAACAAAAGCTAAAGCTGGGACAAAAACTAAAGCTGGGATAAAAGCTAAAGCTGGGACAAAAGCTAAAACTAAGGCAAAATCAGAAGTTGAAGCAGAATAATCAGAACCAAACAGCTGAAAACAGCACGTGGTAGAAACAATTGGACCTGTAGCAATAAACAGTAGAAATAAATAAAGGAATTCATGTCTGAAGTAAGAGTATTTGAACTGGCAAAAGAGTTAAATATGCCGGCCAAGCAACTGCTCACCAAGATGCGCAAAGCTGGAATTCCAGTTACAGGTAACTTTTCAGAACTATCTTTGGATCAAGCTGAGATAGTTAGAAAAATGGCAAAAAGCGTTAAAGGCATTGTCATGCCTAAAGCAGCAAAAGCCGCCGGTGTAAGCCGCACGAAAGCAACTGCTAAAGTTGCTGAAGATACTGCAGAGGGCAAACAAGCTAAAGCGAAGAAAGATTCCTCAATTGTCACAATCTCGACTAAATCCAAATTAGATGAAGAGGTAGTTGAAGATGCGCCAAAAAGACGTGTCCGCAGGAAAAAGAAAGATAACAAAGAACTTACGCCGAAAACTAAAGCTCCTGCTGAAGAAAAAGCTGCTGCAGATGTAGCAATTCCGGATGCTGAAATTACTGAAGATAATGTTCCGGTTCAGGAAGCTGATTCGACAGAACAGGCAGTTGATGAAGTACCGCTGAGTGAAGAGCAAACACCTTCCGCTGTTGAAGAAGCAGTTCCGGAAAGTGTCATCGAACCGTCTGCTACAGTAAATACAATAGAACAAACCACGGAAAAAGCAGCTGACACCGCAAAAGAGACAAGCTCTGCTGAAGGTCAAAAATCAAAGAAGAAAAAGGTTGTATTCAAGCACCATCATTCTGCAGAAGAAGAGGTCCCCGGGAAGAATAAAAATTTCCGCCGACTTGATGAAGAAAAGAAACGCAGGGGTGGAGGTGGACAAAGAGATTATTTCTTCCGTGATAGGAGGCCTCGTCACCGTAGGAAAGATCAGCAACATGGCCGTCGACATGAAAAAGCAGCCAAAAAGTCTATTGACTCTAATGTGCCTAAGCACGTTTTCAATCCGCGTAAAAAGAATATCCGGATCGGCAACCATGTTGTTGTCGCAGAACTTGCAGGATTGATTGGTATCAAAGTGCCGGAAATCTTAAAAAAACTGATGGGACTCGGCATTATGGCTACAATCAACCAGACAATCACCGGTGAAACCGCNGAACTGATTGCCGCAGATTTTGACGTGACAGTTGAAGTGGNNACCTTCGAGTTGACTGANCTGCTGNAAGAAAATGANCCAGATGCAGCAGATTTGGAAGNTCGNGCACCGATTGTGACAATCATGGGACATGTTGATCACGGGAAAACTTCTCTNCTCGATAAAATCAGGGAAACCCGNATCGCGACNGGTGAAGCNGGCGGCATTACCCAGCACATTGGCGCATATCATCTGAAGGCAGGTGGAAACAGGGTTACATTCCTCGATACACCAGGACACGAGGCTTTTACCTCGATGCGTGCCAGAGGAGCAAATATCACTGATATCGTTGTACTTGTGGTCGCCGCGGATGATAAAGTTCAGCCTCAAACAATTGAAGCAATTCAGCACGCCCGTGCAGCCGATGTACCGATAATTGTAGCGGTGAATAAAATTGACCGTCCTGAATCTGATCCAATGAGNATTCAGCAGGAACTGCTCAGCCATGAATTGATTCCTGAAGATTTAGGTGGAAGTACAATCTTTGTGAAGGTCTCTGCAAAAACAGGTGAAGGAATTGACGAACTGCTGGAAATGATTCATTTACAGTCAGAAATCCTAGAGCTGAAAGCTACCCCCAAAGGACTTGCGCGTGGAACCATCATTGAGTCACGAGTACGTAAAGGACAGGGGCCTGTCGGTACCGTTCTGGTCCAGCGCGGTACACTCAAGATCGGTGATTATTTCGTCATGGGCAGTATCCATGGAAGAATACGTGCGATGTTTGATGAAAGCGGCAGCGCGATGGAAGAAGCAGGACCGTCTATTCCTGTAGAAATTTCTGGTTTGAGCAACGTACCTGAAGTTGGTGAAATATTTGTTATTCTTGAAGATGAAAAGAAAGCTCGGCAAATTGCAGAGGAACGTGAGCACAAACTCAGAGCAGAAACTATCATGGCTGATCAGAAAACAAGTCTTGATAACCTGTTCAGTAAAATTGAAGAAGGTCAGGCAAATGAACTTCGCCTGATCTTAAAAGGAGATGTGCAGGGTTCAGTCGAAGCTCTTAAATCATCACTTGAACAAATTGGNGATNAAAGGATTTCACCGCGTTTTCTCNTGTGTTCAGTTGGTAATGTTACCGAAACAGATATTACATTAGCATCTGCTTCGGACGCAATTATTGTTGGTTTCAACGTGAAGATGGATGCAAAAGCCAAAGAAATACGTGCCGTAGAAGGTGTTGATGTAAGGCTTTATGACGTTATTTACAACGCATTGGATGATGTCAAAGCNGCCATGGAAGGNCTTTTGGAACCAGAAATCCGGGAAGAAATCCTTGGACATCTAGAAGTACGTCAGGTCTTTTCCGCAGGTAAAAACGGTATAGTTGTCGGAGGTCTCGTCACTGATGGGAAGCTCTTTAGAAATGCCATGATACGCGTATTAAGAAAAGAAGAAAGTATCTTTGAAGGTTCTATCATCTCACTCAAACGATTCAAAGACGATGTCCAGGAAGTAGCGCAGAACTATGAGTGCGGAATGGTGCTGGATTTTACTGAAATTGAAGATGGAGATATTGTGGAAGCATACGAGCAAATTGAAGAGAGCGCACGNCTCTAAATAAGANCATGAAAAAAACAGGAAGAAGTAGTTTCAGCACACTGGTGCAACGTAGACTCTCCGAAATTCTTCTTTTNGAAAGTAAAGATCCACGTTTCAAAAAAGTAACCATCAGCAGAGTAGAAGCTGCACCTAATATGTCATACGCAAGAGTGCATGTTACGATTTTTCCTTCAACAGGACAGCAGGAGTTGGTTGACTCATTAAACAAGGCTGCAGGCTTTTTCAGCATACAACTNGGTAAGGTTCTCAAAACACGGAACACACCGCAGTTAACTTTTGTGTATGACGCAGGCTTTGACCACAGTGATGAAATTGAAATATTGCTGCGCAGTGTACTTCCGAAAGACTCGGATCAGTCTCAGGAATCTGATCTTGATCTAAATGCTGAAACTGCTGAATGATTTGTTAGTTTTTTGCTAATACGAATGAGTTTCTTGCGCATAATCAGCATTGACAAGCCGAAAGNCTGGACTTCTTTTGATGTCGTTCGTTTTGTAAAACGACAGTTTCAGGAAAAAAAAATCGGACATCTCGGCACTTTAGACCCCATGGCAACAGGTGTCCTGCCTGTTTTTCTCGGACAAGCTACCCGCCTTATTCCACTCTTTAATAATGTAGACAAAACTTACCGCGCGATTTGTANGTTNGGAGAATCAACCGACACCTATGACGCGGAGGGTACTGTCACACAGACTCTTGATCCTTCCTTTTTAAATNCGCAAGAAGTAACAAAAGCGGTTTACTCATTTCTCGGACAGCAGGAACAGCAAACACCTGCCTTTTCNGCCGCAAAAGTCAACGGAGTTCCTGCCTACAAACTTGCAAGAAAAGGGATGAAGGTGCCTGTTAAAATTCGNACAGTAACATTCCACGAATTAGAGGTTGAGTCTGTTGAACTGCCTTTTGTGCAATTCAGGGTACACTGTTCAAAAGGAACCTACATCCGGACACTGGTAAATGATCTGGGACTTTTACTGAAAGTAGGTGCACATCTTACATCTTTGGAACGTTTAGCATGTGGAGCATGGTTTCACAGTGACAATTCAGTCACAATCGAGCAATTGAAACAAATGGAAAGTGACCCGGATGTACCGTGGATTTCTCCTTTAAAACTGTTGAATCACCTTTATACTGTCAGTGCAACATCTCAAATGCTGACTGACATAAAACACGGTCGTCGAGTAGAAGTTCCGGAACCTCCTGATACTGNNAAAAACACCGAAAAGTATGCAGAATATGAATTTTACGCAGAATCGAAGCAAATTCAGACAAAAGTTTTAGATTCAGGCCATAATTTGGTTGCTATCGGTTACTTAATGTGGGAGAATGACGNCTGTTATTTTCAACCATCAAAAGTTTTTATCTAGTTAAGAAGATTATTTAATATGTTAACAAAAAACCGAAAAGTCGAAATTGTAAACAAGTTCGGAAAAAACAATTCCGATACTGGCTCAACTGAAGTGCAGGTTGCATTATTAACTGAGCGTATCAATTCATTGACTGATCATTTACGTAGTCAGCCCAAGGATTTCAGTTCCCGCAGAGGTTTACTGAAACTCGTAGGTCAACGTCGTNATTTTATGAGTTACCTTAAAAAGAGAAATNTTGACGCACACGGAGCTATATCAAAACAGCTTCAGATTCGCGTCAAGTGACTCAAACAGAACTTCACAGAGGACTTGTCCACGGGGGCTGGTCTTCTGCATGGTATTTATTGGCAAATGCCCTTTTGTACCATTTCTTTTCCCCCGTATCCTGTAACATGAAGTCTGCTTCCCCTCTTTCTGTTGTCCTTTTTAGTTTGGTGAGAATGAATTTCTTGAAAATATCCTGAAGCTATATGGCAGAGAACTGGATTAATATTAAATTTAATGGACCAGAAATAGTAGGAAACAGCATGTTACCATTTAAGAATACCGAGAGACATTTGAACGAGGCTTAGTCCTGAGTCTGAATCGGTAGAACGTTGATAATTAGGAGTATAATGAAAATTGTAGAAAGAGAATTCGGACCGGCAACTATGAAGCTGGAAACCGGAAGAATGGCCAAACAGGCCAACGGATCCGTATTAGTTACATACGGTGATACAGTAGTATTAGTTGCTGCAACTGCAGCAAAAGGATCAGGAACAGGTGCGGATTTTTTCCCCCTTTCCGTTTTTTATGTTGAAAAAGGTTATGCCTCCGGAAGAATTCCTGGAGGCTTCTTAAAACGTGAATCACGTCTTTCGGACAGTGAGACACTAATTTCACGAATTATTGACCGACCATTGAGACCGGCTTTTGAAGATAACTACCTTGCAGAAACTATGATTGCTGCAACAGTCTTAAGCCACGATCTTATCCATCCTTCTGATGTTGCCGCGATGAACGGTGCTTCAGCGGCATTGGCAATTTCTGACATCCCTTTTCACAATCCTCTGGGTGGTGTAAGAGTTGGTCGTGTTGATGGCAAATTTGTCACAAATCCCAGCCCTGAAGAACTCGAAGTTAGTGAACTGAACATCTTCATGGCTGCGTCTAAAGATGCGATTTTAATGGTTGAGGGTGAATCAAGCGGTGTTAGCGAATCAGTGATGCTGGACGCACTCTGGTATGGTCAGGAAGCAGTTTTGCCGATCATTGAGATGCAGGAAGAGTTGATGCAGAGTGTTGGTAAGAAAAAACGCACAGTCGATGTACCACCAGTAGATGCAGAACTAAAATCCAAAATTGAAGCGATTGCACCTAAACGTCTGCGTGATGCTCTCGGCATCAAAGACAAGATCGAACGCTACGAACGTTTGGATACATTACGTGATGAAGTCAGCAATGAGATTCTTGGAGACTCACCGGATTCAGATTCCGCAAAAGAGCTCAAACAAATTTTTGCTGACATCAAAAAAGATGAAATGCGCTCCAGCTTGATTACAAATAAAATCCGGATAGATGGACGAAAGCCTACAGAAATTCGCCCAATCACCTGTGAGACAAAAGTTTTACCACGTACGCATGGTTCAGCCTTGTTCACACGTGGAGAAACACAGGCACTTGCTATTACCACCTTAGGTGCACGTGAAGATGAAAAAATGATTGAATCACTTGACGGTATTTCTTTCAAAAGGTTCATGCTGCATTATAACTTCCCGAGTTTTTGTGTTGGAGAAACACGAGCACCACGCGGTCCGGGACGTAGAGAAATTGGACACGGAACTTTGGCAGAGCGTGGATTGACACCTGTTGTTCCTACCAAAGCTGAATTTCCTTATACAATTCGCCTGGTTTCCGAAGTTCTTGAATCAAACGGTTCATCTTCAATGGCTACTGTCTGCGCCGGTTCTCTGGCCATGATGGATGCAGGAGTGCCTCTTAAAGAAGCGACTGCAGGGATTGCCATGGGTTTGATCAGCGACGGTAAAAACAACGTTATTCTTTCAGACATACTTGGTGACGAAGACCACCTGGGTGACATGGATTTCAAGGTTGTTGGTACTGAAAACGGAATCACTGCCCTGCAGA
>NYXK01000104.1 GCA_002685535.1 Deltaproteobacteria bacterium
GAGAATAAACTCAAATTTTTCCCATTCATTAAGGAAGCAGTTACTTTCGGAGACGGAAAAGATTATGCTTCGGCTTTTATCTGTATTGACTTAGAAGCAGTTGGTAACTGGGCAGAACGTAGAAATTTAGCATATTCGGGATATACGGATCTTTCTGCAAGAGATGAAGTTTATGATCTACTGCAGGAATGTGTTGAAAGTGTTAACGCGGATTTGGCACGTGATGAAAAACTCAGTGGCTCTCAAATCAAAAGATATATGCTCTTGCATAAAGAATTGGATGCAGATGACGGAGAGCTCACCCGTACCCGTAAGGTACGCCGCAGAATTATTGCAGAAAAATATGCTGTGTTAATTACCGCGTTGGATGACCCTCAACAAACGCATTGTGAAATTGATTCACAAATGACTTTTGAAGATGGCCGTATCGGTAATGTACACGCAGATTTGCAGATCCGTGAATCTGCACGTATAAAATCCCATGTCCACAATCTCGCCGCATAAATTCCAAATTCAAAACAAATTATAGTTCATGGAAAGAAAAATTGCTGAAACACTGTTGAGCGTAGACCACATTAGTTTGTCATTTGGTGGTGTGAAAGCGTTGACGGACATTAGTTTTAGCATACGCGAAAAAGAAGTCTTCGCCATCATCGGGCCGAATGGTGCTGGGAAAACGTCCATGCTGAATGTAATCAATGGATTCTATCATCCTCAGGAGGGAGAGATTACTTACAAAGGTGTGCATCGTAAGCAGATGAGATCCCATGACGCAGCGGTTCAGGGGATTGCCCGTACTTTTCAGAATGTAGCTCTTTTCAAGGGAATGTCAACTCTCGATAATATTATGACAGGACGCATTATCCGGATGAAACGCAACATGTTCTGGCAGGCACTATATCTTGGACCTGCCCGAAAAGAGGAAATGGAAAACAGGGAATTTGTGGAAGACATTATAGATTTTCTGGAAATACAAGCCATTCGCCGTACACCCGTCGGACGCCTGCCTTACGGATTGCAGAAACGTGTTGAATTAGGTCGTGCACTGGCTATGGAACCGGAATTGTTGCTGCTTGATGAACCGATGGCGGGGATGAATATTGAAGAAAAACAGGACATGTGCCGTTTCATCCTGGACGTGAATGATCAGTACGGGACTACAATCGCATTGATTGAACATGATATGGGTGTGGTAATGGATATTTCCGATCGTGTTGTAGTTTTGGATTACGGGAAAAAACTGGCTGGCGGATCTCCGGATGAGGTTCGTGCTAATCAGGATGTGATTGATGCATATTTGGGCGTACCACATTGATATGTTGAAAAATTTATCTTAAATAAGATTATATGTTTCAGGCATTTTTTGTAGACCCATTTATAATGATTTACGATGCACCACTCTTTTTTTTGGAGGTGTTGGTAAGTGGTTTAATGGCAGGAGTGATGTATGCACTTGTTGCTTTGGGTTTTGTTCTCATTTATAAAGCATCGGGTGTTTTTAACTTCGCTCAGGGTGCAATGGTTTTATTTGCTGCGTTAACTTTTGTGGGGCTCTGGGAACTGGGAGTGAATCCCTGGCTCTCTTTGATCCTTTCTGCTCTGGTGATGATTGGTGTTGCATTTTCGGTTGAGCGGATTGTTTTACGTCCCTTAGTCAATCAGGATCCAATTATTTTTTTCATGGCAACGATAGGCATAACGTATTTTCTGGATGGATTTGGGCAGACTATCTGGGGGAGTGAGGTAAGGCCTTTGGACATTGGTATTCCCAATGAACCCTTTATGGACCTTGCAGATATGACCGGGCTTTACATCAACAAATTTGATGTATTTTCCGCGGTTGTTTGTAGTTTGCTGGTGGCATTGTTAGCAGGATTTTTCACCAAAACCAAAATAGGACGTGCTCTGCGTGCAGTAGCAGATGATCATCAAGCAGCACTGTCAGTGGGAATTCCATTAAAAACAATTTGGACCATAGTCTGGTCAGTAGCCGGGATTGTTGGTTTGGCCGCCGGAATTCTGTGGGGTTCTAAGTTGGGTGTTCAGTTTACATTGGCACTGATTGCTTTTAAAGCATTGCCGGTTCTGATTCTTGGAGGATTTACTTCTATTCCAGGCGCAATTATCGGAGGGCTGATTATTGGTTCCGGAGAAAAAATAGCTGAGGTTTATTGGGGAGAGGCAATGGGTGGTGCGATTGAAGACTGGTTTGCATATGTGGTTGCTCTGATTTTTCTATTATTTCGCCCACAGGGTTTGTTTGGCGAAAAAATTATTGAACGTGTTTAAACAAAAATAATTAAAGATTAAATATTTATTATGATCTACAGAGAAGCTGGACAATTTAAAACCACTTACAAGTCAGATCAAGCGCTGCTGCCCATTTCACAGGACCGTTTTTTCGTGATTGCTCTTTTGGTGTTTGCTTACTTAGTGATACCGTTTGTGGCAAATGATTATTGGCTAGATTCTATATTTTTGCAGTTCTTTATTTATGCACTTGCCGCAATAGGGCTCAATATTTTAACAGGTTATGCGGGACAGCTTAGTTTAGGTACAGGAGGTTTCATGGCCTGCGGAGCATTTTCCGCATACAAGCTGGCTACGTCGTTTCCAGAAATGCACATTATCTTAGTGTTATTTATTGCCGGATTAATTACAGCACTGGTGGGAATGTTTTTCGGAATACCAAGTTTACGGATCAAGGGTTTTTATCTTGCTGTGGCTACGCTTGCCGCACAGTTCTTTCTGTTATGGCTTTTCAACCGGGTTCCCTGGTTTACTAACTACTCCAGTTCCGGAGTGATTTCACCACCACCAATAAAACTTATAGGGGATTATTATCTTACCGGACCTCAAGCAACTAATCTTACACAGTATTTTTTTACTTTGACTCTTGTTGCAGTGATGGCTTTGGGAGCAAGGAACATAATCAGGGGGCACATCGGCCGTTCTTGGATGGCCATGAGGGATATGGATATTGCTGCTGAAATCATTGGGATATCACCTCTTAAAGCAAAACTGTCGGCGTTTGCTGTAAGTTCTTTTTATTGCGGAATTGCAGGTGCGTTGTGGGCTTTCCTTTACACCGAAACAGTACAACCATTGGCTTTTGAAATTAATCAGTCATTTTTAATTCTATTCATGATTATAATTGGTGGTTTGGGGTCAATCCTGGGTTCATTTTTTGGAGCAGCTTTTATTTTAGTTTTACCTATTTTTCTCAATTCTGCCCCAGCTTTGCTGGGCTTAAAGATTTCGGGTGCATTGGTGACTCATATTGAATTTATGATTTTTGGCGTGTTGATTGTGACCTTTCTAATTGTGGAACCGCACGGCTTGGCACGTTTATGGGGGATTGCTAAAGAAAAACTTAGACTTTGGCCGTTTCCGTATTGATCGTGTTGACCGGTTGGAAAATTCTCCAGCCCGGTTAACCGTGTCCGCGGCATTCCGGTTCATCTGAGGATGAGTTGCGTGACTGTGGGCGATAATTGCTGGTTTTGTTTTGACAAACCAGCGTATTTTTCAAACAAGAAAAGAAGGAGAGAAAATGAATAATTTAGTAAAAAAAATAACGATCGCCATGATTGTTGGACTCGTATTCAGTCTGACTGGATTAGCTCAGGCAGCGGATAAAATTTATGTCCCGATGCTGACATACACCACTGGTCCGTATGCACCCGGCGGAATACCAGTTGATCAAGGCTTCCGTGATTACTTCAAGTATGTCAATGCCACTGGCGGTGTGAATGGTGTGATGCTTGACTGGGAAACCTGCGAGTTTGGTTACAACACTGGCCGTGGAGTTGAGTGTTACGACAGGGTAAAAAGCAAAAACGGAAATATGGGTGTTGCAGTTTTTCCACTCTCAACAGGTGTGACTTATGCCTTGGTTCCTAAAACACAGGCTGATGGAATGGTTTTACATTCGATGGGATATGGCCGGACTGATGCGTCAGATGGGCGGATTTTCAGTCATGTTTTCACCGCACCAATGACTTACTGGAGTCAGGTTACTGCAATAACTAGATATATTGGTGATCAAATAGGTGGGCTGAATAAATTGAAAGGCAAGAAGATCGCTCTCGTTTATCACAACAGTGCCTACGGTAAAGAACCAATTCCAACTTTGGAAGCCCTTTCCGTAAAATATGGATTCAAGTTTCTCAAGTATCCTGTAAATCATCCGGGGCTTGAGCAGAAATCTACCTGGCTTAAAATTGGGCGTCAGACAAAACCTGACTTCACCATTGTTTTTGGTTGGGGCGTGATGACTCAAACTTCCATTAAAGAGGCAAAAGCAATCGGCTATCCTGTTTCCAAAATTATCGGAAACTGGTGGTCTGGTTCCGAAAATGATACCCGGCCAGCAGGTACTGCATCAGTTGGCTACAAAGCAGCAGGTTTTCATACAATTGGTAAAAATTACCAATTACATAAAGATATTCTCGCAAAAGTTTATAGGGCCGGGAATGGCTCTGGTGAGAAGAGTGTAGTTGGTGAAGTATTGTACAACCGAGCGCTTGTGCAGGGTGTTATATTTACTGAAGCAATTCGTGCGGCGCAAAAGAAGTACGGTAACATTGCCATCAACGGCAAGCAATTGGCCTGGGGTTATGAACATGTTAATTTGACCAGTTCCCGCTTGAAAGAGTTAGGATTAGGCGGATTCATGAAACCTCTCAAAATTACATGTGCCAACCACGAAGGAGCCAATAGTCTGCTTATTCATGAATGGGATGGTAAAAATTGGATTAATCCTTCCAAGTGGTATTCTCCAATGTATGATGTAACTCGCCCGATGATTGAGGCATCGGCGGCAGCTTACGCCAAGGAAAAAGGTATTACACCTCGTTCCAATTGTAATTAATTGTCTGTCGGATTGGGGTAGTGCCTGATCCGACAAACA
This sequence comes from Deltaproteobacteria bacterium, assembly GCA_002685535.1. Taxonomy (GTDB): domain Bacteria; phylum SAR324; class SAR324; order SAR324; family NAC60-12; genus Arctic96AD-7. The sequence continues at coordinate 4,913 of NYXK01000104.1, forward strand.
TTTTTATCACAGCAGAAGCCGGGTTAAGGTTTTACCTGATCCGACCTGCTGTGGTTCCGTTTTGAGTATTCAATATGCTGCAAGTCAACAACATCGAAGTGATCTATGATCACGTTATCCTCGTACTTAAAGGCGTATCCCTGGAAGTGCCTGAGGGGCGAATAGTTACTATCCTTGGTGCAAACGGGGCTGGAAAATCAACTACCCTTAAAGCAATTTCCAATCTCCTTCATGCAGAACGTGGAGCAGTTACTAAAGGCAGCATTCAGTTTGATAATTTCGAGGTTCATGACCTTTCACCAAATGATCTGGTAACACGCGGCTGTATTCAGGTGATGGAAGGTAGACATGTCTTTGAACACCTGACAGTTGAAGAAAATTTAATGACAGGTGCATATACCAGAAAAGAGGGGCGGTCCGCAATCGTAGCTGATCTGGAAAAAACATACAGCTACTTCCCAAGACTGAAAGAACGTAGATCCAGTCAGGCAGGATACACATCAGGTGGGGAACAGCAGATGCTGGCAATCGGACGGGCGTTGATGTCAAAACCAAAAATGATCCTGCTCGATGAACCTTCTATGGGGCTTGCTCCACAGCTTGTTGAGGAAATATTTGAAATTGTCAAAGATCTCAATCAACGTGAAGGCGTCAGTTTTTTATTGGCGGAACAAAATACAAATATAGCTCTGCGTTATGCCGATTACGGTTATGTACTGGAAAATGGACGTGTCGTGATGGACGGCAAAGGCAAGGAATTACGCGAAAATGAAGACGTCAAAGAGTTCTATTTAGGTGTGGGCGGAGGTGGACGAAAAAGTTTTCGTGATGGTAAAAATTACCGACGACGTAAACGCTGGCTTTAGTCGTTCTTTCCTGTTAAATGTTTATCCACATTCATCAACAAAGAANAAAACCATGAGCAGCGATGATGCAAAAATCGGCATCGTTGGAGGTGCAGGTCCATACGCCGGACTTGATTTAGCACAAAAAATACTACAGCAGACAAGAGCAGAAAANGATCAGGATTATCTGCCTACTCTACTCATTTCCACNCCGGATCAAATNGAAGANCGCACACGTTTTCTCTTAGGTGAAATTACAAGNAATCCGGCNCACGCAATTTACCGCAACTTAAGTGATTTAACAACCCTCGGTGCAAGTGTAGCGGGGATTGCGTGCAACACTGCCCATGCACCGGTGATCCGGGAAGTCTTTCTGGAAAAAATAAAGCAATCCGGAAAACGCCTTAAAATCCTCGACATGATTTCTGAAACAATTGCTTTCATGCAGGAAGCTTGTCCTGNAGTAAAAACTGTTGGTGTCTTATCAACAATTGGAACGTGGAAGGCTGGATTTTTTCCGGAACTTCTCAGTGCGTCTGGTTATGAAACCAGGACCCTCAACGAAGCGCAGCAGCAGCATTTACATGACGAAGCCCTTTTTAATCCTGAATATGGAATCAAAGTTCAGGCTCATCCTGTTACAGAAGAAGCCAGAGAGGTATTACTGGAGGGTGTGGATATCTTGGNAAAACAAGGTGTACAAGCTATTATTTTAGGTTGCACCGAAATTCCACTGGGACTTCCGGAACGGAAAATCGGCGAAACGTTTTTCCTCGATCCAGGTTTGATATTGGCCAGGGCGTTGATTCGTGAGTTCAGACCGGAAAAGTTGTTGCCGTGGACATGGGAAATATGAGAAGACTGTACTACGCATGAAAAAAACACCACCTGTTGAAAATTTAATAAACGTAATGGCGCGTTTACGGCATCCGACTGAAGGTTGTCCATGGGATCGTGAGCAAACTTTTTCCAGCGTCGCACCGTACACGATTGAGGAAGCTTATGAAGTCTCTGACGCAATTGAGCGCAATGACATGTCTGCACTTAAAGAAGAGTTGGGTGATTTGCTGCTGCAGATCGTCTTTCATTCCCGTATAGCTGAAGAATCCGGTGATTTTGATTTTAACGAAGTAGCACAAAGCATTACTGACAAAATGATACGCAGGCATCCTCATGTTTTTGGAGAAGAGAAGCAGCGCACAAGGCAATTTCACGGGGATGAATGGGAAGCACAGAAAAAGAGGGAGCGTGCGGAAAAAGCTCAGCGTCGAGGTGATACAATACCCAGTATTCTCGATGATGTTGCTTTGGCCTTTCCGGCACTAATGCGTGCGGAAAAACTCGGAAAACGGGCTGCAAAAGCAGGATTTGAATGGCCGGAAATTGAACCGTTTTTTGAAAAAATAAATGAAGAAATTCTTGAATTACGCAATGAACTGAATGAAAAGGANATTTCTAAAGAGTTGGTTGAAGAAGAACTTGGTGATATTTTACTGAGTATCGTTACTCTAGCACGTCATCTTAAAGTTGATGCGGAATTAGCTTTACGCAGCTCAAATGATAAATTTGAAAGCCGTTTTCGCTTTGTCGAAAAACAGTTGGCAGAAAAAGGCAAAATTCCGGAAGAGACAAGTCTTGCAGAATATGAAGCGCTCTGGCAGGAGGCTAAAAAAAGTAAACAGGTTTAATCAAGATGCTCACTCGTAGAAATTTATTTAAGGCAAGCGCGGTCAGTGGAATCACTTTGCTGGCCTTTGAATCTTTTCACGCATCTCCTGAAATCCCACCTGCACCAGACGGATTAGGGCATGACTTTGATTTTTTAACTACAGAAGATCGTGGGATATTGTCGAAACTCATACCGGTCATTCTTGCAGAGGCACTGCCGACATCTACACAGCAAAGACTATTAGCAGTCAAAGAAACAATAGTCGGGTGGGATATTGCGGTTAGTGGATTACCTGCGTTAACACAAACGGAAATCCGGAAACTGTTTTCGGTGCTGGACTCCAATTTTATTTTATCTTTAACGCCTAGTTTACTCACCGGAGTCCCCAGTGCATGGGACAATCCCAAAGAAATAGATGATTTTTTAAATAACTGGCGTTTCAGTGACCCGCAAAGCATACTCACAGGAAATGATCTGCGGGTTGGCTANATGGGGATGGTTGAATTAACCGTGGCATCATGGTATGCAAATCCACGTTCCTGGNGCTTTTGNGGATATGCCGGCCCGCCTGTTTTGTTCTAAGTAAAATTATTATTGAAAATAATAATAGATGAGCGATTCCAATAATACGATCCCAGATTTTGTGGCAGAAGGTTTTGAGCAGAGTTGGAATCATCTTGATGCGTCTCATTTGACTGAAGACAAAGTCCTTGAGGCAGATGTCGTGATTGTCGGGTCAGGGGCAGGTGGAGGTAATTCTGCGGAAATTCTGGCAGAGGCAGGATTGAAGGTGATCATCGTTGAAGAGGGACCTCTCCAAACTTCTAAAGATTTTCAGATGAAAGAGGACGAAGCCTATTCCAAGCTTTATCAGGAATCAGCCGCTAGACAAACAAAGGATCGCGGGATAAAAATATTTCAGGGNAGAATGGTTGGCGGAGGTACAGGAATCAACTGGACAACTAGTTTTCGCACACCACCAACAACCCTCAAATACTGGTCAGAGGAAATGGGTGTTAAGGGATTTTCTGCAGATGAAATGCGACCGTGGTTNGAATGGGCGGAAAAGCGCTACAAGATTCAGCAATGGNCTGTTCCTCCCAATGCCAATAACATTGCGTTGGAAAAAGGTTGTGAAAAACTCGGAGCCAGTTGGGGGAAAATCAGCAGGAATGTCAACGGCTGTCTTGATTTGGGTTATTGCGGAACAGGATGTCCAGTNAACGCAAAACAGTCCACTCTGGTCACTACAATTCCGGGTGCATTAAAAGCAGGTGCGACGCTGATTTCAAAAGCAAGAGCGGAAGATTTTGTATTAACAAAAGGAAAAATAACTGAACTTAAATGCAGGGCCATGACTCCCCGTGGAAATGTTCCCTCCGGACGGTTGATAAAAATTAAAGCTAGTCATTATGTGCTGGCAGCCGGAGCAATCGGCAGTCCGGCAATCCTGCTGCGTTCCGCTGAAAAAAGTTTAAATCCGCATGGNCTGGTCGGCACAAGAACATTTCTGCATCCGGTAAACGTTTCCGGTGCGATCATGCCCTTTGCAGTCAATGGAGAGTATGGTGCGCCGCAAACAAGTTACTCAGACCATTATGTTGAAACTCGCCTTGATAATAAAAAGCCAGGTTTCAAACTGGAATGCCCTCCGCTGCAGCCGATGTTGATGGCAACTGCTTTGGTGGGGCATGGAAAAGTACATGCTGAAATCATGAAACAGCGGCCTAATCTTCAGGTACTGATCGCACTTCAGCGTGACGGATTTCACCCTGAAAGCACTGGCGGACAAGTTTATCTGAAAAGTGACGGTACACCCGGTTTGGATTATCAGGTTTCCAACTACGTTTGGCAAGGAATACGGGATGCATTTCGGGTGATGGCTGAAATCCAGTTTGCGGCAGGAGCAAAAGCGGTTGCTCCGGTTCACCGCGATGCCGGCATATACAACAGCCTCAAAGAAATTAATGAAGCGATTACGGATTTACCAATGGAAATCCTTAAAGCCAGATTGTTTTCTGCGCATGTGATGGGCGGTTGCCCTATGGGCGAAGACCCAGCTAAATCTGTGGTAAATTCAAATGGTCGTCATCATGAAGTGGAGAATCTCTCAGTTTTCGACGGTTCTGTCTTTCCTACATCTATAGCCGCAAATCCGATGGAATCAATTTTCGCCGCGACTGCTAAATTTGCGACAGAGCTCTCGCTTCGTAAGCAATGACACGCTTTTAAGACTTATTACGAGTACAACATTTAGGGGTTTTTTGTAAGCATTTATGCAGTTCAGTTCAATGCTGAAAAAACCTATCTTCAGTCATCAGCAGAAAACTTCTTTGTGATTTGAAAGATTTATGCTTGAAGGGTGAGGCAAGATAGCATAAACTTAAGAGTTACGAATCCCAGTAGAGTATTCACAGCAGATGAAATCCCGGAGTTGATTGCAGCTTAAGTGTTAATAGGGTAGTCACTTCGTTTTACACTTTCAAACAGGAAGTGGTATTTTCATTAATAAATAAAAAAGTTTTTGACGGAAGATTAATGAGTGACGCAGAACACATGAGCCGCAAGGAACTCCTGCAGCCGAACCGGATGGAAAAACAATTATATTCATTCGTCGATCATGCATACAGGAAAAAGAGTTTGTACATGAGCGCGGGTATTGCGTTGGTTGTTTTAATTCTTGGAATATGGGGAGGCTGGAAATATGTACAAAATGAACGCATCAACCAGGCAAACCTTTATCATCTCGCACGTGGACAACTGAACAACCCTACTCTCTCAGCGGAAGAAAGGTTGAACCATGGGATTACTGCATTACAGGAATTTGCCAAGTCTGAATCAGGCAGCGCACTGAGCGTGTTGGCGCTGATGGAATCCGGAGAAGCATATACAAGACAGTCTAAAATTGACGAATCGATTGCTGTTTTTCAACAGGTAATAGCTCATCCGGAGGCGACTCAGTTTCTGCAAAATTCCGCCAGACTGAGTTTAGCAGCATTGTTTGAACAGCAACAACAGTGGGTTGAGGCGGAGATGATGCTCGAGTCCATAAACATTGCAGCCTGGGATGATGTACGCTGGCGTGCATTGGCCAGGATCGCTATCGCCAAAGGCGAATTGGATAAGGCAAAAAAGCTACTGGAGCAGTTGCTGGAAAAAGCACCTGATTCTGTATTCAGGCAGGAAACGGAAACATTATTGTTGACGCTTTAGGAACTTAGCTTATATTTATAACCATTATACAAAAAAACGAAAATGGAAGATGATTATCTAAAGCTGGTTGAGGAACACAGCCAGGAAGATAAAAGTAATTTGTTTGAAAAAGTATTAACCATGTCCAAGCGTGCAAAATCTCTGTATAGTCTTGAGGAATCTGCACGTTCTTCATTTAAACACAAACCGACCTTTCAAGCCATCTTGGAGAATAATGAAGGTAGTTTGCAGATAAAAAATACCACTTTAGACGATTCTGCCGAAGAGAGCAGCGAGTAATAAAAGCAGTTACCGATTTTTTAGGGTGTCCTGACCCTTGAAACCTGAAAGCTAATCAAGCGAAATGCGGGGATCAGTCAATTTGTTGCAGGGTTTCACGCGTATTTTGGGCGTATTGCTGACACGTTCTCGTTCTCTTTACGCTGCCCTGATCATTTTTGCCGGAATGGGTCTGGCTGATTTTCTGTTCCGTACCTACCTTTTTCCTGTCTATACTGATTTTCTACTGAATATAGGAGCAAATGCAGATTGGACTCAGCTCGATGTCGGTTTTGCACCGATCGTCTGGCTTTCCTTTTTTGCTATCGTCTTAGGCAGTCTGACAATCGTCATCACTTTTGCCGCCCAAAATGTACCGAAGCTGATTGATTTATACATGGATCACTGGCCGAGTCTCTTATTCGTCTGGTGGTCCGCAGCATGTCTGGTGCATGTTCTCTCTATCAAAGTACTGTCGGAAGGAGGGATTCAAATAATACCCAGTCTCGTTTTCAATTTTCATGTATTACTTGCGGTTTCGCTGGCGATCGGCTTTCCTTTTGTTTTTTCCATTCTCAGATCTACCAAGACCAGCAACGTAATCGAAAATTTATTAAATGGCAGTTATTCCACGATAAATATACTGGCCGCTAAAGGTTCTACCGGAAAAATTTCAGCGCATGAGCACGCAAAAATTCAATACCAGTTATTTGAAGGACTAAATCAACTGATTGATTTACTGGTCTATGTACCTTTCAAGGAACCTAAAGCACAAGTGATTGAAGGTATTGGAGCTTTACTCAGGCATTATGTGCAGTTAAAACCAAAAATTCCGGATTCATTTTTTAAAGTTGATGAATGTATTCACGATGACATCTCTTTCCGTACAATGAAAAGCCTGATGGCAGAGGTTGAAAAAACACGTACATTTTATGAACAAAAAAGCGTCCGCCTGATTGGAAATGTATATAATGTTTTTCTTGATACAGGAGAGTTTGATCTGTCAACTTTGTGTGTTGAACAATTGAGCCAGGTCGGAAAAACGGCGATTGCCTGTGATGATCAGGAGCTGATAGACGTCATTACTGTACGTCTTAACACTCACTTCAGATTTGCGCTGAAGCATGGTCAACACCATAACGAACCGCGTAACTTGTATAATCTTGTTTTCCATTATGGGCAATTTATAGGATACTTAATGGAATATCAGCAGGTTGATAGAATAAAAACGTGTATCGGTTATTTCGTGTTTTATGGACAGCAGTGTTTTAACGTAATTCAACGTGCAAAATCACTGGCATTTATTTTAGATGTACTTGCTTTTGAAATGCAGAAATTAATGCTTAAAATTTATCAGGAAAAGTGGGACAGGGAACTGCAGGAAGAGATGCTGCAAAAGTTTCTGGTGTTTGATAATTTTCAGGATATGGACAAAAATTTTGCTGTGCAGTTTTTCAGTCAAAATCATGGAATCAGGCTTTTACACATCGGTCTGGCTTTGTTCTACCTTAACCAGCAGGAGGATGAGTTTGCAGAGAAGATTGCAAAGGACACAGTTCAGGATATGGATTTGATGGGAGCAACTCTTTTCAACAAAACGATGACCACCATATATGCGAGACTGCAGTTTTCCGGGCCGACATTCTGGGAGGATACTGACCGTGGCAATTTGAATATTTATTATACTCCGTATCAAGATGAAATAAGTTCTTTTAAAAAAATACAGCAGGAATTGCTGCTTGAAAATAAGGAAAAAATTCCTGCATAAAAAATGAATTAACCTGCAGTAAAATACTCTCTTTAAAAAATTCTTGTGTGATCATTAAATCTGGTTTATACTGCAACTGTGACGATTAATATTTGTTTAGTTTTTAAAAATAAATATATTTGATAGCTTCATAAAAACTCATAAACTGATTATTTGTTATTCCGAACGAAGAAAAATATCTTTATAATATCAGCACTTAATATAAAAAAGTTTCTTGCTTTGTACGCAATTACATGTTTTTGTTTTTTTATACTGGCTCATCATGTATAAAAAAAATATCATTTAACTAGGGTGTGTTATGAAAAGGGATGCAGAGTTTTTAAAAAAAGTAAGAGAGTTGGCTGTTGAAAAGAATATGAGTGCAACAGCAAAGGTTTTAAAAATACCAGTATATACTTTGAGAGCACGTTTGTTGAGGGCTACAATAAACTTGGGAGAAATTCCGCCTCAGTTTGCCAAAACCAGAGTTGTCAAAAAAGTCGCCAAAGCCAAGAAACGCAAACTAATAGATACGGTCAGAGCAGCAGGCAAAGCGGGGAGTTCAAAACGTGTCATTATTCCTCAGTATATATTTGAAGAATTAGGGTGGAATAAAGGTGACAAGGTTCTTATCCGCCGTTCTGGTAAAAATAAAATTATAATAGAAAAACCGGCAAGCAAATAAGNTTCTTTTATGTACTCTTTAACTTTTAAAGTTGAGTGCCGCCCTCCTTNATTTACAAAACAGTTGATGGTTTGTGATCNAACTGATCAACCGTTTATGCTATTAAATTACTCTTAANACAGGGTTTTGCATGGACTTGGTNTACCGCCCAAGACGTTTGAGACGCTCCGCACCCATTCGTGGATTGGTGCGTGAAACAGAACTATCTCCCCGCCAATTGATTTATCCAATGTTTGTTACTGAAGGTAAAAAAGTCAGGGAGCACATCGACACTATGATTGGACAATTTCGTCTGTCTACAGATGAACTTGTTCGAGAATGTGAAGAACTCTATGCCTTAGGTATTGGTGCGGTTAACTTGTTCGGTTATTCCATTGAAAAAGACGAACTGGCAAGTAAATCTTATGATCCCGCTGGTTTGGTGCAGCGTGCAGTCAGGGCTATCAAAAAAGCAGTTCCTGAATTGTGTGTGCAAACAGATGTTGCTTTAGATCCATACACGACACACGGTCATGACGGGCTTGTCATTAATGGAGAAATTGTAAATGACGAATCTGTTGAAGTATTATGTAAAATGGCTCTTTCTCATGCCGAAGCAGGAGCTGACTGGATTGCACCTTCGGATATGATGGACGGTAGAGTTGGAGCAATCCGTAATGCACTCGACGTACAGGGTTTTTCTCAGGTTGGTATCTTGGCTTATTCCGCAAAATATGCCTCCTGTTTTTATGGCCCGTTTAGAGGCGCGCTTCAGTCCGCTCCAAAAAGCGGTGATAAAAAAACTTATCAAATGGACCCTGCCAATACTCGTGAAGCGTTACGTGAAATTTCCTTAGATTTGGAAGAAGGAGCGGATGTAGTAATGATCAAACCCGCACTTACTTATCTGGATGTAATTTCAAGGGTACGTGATACCTTTGACGTTCCGGTAGCGGCTTATAATGTTTCCGGAGAATATGCGATGGTTGTCGCTGCTGCCGAAAAAGGCTGGCTTGACCGTGACCGTGCAATGATGGAAATGCTCCTGTCGATTAGACGAGCGGGAGCGGATATGATCCTCACCTATTTTGCGAAAGACGCAGCTGCTTATTTGCGTGCCGATTACGGAAGTTACACATGACAGTATCACTCACCATCCGGAATGCGGAAGTTGTTCTACCTGGAAGTATCCAGCGGGTTGATGTCTCAGTTATCGACGGTAGGATTCACGCTGTCGGCAGCAGTATCGCGGAAATCGGAGAAGTGATAGACGCGGAAGGTTTGACTCTGCTTCCGGGCATGATTGATCCACAGGTTCATTTTCGTGAACCGGGAGCCGCGCAGAAAGAAGATTTGCACAGTGGTTCCTGTGCGGCCGCAGCAGGCGGTGTTACCAGTTTTCTTGATATGCCGAACAACGCTCCACCGGTTATAACCCGTGAACGGATGGCTGAAAAAAAACAGTTGGCGGCAGAAAAATCGGTCGTTAATTACGGATTTTTTATGGGTGCGACTCCGGATAATCTGGAGGAGTTGAATGCGGTTGAGAATGTCTGCGGTATAAAAATATTTATGGGTTCATCCACTGGAGATTTGCTGGTTGACAATCCGCAAGTTTTGGAAAAAATTTTTTCCAACGGTTCACGTCTGATTGCGGTTCACGCGGAAGATGAAGCTGTGCTCAAGGAGAACACTGAATTACTCAAGCATATTTCAGATGTGCGTCTTCATTCACGTATCAGAGACGAATCGGCAGCTCTCAAGGCTACTAAACTGGCTGTAAAGCTGTCATTGCAGTACAGGCGTCGATTGCATATTTTACATTTAACGACGGAAGATGAATGTGATTTTTTGCGTGGACTGCCGCGTGAGCATCTGATTTCAACGGAAGTCTGTCCCCAGCATTTTACACTGACTGTGCCGGAATGTTACGAACAGTTGGGAGCTTTGGCGCAGATGAATCCGCCGATACGCACAAAGCGTCATGCGGACGCACTCTGGCAGGCACTCAAAGATGGTATAATTGATTGCATTGCGACTGACCATGCACCTCATACTTTAGCGGAAAAAGAGCAGCCTTATGGAAAAGCTCCTTCAGGTATGCCTGGGGTTGAGACCTCACTTGCTTTGATGCTGGACCGAGTCAACCGCAGAGCCTGCTCTTTGCAGGAGGTTGTTTTCTGGATGTCTACATCTCCCGCAAATCTATACCAGATGCAGGGAAAAGGACGTATCGAAGTTGGTCAAGATGCAGATTTGGTTTTAGTGGATATGGCATTAAAGAAAACTGTCAGGAATGGACAACTCCACACGAGGGTTAACTGGTCTCCTTATCACGGGATGGAATTACAGGGCTGGCCTGTACGTACCATTGTGAACGGTCAGACAGTTTATATGAACGGTGAAGTTGACAAAAGTGTGCGCGGAAGAGAAATCTGTTTTGCATGATGAGCAGATAAGGGCTAGGATAGTCTTTAAGGAGACTGCTTTCACATTTTTCATAAAACGGGTTTGTGGAAAACCAGATGAAGAAATTTCAAAAACATATTTTTATAGGAGAAAATGATGACCATATCAACGGCTAGTTCCCTTAAAAATTTAATCGAAATGCTCGAAAATTCCCGGCAGCAATACGGTGAGCGGCCTTTATACGGAACTAAGCGGGACGGTGTTTACGAGTGGACAACTTATGAACAGTTTGCGGAAAAAGTAGATGCTTTACGCGGAGGACTGGCTTCATTAGGTGTTTCTTCCGGAGACAAAGTCGCGATTATCTGCAAAAACACAGAAGAGTGGGCTGTCTCAGCTTATGCTACTTACGGATTAAACGGACAGCATATTCCGATGTATGAGACACAAGTGGCAAAGGAATGGGAATACATCACCCGTGACTGCGGTGCAAAAGTATTACTGGCGGCAAACACAACAGTATTTGAACAAACTAGAAAATTTCCTGATCAGATAGAGACGCTCGAACATGTTGTTTTACTTTCCGGCAGTGCAGATGGAGATGAGACAACTTATGAAGATTTGCTGAAAAAAGGTCGGAAAAATCCTGTTGATGTAATGCAGCCGGAATCTCAGTCACCTATGGGGATGATTTATACTTCCGGAACTACAGGTAATCCAAAAGGTGTGATCTTGAGTCACAGTAATCTGATATTTGAATGTTCAGTAGTAACACCTTTGCTCGGAATGACTAAAGATGTTCGTACCCTAGCCTTCTTGCCTTGGGCACATGTTTTTGGTCAAGTAGCTGAAGTACACGGTATAATTGGAAGTGGGGGTTCTGCGGGGCTGGTTGATGATGTTAATACCCTTATTGATGAATTAGGTGTGGTAAAGCCTAGTGTATTTTTTGCAGTACCTCGTGTTTACAACAGGATATATGATCGTCTCCGAGAGCAAATGAAGGAAAAACCGGGATTCATCCGTTCTCTTTTTTACGGAGGACTCAAACAGGCCCGGCGTGAAAGAGAAGGGGAAACGCTTGGATTTTTGGATAATTTAACACTTACTCTGGCACGCAAAATAATTTTCAAAAAAATATTGAACCGCTTTGGTGGAAATTTGCGTATTGCTGTAAGCGGAGCTAGCGCTTTGAGTCCTGCTGTAGCAGAATTTGTAAATGATATTGGCATAAGTATTTATGAAGGTTATGGGCTCAGCGAAAATACTGCAGCTCTTTCACTTAATTATCCAGGTGCAAGACGATTTGGTTCAGTAGGTAAACCACTGCCAGGTGTAAGGATTGAAATCGACAAAACAGTTGAAGGTTCCAAAGAAGAAGATGGAGAAGTGCTGGCTTATGGTGAAAATATCATGCTTGGTTACCATAACCTGCCTGACAAAACAAAAGAAAGCATCACCGAAGAAGGAGGCCTGCGTACAGGTGACCTCGGGCATTTGGACACGGATGGTTATCTTTACATTACAGGACGTGTAAAAGAACAGTACAAACTTGAAAACGGCAAGTATGTAGCTCCCGCGCCTTTGGAAGAATCTTTAAAACTTAGCGCGTATATTGATCAAGTGATGCTTTACGGTTTCAATCGTCCACACAATGTGGCTTTGATTGTTGCGGCAATGCCTGCAGTGGAACAATATGCTGAGGGGCTTGGAATTTCCGGCAGCGCTGAAAGTATGCTAAATGAACCGCGTATCCGGGAACTGTTCAAGGAACAGCTGAAACGTTATGGAAAAGATTTTAAGGGATTTGAACATCCGCAAAACTTTGCTTTGCTTTCAGAAGAGTGGGGTATCGACAACGGATTGCTTACTCCTACGTTGAAACTGAAACGCGAGGTGGTGGAGGAACAGTTCAAAACACAGATAGAGGAGCTTTATTCTTAAGCCTTGCGGTGCGTTTCATCTTGTGATTTGACCGGTATTGCTGTTATTCTGTGTACTTTTGATCTTTTCTTTAAGTCATGCAAATCCAAGTTTCCAATCTGCACAAAAGCTACCTGGACGGCGAAGGGCGCAAGCTGCACATTTTGCGCGGACTCAATTTTGAAGTAGAATCGGGTTCTACAGTTGCAATCCTCGGGGCATCTGGTACCGGTAAAAGCACATTTCTTCATACACTCGGCACCCTCGAAGCAATAGACGAAGGGCAGTTGTGGTTTGACGGCAGTGATTTGAGCAGTTTCTCCCGCGATCAAGCCGCACAGTTCAGAAATGAAAAAGTTGGTTTTATTTTCCAGTTTCACCAATTACTGCAGGATTTTACTGCTCTGGAAAATGTGATGATCCCCCAGTTGATGAAAGGGAGCAGTTCCACAGTTGTGCAGAAAAATGCTCATGATCTACTGCAGAGAGTAGGACTTGGTGAGCGAACCGCACATAAACCGGCACAGCTTTCTGGTGGTGAACAACAGCGTGTAGCAATTGCACGGGCCCTGGTTAATCGACCCCGGATCNTGCTGGCAGATGAACCAACAGGAAATCTTGATGAAGAAACGAGTGCTCAAATCATGGAAATATTGCTGCGCTTAAATCGAGAAAATGAAACGACACTTGTAATGATTACACACAACACCAGCCTTGCGTCAGACATGCATTATCAGCATAAAATGGAAAATGGACAATTACATTTGCTTCAGAATGCTTAATTTTTTCCCCAAGAAAACCNCTGCTCTGTCTGATCCCTGCTGATTCCAANCCTGATGTNCACCCTTTCTTCTGTTCCTCGAATTTTAGTAACGCTTGTTTTTCTCGGCGTTTACTCTTTAAGCGTTTTTTCTCATTCTACAAGCGCGCAAACCACAGGGTCTGCCGGCTTGTCTGCGAGTATTGCTGAAATCGAAATAAAAGGTACCTCTGAACTTGAATCCTCACAGATCATGTTTTTGATTGAAAGTCAGGTTGGGGATATTTTGGATCGGGAAATAATTCGCAGGGACATTCATGCAATTTATAAAATGAAATTGTTTGANGATGTACAGGCTGAAGTAGAAGAACTGGATGAAGGAGAATCCGGGATAAAATCTTATCTGCTGCGTTATCTGGTTAAGGAACGTCCACGATTGGCGGAAGTTAAACTGAAAGGTGTATTGTTGGTTGAACGCACAGTAATTGAAGAACAAATGACCCTACTGCAGTATGATCCCTATGATCCGGAAAAAATAGAGCTAAATGAGCAGATTATTTTGGAACATTACCGAAGTGAGGGTTACCCACGTGTAAGTGTTAACAGTATCATTGAAACTGTTGAAGCAGATGCGGACAATGCCGGAGAGCGGTTTCGTGTTGTTTTTGAAATGAATGAAGCACCTCGTGTTTATCTGACGGATATTTACGTGAGCGGAACAAAATACTATTCTGAACTGGAAATAAAACGTTTCATTCTGAGTTCCGAAATCGATTGTGTTTCATGGGCCAACCATTCAGGGCTTTTCCGTGAAGAAATGATTAACCAGGATTTGTCAGTGATTACTCAGCATTATCTGAAGAAAGGTTACATCAAAGTCTTTGTGGATAAGCCTGAGGTGACGTTAATTCACAACCCNGATTACAGTCGTGTTGATGTGCGACTGNATATTACTGAGGGAGATCAGTATTTTATNGGAAAAATTGAGGTCTCTGGAGNTGTTCTTGGTGATCAAGAAATACTAAAAGAAGATCTGCTGCTGGAAGAAGGTGAAATATATAATCCATTTTTGCAGAACAGGGATCGCTCCGGAATAAGTGAGATCTACCATGAGCAGGGCTATGCCTTTGTCAGGGTTATTCCGGAAACCGTTATTAATGAGGAAACAAAAATTGTTGATGTTACTTTTAGGGTAGTAAAAGGTGAAAAGGCATATATCGGCCGTTTGGAAATTGCAGGTAATGTAGAAACGCGTGATCATGTGATTCGGCGTGAATTTGAAGTACAGGAAGAGGAACTGTTTAACGGCAAGAAACTACTTAGAAGTCAGCAGAACATAAACCGCCTAGGATTTTTTCAATCCGGAGTATTGCTTGAACGTTCACCACGTGATCAGGAAAACAACATGCTGGATATCTTGGCACGTCTCAAAGAAACACAAACAGGAACTTTTCAGGCACAAATGGGTTACAGTGACTTTTCCGGTTTCAGCGGAGGAGTGACCATTTCAAAAGGCAACCTGCTTGGAACCGGTCGTACTTTACGATTCAGCGCGCAGTTTGCTGAACAGAGTGTACAACAAAAATTTGATGCAACCCTGATTGATCCAAGACTTTTTGATTCACAGGTTTCAGGATCGATTTTTTCATCAAGAAGCAAGCTCGGGGATTCGACTGAATTTGAACGAGGAATAATCACAGAGAATAATTATGGTTTCAGTTTGGGAATGCCTTTGTATTTCCGTGATTTACGATTTGGCACACAAATCAGCGCTCTTGACCGTCTTTTTTCTGCATCCGACACAGATCTTTTCAAACGTTCTGTTTCGCCGTCACTGACATACAACACAGTCAATCATCCTGTCTTTCCAAGCGCGGGCATAAAGACTTCCATCCGCATGATTCAAACCGGAACGCCTTTCGGCGGAAATATCCGGTTGCGTGAATACCAGCTTCAATACCAGCAGTTTTGGGCACTGAATAAGGATAACACTTTTATTTTGATGGCGAAAGGGCGTTTGGGGCTGCTGCAGGAACAGGGTTCTTCGCCTATACCTTCGGAAGACCGTTATCGTCTTGGCGGAATCGATTCAGTACGGGGTCACAACTATTTCAACATTTCCGGTCCGTATGGTTCAATTGAGCAAAGGAACAATATTGCCTATCGCGTGATTACCGACGAACTTGGCTATCAGCAGACAAAAACTTATGACAGTAGAACTGTCGGTTTAAACTCAAGTGAACTGCAGGAATTGAAAAGCGGAGGAATATCTGAGAGGCTCTTTAATCTTGAGTTACTGTTTCCTCTCAGTCAAGATGAGAACAGTTTTGTCCGCGGGGTGCTATTTATGGATGCAGGAAACGTCAATGCGGAATCAAGGCAATATCAACTGCTGGGCGAAACAGAGCCAGAATTTTTTGATTTGCGTAAAAGTGCAGGCTTTGGTGTGAGGGTGATTACGCCAATGGGTGTCCTGCGTTTTGAGCATGGCTCCAAGTTGGATAAACGTCCCAGTGAAACACCTGACCGATTTGAATTCACGGTTAGCGGTTTGTTTTAAGCAGCATCTCATCAGTAAATTGAAGACAGATAATTTTAAAATGAACAGTCCACAAATTTCTTCTGAGATCAGGCAGCAAGTGCAGAAGTCGCGTGAAGCGTCTCTCTTTTTGGCGAATCTGGATAATTCTGTTAAAAATAAAATACTTCACGATCTCGCAAAATCTCTACGTGAAAACTCTGCGGAAATTTTAGCAGAGAATTCCAGAGATATGGCAGAGGCAGAAAAGATGCAGGAAAGTGGAGAACTGTCTGACAGTGCCTGCAAACGTGTTTTGCTTAATGAAGACAAGCTTGAGCAGATGGCGAAAAATTGTGAAAGTGTTGCTGCATTACCAGATCCTTCCGGACAAGTTTTGCAGGCAACCCGTCTGGACGAAGGGCTGGAACTCTTCCGTGTTTCGTGTCCGATTGGTGTTATACTGGTGATTTTTGAATCTCGACCGGATGTGGTAATTCAGATTTCCGCTTTAGCCTTAAAATCCGGAAATGCCGTAATTCTAAAAGGTGGTAAAGAAGCGTTAAATTCAAATCGCGTTCTGGCAGGTCTTGTCCGTAAAACTCTGATTGCCAGTAATTCAGCACCGGAAAATTCTGTCAGTCTTGTGGAAAGCAGGGATGAAGTTGCAGAATTGGTAAAAATGAGCGCGGAGCTTGATTTGATAATTCCACGCGGTAGTAACGAACTGGTTCAGCATATTCAAAAAAATGCCCAGGTTCCGGTGTTGGGGCACGCGGACGGAATCTGTCACGTCTTTCTGGATGAGGCTGCGAATGAAGCAAAAAGCCTGGAAGTAACACTTGACTCAAAACTGGATTATCCGGCTGTCTGCAATGCATCCGAAACTTTGCTCGTTCATCAAAATTTTAGCGATAAACTACTCGCCGATATTTTACAGGAATTGCAGGATGCCGGAGTAGAATTGAGGATTTGCACTGAAACTGAAAAACGTCTGCAGAACTTTCCGCAATTGAAATTGAAAAGTGCTGTTGAAGAAGACTGGAAAACCGAATACATTGATTTGATACTTGCAGTTAAATCTGTGAAATCCGCGGAAGCAGCAGTGCAGCACATTAATCATTATGGTTCAAAACATACTGATTCAATAGTCACTGAAAACGCGGAACTGGCGGAATGGTTCATGAACACAGTAGACGCAGCTGGTGTGTTTTGGAACGCATCCACACGTTTTTCAGACGGATTCCGTTATGGATTAGGTGCAGAAGTCGGAGTGAGTACAGGTAAAATCCATGCCCGTGGTCCTGTTGGTCTTGATGGTCTGGTTATTTATAAATACAAACTGTATGGTAACGGTCACGGTGTTGGACGTTACAGTAATGCTAAGCGGGAACTGCTTCATGAAAATATTGCTTTAGATTAAGCTATAATAGTTTTAGCTGAAGGCCATCAAAGTTTCATTTAATGAACAGAAAAATCTTCTGCTTTTTGCAACCTTCTGTTTTTGTTAATGATTAAATGTTCAGCCATGGAAGTGTTTTGATTATTTCGTAAGACTTCAATTTTATCTCAGTAAAATTCTGCCGGAAAAACTTTATGTATAAACTGCGTATAGATCGTGATTTAGGCAAGAACCTCTTTGAGGATGCATCTAAAGAAATTAGGGACTGGATAGTAAACGCCATCGCGAACATTGTTATTGTAGACGGCGTGATCGAGAAACATGAGTTTGTTGCATTACAGGAAGCAATCGAACTGCTCGAAAGCCGCGATGAAGTGCACGATTTGATGAAAAAAGTAAAAGAGCGGGATCTCTATGAAGTAAAAGACATCAAGATGGAGTTGGAGCTTGCCATCAAGGTCTTCTTCTACCTTGCGGCAATTGCTGTGATTGACGGTAATCTTAAGAAAAGTGAGAAAGAATTATTAAATGCATGTGGAGGGTGTCTTGGACTCGAAGATGATTTAATACGTGCCGTGACGCGCTGGTCACTGAATCAAATGGAAATTAACCGTAAATTGACACAGGACTTAAAAAGCAGCAATAATGCACGCGACCGTATCATCGAAGAACTTATATTTGTGGTTTGATAAAGACAAACAAGCAACTGAAAAAACTTGCATTTTTGAGCCTGTTCTACTAAAATCCATGCAGATATTACCCTCTATTCGAATTAATTAAATTCAATCATCCTCTTTTTTTTCAGACCATTATGTTTCCCTGTACGCGGCTGCTTTTTATCCGGTTGTTTTCATTATCTCCTGCTTTTATGTTTTTTGTATTGCTGAGCGCTTCCGGTTCAGTGTCTGCACAATCTTATTTTGTCCCCCTCGAGAGAGGTGATTACGCTGAGCGTGAAGAGCACCTCACGTTTTCACCGGGTGTTGAACTATCAGGAGATTACAGGTTCCGCACTTCAAAGATTAAATCTACTACACTTCCGCTTTCACGAACAGAAACGAATTCTCCGGAAGAGTTTTCTTTTGACCAGGATATACGTCTGCGCCTACGCTCAACTGTGCATAGGATAATTTCCATCAACCTTGAACTTGCTACANATCAGGAACCGCTTTATCAGTCTGATATCAGAGCATCCCGGAGTTCCCGCACGGCTGGAGCTGATTCACAGGCGGTAAATATTTACGCGAGGCAATCGTATCTTGAATTCAACAGGAATCCGAATGAAGAGACAAAAATAGGTAAGCAAGTGATCAACATCGGTGACCGGAAAGGCAAGGTCTTTGCCGGAATCCTTAGTGGTTATTCGCAGCGCTGCAAGGCTGGGACCTGGTGTTATGAAATTGGCGGGATGAAACTATCNTCTGCTGATGGAGACTGGCTTTATTACTTTTCACTGGATTATCCTTTTTGGCATGAGGTTGATTCCCAAGGTGAAATCATCGATTCTTTGCGCATAGAGATCTTCAGGATAAAATACACCGAACACGATATCCCGCTCGGTCAGAATAATGTGCCTGCAAATCGTCTCGCCAGCAGTACTCTCTCTAGCCTTGAAAGTGGTGGGTTCACTTCAGGCAGCAGTTGTAATAGCAGTCTCGGTGATTACACGCTGAATTCAGACTGTAAACCGATTTACTATAATGCGAACGAGCAGGAGTATTTTGGACTACGCATGCAGTGGGAAACTCCTGTCTGGTCGGCATATGCGGACGTTGTTTCGAATCAGGGAAACCGTGACTATTACCGCTATGATGACCGGCACAATCTTGACAAAAGAAAAATTGCCGGAGGTGCGGCGGAAATGGAGCTCAGTTGGAAAAAACCTGGAGAGCAATTTACGCTCATCGGTATGATGGCGAAAGGAGATGAACAGCTTGCTGACAGCAGCCGCAGTGGAGTAAATTATCAGCGTAGTCTGGATGGCTTTTTCGAAATATCTCCGGGAACCTACCGAGGTACACAGTTTTATTTTAATGGAGGAAGCCCTGACCTGAACAGCGGCACGGGCTTGGGACATTCAATAAATAATACTCAACTCGGTGGTTTCCGCTATCGTTATGATATTCCGGAAACAACCGCGGTTTATCGTTTTGGACTTTATGAATTGAAGCGCATCAAACCTGTTCTTGACACATACGGATCAAAATCGAGTATGATTGGTATTGAGTTGGATAATACCTTTACCATGCTCTATGCGGGGCATGCTAAANTAGACCTTGACATAAACGCGTTTCTGCCGGGAAGAGCATTCAGTTATGATGATCAAACTGTGCCTACCGGAAATAAAGATATGATTATTCACTTTGCCGGACGTTTAACATACTCGTTTTAAATTGTCGAATTTCAACAACAAAAGAGGGGACTATGAAACAAAAAAGAGTCGCTAAAATTGAACGTAAAACTAAAGAAACTGCTATTAAATTGGAACTGAATCTAGACGGCTCAGGTAAAACAAACATCAAAAGCGGAATTGGTTTTCTGGATCACATGCTCGATTTGTNGGCATTTCATGGGATGTTTGACTTGAAATTAAAATGTGACGGTGATTTGGAAATTGATACACATCACACAACAGAAGATATTGCTCTTGTCCTCGGCTACGCGCTGGCAGAAGCGCTTGGTGAAAAGAAGGGGATTTTTCGTTACGGCCATTCCTATGTGCCTATGGACGAAGCGTTAATCAGAGCTGCTTTGGATTTGTCCGGCCGTCCGGAATTTGTCTTCCATGGAGAGTTTACACAACCGACGATTGGTTATTTGGATACTCAGATGATAACCCATTTTTTCAAGTCACTTGCAGTCTCTGCGAGGATGACCCTGCACCTGTCAATTTTGTATGGAATCAACGATCATCACAAATGCGAGGGTATGTTCAAGTCAGTGGGGCGTGCTTTACGTGCAGCGGTTGAATTAGATCTACGCCGCAAAGATGTAGTTTCTACTAAAGGAACTCTCTGAAGAGATGAACGTAATCATTGATTACAAAGTAGGTAACCTACATAATCTGAAAAATGCGCTCGATTTTTCTGCTGTTGAAACTCAGCTCGTTTCTGCGGCAGATGAAGTCCGCAAAGCAGACAGAATCCTGTTGCCTGGAGTAGGTGCTTTTTCNCCGGCAATGGAGCAGTTGAGANAGTCGGGAATGCTCGAGGCACTACAGGANAAAGTAGAGGNAGGAACTCCTTTACTGGGNATTTGTGTAGGTGCGCAATTACTGATGGATCTAAGCGAAGAAGACGGAACTCATGCCGGTCTGGGCTGGATTCCGGGTAAGGTGAAGCGTTTTCAGCACCAGCTTAAAATTCCGCAAATGGGCTGGAATCAGGTTTCACAACAGAAAGAAGATCCGCTCTTTCNGGAAGTTGCTGATGACAAGCATTTTTATTTCGTGCATTCCTACCACTTGCTTCCGGAAAACATTGATCACATTCTGGGATTCAGCAGTTACGGATATGATTTTGCCTCAGTCGTCCGCAAAGAAAACTTATGGGGAGTTCAGTTTCATCCGGAAAAAAGCCAGAATNCGGGACTGCAACTGTTGAAAAATTTCTGTACTCTCACTTAGAAGTGAATTGGACATAGNATTTTTCAGCGTGTACAGTCACATAGTTCAGTTTTAATAAATATCAAAATAACAAGTAACCTAAATAAGAAAGAAAAAAAATGGCATTAGAGCAAACATTTTCAATCATCAAACCTGANGGTGTACGCCGCAATCTCGTAGGAAAAATACTCAGCCGTTTTGAAGAAAACGAGCTGCGCATTGTTGCCACCAAAATGATTCACATGTCAAAAAGCGAAGCAGAGGGTTTTTACGCAGTTCACAGTGAACGCCCNTTTTTNGGAGAACTGACTGAGTTCATGTGTTCCGGGCCGGTTGTTGTCACAATTCTGGAAGGCGAAAACGCGGTGCTGCATCACCGTGAAATTATGGGCGCAACCAATCCTGATGATGCGGATGAGGGTACTATCAGACGTGATTTTGCTGAAAGTCTAGGCGAGAATACCGTACACGGTTCAGACAGTCTGGAAAATGCTGCTATTGAAAGTTCTTACTTCTTCTCGCAGACTGAGATCGTAAATTCTGCTGCCTGAGTTAATTTACGGAATCAGATAGTTACGGATATTATGTGAAACTCCGCAAGTATGTGTGGGATCTCGGACGATATTAGGACATTGTCAGATCTCTCCCTGCGGTAGAGATGACACCATGGAGGATGTATATCAGGATTTCACGAAAATTAGTGACTTACGAGTTCAGGAATCATTGTAGCTAAAATAAACAGGCCGGTTTTTGTGCCGGCCTTTACAGAAATTTCAATCTTCATCAAGCCACGGATTTAGATTTTTCCAGATTTGGTCACGCCTCCCTTTTTCTAAAGACGAATGCGCCAGCGGCGTTGTGTCGAGTGAGAGATCCTGCCGAATTATTTTCAAATGTTTTTGAATCTGACCACGTTTTAATTTGTCAATTTTACTCGCTACAATTAATACCGGGCGGTCATAATAGTCCAGCCACTCCTTGAGCTGCCGATCCTGTGAGGTTGGTCCGTGTCTACTGTCAATAATCAGCACAACGTTGCGGAGGGATTCACGCTCCTGCAGATAAGCCTCAATCAGACGTTGCCATTGTTGGCGAACAGTTTCCGGAACCTTAGCAAATCCGTATCCCGGAAGGTCAACAAAGTGAAATTTGTCATTGATCTTAAAAAAATTTATCAGCTGAGTTTTTCCCGGTGTGGAACTGGTTTTAACCAGTTTTTTACGGTTAAGCAGAGAATTTATCAGTGTGGATTTACCCACATTTGAACGACCAGCAAAGGCAATTTCAGGGAGTGTCGGTGAAGGGAACTGCCAGGGAGATGAAGCACTGAGGATAAATTCTGCAGAGCGAATTTTCATTTTTCTTTATCTTCCGCGGAAGGCTCGGGATCTACAATTTCCGCTACCGGTGTTTCGATAATTTCCTCTTCAGCCGCCTCTTTATCCGCTGTTGCTTTTTCATTAATGTCTGTGCCGAAGAGCTGATTTGAAAATTTTTCGAGATGCTCCAGATTTAGTACCTGCTGACGTTGTGCTAAATCGAAATAGAGGAATGTACTCAGTAGTGAGGCAAATGGGTAAAAGAGAAGCGACGCCAAATATTGCGACCAGCGGATTGCCATTGTAACTCCGGGATCATTCAATATTTCGGACAGTAAAATTGGCAGCGCTCCGCTGTCATCTGGTTCGATATTTAAATTCAAGTCCGGCATAAAAATGCTGAAAAGCAATGCAAAAACAACGAACTGTAAAACAGTGCTGATCACAACTACAGTAAAAACACGTAACAAATCACCCCGTGCAAGCTGTATGCTCCGTACCAGCGCACGCATCCCGCGAACTCCTTCTACGATGAATACCGGCTGCGCCATCGAAGTCAGTAATAATCCACCCAGCCAGAGGGTCACTACCAGAATGCTGAAAGGAAACGGCAGTGTCAGTCCCATCACACCCGTGATGAAAAGTAGATACTGCAAAATAGCTACGTGTATTGAACCCAGAAACAATGGTGAGCGAAAAGCGCGCAGGATGGAAAGTGTGGGAAAAAAACTACCGAAAGCTAAGCCGATGACCCCGAGCGCAATTGCACCTTCCAATAAATGTACTGAAAGAAAAAATACGATACTCTCAGTTTCTCCCCAGCCAGCAAAACCCATAAAAAATGCTGGTGCCACCAATGCCGCTGTTAAAAACAAAATTGAAATGAAATTCTTTTGATAAATCCTGCCGCTTAAAATGAGTAACGATGGAATACTGTGATTGTAATTAAGTAAATTCATAAAATATGTTGAAATTATTTGGAGCAAAAGTAATATTATAGCATACAAAGCCTGCTAGACTAAGACAAGCAAAAGCGAAGAATGTAAAGAAAAATCAGGAGAATGCTTTGCAAAAAGCTTGCACGGATCGGCTTGCTCAGCTAGAATCAAAAGGTTTGAATTTACTTTCATTATGCAAAGTAATTTTGTTCCGGAGAGGTGACCGAGTGGCCGAAGGTGCGTGATTGGAAATCACGTGTGCGGGCAACCGTACCGAGGGTTCGAATCCCTCTCTCTCCGCCATTCCGCCCTGCTTTTTATGATCAGCTTTAACTTTATCCGGTATGGGCTTCTCTTTGAATCTTTAATTTTACAAAAAATAGTATGTACTTGATGAAGCACTCACGGAAATCTGTTGGATTATTCCTCATACTTTTTGTTTCTCTGCTCTTATTTCTCCTTTCTTGCAGTAAAAAAGAGAAAGAGGAAAGTTCAACTTCTTCTTCTCCATGTTATACAACTACGCCTTCTGATAAAGGTTCGTGCACAGTAAACAGTACATTGACGGCCTCCACGAAAGTACCACTATTGATGGTGCGAGTACAGTACAATAATGCATGTTTGAATAGTGATGAAACTACTTGGGCTAACAAGATGTTTGGTACAAGCGAAGGCCAGATGAATCATTATCTGGCCGAAACAACTTACAGCAAATATCAATTCACACCTGTTTCAGAATCATCAGGCTGTTCAAATGACGGCGTAATTACGGTAAATATGCCGGAAAATCACCCCAACACCCAGAAAAACTCCTGGGCCTGTTATGCTGCAAAAGCAATCACTGAAGCAGATTCAAGCATTAATTTTGCTGCTTATGATACAGATGGCAACGATAAACTTAGTGTGACCGAATTGCAGGTAATTTTTTTGGTGGCGGGTGGAGAAAGCTCATCAGGTATCAATTCTCCAGGTGGCGTTTGGGGACAGGCTACGGCACTACTTTGTGACAAGAATGGTGATGACGATTATTTAGATGAAGGTGAACACGGAATTACACTGGA
>NYXK01000105.1 GCA_002685535.1 Deltaproteobacteria bacterium
ATTTTAGCTTGTTTCATTAATAACTAATAAACTTATTAATTATTCAAAGTAGTGAGTTTTGATGATTTTTGGTGTAAACGGGTGGCCGGAATGGTGGGGTGGGACGTTAATCCGAATAATCGAGAACTGGCAGATATGGTGATGCTACACGCAAGTAGAACATCTTGAGGAAGCAGTCACTACACAACAGGTCGTCCGCATAGAGATTTGCAATTCGTCGATTTTCATCAGGTACATCGTCGGGATCCAAACACTGTGGCTCAGTACTACTGTCAGAACAGTCTGGTCGTATAATGTCCGAGCCTATCCAGTCATACGAATCGATCAAACACAAACCAGAACTGCTGATGAATTGACGGGGACTGGGCTTGTGATTCGATCGAAGCTTATCTGGATTTGAGCGGAGCCCAGAAACCTCCCTTTTCGAATTAGTGGAGTCCGTTGAATCCGTCGAGGAGGTATCGACGACAACCGAAGAGTTTGTAAGCGAGGTCACCATTGAGGTGATCTCGCTGCCGTTGACGCCTGGCAGAAGAAAAACATTGGTATCGGGTGTCAGGCAAGCAATGTTCATCCCATCAAGCATCCTGCCTGGGATGGTGAGGGGACCAACCAGCCGACCTTTAACATTGATATAGTTATCTGCACAATCGTTGCGAACTTTCGAGAACCAAGTTGCTGTAGTCGCGAGACAGCTTTCTGTACAGAGAGCCGTAATGTTGTCCTTATCCCACAAGTAATTGTCAACCGTTCCCGCCATCCGGAGAAGATCTGCATCACAAGAAACTGTTTCATTGAGCGCTTCGAGACAATCAAGACTGACGTTGAAAGCGCTCGCAAGCAATGAAGGGTCAACAGCTGGGTAAAGACTCGACTGAGCTGATACCTAAGAAATATGTCAGCTATGTCTCGAGTATTGTGGTGCGGAGGACTCGGAAGATTCGTACTTTCAAAACCAAGCCGAGGCCAAGTCCTAAAGAGTATACCACCATCACGATAGGGATGACCCGTTGATGATGATTGCGGAACGCGTTATTGTTACAATAATCTGGGCGTGGTTCAGTAATCTTTTGTTTACTTCCAATAATTCAACGACGTTTGAACTCGAAGCAATAACACGCGACGGATTCCGGCAGACGAGAGAACTTAAAGTGCGAGAATACGCAGACTGGGCTGGACAGATCTTGTTACTATGAGCAATATCCTCAATATCCTAAAGATACCACCATCGGACCCTATTGAGCATTCCCCTTTCTTATGATACCAAATAGGGGCACTTTCTAATCCTGCCCCTGAGATTCTAACGAGAAAGATTCGATGCAGTTGGATGATTATCAAAAGCTCACTCTGATCCTCTGGAAATAGAGGATCACCTTCCTCTTTCGATCGCAATTTTGTTTCTCGGTTGGAAAAGGTAGAGAATCCAACATCAGATGGCCAACAAGAGTCCGAGGTGGAAGCTAGGAGTGCTCAATAATGCAGGTACAGCTGATGCAGCATCACGGAAGCACGGCCCAACCCATGCCACCAACAACTTGACCCGCTTTGTACACATCTAAATCTAAACAATTATCGGCACAGGCTGGATCGGGCCGTCTTCGCCGTGAAAGCTTGTTCAATATTGGCTCCTGCCAATCACTTGGCACTGTCCCTGCATATGGCCGTGTCTTTGCGCGTCCATGACTGCATCAGAGACCATTGAATGCAAGATATGTGATGAGTCAGGTACCCACTTCTCCGAACATTCTACCCTTGATTCTCAAAGAAAATTCCATCCGCCCTTCCTACTCGGGGAGGAACGCAAAACCGACCCGCTAAAGAGCGATAGCAACGAGATCTCGCGGCGCTTCGTGCCCCCTTGCTAGAAATCTATTTCCATTGAGCATGGGCGATGGACAGTCCAATCTGCACCGATTCTGCTGTCTTCCTTGTTACCGAAGATACAGGTCACTTCAGTCAATATTCTGCATGCCCTGAGCCCAATGAGGAAGGTTGAATGGCTTTTTCTACACTGCAATTAAACACCGCATTAGAACCTTGAACTGGCGGATGCAGCTTTGGTTGTCGTTAGCGAGTTGAAATTCTCAACGAAAGATTTAGTTGGAGGAACAACGAAATTGCTATTCTTCACAGCCGTCTGTTTTGAGATACAACCTGATGAGCTCGCTGATGTCTGTTCTCACCTCAGTTCACGAAACTGTCGACATCTTCTAGGCTTCACTCGTTTCCCTATCTGCCTGTTCTGCAGTATCCATCATGCTTTTCAGCACTTTTTTCCCCTTCTTCGCGGCTTTAGTATCTCTTTCGCTCTGTACCGCAAAAACAGTGAAGACAAATCCAACCACACTTAGTCCCTTGGCACAGTCAGTCGATGGGTTCGCCACATATATACCGCATCTTCGAAATTCATCTTTGCATGCACGAGCTCTTCCTACCGGGACTTGTGACTCTGCAACACCATGTGCAAATGGAGCGTGCTGTGGTGCTGATAATCTATGTGGCTACTCTCCATCATCATGTGCAGCAGGCTGTCAACATAACTGTACGTCTCCAGTTGATCCTGCTACATACCATCGCTGATGTTGTTCTAGGCGATGCCAAAGCAGAATGTGGTCCTTACGCAGCTCTTGGTCAGCAAACCTGCCCTTTGAATGTCTGCTGCAGCAAGTTTGGATTCTGTGGATCGACCTCAGAGTTCTGCAACTGGAGCAATACTGCTGATACCAACTATGAGGCTTGTGATACTAAGTATGGAGGCTGTGGAAGCGTCAAAAGACCGTCCTGTACCGGTAAGAGTGTAGGAAAACGGAACATTGGGTATTACGAATCTTGGTCGAACACACGGAGTTGCCAAAGCGTTGCCCCAGAGGATTTGAATATTGATGGATTTACTTCTATCAACTTCGCTTTTGCCTTCTTTGATCCGACTACTTTTCAGATTTCCCCTATGGACGCCAATGGCGCCTCACTCTACAGTCGTTTTACAGCGTTGAAAGAGCAAAAGGCAGGACTTGAAACATGGATTTCAGTCGGAGGGTGGTCTTTCACCGATCCTGGCCCTACTCTCAATGCATTCAGCGATATGGTTAGTACTTCAGCTAATATGATCAGGCGTCGACCTTGATTGGGAATATCCAGGCGCCGAATGATCGTGGCGGGAGTCCCTCAGATATCGCAAACTATGTAAGTTAGCACTTCGGTCGCCTAGAAATTGTCTGATCAAAACAGGTTACTTTCTGCAAAGATATGCGAGCTGCATTTGGAACCAAATATGGCATTACAATCACACTCCCAACATCTTACTGGTATCTACAGCACTTCGACCTACCCGAACTTCAATCCTCGGTTGATTGGTTTAACATCATGGCTTATGATCTACACGGCGTTTGGGATGCCGACTCCCAGTATGTTGGACCGTACATTGCTCCGCATACTAACATCACAGAGATTGATGCTGCTCTCGATTTGATGTGGAGAGCGGGAGTTGACTCTACCAAAGTAGTTCTTGGACAAGGATGGTATGGTCGCTCGTTTACTCTGGTTGACCCCAGCTGTAACCTTCCTAATGGTATTTGCCAGTTCTCGGGTGGTGCAGACGCTGGCCTTGCTCGAAGGCATCTGGAATTCTTGACTATCAGGAGATTTCTAATATTATTCTGACGAATTCACTCAAACCTGTCTGGGACAAGGTAGCAGGTGTGAAATGGATTACCTGGAGTCAAAATCAGTGGATCTCCTACGACGACGGGGACACCTTCAAGCAAAAGGTTGACTTTGCAAATAGTCGCTGCTTGGGTGGGATGATGGTATGGGCTATGGATCAGGTGGATCAATCTGAAGAGAATGGATTCGGAGGATCGGCAGCCATCTCCGGAGTCGATGTAACAAGCGCGCAGAAAGCAGACGCAGATCAAGCTACAGCAAACCAGGTCGCCAGCGCCACTTGTTACTCTGCGGGATGCGGCCAGGCTTGTAAACCTGGAACATTTCAGGCCGCACAATTCAACGGTCAACCGGGATCAATAAGCACAGCTGATAAGTGTGCCTCAAAATCTTATCGCTCAACTTGTTGTGATGTCAAAACTCAAGTTGGTATTTGTCAGTGGCGTGGATATCGAGGCGCAGGGCTCAGTTGCATTGGTGGCGGCGCCGAAGGCGAAACCGAATTGACCACCAACACCAACTCTCACACCTCCAAAGGCAGTAAAGACTGTCACGGGGGTATCCAGAGCTATTGCTGTGCTGGTTTCAAAGCTACAAGTAAGTTGAGCCACTCTTCTTGCCGATCATGCTTTATTTATTGACAATTTATGCCTAATAGCATCGAGTTTGAAGAATGACCTCGAGGACGCCGCAAAAGCTGCCGCAGTAGCAGCTGCCGAGCAAGCTGCTCTCGACATTGCCGCTAAGGCGTTCTGTAGGATAGCTGTGCCTGCCTTGCTTGCTCCGCTGGAACTTCTCGAGGACCTCATTCCAATTGTAGGAGAGATCCTTGATCTGGTAGAGATTGCAGCCACGCCAGCGATTATTCAAGGTTGCGTGAAGGGTATCGAGAAGGAATGAAAAGCAGAGTTTAAAGTCTTCGGCAAGAAACATTCTCTCACACTGGATACACCCAAATCCAAGCCTACCACAGTGCCCACCAGGATTGAACCTAAATCAGCTACTCCAACAAGATCTGCTGACAAGACGTCGCCTACATGTACCAAGAAGAGCAAGAAGGGCAGGCATGTAGACTCGCCGAATATTGTGGTAAGAACTCAATATGTTGACACTCCTCAAATGGATGTCCTCAGGGCAACTTCTAACCAAGCCTTCGGGAGCTGGAAAGATGGTGATGGCTGGGCTCTGCTAGGCAGTAAGTCTTTTTTCTCGTCTGCTCACCAACAATATTCCAAGATCCCATATTCTCTACACGGCGGACATTCTGATATGTGTACGTACGTATTTTATCCTCAAGCAGGAATCATTCCGGTCTCTGAGCATTACCAAATGATTGCTGGTTATGTCACAATCACAAGCAGGACTGTTGACGATGTATTGAATTCTTGCGGAGAGGTTGTCCGTCGAACAGTAATACAAAATAGACACTGGGTGGCTAATCTTTACGACATTGGCCACCAAGGATCGTTGCTATTGTGGACCACAAGAAAGGAAGGCATAGACTGGGTCCAAGGCTATAACGATCGGGCAAATGAATGGGGTCCAGTTACCTTTTCTAGTCTTGGCAAGATCAAAGCGGGCTGGTCTTACGCTGATATCTCCACGAAGGGACAGATATATGCAAAGGAGCATCCGCTGTACCTCTGGGTTCCAGTTCCCCCAGGGAACAATTGCAAAACATTTGCCCAGGCTTTCTACCAGCAATTGAAGTAGATGGAGTACGAATTGAACAGATACATAGAGGAAGTATGGATAAGATCTAGCCATAACTAAAGGCCTTTCAAAGCCTAGTATTCAAGTCCGACAACTTTTGGCTCGGTCACATGATGTTGTTCGATCAGCTAGCGTTCTCGAGCTAAGCGAATAGTCTATTTAAGATAACGTTTCATCTCACCCATTCTTCCTTCCTTTGTATCTAACTTGACTCGCAAATAGAGGAAGTCTAATTCTGCAGAGCCAGCCGACAGCACGAGTAGATTGATGAAGCCTATCGAGATGTTATCAGCCTTAGCAAATCTAACAAACATTATTTTCGACATCGATCGGACTCGGCAAGTCCCCAAAGTCCGCAAATATGTAGAAAGCGAAGCATATAGTGAGTAAACATCTTCAAGTTGAGTTTTACCATCTAACAGTATCCAGTGTCTGTGACTGAAGACCTTGGGACGGTACTAAATCGCCAGCTGAAGGGAGAGAGCGATGGCAACCGGCTTCAAGCGATTTTTGATGAATATTCGGTTGATGGTTCTTCAAGTCTGAAATGTGCGTTTGTGGACTGTGGTTAGACGAAGCACAAGCTAAAGACGATCAGGTTGGAATGAAGAAAGCTTCAAAAGACATGTCCGAAGCACCATCTCAGAAAGTGCAATCTCGGAACCCGCCATCCAACTTTTGTGGAGAAGCTTCTCGTACTACGCCTATCATCCAATTCCCCGACATTGCACCGAGATCGGCTTCGATGCCTTCATGCGTGCTATCACTCTTCTCACTTTCCAGTGTGACGATCTCATAGGCACACAAGAGCGCGATGGCTCTTTCTGCGAATATTTCTGGCGGGATGACGACAGTCTCTTTCGTATCGCTCGGATCGAACGACTGTTCAGAAGCATCGGAATGCCTGTTTCGAAAGTTTCAAGACTCGAGGATCCCCAGACGGAGTCTCTCACAACAGATGCAATGGATATATTGGCTATGGTTGGACCTGACTTCATTGGTTCGGGTCCTAGGCCAGATCAATATCGCAGCTTTGCACAAAAGCTGTTTGACGGAGTGATCATGAAAACAGAAGTGATGAGGGACGACGTCTTCTTGTTGATTGACTTGCTCCTCAGATTGAGAGTGAGAAACGAGAAGTGGGGCTCCCATCGGATGTTCAATCATGGAGATTTCGCTGAAGCTTCTCCTTCTGGCGCGGCGTTGACTAACAATCTGGTCGATGCACTGGCAGGAGAGAATTCTTGCGAGCCATTTACTCCAGCAACATTTCACAAAGTCCTGGACCTTATGGTAGGTATACTCACCGAGTCGGTTATTGTAGAGTGACTAACTTCTGTAGCCAAATTTCCATCTTCGATTCTATCAGCTTTGGGCTGTGATTTTCCAACCTCAGATCGGCGAAGCCCGAGAAGATGGTTCGGATGCTCTCCATATGAATTCCATACTCGGAGCTTTGTACCTCTTCACTCCGCAGATCAAGCTTGGAAACCGCTACACCAGATTTGTCGCAGAAAAGATCGAAGAAGTCGCCATCAAGCCAAAAATCTTAGCAGCGGAGTCTTTGTCAATTTCTGAGCTGGCACTGGGGCTCTCAAATCCATCCTGTGGATATATTTTATTGTTTACTGGGACCCATATATCAAATGATGAAGAAGCTTCTGTAGGAGTTTACTTCCCAGGTCCAATGTACGACATCAAAGATGAGAGCCAAGTAGCCATCAAGCGGGGAGGGAAGGAGGAACTGGAGAGGACTACCCACCGTACTTGCTTTTCCAGTTGACGCCTCGATATCGGCTCTTCTGTGGTAGCTCTACGACCGATCTAAGAAGATTAATCCATCCAAAGGATCCGACTATCTCACTTGAAACGATCGAGACAACGAATCATGAGTTGAAAGATACACCTTACCGGATTGGGAAACCATATATTGGTCACGAGAAAAATACCCATCTCGAAGTCGACCCTGCGGCAAATACAGTCAGGCTAGTAGGACTTCCGAGTGGTGATGGGATGTGGTTCGGGGAGGACCCTGAACGCGGACAGAGCTGGGAGTTTATGATTCGAGATTGCAGGATGGACATTCTCGTTGTCACAGGCGGACTATTACGAGGAGTAGAGCAAGCGGCAAGTGGGATGGAAGCGAATTGGGATAACAGCGAGGCACAGACTTCGGTTCACGCGAAAGCCGAGGATCGAAGTGGCAGAGTCGTAGGTGAAGATCTACTGAAGAGGATTGATGGATTTGGATCCCGTGGAGAAAGAATCACGAGAAAAGATGTTGAGCGGAAGGTGTAACTTCTCCGAAGCAGACTATCTAATGACTAAGTTACACATAAGATTTACGCCCTTGTGGTGCTGTGGTGCTACAAGATTCCTTTTTCCAAATTCGTCAAGTGATTGGTTACATCTTAGCTAGAGAATATGAGCAGTTCGTCTTGGCATCCAGGCAAGTTGACACATGTAAAAATACAGCGGAACAGATTATTCTCTTTACTAGGCCTCCCCCTACGGCTCACCAGCCTCCACCATAGCCTGCATTGCCTCCATCACCATTGGTAGCCCCAATTAAGACGCCAAGAATAGCCAGACGCAATGTATGTAGAAGAAACAGGGGGCCCTTCTTGCTTTCTGAAACACACAGAAGTACCCTTGCAACCATTTGTCCAGACCACAGTCCCGAGAACCATGTTCCAGGGCTACGTGAGGAGGAAGCGTCCGCAATTCCGGCAAGGGCTATTGAATTGTCCTCTTGGAAGGAATGGTGCCTCTGAGGATACATTCGGACGATGTTCACCCATACTCTCCCGACTGCCAGATCTCGGATCTTGGTTCTCGTCTAAGATTTGATTCGAGGCTCCAAAATAACTTCAAGATTCAAGCTGGGGTTGTTCATGGATCGAGTTCTCACGATTCACGCTTTGTACTGCTACCAATGGGTCTTTGTAGCCTATACAAGCAGTCGCGAGGATAAGCGGCTTGGAAGACGTCCCTGTCAGAGGACTCTCCGTGAGAAGAATGTAACTGTATGAAAAAATCCAGAGTTATAGTGTGTAGTCTGGAACAAGTCCTCTTGTTGCTACATGTTCCCCTCAAACTGCGGGTACTGAGGCATCTCGGCGTTAGGGATCGGAACGGAATTCAACCCTAAATTCGACGAGGGATGGAGGAATTGTGCCGACCATGCCATCGGATCGGATAGCTCTCCAGGCCATGTCTGCCACTCGATCCCATTATGGCTGACTCCGTAATTGAATGTCTGGACGAAATTCTCGCTCGAAAGATTGTCCATCAGCGACAGCTCTGTTGCGTTGTCGTTGGGACCCCCATTCATCGATGTCGAGTCCGTTCTTGAATCCGCATGTCCTGTTTGGTATCGTTAGCAGTGCAAACTCAAGAGGAAAGTCAGAATTACTTCTCGGACGGATGCGCGTCCTTTTTAAGTCCCTCATCATATCTCTGGCGCGTCTGGCCGCGTCAGAATTGACACTTAACGCATCGAAGACCTTGAGACACGTCTCTGCATCCTCGTCAAGCGTTTGAGATTGAGCCATCAGATCAACCCCATCGGGTTCGATGCACGCACGAGCGACGAGGAGGACGGAACTCGCGCAGAGAAGACACGAGATCATCTGCCACCAAGGGAAGTCGTGCACCAAGCATTTTTCGTCGGCCACATTGTGCAACAGATGTGCTGTCTGCTGGGCCTCGTGCACGCAAATTCTCTCCAAGCTATCAACGCGATGCCGTGCTCGCTCCAGCAAAGCCATCAAAGGCCGGTTGGGTTGCTGTACCCATGCCAAACAGAGATATGGACGATGCATGAGTGTGCGGAGATGGTGGAATTTGATAGCAAGCATGTTTCGCTAATTTGAAAGTCAGCAAATGTTTTACTGTCAGAAAACTCTTGGGTTAAGCCTTGCCTGTCGCTTGAAAATCATGGATTTCTCAAAAGTGTGACCTAAGTCGAAGCGGAGATGGCGTGGAAGACCTAATTTCCATTTTACGAGTTTCTCGTCTAAAGCCGTGGTACTCAATAGCATCTGGTCAGGCTCAATGGCAACCTGCGAAGGTCTGTAGAGATCACTAATCACCTGACCCAGAATCTCGGAGAATTGAATGACGAAGATGAAATAATCAATGGAAGAAGGCGTTGTATCGCGGGACAGTTGGTTAGGTTCTCCATTCACAGAGCATTGACCCTCTTCCAATGCTGAGGGGGAATTAACATAATACTCTTCTTCGTGAATAGCAGCGGGACGGCCTAGTTGAAGGGCGAGAAGCCGGTCCAGGACATACAAAGAATACCAAGTCCGCCGTATTGTCTCTTGTTTGCTTGTATCAAGCCCTGTCAAAGGTTGATCAAGTGAGTCTACAACATGGAAGCCAATACTCTGCGCGACGCGGACTGCAAGACCGAGAGTATTCCAGCATCTACCTGTACGTTAGCTTCCAATAGCCTCATAGTAATCTATCTCCGCTAACCTATCGGCCTGGCTCATAGCCAGTAGAAAGAAACATTGTGCAAGCAGCATCTGAATATTCTCTAGTGTGCAATCCGTCATCATCGAGTTCGAAAGCAATATGGCTTGGCCGAAATACTTCAGATGTGCTTGAATGTCACCATTTTCGCACCGGGGGAACGATGTGTAGTAGGCGCCAATCGCGAAGATGGTGTCTAACAAGGTACATAAGGACTGTCTCAGTAATTTCTCAGGTGAGCAGCAACTTACACAAAAGAGGAAGCCATGAAGGGCCTTCATTGACTTCTTTGTCCCCTGTCCAGAAGCGCTCGTATCTTGCCATAAATGATGGCTTGTTCAGAAAGGGGTAAGCGATGTGTATGGTAGAGAAGTAGATTTCGATATAGGCATCCGCCATATCTTTTGCCGGAAGATGCTGCCGACCCTCGTGCAACTCTAGATGCAGGATCTCTTGGTCGTAGCTTTGTGTTTCGCTCTCGGCTGGTCCACCCGACTGGATATCATCTCGAAGAATTTTCTTGATAGTATGGAAGAAGCGAACATCGCTCGCCTCCCCTAAGTACCTCGGGTTGTTCCCGTTCGGTTCGGATGGATCATGTCGAAGAGATGATGCTGTAATCTGGGTGGGGATACTCATCGGGTCCGTTAGATCAATAATGCCCATGGGCAAACGACCTCGAATCTGAGACAACGTCGAATTGACCGAACTGCGAGCAGATTCGGGCAGGGCCGACTGAATACTTGCTATCAAGTTGTCGTAGGACCTGATTGCCAATTGCAGCAATGGCAACTGTTGCTCCCTTGTACTGCCCGTACTGTGGCCACTGGGACCGCCGAGGTCTGAACTTTGCTTGGTATCCTTCTTGTCCTTGGGCCAGTTGCAAGTATGGCCGTAGCCCTTGCAACGACCACAAATTGGATGCTCACCATCACACTTACACCACGTCAGCAGAAGCCGCATGCAAATGATCGATTCATCAGGTGGAACAGTGAGTGGAGTAACACAAACTAACCTTCGACTTCTGGGACCTGCAGTTCTGGCAGGCTCTGGCAACGCGGCGGCGCTTCAGAGCCGGTACACCCAACTCGGGCTCTGGCTCTGGCTCTGGCTCTGGCGCTGTACTGGGCGTGGCTGTGGCTGTGCCCGCGGGGGAAAATGACTGTTCAGACATTTCTTGGCAGAATGTCGAGTCTTCAAGCCTTACTTAGGTAGGCAAAGTAACTCCGTAGAGTATGTCCGTACAGTATGTGCCTTTCCGTTCCGTGCAATATTGTCTACGAGGGCAACTGTTGTGGAATTCGACTTTGTTACCGGGGACAGGCGAGGGAGGGGAAAGGGAGGTGGAGGTCTACTGTAGATGGGTGACAGCGCGGGGCGGGGCGGGGCGGGGCTGGAAAGCCTTGGCTTGTTTGATTCTCCTCTCTCTTCGCCTTTCATTCTCATCACATGGTAATGGGTAATCGGTGATCGCTCATGTGGCGACTTAGGAGTACTAGGAGTAGGAGTAGGAGTAGGAGTACTCCGCGCACTCCGAGGTCTCTTGGAGAGCTCTTGGCCTCATGATCCCAAAAGGTGCTGGAGCGGAGGAGGAGATGATGAGGTGGGGAAAAGAGAGGAGTGGACGAGTGGACGACGTGGACGACGTGGACACGTCAGACTCAGACTGCGACCGACCGGCAGCACCACTTGCACCACCTGCACCACCGGCTCTCCCGGCTCTCCCGGCTTCTGCTCCAAGTACAAGTAATCCAGACCCGACAGAGCTCCCACGCACGGCAGACAAATGCAACCGTAATACTCAGATGCCGGCATTCGATGACATCTGATATCTTCACAACCAAAGCAGTGGCCAGTGGCCATCTTTCGTATAGCAGACTAGCAGTAGCATTCCGAGAAACGATGTGTCACGCAATAATGGCTCGTGAGTTATGCTCTTGCGACCCGTACCGTAGTAGGTGTTGAATATTCTTCCAATGCGAGCGTTTTAAGTGGAAGCTTCCGTGACTGCGTCCTATGACATGTCCAAGTTGGTAGGTAAGTATGTAGGTACATATTTAGGTAGTCTCAGCTCTTTAAAGTCGAGGGGTAAGCGTGGTATCTCAATTCTGCGAAAGCTTGCTCGCCTGCTTTAGCGCCTGTGTCAGAGCACCCCAAGCGGAAATATGTGTGTACTGTGTACCAGCTTCGTGTACTAAAGGTCCATTTAGGATGAAGGAAACAATTTCATGCGATACTGTCCTGCAATGCTCCATCGAGCTCGCCGAGCCTGTTCTATTCCAGAAAGGCTTACATCTCGGCCGCCATTCGAGCGTGAGTCAAGAGCAAGAGGCAATCCTCAGAGGGAAGCTTGTTTTAAGGATTGCTAAACCTATCAAGCTGAAGTCCATCAGGTTGGATTTTACAGGCTCTTCAGGGGTTGAACGACATCGAGGTACGACTGATCAACTACCAATGAATATTAGCACTTTCATTGATAACTAGCAGATAGCCTGCCCGAAACATACAGCCACCTTGAAAAGAAAGAATTGGTCAGACATACTTGGCCTTTTTTTGACGCTCGCAGTCCCTGCTCTCCGCAGAGGGGTACGGGACCAATCCATAAGAATGGCAGCATGGCACTTTTTGGGGGGACGACTCATCGGGTGTACACCCCTCCGCGGCCATCATCGATTCAGATAAACAACGACTCAATTGACTCAGACCGAAATGCAGACCGAGATACAGACCACCTTGTTGCAAAGCGTAAGATCCTACCCTCTCAGACAAGTTGTTGCCAAGAACCTACAGTCGCAAAGAGGCGGAACTATTCAATCTTTGAGCCAGGCGTTTACGAGTTCTTCATCGAGTTTCCAGTACCTCAGACATGTCCAGAAACCATGAAAGTTCGCGGCACTTACGTCCACTACCAGCTTGAAGCTTCAGTCAAGCTGAGAGCAGTGCTTACAGCCAACATCCACAAAGTCAAAGACGTCATCTTGGTGCGTGTACCAGATATAGATCTGCTGAACCAAGCCGGACCAATAGTGGTTGATAAGGACTGGAAAGACTGGCTACACTACAACCTTATGATTCCCTCCAAATCATGCCCAATAGGCTCCAAGATGCCTATGACACTTCGACTGTCCTCGGCAAAGATACGCTGTCACTCTCTCCAGGTTTTCCTGATAGAGAATATTGGGTTCTTAGGGCAGGGGGGAAAGATCTACAGGAGAGCCCCGGAGCGGAAAATCGAACTGTTAGACAAATCGATAGAACCACGCTACCTGGGCGATTTCCAAAATGTAGGAACGGATGCTCTACTCGAAAAGTCACCAGTATCAACCCAGATTCTACCAGCAACAACGATGGCGGGATCAGGAAAGAGAAATGGGGCCTTTACGCCAAGAGACACCAACAGAGCTGGGTTGAAACACGGCCCGACAATAATTGAGCTCCAAGTACAATTACCATCTTGCCTCAGCATGCGCGCGTCTGGATCAGCACAACGTATACATCCTGACATACACTGGGACAGTGTCAATGTGACCCATTGGATAAAGGTAAAATTTCTCAGGCTTCCAATCTATGATCCTATCTAACGGTAATATATAGGTTGTCCTAAGCCTGCACAAATCTGAAGCCGATGGCCCAAACGAGATCAAGCGTGAATGCTTTGACATACCCATTGACCACCCAATACACATATTATCCTGCTACGCAACATCGCGGAACATACTTCTACCCGCCTATTGTAGCATATACAGTCCTACAACCGTGCGAACATTTGCGTGCGGCTGCCCGGATGCTCCCCTTAACAAAGACAACCCACATATCACCCCATCGCCCGTCCTTAGCCCCGAGATATCAAGTACCTCTGGAGGACAGGATACTGGTATTGTTGACCAAGTCAGTACAATGGAGGGATTTCAGTCTTCATCTGAAACTTTACGGCCTGGTGAGGGAGATGTGAGAGAAATGGATAGCGAGATCCAACATCCTATGTCTGAGCCACCTCGCCACTGGGACCTACTTCCAGAGTACTCTGCAGTGGTCTGAGCACACATCGATGATGTACTTTAATAACAATCTAATTTCAAGAGATCTTAACCACCCGGATCGAACTCATTGCGGTTCTTAAAGTGAAGTGACATCTGTCTGAACTGATGTAACCACGTTTGAAGATAGTGATACGATTCCTATGTTCACCACTATTAGGAAATTTCGACTTCAAAATCGTCTTTCCTCCCCTGATGAGTGCGAGGATTGAACTTCTAGCAATCAAGATGGTTATACCCATAAAATCACATGACACCAACGTGAACACGTGCTCGCTTGCTTGTTACCTATGAGCTCAACTAGGAAAACATGTTGACCGGCTCCTATGGGGAGACTCAAACCGGTATGTTTCCCTGATTCCCTGAAGCCGGAATACCCGATAATGTCCTTTTGATGCCGGTGAGCTCTTTCATAGCTCGAGTTGTCGATCATAGTCTGGTTCCCCGGAGGTAAAAGAACTTTAGGCGGATAATTCGGGAAAAGCGGCTCTCTCGGAAGAGAGATCCGGAATGCTTCCAACTCATCGTCCCCTCCTCCTTGAGGGATGACGACAGCCGCCCAAGCAACAATCCATTATTGAGCGCTACTAATCGTAGAGTGGAGATTGAAAATCAGATCGATTTCGTATCCTGAACAGCCGTCCCTTGACCATGATTTATGGTCACGAGCTTCAGTGATACATTGTGCATGACGCTATTGGTGAAATCTGAGGTCGTTGAAGATACTCACTGTGACAGTCACTGTTTCTGACGGTATAGAGATGTGATTGATAGCACCCCATAATTCATTCTCCGCCCACTTGCCTCTCCCTAGATCCACCTTGTCCAGCCAGACTCCAGTTCCTTACTCGCTTGATTCTTCTTGTGCAAAATACCGTCGTGTCGCCCTTCAATGTATATGTCGCGATGGTTACAATGGCGGCAAGAGACATTGCAAAGAAGAGATCGCATACTTCAGCCAGCGATAACCTTCCAGATAATTCTCCCAGAGGATACGCGCGGAGCCAACGCAACGAGAAAGCCCACTGTGCGATATAGCGGCGATGAAATCCGAGGTCATTTGGAAGTGATGACCCGTGGGAACTTCGAATTTGAGGTCAATCTCTCTTTTGAAGGTTAGTATCTCTATCCCAAGCCTTGCTCCAGCAGTCCTTAAGTTTGGTGCAGGTCTTGTCCGTACCTGGGTTGCGTCCCAGAATAATAGCGACCCCTGTCGCCTTCCACCCACAGCTGAATTCCAGGTACGGGATTCCTTGTCTCACTGACGAACTTTCGAAGACTCACAGTGGAAAGTTCTTGCAAGAGACCCAGAAATTGTATTCAGATCCGTCGATCCGAAGCATCAAAGACCAAATACAGGCACATCGACTGCCATTTCAATTCGTGGTGCCTCACCAGCTCATCTCTTCTCGTTCAGACGTTCAAGAAGACTTCCTAAAGTTGTGTCCCTCGACCGAACAAGGTTCAGCGTATCGATTTCCCACAACCAAAATGCTGTTTCGGCAGCCGATGATATTCTATACGATTCGGATCAAGCACATTCGGACAAGCAAAGTTGTTGAGAACTTTATGATGTCTACGTACGAACGGGAAATAGCTATTATGCCTCATACACCTCCAGCTCCTCCTCTGGCAATGGAAGCCTTCCCACAAGAATACAGGCCTTCTACGATGAGATGGATAAGACAGCACAGATGGACAAGGCCACTTGGAGCCCTGAAGTTGTCAGCCGCCGAGCCTTCACCAGCAAATGTCTTGTCTTCAGATTTCCGTCCGTCAACTACTATAACCTTAAGCCTTACCTTTACACCAAGCAGTACTCTTGCTTTCGACACACAACCATGCGAGTGGGTCTGTCTGGTGCGGCACTACTTGCGGATCAGAACCTTCTACTCGACTCGCAGAATGGAACGAATACCAACACACTCGGCAGCCCGAAGAGATCCATTTCTGAGAGTCCGAGAAAAGAGGACGGAGCCGGAAGTTCGAGAATACGCAAAAATGTCTTGGAAAAGAGACAACAATTGCCAATGGAAGATCCATCTCGACGTTCCTATCAAGGTCGCAAGGAACTTGCTTCCGACGTTCCTCAACCAGCTTTCAGCACGTCAGTATGCGGTGGTGGTTCGCTTCAGTATCAAGGGATTTTCTCACAAGGTTTTAGAGTTGGTCTTGCCACTGCAGATCATTTGTTACCCCGCGCTAAGCCGAACGCTTGAATCGCCTCAAGAGGAAGGTTCTGCAGCTCGAGATGAATTTCTGCCATATTCGTCTTCTTCGTTTCCTCGGCAAGGAGTGACAGCCTCTGAAGTTAATATCTCACCACCATCATATGATTTATGAATGAACAGTATAGGACAGCTCGTTTCCATGTCCACATTGAGGCGAATAGCTAGTAGTTTCTTTTTGATGAGCCAATCTATAATGTTTCTCGAGTGTCCATGTACTAGACAAATATCATAAAGCGTCGTGACTTCATGCTGTAAGTCTAACCTCACACTAACTACTAGGCTGCAGTGGAAAGAGTCCGGTACCATCGATGGGATGTAATCTAGGAACACACAGCCGCCGAAACTCCCCTTGACCAGACCAAGCTTCCCATGATCACGACCAGAAAAACGAGTGCAACACTGATGCTTATGCCACCATAAATATATGCATGTTTCCTCTTCAGTGCCGTCATTTCCAGTACCCAAGTACTTATCGTGGTCAAACATCCGCAAAACCCATCTTGCACACCCTGTAGAACTTGACACCCAACCAAGCCTCCCCCAACACGCCCACCAGCAGCCCCAGGTGGCGAGTGTTGCAAGTCCCAGAAAATCCCCAAAATGACAGTCCCAGCAATGTTGACAGTGAAAGTGCCGAGTGGGAAACTCGATATGAGGCTGTTCAGACGTATCGAGGCGTAGAAGCGTAGGATGCAGCCCAGCGGAGCAAATACGAGGGAGAAGAGAACCCGTCCACGCCAGATCTCTTGAGCCCAGCTCATTCCCGGAGGTGCTACAGGTCCCGATGGCCGGTCCGGTGGCCAGATTGCCATGACAATAGCACCAATCCAAAGAGCCCATGCGAATATTACGGCGCAGCGATCAAAGACCTTTCGCGTGAGAAACTTTGGGAAAGAACGGAGAAGTCTTTCGAGGGCAATGCCCAAATGTGCACCGACTTTCAATCCCGACAGACAGAGACAGACAGTGAGAATGATGACAGCAAGTACGGCCATGAAGCTGTAACCGCCGTTGCGAGAACTGTCAGACACTGATCCAGATCTTAGAGGGATCGCTGGAGGCTGATTGGCGAGCTGTAGGAAGACGTCTCGGATAAACGACGAAAACGACGTGAGTGATCCACAGAACCCAGTCGTGAGCCCTATATACAGAGGAATAGTTTTCTTCATCGCGTTGTGGCGATTTCGCAGCTCGATCGAGGCCTTTTCAGGGTCTTCCTGGCTGTGATTGTCGTTCTGGACCATTGTTTCCACTGTCTCTTGACTGTCATCAGCTTCCTCTCGCCTCGACTTATCCATCTCATCGTTTCTATCCTGTCCATGACCTCTGAATAGTTTTCGGTCCTCACTCAAAAACCCCATGATTATGCTCCCGCCGAAGTTCGCCCAGAGCTCGCTGGTCATGACTGGACTCCCGGGATATGCTGTGAGTGCTTGAAGGCCGAGTCTTGCGAGAGTACCTAATATTGAGAAGGTGATGAGATACGATACGACATATAACTCAGTGGCGAACCTTGAAGCTCGGGAAATTTGTGTCTTCGTCTCCGCCTCCGACTCCGCCTCGTCGACAGGAGCTCGGGAATGACCGTTTTCGCCAGACCCTTCCTCGATATCTCTTTCGTAGTCTTGCTCTTGCGATCGTTCTTCTTCCAGAAAATCTTGTGAGTATATGTGTCCCTCGCGCGGATTCTGGACAGGAGCAGGTGATGCGAGCTCGTCCAGGTTGGCGAAGTCATCGGGGATGTCATAGAGGTCAGATGACTCTCGCCCATCGTGATGTACAGAGTCTTTACTCCATCTTCGGCTTGAATTCTTTTTGGGAGGTTGTTCTGCTGCCTCTCTCCGTTGTGATGTCTCTTGTTGCGAGCTTTGAAGGGGCTCAGGTGCTGCTAACTCGTTGAGTGACAAATAATCATCTGGCATCGAGTATGCTTCGCTCTCCTCATCATGGGCCATTATGTCTTTAATTCAACGAGCAGAAATGCTATAGAGCCGTCAGACTCTGTCTAGGCAAAGAGAATAAATTTCAACCAACTCACTGATAGCAACTAGAAATGATGGCCCGTCTACTCGTGATGAAGCTAGAGCCATTTCTTCTCAGGCTGATTAGTTAACTTTCTACGGCTCTGGCGGCTACAAGTTGTCGGGCAGGGAATCGGAACTCAACTAAGTGGTCAGTCCAGGGGGATTTCCTTTTTTTTTCGACGCGCATATCATACCCGATAAGAGTGTGGTGCATGTTGCAGCGGCGAAATATCGGCTGTGTTTTGTGTCTTTGATTTGGAAGATCGTCCCCATGCAGGCCTGTCAGGGTACATCGGCTTCGCCGGTAAGTCACAGCCGGTAAGCATATTGTGGTACTAACATGCGGCACGACTTTCCGGTGCTTCAAGTACGACGTTATTGGTCTTGGCAAAATTGTTCTTTGTTCCTCTCGGAAATAATCCATGATGAACGCTGATGGACGCCCGAGGAAGATTGGACCACTTCGTGCCTGTCATGAACAGACTTCTGTGAAGGTCGTGAGTGCGGGCCTTCTACTTGAGACATCACACCTGAAAGGAGAGCACACGCTCTTGGAATCGGTCTATTTACGACTATGAGTTCTCGTACAATGATCCCAAGACTTGAGGCTGATTACTTCGGTCTGAGCCAACTCCCATGCATCCCAGAAGTCTCTCCCCGCCACAAGACAATCATAAAGCATGTGCCTGCCCAAATCCCATCCCAGCATACCGATATTTCTGATTTTTAACTTCCAGATCTGCTTCGATATCCATCAACCTATTGTATTTCGCAACTCGCTCACCACGACATGGGCTACCCGACTTCAAGTGACCTGCCCCAAGAGCAACAGTCAAATCCGCTATGAAATCATCAGTGGTCTCTCCTGAACGATGAGACACAAAGACACTCCAGCCAAGGCTGTATGCGAGTTTTGCACTGCAAGATACTGAGATTAGTGGTGTTGTCACAACGTACGTGGAATGGGTACCTACGCTTCCATTGCCTCTGTAATAGTTCCAATTTGGTTGATCTTCAACAACAATGAATTGCAAGCCTGTTCTTCCTTGGCGATTTTGATCCTCTCGGTATTTGTTGCAAGAAGGTCATCACCAACAAGTTCGATCTGACAAGTCTTGTTGAACGCAGTCCATGCTGTCCAGTCATCTTCTGCAAAAGGATCTTCCAACAGTACTATAGGGTATCTCTCCAGCAGGTCGCGATATAGATCGCTGAGTTCTCGCGCGTTGAGCTTCGTTTCTGATGCTGTGTTGTGATCATCCTTAAATCCTAGGTTGTAGACATCCGATTTGAAGAATTCGCCAGATGCTGGATCTATACCAATCTTGATCTTTCCTGTATAGCCGCACTCTTCAATGGCTGTGATTAGAAGGTCGAGGGCTTCGTGAGGCTTTGATATTGGTGGAGCAAAACCACCTTCATCTCCAATTCCGATGGCTATTGTGCGTCAGACAAGGAGCAGATAATCAGGTTGCAGATCTCACCA
The DNA here is from genome assembly GCA_002685535.1 of Deltaproteobacteria bacterium. Classification (GTDB taxonomy): domain Bacteria; phylum SAR324; class SAR324; order SAR324; family NAC60-12; genus Arctic96AD-7. The sequence continues at coordinate 19,637 of NYXK01000105.1, forward strand.
GCTCCACCGAACTTTATTTTGATGATATTCTTCAGCGTCTGATAGACCTCCGAGCCCATCTGGACGGCGTGGGTAAGCGAGCTCGCTCCAACAGGTGCAACCATGAACTCTTGAAAGGCCATCAGATTGCCAGAGTGAACCCCGCCGTTCAGGACGTTGAAAAAGGGAACGGGCATAACATATGGCTTGTGCGAGCCAAATTGCTGACGGAGAAACTCGTATAGAGGAATGTTCTTTGTGACTGTCAGAAATTATTCATTCAAAGAGCGACGAGACAGGTCACAATTCACCTGTTCCGCAGCTCCAGCTCTCGCGCAGGCCATGCTAATACCCAGGATAGCGTTGGCTCCAAGCTTGCTCTTGTCACTAGTCCCATCCATTTCGCGCATGAAAGCATCAATATTCGCGAGATCTTTCCCAACATCAAACTTGCGGGATATGATGGCAGGCCCAAGAATCTCATTGACGTTCTGCACCGCCTTCAGAACTCCATTGCCTTGGTAGACAGCATCGTCACCATCACGCAACTCGAGAGCTTCGTAAGCTCCCTTAGAAGCCCCTGACGGCACAAGAGCACGAAAACCCCCTACTTGCGAATCAGTCTCATGGTAGACGCAAACCACAGTGGCATGTTGTGCAACACACCTTTATTTGTCCACAGAGAAACCTGGACTGTGGGCTTGCCCCTTGAATCAAGGCGTTGAGCAGCTTCTATTTTGGTGATCATATTTCTTGGACGGATCTGAGAATAGAGAATGAAATACTAGAATATGTGAAAAGATCGAAAGAAAGGACCAATCCAGATTGACGGTTTTCAAGATGGGAAGTCCGCATTCGACCCCTTCACATTATTTCTGGTAGATTCCGTTCGAACAGGTGTTTTTTGATGCTACTACGTCATATCAATATGTTCTGGTGGCATGATGTACAGTTCCTTTTGGTGGCGTGGTGACGCACACAGTACCAGTAGATCTATCGGACAAGAATGATAGGTTTCGGCGGGATATGGGCTATGCCAGGGATGGAATTTCCAATGATCGAATTCCCGGCTGTCTCGGGTTCTGCCCGGCACTGGCGGAATACAGACAGGCGGGCCAAGAATCAAGGCTCAACGTGCCGACGCGAGCATATCTACCGGATTATCGCATTACCATCGCTCGCGTCAAACAATAGCACACTACCAGGGCCTGAAAGGTTCAGAATCTCCTTTCATCAGTCCATCAATGCACTTCTAGTTGTCGATCCCTTGACTAGTAAATTCCAAGGTCTTATTGGGGATGAAGTCAGCAACAATTTGTCGGGCCAAGTCTGTTTACATGTCTAGGAGGACTTGCAATATATGCAAACAGAGCGACCATTGTTGCTCGGTTTATAAATCAAGACTCACGACCAATTTTGACTGAAGTTGGACGTGATTGTCCCGCACATTGATCTCTTCGCCCCAACCACATTTTAACCGGCCAACTTCGCTGTGAAACTTATCGAGTTCACCAATGCCTGCGATGAAGCATCATGAACACTATCACTTCCAGAAGTCTTCCAAGACTGCCGTTGGAACGCCCGAGGGATCCTCTTCTGCATATGAGGATACATCTGGTGTAATAGATGGAAGACAGAGAAGGGTCCGGAAAGCGTGTGAGAGATGTAGGATAAGGAAGACTAAGGTATGAGAAGCGCAAAGTTCTGTGTGATTTCACTGAATTCTTGTCTAGTGTGATAGAGAATTGCCTTGCAGGAGATGCAAATCTGCCGGACTAGTGTGTATTACTGGAAGTGGCAAGAGAACTGCATGTAAGGAGATGCCACAAGGGTAAGTTTTCCTTGATCTACATTTCCAATTTGTTCTAACATATATATTTAGATATGCTGAGGTCCTGGAGAGTACTCAGGATGTTCTTATCGAAACAATCCAGAAGCTTTATGCAATGGTTCGCAGTAACGAGTCGTGGAATTTGGGAGAACCTGAGATAACCGACAGAGGGCAGCCAGTAATTCACGACGTAGCATGCAAGCTTGGGTGCATTCGAGCCTCATCAGATCTCCTGATTGTATTCCCCGAAAAATATAATGACTTCACCACAATAGAAGCTCAGCATCAAGCCGCACAATCTCCGGCAAACTCGGAGGACACCAATGAACGGACATATTTTGAGGAATCCACATACTCTCAAGCATTCGATCTTGCGGACCCAGTGAGCGATAGTGAGAGTGAGCACTCGAGCTTGCCTAAAGAGTACAACCAATTCTGGTCGCAACAACGACAGCCGCCCAAAATTGTGCCCGACGCGATCAGACTGGATGGACTGCCACTGAAGCCTTTGTCTGATGAGAAGAACTACCGTGCACGGATCTCCTCCGACGCGAGCTGCACCTTTCAGTCATCCATAGATACACATCTACAGGCCGAAAGTCTGTTGTTCCGGAACGATTCACCATTTCCACCGTGGTTAGGACAAAATGATTTCATGGGTCCTGTCCGCGCCCTTGACCTCATTGCGCCCTACTCAGGCGGACAACAGATGCAGGGACTTACAAGAGCATCCGCGCCAGACATCAATAGGGTCAAAACCATGCAGTTGACTGACAATTTCCATTTCGCTAACGAGATGATTGATGACTGCAACACGGGCTTTGACATTGCAGATCCCAGTGCCAACAGCAGTTTGATCTGGGCCGGCGAATGCGAAACAAGGTATCAAATGATATTGGCCTAGATTGATGGAATTGGGTGCTTGACAAGCAGTCTCTCCTGGTATCGAACATAGGGACTTATAATCGAGCTGTTCACAACCCAACATGCAAGGTGTAAGATTAAGAACAAACAAAGGAAGATCAACGAATACATTTCCATGCAATAGATTCATTGATTGAATAGCGATGGAAAATGTACTTTTGACAAATCACTTTCATGAAGAAAAAGTTCAGTCTAAGCGCCTAGTACCACTAAGTACTCCCCTCGGCTCACAGTTGCAAGATTCACAAGGGAGGGCTGCGGACTCTGTGATGGGTCAGAAGTCTATGCAGTGGGCCTTTCAAATAAGGGAGATCATTGAGCGGGAAAGAGTCATCTACAATCCTTCAACTAAAACAGAACATTGTTCCTGTCCCTGCACAGACAGTGATACAGTAAGTACTGAAAGTATCAATCACGTCATGAGTATTTTCCGCACCTCAGTATCGACATTCATCATCTCCCCATCCATGATCCCGTGTACATAAGACTCTCCCATCAGTTCATAGCAAGTTCCGCCAACCCTTTCGTATGCGCCACCTCCTTTCCTCCGCAACACCAAAGGATACCTACGTCCACAAATAATCAAAACCGTATCGCCAACCTTCGCCATCGTCGGCAAAATGGCCATGTACCCCTCCTTCGTAACAGCAAGCTTCTGCATCGACATACAAGTCCCCATCCCAGTCCCCCACGTCGCAGGCTCCTGCATAGTCTGCCAAAAGCTTTCTCTTTCCTTTCAATATTTCACTCGCGATCTGATCATGGTACTTTGAGAGCTGAACCCATTGCTTGTAATCTCGATACAAGTTACACGAAATTGAGATAGCCGATGGCATGGTGCAGGATAGCTGCGAAGATGGCGGCGAATTCAGGTGTGCTTGCGAAGCGGGAGATGCGCTCGCGGAGATCGGGCTGGAATTCGAACCATCGGGGGTGTACGACGCGGTGGGAGAAGCCGTGGGAGTCGATATCCATGGTTGCCGGAAGGTATGAGGTTGTCTTTGATAAGAGATAGGACGCTCGAGTGGATGTTGGAGGAGGCGCCTAGAGGCTGTGATGCCGAGAGTGAGGCGTTTTCAGCCCTTCGGCCACGTGCTAAAATTAGGGCAGCTCGCCTGACGATGTCGACAAGACTCGCGGACTGGGAAACATGCGCACATCCCGAGAGCGGAATCTTTGATCAGAAATAAAAACTCAAATCATGAGATCAAGCAAGCGAAGCACAACAGACAAGCAACCAGGATTCAATATGGATGTATTCCGTTCCAATCCAGAAACGAGTGAACTGAATACTTCAACCAGCGAACAAAACCAAGCACAAAACAACAAACACTACTCCAGTACCCCATTCCGCCGCATCCATTCACCATCCATAACCCAAATCAAATTCATCAAATCATCTCATCGCGGTCCCCCAAGAAAGTAGTACTCCTCCGCCGTTCCGTAACAATCTAAAACAACGAACCTCTCGCAAGCGGACTTCCCACCTTAGGAGCAAACTGCAGACTCTTCCTCCTCGCGGCCATCAGCCGCATCATAACACTCTCATCCTTCTTTTCGCTCAAGAAGCCCGCACCCAAGGAAGTTCTGCTCTGAGCATCTGCCTGCTCAGTATCGACGTAGCGTCTTCCAGCAGGGGCAGTCTTCTGAACGAGCTGCTCAGTGTGAAGGAAGTATGGGGTCTGTCCAGTTGGGGTGTCCTCACCGTAGAGACCTTCCTCACCATAAGCGGAGATGGTCTCAGGTGCTGGAGTCGCTGGAACGGGAGATAGGATCAGGGTCTGGTCATAAACATCTCCTGATGAGGATGAAGCTGGTGAGCGGACCCATTGGACAGATTCGCGTCTGCGGCTCTTGTTGGTGGCCGGGGTGTCTGGAAAGTGGAGGAATTCCTTGGTCGGTGACATGTTGCGGTTTGGAGTCATTGAAGATACCATCTCGCCGTTCATCTTCGCCAAAGCACGGGGCTCCATGCTCTTGCGACGGCGATGGCCACCTCTTGGCACCATTCCGGTGTCGACAGAATATGCGGACTCGTCGAGCCATTTGTTCTCGCGTTCACAGCTATACAAGCATTAGCAAAGTCCATATATCGTTCAAATGTGAAGCTCACTCCAAGACCCATCCAACACCGACACAAGAGACAACCCCGTTAGTCTCCTTAGCTCTTTCTAAAGTTCTCTTTCCACCATCCTTGAATACCACATGTGTGATTCCAATCTTGCTTGTATCTTCAGAACTACCGTTCCAGTTCCAGGTCTTGACACATCGAGCACCCATCTGAGCGAGTAGCTCAGTGAAAAGAGCACTTGCGTCTGAACCTTCGCTAGTGTGGACATCGACGAAGACGACAGCACCCTTTAACAGAGAAGTGTTGATATCACGACGAGGAGTACGAGCTGGTGTTCCCATGGTAGACCAGCCCTCTGTTTTCGAAGGTGTCGCAAGTGCATCTTGCATCACAACATCCTGACTTTGTTGCTTGGACTGAGTTCTGGGTGTGTTCTTGGTAGGAGAGTAGGAAATGACAGTGTTGTTTCGTGAAAGAGTGCTTGAAGGTCGCTGAGAGGGCAGTTTAGAGATGCTAGCACTTCGCTTCTTTGGTGAGGGTCTCAATGGGGTATCATCCGCAGCAGCTTTGAGAGGAACCTTCGACACAGTGTGGCAGACTCGCTCACCAAGAACACGTTTTGGTCTTGGTGTAGCGTATGATCGCACTGGAGATTGGGTAACTGGTGCTGCCATCAATTGAGGGTCGATAGGCATGGCGTTCTCGTCTCCATATTCTTGGCTGGCTTCAGATGGTGCAGGTTCTACGGCGGGGGGCATGTCAACCTCGTCGGACAGCTCCTCGATATGGGACTCTTGCACGGCTTGAGGCTCAGTCGCCTCCACAGGGATGCTTTTGGGCAGATTCTCTGGCTCTTGCTCAGTCTGAGGCTCGACATTCTCAAAATGGTTCTCTTCCAGAGTTTCCTCGCTCTCCTGCACGGACTCCGTCGTAGATTCCAACAGTACATTCTCGTCAGCAGACTTTGGCTCGAACACTTCATCCACCATCATTTCGACGTTGACGGACTCAGAGACGGCTGGCTCAGCAGCAATGAGTTCTTCCTCTGGAGTCTGTAAGACCTGGAACTCAGGCTCCTGGGTCTCCTCGAACATTTCCTCGTGAACAAGGACCTCGATCTCATCCGGCTCAAGCATTGACATTTCGTCAGCCTCCATAGCAAGAGCCATATCCTCCTCGTCCAGGTCAACTGGCTCGAAGTTGGCATCCAGAATGTCTTCCTCCTGTGCCAGGACCTCCGGCTCAGCAGCCAACTCATCGCGAACAGACATCTCATCTTCGAAGAATGTACTCTTGGCAGGAGATGGTCGTGGCGTAGCATCTTCGTTTCTTTGTGAGACGAGCTTTGTGGGTGAAGCTTCCTCCAACGATTCGTCCGCATCAGACTTCTCAGGGCTAGCGGCCATCCAATCACTCAATTGTCTGGCAAGGGGAGTAAACCCAATCTTGCTCTTGCGAGTAGATTCTAAAGATCTTTGTGTGGATGTTGTCTTTGGGGTCTTGGCGATGGCCTTGAATGGGCTTGGTGTCGCTGGAGATGAAGCAAAGTCGTGCGAGATGTTGAAGCTCGAAATAGGGACTGGCGAATAGCTCGGTGAGCCTGAAGCAAGTTCATCTTCAGACTCCGAGTCGTCGAATGGGCTATCATCAGACTCGCGGAGAGCGAAAGCTGCTGAGAATCCAGTGCTGTCTCTTGGTGGAGATGCAGGAGGGGTTGTGTTGTGATCAACAACAACGTCTTCATACATCACATCCGCCACATCGACAGCCATAGGCTCGTTGACCTGTGCATTATCGGCGATGCTCAGAGTCTCTATCTCCTCTGCGATAGGCTCGGACTTCTCAAATGCTGGGTCCGCATCTCGAGGCATTATCGACGAAAGACGGCCAGAGAATGTCAAGCTCGGTTCAGCTACCATCATAGTGGAGTCGGAATCGTCCTTCGACACTGGACTTCCGGTGGCAGCAGCCACGCTTGAAGCAGCCATATGCCCGGGGCGCACTGCACTCTTGGTAACTGTTCTTGGCGTCGCAAATCGCGAAATCTTGAAAGTGCTGGCCTTAGGTGTTCCAGCAAACAGAGATGCGTTGTTCGTAGACCTGGTCGGAGAACCGTTTTCGCCGACTTTGGTTGGTGATTGTGGGCGTCTAGCAGGTGATTGAAGCAATGAAGCTTTCAAAGGAGAGTTCTCGGTGGCTACCTTTGGAGCTGGCAGAGATGGCTTGAAGGGAGATTGTAGCAACGAGTTGCCCATAGTCAACTTCTGAGCAGATGCCTTGAATGTGTCCTTGAATGGAGATTGTGGAGGGCGGCGAGCTGGGCTGGCGATAGTTGATCCCTTGAGATCTTGTGTGACTACCCTGTTGACAGTGATAGAGTTGGAAGTCGAGAAGTCCAGCTTCTTCGCAGTGCCAAAGATACTTCCAGGAGCCTTCATGGGACTCTTCATGAGTGGTCTCATGGGGGTCTTCTCTGCTGTAGCCAATTCATCCTCAGACACGGTTTCCTTCGCAGTAGCAACCTGTGTAGCTTTCTTGGGGCTCAATGGTGATGATTTCTCCTTCTCCTCCACAGTGCTCTTCGCACGCCCACGAGTAGCACGAGTTGTAGTTGTCGCAGCAGGCTTCCGTACTGGCTTCGCTCGCAAACCGGTGGCAGGTTCAGCAGCCTTTGCCTTGCCTTTGGCATTGACTTCGATGGGGACGATGTTCTCTTTGTCGGGTTCTTCGAACTTGACGGTCTTCTTGGGAGCTGCTGCCTTGCTGACAGTGGTGCCTCTCGCTCGAGTCGGTCTTTTCGTGGGCTCCTCGACGACGATTGATTCTTCTTGTGGTACCTCAATCTTCTTCGCGCGTCCCCTCGTAGCTCTTATGGGCTCAGGTGCTGGGGTTTCGACTGGAGCTACAGCTTTCTTCGGACGACCTCGAGTCGGTCTCACTGGAGCTTCGTTCATTTCTTGTTCTGGTTCGGGGTCTGGTTGGACGGCTTTCTTGGCTCGTCCGCGTGTGGTCTTTGGTTCTGGTTCGATTATGGGTTCTGGTTCTTGTTGTTCCTCGACTTCGACATCATCGGCTCGGGTCTTGCGTTTGGTCGTCGAGACACTACGAGTAACTTTCGCTTTCGAAGCGGCAGTCGCGATTTTGGTGGTCTTCATGCCCGTGTCTGTTGTTTTCGCAGCCGCTCGGGCGCGTGTGACACGTTTAGGTGGTGATTGATCCATGATGATGATTGTTGCTGGAGGTTAGTATATCGAATTGAGGCGATAGCGATTTCACATTGACGCGATTGTGATTGTCACGGTAGGAGCAGATATCGAGGTGTTTATTTGAGGTGGAGGCTTGTTTGTTGTCATCCGGCGATTTAGCGTCGTTGCCATGTCAACCCCCACGTGATACATATCGGGACTTGGAAATCCCCTCACTCGATCGATCAGATCCACTTAGCCGACTATTGTTGACGCCTAACGATGCAGCTTCGAACTTAGCAGGTTTTATGATCTTTGACTTGCGGTGAGTCGGCAAGACTTTGTTCTTGCCAGCCTACCAACTTTTGGAAAATGGTCGTGGCTCCCTTCAGAAGTCAAATTACAGCTGGCCGCCACATCCAGCAAGCGAAGGACAACACGATCAACCACAATTGCTCGGAGGAAACTCTTGCTCCAGGTCTCTGGCAGAATGCATTGCACGTCAACACCACGATGAAACCTTATGATGCCAGAATGGATTCTTCGGTCGAAGGAGGTCACGTGCACACTTCAACATCAAACTGCTTGTCTGTGTAAAGAGCAGAAGTCAGCCAGCAACCAACTTTCAATTCATCATGATCGATTGGGAATTTTCATCAGTCCTGTGTTTGTCATCTCTGTGTTGTCAACCTTGGCGTTGTGCTTCTTCTATCACACCATCAGTCCCGAAGATTCGGAAAGTCAAAAGTGATTTACCTTTTACATCCTACAAGGTACATGACAGGCATGCATAATGATCAGATTGTATCAACCTTGCAGGTGGTGCGATAGTTGATCAGCACTTTGATATTTTGCCTCTGGTTTTGCCAGCTACTTGTAATCCTTGTCCTCAGCCCAGCGTTACCCCGCGAAAAAGGTCATCCTCATTCTTACAACTTGCGCAGTGGGTTCCAAAGTTCTTTATACTTTCCCCAACTCTGTACATTCGTGTTGATAGACGCAAGTTCTGTTCTTGCTTCTTCCAGATTGGCTTTAGGGTTTCGGTATTGAGCAACGACAGATCCCTTCATCTCAAGTCTCATCACAACTTAACCTTCTTCAAGCGAGTCATGATCCCCCTCCATGCCTTGCTTCGCAGGTTTTTCCTCACCCAAGATGTCGAGACTTTACTTGTAAACCTTTCCTTCACTGTTTGGTCCATTGCAGCCTCCTCTCCAGATTTTCCTCGAACGAATATCAAGTCTTCGAATCAGAATGGACGATAAAAATCTATCGAATAAGTATCTCCAAGCAACCCACCTACAGCCCCAGCATCTTGGCTTCAAATCCACTCAGAATCTCAATTACGAACTTCAGGATCCAAGATTCCTCGATCTAGATAACACAGAGAAAGATGGCATCGTCCAAAGTGAGGAGATGGGAAGGGAGCAGCCAGTGAAGCAAGAAAGAAAAATTACTGGATGGAGAGTACGTCCATGCCCTTGATATTGGTATTACATGGACGATGAACTGGAATAGTTACTGATATGAAGTCCCACAGTGGCCAGTTCTTGTGATTTCTGTCATTTCGGCTGTGTTCTTGTATTGTCTCGATACGAATTTGACAAGTATTTTGATACCAGTAAGTTTAAATCGACCATATTCACGCCAGTCTCCTGGGCATTCGTACCGCCGAGCCATACTAAATTGTAGTATACAAGTCAACTAACAAAAAGATCAGGTCCTCCTCGCTGAATTCGGAGAAGCATCCAAACTCCCCTGGATATTCGTCGGGTACCTCTCCCTACCCCTTCTTTCGCCCTACCGTATTCTTCACTGATAACCATCAAGTTTCTCCCTCGGAGCCATAGCACTCGTCCTTCCCGTGGGAAAATTATACACCATACTCCCAGCCAAACACCTCTATCTCCTCTTTCTCAGTCTCTTCGCCCTCGGATCCGGTCTCTGCGGTGCAGCACAGAGCATGAACATGTTGATCATTGGGAGAGTGATAGCTGGAGCAGGTGGTATTGGTCTTTATACCGGTGTGATCGTTATTCTATCGAGTGTCACAACGGCTCAGGAGAGGCCTACTTACGTCGGACTGGTGTAAGTCCTTTTCCCCTCCCAATCCGCCTCCACCTCCTCCAATTCCAACCAACACCCAACTAACCACCCCTCAACCCCAGCGGAATCTGCTGGTCTCTCGGCCGCGTCCTCGGCGCCCTCTTCGGCGGCCTCCTCGGTCCACGCTCCTGGCGCTGGGGTTTCCTCCTCAACATCCTCATCACCACCCTCTTCACCCCCATCTACCTCCTCTTCATCCCCCCTCTAGATCCATACCCCGCACCCACCACCCCTCTCCTCCCCCGCCTTCTAACCCTCGACATCACCGGCACCCTCCTCAGCATCCTCTCCATCACCGGCCTCATAACAGGGATATCCTTCGGTGGTCTCTCCTCCACATTCGCGTGGTCCAGCCCTCCAATCATCACCATCTTCTCCCTCTCCCTCCTCTCTCTCATCCTCTTCTCCATCCAGCAGAAACTCTACCTCTTCACGACCCCGAAAGCACGACTCTTCCCAATCGATATCCTCACCATCCCAGAAGTCTGGCTGGTGTTCATGATCACCGCGTTATGCAGTACAGGCGGGTTTCTGGGCCTGGAGTATATGAGTTTGTATTTTCAATTGGTGAAGGGAGAGAGTACGCTTGGTGCTGCGGTGAGGTTGTTGCCGATGATTGGATGTATGGCGGTTTTCATGCCGGTTGTGGGATGGGTTGTGCCGAGGGTTGGGGGAGGGGTTTGGTGGGCTGTTGGCGGGGGGATGGTTGCTACAGTTGGGGGCGTTGGGTTGGGTGAGTACTATTTTCTCATTCTTGTTGACATGTGTTAAGTTTGATATTCCCCTTCTGGATTCAATGGGGTTATTGAGAGCTATGGGTGGGAGATTGAGCTGCTGTTGTTGTTGATACTGAGATGATGAAATTAGCGAGACTCCAAATCGATACCACACCCTTCTGGATCTACACCCCACAAGTCCTCGTCGGTGTAGGTTTCGCGCTCTATCTCCAAATGGCATACACAGCCATGCCATCCTACGTTTCCGCCGAACAAAAAGGAAATGCAATGACGATGGTCATAATATGTACGTTACTCTATTCCCTGTTTGTGCCTTATTTTCTGCTTCCTTTATAGTACTAATCCCACACCCACCCAAGAACGCGATATTGACACCACTAACGCCGTAAAGCACAAATGGGCAGCATAGCCTTCGCCCTTGCCACAGCCGGCAGCATCTTCACCAACCTCTCCCTCACCTCCCTCCAATCCCTCTTCCCTCTCCAACCTCAAGAGGTCTTACAAGAAGCTATCTCCGGTACTAGTGGGGCATTCATACAGACTTTAGGGGCAGAAGATAGGGAGAGGGTGTTGGGTGTTTTGGGGCGGGGGTTGAGGGTTATGTGAGTTTTTATCCTTTTTTCCTTGGAGATTGGGTCTGAAGTGCAGGGAAGGGAGAGGGGACGGTGAGTTGGTATGGGGTTTGGGATTTGGGAATGAGAGGAGGGAGGAAGAAAGCTGATAGTGGGATAGATTCACGATTGCATGTGTGTCTTTCGCAGGGAGTTTGGTAGCTACTTTTATACTCCTGGTACGCATTACACTCTGCCTCTCTCTTCCCTTTCTCTTATGCACACTCTCTTCTCTCACCCTAGTGAACGAGACCCTGCTGAAAATTCTAAGATCCTCACGCGATACAAAGAACGTGCTGAGAAGAAAGAGATGGTGAGGTTAGAGGGGTAGGGTTTTCGTGGGATGAGAGGGCTGGGATCAGGGATCAGGGAGCTTGGGCGGTGAGTCTTAGTGAGAAGGGGAGGAGGGAGCAGAGGAGGGAAATGAGATAGTGAGGAGATGGGGAAAAGGAGGGAATCTATCATGATGGTTGAGAATAGATAGATAGATAGATAGATAGATGAAATACGATATAGAAAAAACTCCATCTGGATAAAGAAGAAAGAGAGAAGTCCAAGAACATATTGCCGTGAAAGCTGTGCGTGTTTACATAAAATACGAATTTGACATTCTTGGATTTGCTCTGTCTAGCACAGTTTGGTAATCGTACTGTATATCTTATCTGTTGTTTTTAACTTGCCTGTTTTTAAATTCCAATTCTCATTCTCCCACCGTGATGAATCCCCGAAAAACCATGCCGTGCATGAAACTCAGATCGATGTCCAAGAAACCAGATATCCCCAACCCGTATGTAACCCCCATTCCCCCACCCAAATTCCACATCTGTATCTGAATTTAAAAATTCATACTATACAACCATAACACCACCGCACCATTCCCTCCAACCAGAACCCGGAAAAAAAGAGCTTTTAATCATCAAACCATCAGAGCCATACTCACAAGCGCAGCAGCCACAAGTACACCCGCCCCAGCACCAATCGAACTCGCGCCGGAGAAAGGGATCTCCTCGCTCTTAAAAGCAGGCTCGTAATCCCCTCCAGGAACCCTACTATCCGTCGTCCCATTCCAGCAATACCTCTCAAAGCACTGTCCACACACACTCGGCACCGCGGTACCCGTCCGCTCCAAACTCCTGCTCAGCACCGCACACGCCATACAAGCCGGCCACTGCGCATCTAATGTTCCGTTCCCTAGTGTCGCGACTTCGTACCCGTTTTGGATGATCAGGTTGCGTTGCGTATTGTTGTAATCTGGATCGAACGTGCTGACATTCGAGAGCGTCACGTATGGCGAGTTCGGGATATAGACTACCAGCGGCGCGGGACCTGTCATGTTGGACGAGTTACAGCCGAAGAAGGTAGGGCGATTGTTGAGGCCTAGATTGACGAAGGTGTTTACGTCTGGGATGGAAGGGAAAGCAGTTCCGTTCTCGATGGTTGCGTTCAAGGAGCGCTCGTAGGTGGCTACGAGGGCGGTACCGTTCGGCCAGCTGTATGTTGTGTCTGCGGACGAATCGACGGCGAAGATCACGTCGACGGCGCGGACGGGCTGGATGAGTGGGTACAGCGGGATGTTTTGCAGGTCTTCGCCGCCGTCGACGAGGGAGAGCTCGAGGGAGGTGGCGATGGAGGAGGCGTTGTTGTACGCGTAGAAGGGGTTGGGTTTCCATTGAGCGATGTCGTCGTTGTCTTCGCCCAGGTCGGTCAGGATGTTGGTGAAGATGTTGCGGAGGAAATCTGGGATCGCGGTGTTGTTGATTTGAAGGATGAATTGGTTGAACAGGGAGGAGGAGGTTCCCATAACGAAACCAGATTGGTCGAATCCTCGAACGCAGGAGCCGGAGCTGGGGACGACGCCGGCGGAGAAGTTGGAGCCGAGGTATTCTGTTGGGGCGAAGCCGTAGATTACGGGGTCCCAGGATCCCATTTCGAATGGGTTGAATTCGAAAACGGTGGAGTTGAGGGAGATGATCTTGGTGCCTGGAGCTCGGCCGTCCGCTACAAGGAAGGGGAAGGGAATGGATCCATCGCGGAAGTTATCGGTTAGTGCGATGGACGAGAATGTGTACGCTGGTCCTCCATTTGTGGCGTTGACAAGCTGGTAAGAGAGTGCTCGTCCCCAGTAATCCGTGATGGAGGTGTTGTATCCAGCATTACTCTTCGTTTCAACCTCATCTCTGATAGTACTGTAATAATCCGCCGTGCTCAACAGCTGAATTCCGTCACCATCCGGTCCCTCAAAGATAGAATTGTCAAATCTCCAGACATTGGAATCCTCACTTCCATCTCTCAGATCTTGGACTGAACTGAAATTATTCGTGTAAATTGATCCAACGAGCCATCCACCTCCAGAAAGCCCAGCAAGGTAGGTAGTTGCTTGAAGCAGACCACCAATCTGACCGGTATTCGTTGAGTTATCGGTTCTGTCATCGGCTGCAGCGACAAATCCAGCACCATTCATCAACGCTCTGTATCCACCACCAGAAACCGCAATACCAATATTTGGCAGTGCGGTAGCATTGTTTCGAATGCCATTAATATAAGACGAAGCATCGAAATCCGTAACGTTCATCCTTGTCAGCCAGGATATCATTGGCTCAATGGTATTATTTCTGCGTAATTCCAGCCATGATACTTCACTCGGCGACAAAGTAGCTGCTGAGCGGATCGTGGGTCTATCTGAGGGGCAGTCAACTACAGCTGGAGCGTAGCCGCCTGAGGGGTTGTTTGGAAGTGCTCTTTTCAGAGTGCTTTCGGGTATTGAGAGGGCTTCAGCGGCAAGGACCTCTGGTGAGGCATCTCGTGGGACGACGAGTGATGCTGATTTGTTAGCGGGGTTGTTTATACTCGGAAGCTCGGATTTACCTTCACATAGACTGAACGTCGCGACTGAAGTGAGGAGTGATGTGACCTTCATCTTGTTTGATGAGGCGCAAATACGCTGTGGACTTGATGCACACTGAATTGTCCCCGAACAAAAAAGCGGGGTATCTGAAGTGAAGTCCAGAGAACGTAAATAAGTGAACGAGGGATGAAGAGGAGTGAAGTAAATCGTCGTGAAGTGAGACCCGGAAAGTTTATTATTATGAGCGGCCGGGTCGTCGGTAGAGCTCAGCAGGGTATGACGAAAGGGGCAGGGAGGGGCGCTGGGGAGCGATGCTTTAAGCTGACTTTAGGTTGAATTAGGCTGTGTTTAGTGCTGTTAGGGTGAGGCGTGCCCCTCTAGTAGGTGCGAATTGGGTCTGGGCGGGAGATCGCCAGGGCCAGGACGGACGCCGAGAGGTTGGTTGAGCGCTGAAGCCTGGGCTGGTGCTGTGCTCTTCTTCTCCGCTGTACTTGTACTTGTACGGTTACGGTACGCGGTACGACGACGAACACGATGCGAGAGGTACGAGGATGGACGCTGTAAGCAATCAACCTCGCTGCAGATAAGAAAACGACGAAGGTCCAGATCTTGTTGATAAGCTGCGATGATGCAGATGATGAAGATTTGAGGTTGTTGAGCGTGGAGGGGATTGGACCTTGTTTTTGGTGTATAAGAAGTCGCACTGCCTTTTTGATCCTGGTATTGATGGTCGATTGAGTTGGTATGCAGCTCGCTGTTAGTGATAAGTGATAGGGCGATGCGACGTCGAGATGGCTAGGCTTTGATCATTCCAGGATTCTCCAATTTCAGCTTGTCCGTCAAATCCACGCGTCTGATGCAGTAGAGGCCTCGATACGGTGGTATCACTGCGTATCGAAGGTCTAGATACGGCACGGTGTACGGAAAGTCCAGAAATGGAGTCGACTTGAGTCCTCAAAGGGGGAGACAGCGCCAAGTTCACAAATTTGCCTCACTTCATCAGCGTTGCGTCGCACTGAAGGTCAACCTGTCAAGCTGTCAAGACGGTCGTCAGCATGGAGGCTGATATGTTCTTATGCTGATTCTACCGGCTTGGTGTTGACGGTATTACTGCGAGCTGAGTGCATGTGAACTGCGAGCGCACCATACAAACACATCTGGTATGTCGTTCTCCCAGGGACGGACGGTGCAATCCACTCGGGTCTCAGGAGAGATGCATTCCATTCCTCGGCATCGGCATTCCTGAGCCCGATATTATGCCTCGCTCCCTCTTCTACAATCCTTCCCGAAATACATAAAAACACAAACAAGCACAAAATAAACAAATCACTCATCATTTACTGCGTACAATCATGATTCTGTGAAATGCAAGGCGCACAGGAAGTTTATTTGATCGGTCGCGCTCCCCTTTACTCATTTGGGCCAAGCACATCTCATTTCATCTGCAGCAGCCAAGGATGATGACGATCATCGCGGCTGTGGCTGGCTGGCTGGCTGACTGCATGCATGCATGCGTGCAACTGTGGCGCATGGCTGCAGCTGAGTTATAGTAACAAACCCCGGAATATCCGGTTGCCATGAGGGAGACATTTGTTTACGTGATAGTTCGCAGCTACTTTAACTACTAAATAAAAATAAACACTGCAGAGCTGTTGATCGTCCGTCTGCCTGACGATGACAATGGAGGCAAATATCTACAGTTTTGATCTTGGTGTTAATAGATAAGCAGAGTCCTTGGCTGTTACACAACCACTCTATCTGATGACGATGAGACTCATCTCGTTCCTGCATGCGGGCGTCGCGTTGTCTGCAGCTCAGCCTCCCGGAAATCTCGGATGTCACGTGACATATACACTGATACCCCAATGCGGAAATCTTTTCGCACAGTGCTGCGTCGTCGTATTTCCGTATTGCTATCTTCGCTTGATACAAAGATCCGATAGATCCTGCTGGCTGATTGAAATCCCGATTTCACTGTCTCAATCAAGTGTGAATAAAGGACGACGGAAAGGTCATCTAAGGGGCACATTCAGCTCGCCCAAGGTCCTGTTCTTCGATGAAAGATTGAATTTGCTGGCTGCAATGCTTGTGATTTATGATAAGGACATACACGACGACTGCATTTCGGCACATTGCCCCGACGATACCAAAATAGAAGAGCATACCCACCAGGGCGGCTGATAATGCCATGGTCCTCAGAACTCACCTGCATGTCAGACTCTGGACCAAGTGACGGAGGTCGAAAGCACTGGATTATCTTGTAGCACAAAGCTGTGCCTTCACAAGATATTGGGGAAGCAGCTGATGTGCTGTAGCTTTGCCGAAGGATAGATCTATGCTATGTCAAGTGACGAGAAAGCTTTTAAGAAATCGGCATCCGAGAGGAGAAGAGTTCGGTCTTGCGTCTCGATAGTGGATCATATATGTGAGGAGTGAGAGCAGAAAGAAGGACACATTAAATATGTTGAGAGCTGAAGATCCATCCTCGTCTTCTCCTTGCTGGGTCCTCTTTCATCGACTGTAGTGGCAGGGAGAGAGGCAAGTAGATGAGAGCATAATAGAAGCAGTGAGAAATGGCAGAGGAGCTCTGAAGTCGAGTAGGGAGAGGAACGAGAGCTCGCGATCACAGGTGTGATGTGCTGATGAAGACATGATATTTGACGTACCACCACGAGAGGCTTGCAGTCCGTTCCGATGCGAAGGGTTCTGCAGTGGCAGTCAACGAGGCCATAAAATTCAGGTACTCGATCGACAGGAAATCCATCGACATAACGGACAAGAACCTCTCAGTATGCGCTGGTAGTGAAGTTGCAGCCTTCAGCTTTGTATGTGAACGCTGGGTTTGGACTTGACGAAGATGACCAAATCGAATCTAGAACAACACGACACAAACACAGAAATGAGACGACAGCCCATCCCAGGAGAGCTTGGGAGTAAACCTTGAGTCTTGAAATACGCTAATTGGTCCTTCAAGAGTGGTCTGATTTCATGAGGTTCGTCGGTGCAAGGAGCCTCGACGGATGGCTTCACCAGCCGGACGGAGGACGAGCCGCTGTCTCTTCTAACATTATGTTATTCGAAAAGATGAACAGGCAGGATTCAAGATGAACCATCGGAACGCATATTGTTCCATTTGGGAGGTCGATGAATGAGATATTTCTTTTCCTTCACGCGGAAGATGAATCCAATGAGGCTGTGAAGTGAATCTGATGTATTAGCCAAACGGAAACTCTCCGCAAAACATGACATCTATCGGCATCCGATATCTATCTGCGACAACGATTCCAAATACCCATCAGATCGAAAAGAAAGTCCATTCAAGTAAATGACTCAAAATGGAGAACCTCGCGAGCAAATCCTTCGGCTGGAAACATACATCGTCCCATCTCCAAACCCTCACGTGATATCCTCCCTCAAAACACTGCACGTGCGAAACGACTCAGCCACCTTCTCTCGGGCTGTTTATTCCTTCTCGCTTAGAAACAGTCTGAACATTTCCCGACACACCTCTCCAAACAAAACATGTCCCACCACCACCCGCCAAGTCAGTCTGAGCACCATGCATCGAGCACGACATCATCCACCATTAACCTTAACCGCACAGCAAAATAACCTTTCCCCACATTAGTCTCCCGATCTCTGATCTCCCAAACAAATCAGATCCCTACATTTTCTTGCTTTTCCTGTTGCAAACTCCGTCTGGAGTTTCTACACCGAGTCTCAAGCGAGAGGAAGAGAGTCTGGAAGGTGATCCTCCCGCCCTTTTCCTGCAACCTATCTACCACTAGGACAAAAAGGGATTTCGTATTTCTATTTTCGTTCCTTGCACAAATTCTTGGCTTGTTTAACCTTGTTTGAGTTTCTTTCGTTTTGAGAAGTGATGGTTGAGATGAGATCTTGCAGGCAAGATGAAAAATGCTTGGGTCTGTATGAGAGCAGAAGGGGTATTTACCCGTGCTTGCACCCACAATTTCCTTGGTGTTTTCTTGGTTTTTCTGGGGAAATAAGAAAGAGGAGTGCTGGATCATCTTATCTTTTTTGTTTAAAGAAGTGTCGCATTCTTTCTCTTTTGCTTTCATTTTCACTTGCATTGTCATTTCCTGCAGTAGAGATTTTACCTTCCTTTTACCCGACTTGAAGTCGAAGTCGTTCTCTTCTCGCCGTTCTTCGAGTTATTGAGTGCTGGACATTACCTTCTACTTTCTCTTAGCACGAACTTCTATTTTACAAGTGCTTATTACACAAGCTTCGATTGATTCGACGTCATTGTACACCATTCATCATGAAGTTCCTCGCGCTGATCTCCACCCTGGCTATCGGCGCTCAGTCATTCAGTATCCCGGTTATACCTAAAAGAGAAACAGGAATCACAGGTACATCTCCATCTCTCCTCCTCCTCCCCCACAGACACACATGCTAACAACCCACACAGTCAAACCTGGCAGCGAAACCAACCTCGGCGGCGAATCCGGCATAACCACCTTCCCAGACGGCAGCCAATCCGTCGGCGGTGCCTCAGGAATAAACATCGGTCCACCAGGCGGCGGCGGCGCAAATGCAAAGGGCAGCAAGACGGCCGGTGGCGAAGGTGCTCCAGCAGAAGGTGCTCCAGCCGAAGGAGGAGCTAAAGAAGGCGGGACAGCAAAAGGCAACGGCAACGGTATCACCGGCGCACCTTCCAAAGTCAATGAGGAGAATGGAACTGCTACTGAGGCGGAAGCACCAAAAGGCTCTGGAACTGCGAATGGGAATGGAGCTCAGGGGTTGGCGGATCTGATTGGTGCCCTACAGGGAGCTGGTGCGGGAGGAGCAAAGGAGAATGAGAGTGGTGCTGGGGCTCAAGCACCAGCTGCTGGTGGGGAGGCGGCGAAAGGTGGAAATGCTGGGGGCGCTCAAGGACTGGCGGGTCTGATTGGTGCTTTACAAGGAGTTAATGCTGGAGGTGCTGCGAAGGGGAAGGGGAATGAGACGGCGGGAGCTGCACCTGCGCCTGGAGGAGAAGCTCCCAAGCCTGGAGAAGCTGCGAAACCATCCGCTGCTGAGCCTCCAAAACCAGAAGCTGGTCCCGCAGGAGCAGCGAATGGAACCGCACCTGCACCTCCTCCTGCCAAAGAACCAAAGCTAGCTCCAAAGCCAGGTGAAGCTCCAAACCCTCCCGGAGGTGAAGCAGCGCCAAAACCAACTGAGGGTCCAGGAGCAGCAAAAGGCAACGGAACGGCTCCTGCTCCTGCTCCTCCACCAGCTCCAAAAGAAGCTCCAAAGCCAGGAGAAGCAGCACCAAAGCCCGCCGATGGTGGAGCAGGGAAAGCAAATGGCACCGCACCAGCACCACCAGCACCACCAGCCGCCGATCCAGCAAAAGCCCCTCCCGCAAAAGGCACAGCCAAACCTGGCGCCGCTCCTCCTACACCTCCAGCTCAAGGTCCAGCAGCAGGAAACGGAACAGCTCCAGCGCCACCGAATAACGCACCAAAACCAAAACCAGCTGAGGGTCCAGGTGCAGGTGCAGGAGCTGGAGCAGGGAAAGCGAATGGCACCGCACCAGCTCCTCCAGCTGGAAGCGAGAAACCAACTCCAGGACAAGGACAAGGCCCAGCAGCTCCAAAGGCTTCAACGCCCCCAGCGCCGAAACCAACGAATGGTGCGGGTGCCGGTGCGGGTGCCGGTGCGGGGGGAAAGCCGGCTGAGGGACCGCCGAGTCCGAGTTTAGTTCCTGTGGAGGTTGCGCCGCCTGGTGTTCCTGGTGCTGGACCTGCTGGAGCTAAGGCGGGGGCTGGAGCTGGACCTGCAAAAGCTGAACCAGCGAATGCACCTGGGGTTCAACCGCCGCCTGCTTCGCCTGCGATGCTGAGGAGGATGAGGGGTGTTGAGAGGAGGGAAGCGGGAAGGGCTGTGGTGGGCAGGAGGGGTGGAGGAGAAGGGGGATTTGGGTTTGTCAAGAGGAGTGTGAGGGTCAATAATAGGAATATGCATGATATGATGTGATGTGATGTGACATGTGGGTTGGAAGGGGGATGAGATGAGGTCGCTGGCGGCCTGGGGAAGAAGGCATACTGGCCGACAGATAGGAAACAAAGGTATCGTTAGATTCGATGAGGATGTAGAATTTCGATAAGTATAAATATAAATATATTCTAGCTTTTAGGTATGAGTTTGAGTGAGTTGTGAGATGAGATTGCTGCTTTGCGTGACGGGAAGGTAATGAGTGGTGTTAAAAAAGGAAGACTTAAGAACTGCAGGAACAGCACTGAAAGAAGTTCGATAATAGTAACAAATAAATGATGAGAGCAGATGGCGAGTCTAACTGAATCGATAATTGTTTTTTTGCGAGAGAGTATGGTCAGCGAGAGGCGCGAATATTAACCCAGAAGGCCTGTGTGTGCTAGAGACCAGCATCAGATGCAACTTGGAAAGCGAGAGTTGACTTCCAAAAGAAGGCCTTTGGCAATCCAAGACATTGCTTTCCCTTGCTCATTCTGAACGTAAACTACGCACGTCGAATAGTATTATGACGTGATTGCAGTAATGGACTTAGAGACATAGCGGAGAAAACGATTTCTTTGGTATGAAATCTGGTTTGCTGCACTTCGCACAACGCACCCCCCTCAATGTGGATCATAGTCAGAACGGTAGTGTGGGCGATGAGATCCGTGGACGGTCATTTAAAGTGAATGGAAGGGTGCACTAGACGGTATAGGTATGAATCGACCACCGATCCAAGTTCCTGTGAACATTTCATACCTGATTAGTAAATACCAATGTATCTGATTAAGTCAATGTGATGCTCCGAGCGTGGTTGTTTCCTTGAGTGGGGCGATCATCTCTTTGGGACAGAAGCTCAGGTACGTACAACACCCGAAACGAGTCCGAACTCAGTGTTCTGTTGTTTTCTCGAATTTTCAGATGTCATACCGTGTGTCCCTTAGGGTGTGAAGTCGTCACCCACGTGGAACGTTCCGGCTTTGATGTTTTCTGGTACGATAAGCGAGAGCTAGTGAAGGGAACGCCCAGTAGCTCCCATTTGATATTCCCACACATCTTTGAGTAGTTCGTACAATATTATACTTTGAGCATAAGGGAAACATAGAATGGTAGCAAGCATCGCGATGAGTGTAGCCGACGAGAGTATCGTTGCATGGTGTAGAATTAGGACGACCCGGAGTTGAAGCGGTGGAGATGGTACGTGCGTGTCGAGAGTGATGGTAGCTGATGTACGAATGCCTGCGAGTGGACACAGTGATGTAAAGAGTACCAAGTTATCTGTGTTCTGGAAATCTGATCGAGATGGCGGATACTAGCGTAGTGCATCTCAATGAGTAGATTAGTGTGGATTTGAGGCTGAAAGGTCTGCCGGTCAAGGAAAGGCAAACTCCGACCGCGAAAGATTGAGATCGACATCAAAATGCATTCGCAAAACCGAGATAGAGAGGCATACAGAGACCAATGAACTAACGAGGCTTTGCTATTGAATGTAGATTGAATGATTCGATGAGCTAAGCTGAGACTCAAGAGTGCTCGGGATGTTTCACGGAACTGCAGCAGATAACGAAAGATGCGCTGCAGCGTAAGAGCGGATTGATTGAAGTCGAAGATAAGTCGAAAAAAGCGGTCTAGATTTGTACAAGCGCCACCTGAGTTTGCATACTTTAGCACTCGTCGGGGTGATGCGCAGCTAGAATGCTTCAGAAAAGTGTGTTGTCCCCTCGCTTAGCACCTAACGTCGCGCCTACTTCCACGGTCTTGGCACTAAGTAGCTCTTTCCCATGGAATATCAAAACCAGCACACTTAGAGTATAACTTCCAAAGAGCTGAAACACCGGGGACAGGATGCATTCTTACACCAATTTTGGACTACCAGTATTTGATAGCACTCCACCGGGACCAAGGTTTACAACCGCTGGATAGTCCAGCGTCTCACCACCAGCAAGCCTCGGAGCACTGCAGCACCTATTGCCCATAAGATCAGAACAATCACTCGCTCGGTCAACTGTCAAGGCATCGAGGAAAGTGTGCGTCCGAACAAGATGGAGGGAACACCGCAAGGAATCAAACGGCCAACCCCGCCTAGGAATTTCGAAGCAGACAGAGTGTTTAATAAGAGACAGAGGATCGGCCAGGCTTCTTCATCGTCTTCTCCTTCCTCATCTTCGTCGCAGTCGACGACGAAACCTGAATCTGAACGCCAAGCTAAGCACAGGAAGATGCATATTGTCCAATTGATGACACCGGAGCCCGGACACGAGATCGGGGTCAAGAACAGGGACGAAAATGAGAACTACAATATGGTGAAAGCCCAGGCTACGACTGGGAACGCAGATGGGAAGACATATATGAACGAACATGACAACGCAGCTGGAGACGAACTTGAGAGCGAAAGTAGTAATGAATATGAGGCTTCACCTAAGGAGGAGAATGTCGCTACATACGAGGGGACAGCAGGAAGCACCAACACCGGTTACGCAGGGCAAGACATAGAGTGGGCCATCATGTTTCCCGGAAACCAGGGTCGTGCCCACCTTGGAGAACTCGAGGAGGATTTGGCTCGAACCGAAGAGAATCAAATCAATATAAGACCCTGGAAAAAGGTCAAAGAGCGACTCATCCAAGACCAAAGCCCACTGTTCATCAGTCTCAGGCCATTGACGGACATATCAGAGGGAAGGGTTTGCGAGTTTCTCTCCAAGGTCCGACACACGATTTGGCGGCACCTGCTTCGTTCCAAGGACGGTATTTCCCTGGATCGCAACATGCGACCAGGAAAAGATGACCACCAAAAATTGCACCCAGCAATCATGTCAACATGTCGTGATATCTATGCCGAAGCATACAGAGTGCTCTACACAGAGAACATGATATACGTCCACTCGGAGGACATCTATCATCTGGAAGGACAATGGACACCGATTCCAAATTCTCCAGCACTGAAGATACCGAAGAAGAGTATCTGGCGACACAATCCATTGGGCGGAATTGGTAAGCTGGTAAAGCATCCAGCTGTGGAGAATCATTTGGTCCGGGAGTATGACTCGCCTGCCTTGGATGGCTACATAGAGCCACATGTCTTTGCGAGATTCCAGCACATCGTTCTGCTGATGCCAGGTTAGCCTCAATCTCTTTTCTTTCTCGATGACATTGAAGTAGTTGCCTGGGCCATCCGTGTCAGGACCAAGTCTTCACGTCTCCCTCTGTCTCGCTATCAACGTCCTGCTGACCTGTCGAGTAGTCTCGGAGATCAACTTCGGCCGAAGAATATTCATCCCTGGAACGCCAACAATCGACTCCATGATCATCGATGAACCTGCCAAGTTGAAAGCGGAATTCTTGGCTTCCATGTGGAAAGTCAACATCGTGCGCACTCTCGCTCGAATCCTTGAGAATTCCCCACACATCCATCACTTGAGCGTGGCAGTCCAAATAACCGGTCTACCATTCAATATCAACAAGCCCATCACGCCCGAAAGACTGAAGAAGGCAGCTGTCATCGTAACACAGCAGCTTGGCCAGCACTTCGCGAACTATCAGAGCTTCGCGCCTTTATTGGACTTGACGAATGTTCAAAAGTTCAGCCCAACAATGTGTTTGTTCATTGCAGGTGACGCACACAGATACAGTCCATCTCCATCGACACTCAAGCGGTTCTACTGGCGAAAGAGAACGGTGGAGGAGCAATGGATGTCGCCTCCGGTGAAGCAATGGATTGAATACTCACTCGATGCCACTGAAGTCCAGAGAAGAGCCTTTGCCAACAAATTTTCTCTGCCATTCGCAGCAAAAGATTATGGATTGGGAACGGGGAAGCTCCTGGGAATGTTGATGGATGAGAAATATGGTGAACTGGAACATACGGTTCAAAATAGGGCTGGGCTGGCGTGGAGCGAGGTTGAGGTTGCCGAGGCTGAATCGCTTGGCAAACACGGACGCGTCGCCCTCGACTTTGAACCGTCAACACCACCTCCACCTCCGTCGTCGATCCTCTCGCCATTTCCATGCCTCCCACAATGTCCTTGCGATAAGTGCTTGACCACTTCCCTTTCGCCCTGTCCCGACCCGTGTCTCTGCGATGACTGTTGGGTTCCACCTCC
This sequence comes from Deltaproteobacteria bacterium, assembly GCA_002685535.1. Classification (GTDB taxonomy): domain Bacteria; phylum SAR324; class SAR324; order SAR324; family NAC60-12; genus Arctic96AD-7. Next base: position 44,008 of record NYXK01000105.1, read on the forward strand.
TCCCGAAAAGTCGCTGGCCGAGTAAGTTGTCGCAAAGCTGACCGAGCTGAAAAGAGAGGAGGAGAAGCAGCAGAAGAAGAGAGGTGAGGAGCAGCATAAGGAGGGTCGCGAGACAATGGACATAGTGGATGTGTTGCGAGCTCAAGGGGGTTTCGATTCCAGCTTAGGGAGGGGTGCGCGGATCTGTGGCAGTTGCGACAATTGGATACGCTTTGTTTTATCCCACGAGGATATTTCATTCTATCAACTCCTTCGGATCCTGAAATTGCATTGATTGTTGCCCCCTCGACTCTAGTCCTCATGATTATTACGATTGTACTAACACTGTTGTGGAGCCGGATCACTAGGGACTTCCTTTCGCCGGACGATCCTCCTTCAACCAAGTCCTATTCCTGCTTCGCCAACGAGCGCAAGCACTTCAACAATTCAGAACGAATTTCTGCACACGAAAATGCTACATGTTGAGGCACAATACCTGATATCGCGGGGAAGGAAGCGGATTGAAAGAAGGGAGGGGAAGAGAGTCCGAGTGTGTCCAAGTGGATGTATTTTTACAGACGGCCCTACTGTACTGCATATCAATGCTGTCTTCTGTTATTTGTATTTTGTCTCACATCAATGTTTCCCTTCAGCTTTGTCCCAAGACATTCCTGTCATCTCCGTGGACCACACTCAAATCTTCCCTGGATGGCTCTTTCCAATTGATGATGACCTAGATTCCATTCATGTGTTCTAGATATATTGCCTTGCTCTTTCCTCAATATTTAATGTACCTGCCTAGCCTCACAGGACCCCTACTCTCTTCTCTTTTTCGCCATTTGACTTCTTCACCTCAATCATCCTTAGTGAACACCGCGGATCCAGCATACCCAAGGTCAATGATTTGACCGGTCTCCAGCAATGCCTGCAATCGAGATAGCCCGTTCGATTCGAAATCTCTCCAAGCAGCGACGCCCACCCCCAGCTTTCCAGCATACTTGTACCCCATTGCTCAGCCTCAGAATCCGACTGTACAGCACGACTCCAACTCTGAGGTTCCGAGGGTTCGCCGTCCATATCTACTCAGCAGCAGCAATAATTAGCAACATCACGCAGAACCAGCGGTCGATATCTCATTCATCAACAGTGCTCAGTGGCATAGCAGTGAAATGGATCCTGCTATCCCGCCTAACGAGTCTACAGCCTCTGACCCACTAATCACATCTCAATCGGAAGCCATCATACCAGTTCCGAGCATTCCACCACGAGGCAATGTTTGCTACTTTCTCAATGCTCCAACAGGTAAGAAGCTATGCCAACCTCAATAAGATCAAGATAGCGTCGTTTTTTTAGCTCAGTGCGAGGTTTTACACACACGAGTGCCTGGGATATGTACTTGACGAATTTGTCAAACGTAAAAACCTTCAACATGGAGCTGTATCGTTGGGCTGGACAAAGTGCTTGGGAATCGAACGGCACATTATTTGAAGTGCCGTCGGAGCACATCGCCATCCTTGCGCATGTCAAGTCAGTTATGATGGCGAAGCATCTCGCACTCAAGCGTTATAATAAAATGCTGGAGCGCATCAATAACATCACTCTTGGGCATGGCGATATTGCGGCTTCGTGTGTCAACAATTGGCTTTCGCTCTTACCTGCCAGCAGAGGTGACGGAAGAGGATCAGAAAGTTCAGATGACCGAGCCTAGCGATTTTTTATTTTGGCGTTCACGGTCCATCACACAGCTAGTCTATGAGACATTCAGCGGAAATACACAGCGCGCCTGAACACATGCTCTTCAGTCTTGCTCAGTGAGTGACCTACTCCCATCCGCTATCTGCGTTCGCAAGAGTTGTGCACCCCTATTTTGTTAGACGATGCATCCATGGTAACAAATTCGTACCACCTTTCTATATCCGTCCAAATTCCTGTCATGCATGGAAGCCTCTCTGAGTTATGTCTGCGTTTGGGAATTATGGGGAGGCGGGGATCTCTCCGCGTCATCTATACAGCCTCGACTGCTTTCTTATCGTTATTCGCAGGATCGATGAAAGGAAATTCGAGGACGACAAAATGAACCTAACACTATTCAAATCTGCTGCATATCATTAGTTGAGATTGATGATGGGTTTAATCGTTGCTCGCCAGGCGGCCAAGTCCCCACGCCAGCGTAGCGGTACGTTAACACCATCTTCAATAGTAATCTCTTCGTGACTTGTAAATGGAGTGGGAGAAGTCTTATCCGGGCAACTTTTCTCGCAACATTGTGTGCATATCATTTGGCATGATCTTGAAAATGGGGTGTTTGTTTGATTCGCGGGTTGTTCGGTGCTTGAAAAAGGAAGGGTTGAAGTATCTTCGTCGGGAGTCGTCGAGTCAGATCAAGGTCGTGACTCGCGCAAATGTGAAGGATGGTGTTCAGACCGGACATCGCTGCAGAGTTCGCCAAGTCAAGGACAAGACCCTTGGCACCTCTTTGAAGCTTTTTCCGCCGAAGGACAAGCAATGCCACGCCCGTCACCAAAGAGCCTCATCGCCAGGACAGAAAATCTATCCGACATTGATATCAACGTTCACGTTCTAGCAGATGCGCCTTCTTATTTGCACTTTGCAATGCGCGGCATGTATAAAGTTTGCTTCGGGGTACCCCCATTCATCAAAGATTTCTAGCGTATCAACTTCTCACCGTACCACCAGGACCACAACTGGAGTCCTCATCACTTTCCCCAAAGAAGAGACCCCGTGGGTTTGGAGTCTCCAGAAGCACACAAAACCTTCAGAAGTATGTAGCTGGCTCAACTACGGTCCCGGTTTAGTTGCCGTCTGCTATCTTCAAAGCGGAGCGGTCTTCGCGCCGCCATCCACTTGGTCTCTCTTTCTGAAGCTTCCGGACCGACTTCAAGTGGAGCATGGAGCATCAAAATTTTTTCGTTCGCGACGCAGACTTGCAGGCAGATAAACAGTGGATGTTTTGGAGGGGTTGGAGGGGGGTTTTCGATCCTTGTTGAGGGGAGTTCGCGCCGATGGTGTCAGAGTTCTGGCATCGGCTGCTCAGAGCTGGGTTCGGAAGTTGACCGACTCTGACTCCCAGAGGTTGGAGGCTCCAGTTGTAAATGCCTCACCGCATATTCGCCGTTGAAGACGATGGTGGAGCCCCGAGGGGAGAGTCGCAATGTGCAAGGAATGCTTGATATGCTCCAGGGGAACGAGGGGTGGTGACGATGTTTGGAGCAAGGCTTGGTGGGGTAATTTTGCGAGGTTGGTGAGAAGATTTGCTTTAAGATCCGTCGTTCCCTCGCAGTCTTCTTGACTCTCGCTGTCTTCTGTCTGTTGTGAATTTTATAGAGTTATTTATCATAGTTATTTATCATGCCTCTTCGTGGTCATAAGTTGTCTGTTGCCCAAATTGGCTTGGTCGTTGCGCCGAGCTTCGTCCTCTTCGGCTACAATCAAGCTGGTGTTGGAGGACTTCTTTCGGTATGTCTTTTCCACGTTGAGGAACAGGAAAAGCTTATTCTCTAACACCCATAGCTACCCAATTGGACCAAGACCTTTCCTGAGATTGACACGACCAACACCACGGGTGCTGTTAAATCTCACAATGCAACAATTCAAGGAACAGTTGTCGCAACCTTCGTTCTAGGTGCGCTTGTTGGATCTCTGGCTTGTATGAAGATTGGCAACATCCTCGGTCGCCGCAAGAGTATCTTCCTAGCTGCCACCCTCACTCTCATTGGCGAGGCACTGTGCACTTCCTCATTTGGACTTGCACAATTTATTGTTGGCCGTACGATCATTGGACTTGGAATTGGTATCCTCAGTGCTACTGTACCAGTGTGGCAAGCAGAGTGCAGCTCAGCTGCAAATCGTGGAAAGCATGTTGTACTTGATGGACTGTTCATGACGTGCGTGTTTTCCATTTCGCATCGCCAAATTGTGGCTGACAGAATCACAGATTGGGATACACCCTTGAATCGTGGATCAATCTCGGCGCATCACAGATTAAATCAGGCCCAAACATTTCCGCCTCCTGGAGAATGCCTCTTGGCATCCCGCTTGCACTCTCGCTTGTGCTGATGGGTACCATCTTCACAATGCCTGAGTCCCCAAGATGGCTCATCAGCATGAACCGCGTTGAAGAAGCCCGCACGATTCTTGCCAACCTCAAGGATACTTCTGAGACTGACCCACTCATCACCGCTGAGATCGAAGGTATTCAGTATTCACTCGAGGAGTCGACCGTCAAGAAAGCGAGCATCAAAGATATGTTCACCATGGGACCCGAAAAGCTCTTTTACCGCTTCTGCCTCTGTATTCTTCTCCAGTTCTATCAGCAAATGTCCGGTTCGAATCTCATCAGCGTCTACGCGCCTGTAATATTTCAGCAGAACCTTGGCCTTGATGGCCAGACTTCCAGAATTTTATCTGGTGGAACTCTGACGTGGAAGTTCTTGTCGAGTTTTGTCGCGTTTTTCACGATCGATCGCTTCGGACGAAGAGCACTGTTCATGTTCAGTGGTGTTGGGTGAGTCGTTTTACTCACTCATGAATGACATCAAGCTGACAATCAATAGAATGGGTAGCTGTATGTTGGCTTTGGCTATTGCTACCTCCTTCCCAACATCGAACAAGTCAGCTGGTATCGCCAGCGTCTTCTTCGTTTTCGCAGTGAGTACTCCATAAACGAGCCTTGGCAGCTCCATCTGACCAACATATTTACAGTTCAACTTCTTCGTCCCAATTGGTTTCCTTGGTGCCAACTTCCTGTACTGCGCTGAAGTTGCACCTGTAAAACTCCGTGTCAGCATGGCGGCTATCTCAACAGCTAATCACTGGCTCTGGTACGTCCTGCTCCTTCCCCCACGATTACCGAGCCTTCATCTAATAGATATCCTAGGAACTTCGTCGTCGTAATGGCCACTCCAGTAGCAATCGCCTCTATTGGGAACTACTACTTCGTTCTCTTCTGCGTGATCAGTTTCTGTATCCCGCTCTCCGTCTACTTCTTCTACCCCGAAACCATGGGCCAGAGTCTCGAGCAGATCGATGCCGTCTTCCGCGATAACAGTACCCCGCTATCTATTGTGCGCGCCAGTAAGTTGATGGCGAAGGGTGATGTTAGTGCCATCTACAGGGAGAAGCAGGAGGAGAAGATGGTGGAGAATGTTGTTGCTGGCGAGGTTGAGAAGGAGAATGTTTAGTTGGACGAACGGAGTGAGAGAGAGGATGTGGGATAATTTGATGAACGACCAACTGAACAGTTCCATGTTTAAATTTCTGCTTCGCTCCCCAACATTTTGTTCCTTTGTCTGCGCATGGTCAAGAAGACGATAATCTCCAGCTAAGTGGCATGGTTCGCCTATCGTTTCTCATCTCGGCTCTACTCAAGATTCTAGATCGTTCACCAGCGTTGTCATCATTTCGTATAGTGGATGGCGTTATTACGTTCATTCCGTGAGGTCGATTGTGGAGGGATACTTTGGTCATGTGATCTACCCCCTTTTTTAAAATCTCGCCTAGGCTTCCTTGCCGAGATACCTCTTTTCATCGTCTATCTCAGATCTACGACGTAGGGAGACCCCGTCTCTGAAGATCTCCCGAGATCGGGCTCGGAGCCTAAATGCGCGATAGCTGCGTCATATCGATCCCAATCATCAGCACAATTCGATCAGCCCAACATTTTGGCGAGTCGTGACCACGATATCTGTCAGAATATGGAATCGCGCGCAGGGGATGAGCTTGTGTCAATATTATGGGCTCAATGCCATGATGTACTAAGCTTAGTTTCGCAGTGAAACTTTGCTATGCGAGTGCTTCAACTCAAATCTTTCGAAGACATAAGCTTGGGATCACCCAAAGTTTTCCCGAGTTGCTCGTCAGAGAAACTTTGGGAGCTTGAGATAGCTTCTAACCCGGGCTGTTTGGACATGTCTCTTCCAGCTCTGGTACCAGACCTCACTGGAAAGTCAATATACACCACGCCTGCGCAAAGCCCAACGGAGTTTCCAGTCCACGATCCGTTCACGAACCCAGAGGAACACAACGGATACGACCCGGGACTGAAAGACGAGCAATTTAAATCGAGCGCTGATGCTATCTATACTCTCGCTCAGATCAGTGCCAATGGCTCACCCCAGTCAGCTAATCCGCCGGAAATTCCACCAAAGATACCACAAAGGCCATCTGGACGAGGCATACCACCCGCGCCGACAGTAGAAGACGAGAAACCATGCATTCCTCCACGGCCGGCTACAAGAGAAATTCCACTGGTATCCAAGTCAGAAAAAGGGCAGCCGCAGCTTCCAACACGACCACCAAGCCAGCCAGAGCGACGCGCTCCAAAGCCAACCCCGGAAATTCCAACCCGACCTGCACCTGCGCCGTTCAAGCAAAGAGCTACACTTCCACCGTCAACGATTCCCGAGGAGACGATCGAGCAGGTGGGGAGTCCGGTGTTGAAGTATAGCAGACATCCGGAGAAGCTCATTGCCTATTTGATACCATTGCCAAAGCCAAACCTTAGCAAGTATTTGGATAGGGAGGATGATTTACCAGAGGTATGGAGAAGACATCAGAATGACGCGAATGAATCTGGGACTAATCTAACTTCTCAGCGATATCTGCTCTACACGCCGCCCAGCCCGCACCTTTTGAAGCCTGCAAAAGGTGTCAAAGAGAAGAAGAGGCATATGGGAAGAAGGAAGATGCAGGAGCAGGTATGATCATTTGATTTCCAGAAATGGTAAAAGATTGCTAAATATCAAAACAGGTAGAGAAAGCAAAGAAGTACGACGGGAAGACTTGGTCATGGAGGGGTCTACACAGCAAGACAACAAAAGGCGTCATGTGGGCAATTCACAGAATCAGAGCTACAGATCTAGTATTTCTAGGGCGCGTTCAGAACAAAGGTAGACTCGCAGAAACCCACCCAGCCTGTGACGTATCTCAGCTTAAAACAACGCAGAAGTGGATGAAATCATCCTCGTCTTCCCCGATAGTGTGACACACACCATTCCGGAAGTCCGCGATGAATTCATCGCGCAGATAACACGTACCAAAAGGCGAGCCGCTAAGGAATCTGCTATATCTACTTTTCTCTTGCCTGTGACCCTCATAATCGACACCTTCGCAGCAGTCATTTGGCCATTCGGCGGGCTCTTCGAGATCGACGCTGTCTGGTGCTATGCCGCCACAAAAGGCTGGTACACATCCCGAAAAATGACCAAGCGTCTCGGGGTTCGCGAATCCAGGTTCAAAGAGTACGGAGGCACGGAACGAGATCTTTTCTTGAGGTTCCATCAGGATGCGGATCTCGAGGTGTTGAGACAGTATATAGCTGAGGCGTGTCACAAGAAGAACCCGAGTATGTTCGATAGTGTGGGTGTTCCGCCTACGGAAACGGAGGTTGCGAAGGCGACTGGGTGGAAGCCGGTTGTGAGGGGAAAGACGGGTGGGAAGAGGGAGGAGGGGGAGACGGGGTGGGCGGATGAGGAGTGGCAGAGAGTGGTGTTTGCGGATGATTTGAAGGCTGTTGCGGACAAGGCCGCGAGGAGTTGGGAGCATTGGGGGAAGAAGTTTGAGAAGAAGCCGGACAAGGCTTTGAAGAGATAGATTGGGTCTCAGGCGACAAGGTTTCGTGGAAGGTATCCGCGAAGGTTTTGAGTCTGCAGAATATTGACAGCAGGTTGGCGAGGACGCATATAATAGACAATGAGAGTAGCTATGGGACTGAACTCGAGCAGCCAAGCGTCTTTGGTTACAATTGTTGAAGTGATCGTTTATCGTCAGCATCACGTGAGTGCATCTCTCTATCTTGACCCAGGTAATTGTCTACTCACTCGTCGACCAGAATCTGCAACAAACGTTAGCATTGCAAGCTCATTCCATATTTACATGACACCACCCATATTGGTAGAAGACGTGATACCAACTAACACAATGCAACATTGGAACACGTGTAGTATTGTACTTTGCCTCCATGACTTGCAGATCGCTTTAAATATTCTAGAACAGCGTTGATTGCCACATACGACCATAGACTGGGAAGAACTGGGCATCCCGTCCGCTCTGCCGTACATAAATTCCAGATCGGTAGATTAGTAGTTGGGTGGGTGACCACCAGCGAATACCTACTGTTGTATGTTTTTTTCTTCTTTTTTTTCGCGATTGCTGCCGAGAAAAGAACAAATACTGACGTCCTTTTTCATGCTCTAAACACATTCTTTCTTTGTCTCGATAAATACCAAATGATCTTTGGCTTTGGTGTTATGATCATCAAAGCGAGATAACTTCTTTTCAGGGCCTTCATTCCAATCTGGTCAAGGTTATCATCCATTCCTGACGCAGCGGAATAGCATTCGTAGCTGCCAGACTTCGTGCTTCAATCATCTTCAACTCAGAACTTTTGTGTACATTAATCTATGCATTACACATGCTCGAATAGGACTGTCAATACCAATCATTCAATCCGGAATGATGTAATGGTTAGCATTTCTGCCTCTCAGCTGTCTTACAACAGTGGCGTCCGCAGGAAATCGGGGTTCAATTCCCCATTCCGGAACATAATTCTTTACATTATTTTTGTCGCTTTGGTCTGTATCAAGCTCAAGGGTATCTCGGTCTCCAAGTGAAAGTATTGGTGAAATGTATGCTGTACAAGATACTTCGCGCCGTCTTTTGGCTTTTCTCGCTTAAGCCCCTGAATCACTGTATACATCAAAACATGATGAGCTGGCAGCCCAGAGCCTCGAGATGTAGCGCGTATTGACGCCACTGGTGAGACATTTTAAATTAGATATAATACCGACAGTGAGAGAGAGAGAGCGGGATTCACAAAAAATGAAATATACAGAATGTTGTTGCATTCTCAAAATCCCAAACGCGGGGCAAGTGCGGGGGTAAGTACGGGGTAATTGTCACCATATTGGATCTATACCTGGTAGCAGATTCCATTTCCTTCATAGCTAGAACAACGTCTGTTTATGCCATCTATCATGACCCAGCTACCTTATTAATCCTCCCGTCTCTGATCCAGATCACACGCTCCGAGTTGTCGGGAGATGGAGCGCCCAGTCTGTGTGAGATGGCAATAACAGTGTGACCTTTGGCTGTGAACTCCTTCCGTATTACATCTTGCATGATAGAATCCGTTTTTGGATCCAGAGATGATGTGGCCTCATCCAGGAGAAGGATACGTTTAGGTTGACGGGTATCGGCAGTAATCAGTGCTTCATCCGAAAACCTCACTTGGACTTGGGTCCGCAGGATCGCACGAGCCAACGAGAGAAGCTGCATTTGACCGGTGGACAGCACAGGGAATGCAGAGAGCTGTAGATCTAGTATGCTCGAGATTACTTCTTCCGCGTTATCAGTCTCGGGAAAGTGCAAGTCTTGCTGGTGCCTGTTATGTGCGGCGAAATGTTGCCAGAGACATGTCTTCTCTAGTGCATCGATGATAGTCTTGTCGTTTAGAGCCTCCGAAGGGTCTAAGTTAGAACGAAGGCTGGCGTTGATGAATACAAAAGTATCTTGCGGAACGGTGATGAAACATTGCTGGCGCAAGATTGATCGTGGGACGTGAGATATGTCTATGCCATCGATTTTGATCGAACCAACTTGAGTATCGAGCAAGTGAAGGAGTGTCAGAAGAATTGTACTCTTGCCGCTGGATCCGAAAGAGTCAGTCGCAAGATTAATGGAGACGAATCGAAGATTAGGAAAACACACCTTCCTGTTCTTCCGCATATGAGTAGCTTTTGACCCGCTGGAATGCTCATGCTGATGCTCTCGAGAGAAACCGCATTAGGACTGAACTGTCAGTACTTTCCTAATGACTTGAAACAGAGGGTTGTGTACTTACTTGTACGATACGGTCACATTCTCGACTTCGATCAAACCCGCCGAAGGCCAGTCAGTGGGCGGTACGAAGGTTTCCCAAAGCTTGTCTTCCTGAGGTGTTTCGTTGATCGTCGACCTCAATCTGGAAATAGAGCCGAGCGAAATTTCCAAGCTCGTCCAATTCTCGACAAGTTTGAGAAGCGTCGAATTGGCAACAAGAACTAAGTTCAGGGCAACACCGATGGCCGCGCCGCTAGTTGAGCCACGGAAGTAAACAGCGATGGCGATAACACACGTTGCTACACCAGCGATCAAGAGATCCAAAACAACATTGAGCCATCTCTGGAGGCATAGCAGGATATAAAAGGGTTTCTGCGACTCGTCCATGCGCCGGATATTCTCTTGTTCCAACTCATGTTGCCAGCCGAAAGCTCGGATGGTAGCCGCTCCTTCCACCTGTGGCGTGTGAGATGAAGGACCATAAAATGTGGGACATCATACCATTTCTAGGAAACTAGAATAGACTGCTGATTTGGACTCAAGCTCAATGAATCGAAGTTGTCTAGAAGTGCGCAAGTATACTCTCTGGACGACGTAGACCATAGCTGAGCAGAACGGCAGTGTGAGGATCATAACCTTCTGAACACTAAAGAGGAGTATAGCTTGCATAGCAAGCTTGAAAACTTCTGTTCTTATAATTAGCATCCTTTATTGACAAGCAGGCCAAAGCACTTGCGAACGAAGATTGACTGAAGAGCTGATGGTAATACATTGTCGACCAACTGAATGTCCTGGCCGAATCTGCACGGAAGTCAGTGACTAAATCTCTCATTGGCATCCATAGTCTTACCGATTGAGCATGACACCAATGTCAGTCTCCAAGTAGTATGAGAGTGGCGCCCTGATTCGAATATCAGCAGTATAACAGTGATAATCATAAGTCATTGACCGACCCGATGATTGCTGTCAGAAGCCTGTCATGAAGCACAGCTCCAGATTGAGACGCAATGACGATAACAGTCATCCTAACCCAATCAATAAATGCAGGTTTAGATAAAGGACTATATCTTCGTACCATGCCTGTAGACTTGTTGCCAACCAAGCTATAAATGCGATGATAAGGTATCCTGCCATATAAGCCCATGTCTGGCTGAGTGGTGATTCGGTCCACCACTTAAGCCAAAATTGAGAGAAGGTGAAAAAGAATGCATATAACCCAGCGAAGCACATCAACACCAGCACATTGTAACTTCCAATAGACTTGAAGTAGTATCCTAGAAGATTGTCAGTTTTGTACTCGCAAGGGCGGGAACGATGTTGAAATCCTACCATAAAGTGCAAAATCTCCAGTCTTTCTGGCCAAGTCATCCGCGGCGTCTTCTCTCAGCATCACCTGAGCTATCCCACTCACGGATCTCATCTCCCTGGGTACATCATGCCCGGTTTCTGACCCAGCCATCTGGACTTTGGCGATTTGACTAAGCTCGCTTTCCAGCTCATCCCACGTGCCCCGCGTTTGGATTTTTCTATTCCCAAGGACGATTATCTCGTCTGCTAGGTGAAAATATTGAGCTAGCATGTGTGAGTTGTCATTTTTTGAGAACTGTATAAGAATCTAACTCACCAGAATTGATGATAAGAAATACAGTGGTTCCGAGATTCCTGAAAAGACCTTCCGGACCGAGCAATCTATCTACAACATTGCTTTCGGTCTTTCCATCAAGGGCACTGAACGGGTCATCAAGAATGACAAGATCAGGTCGTGAGTAGACAGCACGAGCAAGAGCCTTTTCACAATAGTCAGTGCCTGGACATGCACTGATCGAAACGGTTCGAAACTTACAAGCCGCTGTCGCTGACCGCCTGAAAGATTCAATCCTCGGCTCCCAACTTGAGTCGAGTCTCCCTCAGACATATTTTCGAAGTCATTGCGAAGGCCGCAGGTGTCAACGATGATCTCATACCATCGATCATCGTCGTCGCGATTCGGAGAGCTTCCACGTATCACGTCCTTGATAGTTCCGCTCGGTAGCCATGGAACTTGAGTACATAGCCCGACCCGTTTGGTGAACATGGAAACAGTCCCACGTGATGGGCTGACCTCTCCCAGAATGGCTCCAACGAGCATAGTTTTGCCTGTACCTACTCGTCCGGAGCACATGACAATAGCCCCCCTGCCTATTTCGAGGTCGACATCTTGAAGGATAGGGGTCATTTTGGAATCTGGTTGGATAGTGACATTTTGGAGAAGCACTGCCCGGGCTTGACCACCTATAGCTTGGTTGGTACTTCCACCAGGAAAGACCTGTCTTTGGTCACTTCTGGGAGATACAAGTAGATAGGTCTGGACTCGCTCAAAATTGGCCAAAGAAGCCACTGCTCTGGGTATGATTGTCATAACCATGTTGGCTGGATGCGTAACCATGGACAAAAGAGCTGTAGTCGTGAAGATCGTCTCCACATCGAGACCTTTGTGATACTTGTACATCACCACAATTGCAGAGAGTACTAACGTGACAACAGGAGCGAATATTCCCAGCGAATTTGCTGGACGGGCAATTAGAATGATCGGCAACTGATCAAGAAATGAACTCACCGCTCGCATTGTAAGCAACCATCATCCACCTCAACTTTTTCGATGTCTGGATTTCCTCATTTCGGAGAGCAGTGACTTTCGACTTCATTTCTGCGGTCAAACCAAGCATCCTCATACCCTTGACTGAACTCAGCATCGTGGTAGTCATGGCTAGTCGCTTCTGTGTCGCAACATTCCAAGCCTTCTGCCTGCTTCGGAGATGTTTTGCAACATACTTACTCATCCTAGAACAGACTTCCTCATATCAGATTTCCGATATTGTCCATCAGACTGGAAAGGCACTTACAGAATATGATGACTAGAGGCACAGGAGATAACCAGCCAATCTGTCTCGCCAGCAGCGCTGTCCCGACCACAACTTCAAGAAACTGCGCCCAAGTCTCATGAAACATCTCTCCAATCGAATCAATGCTCTCTACGTCGGAGTTCAACAAGTTCACGGCATTCCCGTCTTCGTGCTTGCCGCTTTCGACTTCGAGTGATCTGTGGTATATCAAAGCCACGAGGGAGCCTCTGATGCTGACTTTCAGCCTGTTCAGACAATGCTGGTATGCTGCCGTGGAAATCTTAAATACAGATGAGCACTTCTCAACGTCTCGTGTAGGGAAGACTTACTGCGAGACCAACATAAACGAATGACGCAGCAAGAACAACCCAATAGCCATCATCTCGATCTGTGCTCGGGTTCTTGATGAAGCGAATGCTGAGACTGATCAGAAACGTCTGCGAATACCGAAATATGATGAGAAAGATGCGGGGTAAGATGGCAGCCGCGAAAGGCTTCGACAAGCAGTGAAGTAAAACCAAAGGCAGCGTCGTGATGTTCTCGGGCTCGGCTGTTCAAAATCAGCCTAGATTTGGACAAGTCCAGTAAACACCTCTAGTACTTCTCTGATCCCATGACAACAATATATTTCTTCGCAAAGACTCCGAAGACAGCTTACTATCCATATTCGGAAGGTCCGCATGGTCGAGAATCTTTCCATGCCCTTTCCGCAGAATTGGGATGATCCACCAAAAGATAGTCCGGCCAATAATGCTTGATAATTCTTCAGTAGATAGTTCTTGGTGCTGCGATTTCAGGGTTGTTTCCTTCACGCTGGACTCGCTGACCAGGAGAACAAGTTCCACACAAACTTGTGTGAGCTCAAGGCCGAGATTGCCTGGATTGGGTTGCTGGTAGCCAAACAGCGAGAGTTGGATCGCATGGCCAATTACTGAAATCGCGAGGTAGAGCAATATCAGCGATGAAGGGCGCACTGAACGAGTGTGCTCGAGGAACGAAAGAGGACAGAGAATGCATGCAGCAGCAAGGGAGAGGCAGGCACTTTCCAAGTATGCCTTGGAAGACCCTTCGGGGCCAAGGATCGTGGAAATCAAGAGCAAGAGCTTCAATAGTACATATAGGAAGCTCAAAGACTGAGCCACTCGTTAGCCTGTCATTGCAACTTATCTACTTCTCGAAAGTATCGGAATGACACGTGATCTTACCAATTTGAAAATCTTTGCGCGCTTGGTTACCACTTTGAAAGGATCACTGCGCAATCTCCAAATGCGGACGAGAGATAACAGGGAGAAAATCGCGGAAGTTACTGCTAAGAATATCGGAACTCCGCGCGACGAAGGGCTTCTCAGATAGAGTTGTGCTCCAGCACGGGAGAGGAAGGCGTCCTCCATAGTGTATCAAACCATCTTCCGAGGTTCCATGCTGAGGGAACAGATCATGAGAAGTTGGTGTTTGACGTGTTGTTGTTTACGAGAAGGCGTTCCACCATTAGGAAGATAAGATACATACGGATGTGTGTATCCGGTTCTTACCTAAGCGCCCCCATGAACGGAATGGACACGAGGTATAAAATGCTTTCATAACCAAATATATCTTTTTCAATGGCTGTAAATGCTTTACGAGAATAGTATATGGCCACAAAATATGCTGATCGAACGCGATGAGCAAATGTCTTGATGTTAGCAATTGAGAATCGATGGTCACATGTGATGTGACATATTCCATCACTTCACGATTGTCGTCCATTGTGGCTTGCTATAGATTAAAAATGACCGGCAAGACACTGAAGTGCCTTGAAAGTAACTACTGTCTCCAATTTGCTGTACAACTAGAATGTGAAGCTTTGCATTCCAAGTCTCTTCACAGATGTCGAGATACCGAATCCGGAAGAAAGTATCAGTCTTCTAACGACCTCACTTGGACTTTCAACAGAACGCTCGCTATTACAACGGTACGAGCTGGATCGAACCCCTACAGAGCATGTATGCTATGTTATTGCAGATCCAATGCAGCCAGTCATCATGATGAAGCAGGCCTTCGGATTCACTAGCGGTCGTTGTCTGGACTAGCGATACCGTCACTCAGAATGAGGCAAGATACATGATAACCAGCTTGGCCGCCATGATTTACTTCTCATTCTATTCATGGGCGAAGCACTCATTGCTGGTGAAACCGCTGCATTCGCGGAGCTCTCGCTAACAGCCCAATTCGGGTCCGACTTGGCCAATTTGGGCAGATGGCTGATCTCATGGATGCCTTGTCGAGGTCATGGTTGATCCAGACAGCTGGATGCAATCTATTGCCTCATATGTCACTCATATTCCATTGAGAAGTGCTCCAGATGACTTTGAGCAAGCCTGGAGAATCTGAGAAGAGAGAGGACAGTCGAATACTGCGAGGTTAGGACCAAAATCTGGTGAAGAGGTTGCGGAAATCAGTCGAATGAGGGAGTTTTGTCCTTTTAACATGTAATGGGTTTGTCAGGAATGGATGGTTCAGTTACATTCGTAGTGAGCCTAATAGTTTTCGATGTATGGTTGTCGCAATGTTCTCCCTGTTTGTTTTCTTTCTCAGCCTCCTCACTTCGTTTCTTCAGAGAAGGAAAACAACTCACGATATCGAATGGCATATGGGTACAACAACAACTAAGGTAAGATATTATTTCCAGTAAAACGGATATTGTTGAGAAGTGGTATCAGGATCTAAATTGTATCAGTTAAGAAAGGACTGAACGAAAATACTGTCAGTATCCAGTGTCATTGTGCTTGCTCTTCTCAGCTCATCGTTTCCCCACCTTTACATCTTGACTCTGCCATTCATATGAGCCGTGCCTGCATCCTTATTTGCAGCTGCAAAGACCTAGAGACAGGGTCAGCTACGTTATTGCGATTGGTAATTATCTGTCATAGATGATAGCATGGCAGTAAGTTCTTAATGAGCAAGTTGAAGCAGCTGAAGCGGGGCGATTGGCATGTTTGGTGTTGGTGGGGTTATCATCCTGTGGTTTAGACGTGAAACGACGACCCAAGAAATATTGAGAGTTAGAAAAGCATGAGATGAAACTGGTGGAATCTTCATTCTTCAAGCAGCTTTCGAGGCGCATTCCATTGACTGCTTCTCACTACGACTTCCACCAATAGGGGTTGGTCATTGGTCGAGTGCTGTATTCATCATCTTGTGTCACCGCCCTCAACAATCCTGCGATTGGCCAAGTCTGAGCTTTCTCTGCTTTGAGCCCCGCAAATACAGAGGTTTATTGGTATGAAGCTCTTTTCGACTCAATTTGAAGCTTGTGATAACAATTCGGTTCCATAGATGAGCTTGATCGATATGTATAAAACACCTGCATCAATGAGAGCCCCTTTCGGACATCAAATAATGAAGTGTCAAAACGAGATTCGTTCATCCTGAAGCAAAAATAGAGTCAGATTGAAACGCACGGGATACAAAATGCGCCCTGCAGACCCTGTTGCAACAACGGGGCTGTGGGCTTCATTGGTCGGTGCGAGCTGCCGTCTCGCCTGAGCCACTTAAAACCAACAGTGACTGTACGGCGTAGCAGCTGTATCAAATAGGCTGCTGCCACCGCCATTCTTTCTCATGAATAGTAAAATTAGACTCTCCCGCCCTCATCTTCGCCCGGAGTATATCTTCAATCGTACTTGCCATTGAAGCTGTTTGTTTTGGTTGGGAGATTTGCCGAGCTCAGACGAAGGAGCGGCCCGAAATTCGCGAGGCTGGCGAGGCTGAAAAGGAGTGAGAGGAAAGGAAAGAACAATGCCGCAACAACATCATCGCGATCCCTCAATATCTCATGCTCGACTTTTGCAGACCTTACCTCCTCTTCCACAATCTCTTCCTATGAACGACCTTGTCCAGACTCCGCAGCTGTCTATTTCTACCCAGATACCCTACCGCGATGACCCCGCAGAAGACGAGCATTCACCGTCCCAGCCACCGGGATATGAGCCTATGTATGACTACCTACGATCGCATCAACGAGTATCTCTACCTCTCCCAGTTTACGAGTGTCCGAATACCCCAGAACAGTCAATACCACAAGCCGACTACCGTGACGAGCCATACGTCGTGACGATAAACGAGAATAATACAACACAACCTCCACCGCCCTCCTACAATGAGCTATACCGCCAGAATGAGCAGGAGATGGATAGACTGATGCGGCAATTTGATATGGATGGAACGCCTGCGGAGCAGACTGAGGAATTGGTGAAGTGGGTTGTTGCGATGCTGTTGATCTGTCTCACAATCGCGGCAGTGGGGACGGCGTTCAATTGGGGTCGGCCGAGCTGAGTGCGAGTTTGCGAATTCATTGCTATTGATACCCTGGGTTTTGTGCGAAAAGAGCATGGTGTTCGGAGTTTGGAAAGGAAGGAAATGATGGGAAATTGTCTTGGGACTGAATGAGAAGAGAGGAATGAATAAAATGCAGTCCTTGCTATTGACTTCACCAATTCAGATCTTGGCGTACCCCACGTAAATTCTGTTATCGGCCATTCTTCTTCTGATTTGATTTAGCATTGCGCGATATCTTTCTTTCAACTCTCGTTATCGGTGTTAATACCCAAGAGCTAGGTCGAACCTTTTCGTCCATGATTTGTGGTTGTGATGCTGCAGGTCGAGCAGTCTCACCGAAATGGACGACTAGTATTGGTTTGGGTCTTGCAAGAAGCAACTAAAGTTGCAATAGAGGGTGACAATTCGTTGACTGTACTTTTGCAGTGCTCAAGTACGGATACGAATATGCACCTTCCTTCGTGGGTCCCGGATTGGTCATCATATGTATATGATGGGCTTCGTGATACTGTACAAGTACAAGAGGATTTGTCTTTCCAGTCTAGTGGAAGAAGCCACGTTTCGTTCCATTTCTGTGGCGGCGATGAGAAGCTGCAGCAAAGTCAAAGCAGATTGTCCGTCAGGGGTATTGCCATCGAGGTCTTGCTGTACTGCGCTCCTGACATGCACTCAGATGAACAGACCTGGAAAGTATCAGCCAAGGAAATAACATTGGATGAAGGTGGACAGCATCGTTATCTTAGAGACAGTGCAATCTACAAAGTCATCGAATCATGGATGGAAGTAGCCTTTAAGCTCTCGCCATACCCCACCGGAGAGCACCTGTTGCAGGCTTTTGCTCGTACGCTGATCCTTAATCAATATCGAAGCTTGAGTACGCCGCTAATATGGCCCAACTTCGACGTTCAAAACGGCTTTTCCCACTGGCTGCTCTCACATCGGATGGACTCGGCCCCCCTGAATGAGAAGATTGCTGATGCGTTGTCTTCATTCAGTCAGAAATATAAAGAAGGATTTTTCAAGGACATTGAGCAGGAGGATGCGGAGATCACCACAGCAAAAAAGGCAGAACATGTGCAGAGAAGCCTTGAGAGAAGCAAGGATGCAATGACAATTCAGTCCTTTGTAAGAGACTGTACTCAAGAAAATCGTTTTTTTTCACTACTGGCAATAAGTACTTCGGTCAAGGGATGCCAGGAGTTGAGGCTGGCGATGAAGTGCTTCTTGTTGCAGGTGTCACGAGGCCATTGATTGCTCGAAGGATCGGTGTGAGGTATCGACTAATAGGGCAAGCATATGTGCACGGGATTATGGATGGCGAGAAGTGGCCAGAAGATGAGAGCAAGCTGGTGGATATCATGTTTGAATGATGCTTTGCCGTGGCTAGGTTGCCTTCGATGGACCTGACGCTTTTAACTCGAGAATGGTAGATTGGATTCTTTCTCTTCCATATTTTTTTGAATTCGGGAATTCATGATGTTCATTTGGGCTTTCCATGACCTTCCTATTGTCACGATAGCTTCTTTAGAATGAACTTTACATCTATCGAAATTTATCAAAACTATGTGCAGATTCCGGGAGGTTTCCAACAAATACAACCAGACTGCTATATCAAAATCAAAGCCAGAGTTTGACGTTGAGCTATTTCAGAAGTCAGCCATAAGCACAAGAGTGTCACATCACTCCAATGTGGCTGAAGATCGGCTCGGTCGTCTTTGTTGACTTCGCTTAAAGTCAGAACATCCGACTGTCTGACTCCGAGCATGCTGTCAAGGACTTCTTAGAAATCCAGATTGAGAAGTGAAATCCGACTTAGTATGCTATTTGATTCTCTTGTTAATCTCCGGGATTTCGCACTTTCGGTCGTTGCGAGACTGCATTGGTATGAATTGAGCATCTTCACTCAGGCACGAAGCGATACTAGCCCGCGCCCAAGGCACGTTGTTCTCAAACATGAAGATACCTGGTTCCAGCGATGTAGATCACCACAATGGCTCGGAATGTCCGGAATGAAGGGCAATATCGACGAGGGACAGTGCCCACGTGACACTCGCATGTACCTGCCCAATGAACTTTAGTGCCAAGGGGTCCATGGCTTCAATTCCGCTCTTCACATCCTGAAGATAACAACAGTCCGAGTCCGTCAAGCCTCTTATCATCAACCCCGCGTTGTGCACCATTCCCCTCTCCTATCCCACTCTGGCAGCTGGGTCTGCTCTTCTACTTAATCATGTACATAGCACTCAATATATCCTGATCAATATCCCATTTCCCTTCCTCGGTATCGTCAATTGAATCATCCTGACTAGCTAACAAGTCACAATGGCCACAACAGTGACCACAGCATCTGGCGCTACATGGCAGGAAGTAGCAGCAGACAGACAGAAACACCGAGATGCAACAATTGCAGCCATTGCGCCTCCTCTACCAGAGATCACCGATACCCCACTTAACACTATCCCGCTGGCAAAGAAGTACCTCACGGCAGAAGAGATCAAGATCACAGAGAGCTATGTCGAAGATCTCGTTGTGCAGCTTGCAAATGGAGAGATCAGTTCTACGATAGTCATCAAAGCATTCTTACGCCGAGCCGCACTTGCGCAGAAAGCTGTATGTCCTAGTTCCTCGACCAGTAACTACTAGCTAACCATCCGCAGACGAATTGTATTACGGAACTTCTCCCCCAACGAGCCCTTGACCGCGCAGCTTTCCTCGATAGATACCTTGCCGACCACAAGAAGCCCATTGGTCCTCTGCATGGTATACCAATCAGTGTGAAGGAACATGTTGGCATGAAAGGGCTGGATTTGAATGCTGGATTTGTGGCGTGGGTTGGCACTGTGGCAGAAGAGGATGCGCATATTCTGCAGATATTGTGGAGGGCTGGTGCGGTGTTTTATGCGAGGACTACGCAGCCGCAGAGTTTGATGCATCTGGAGACGAGTAGTAATCTATATGGGTGGGTTATGAGGGTTTGCCATTGCGGTTGGAAATGCTGATGGGAAATAGCGTTACCACGAATCCGTTCAATTCGACTTTGACGAGTGGTGGATCGTCGGGAGGGGAGGGAGCTCTGCTCGGTTTTCGAGGGAGTTGTCTGGGTATCGGAACGGATATTGGAGGGTCAATCCGCAGTCCTGCTGCTAACAATGGTTTGTCCTAATCATTCTGGTACCTCGGATTTTCGACTAATGTCAGTACAGGCGTCTATGGGATGAAACCAACCTCCGGTAGACTTCCCATGGGCGGAATGTCTGCGACTATGCTTGGAGCTGAACACATCGTTCCTGCCGTTGGACCGCTCTCAACGAGTCTGAAAGGCTGCAAGCTATTTATTAAAACTCTGATTGACAATAAGCCCTGGTCGAAGGAGCCGTCGCTTCTGCCATTTCCCTGGAAGTCGGAAGACTTCTTTAAAGGCAGGAAACTAAAGGTCGCTGTGCTTTGGGACGACGGTGTCGTGAAGCCACATCCGCCTGTGACAAGAGCTCTGAAACAGGTGGTTGAGAAGCTGAAGACGAGTGGAAACGTAGATGTCGTTGAGTGGAAACCTTTCCAGCATGACATAGCTTGGGAAATTATTGTAGGTCTCATGTTCGTGCAACAAAAGCGTACTTAACAATTTCTAGGCAAGCCTCTACTTCTGCGACGGCGGTGGAGAAGAAAAGGCTGCTACAGATGCTTCCTCAGAACCGTTGCGACCTCTAACAAGGCATATTATCCACGATAATCCTCACATGGAGCACCACACCATCGCATCGATGTGGACAGCGACAAAGCGACGAGATAAGTACCGAGCCGACTATAACGCGGTTTGGAACGAGACTGCCACGTCTGTAGGACCAAATGGAGAATTCGAGGGTACTGTCGACGTCATATTAAGTCCAGTTGGTCCATCAGCAGCTCCAAAAATTGACACCGCGAAGTGGTGGGGATACACGAGTCAGTGGAATCTACTTGACTATCCAGCTCTGATCTTTCCCGTTGACAAAGTCGATGTTGAGAAAGACGGTGAAAAGGTCAAGTATGAGCCCCGAAATGAAAAAGATAGATATAACTGGGATCTATGGGAGAAGTTCGGCGCTGAGGGCTACAAGGATGCCCCTATCAGCTTACAGTTTGTTGGCAGACGGTATGTGTTCGCCTCATTATTATGAACGTAGCCGGCGGTGAACTGACGCCTTGTAGGTATGAAGACGAGAAGGTCATCCAGGCCCTTGAGATCGTCAAGAAAGAAGTGGCATTGCCGTTTGTGGAGTACATCTAGGAAGACCCTTGAGGTTTCTCGGGAATCTCAGACCACGTTCACGCCAAGCCACATCTCATCGAGACCTCGTATGCTTTCATGCCTTGGTGGCGCCGTACTACTGTAAGAAGGTCAAGTGGCTGAAATCATAGCAGCACAGACTGACAGCCGTTAGTTGCAGAAGCATGAAATTCGTCGTGATGACAGCTGCTGTGTTGCGCTTTAGCCGTATTTTCCCACTGCAAGCCACAGCTTGTCTCTGTCTACTGTATGGAGCGTTGATTTGATGTACTGTACTGCTTTGAAATTTCGGTGGCGAAGCACAATTCGAGTCAAGTGCATTCACATTGTCTTGCATGCTCACTTGACCGCACCCACCCCTTCAACTTTATCTACATTGCCAATCAAGCTCCAATAAAACCATCACGCACAATTCCCGTCCAATACAATCGTTCAGCCTCGCAAATCCCCCATGTATTTTTCATTTTTCTCTCTCCACTCTTTACACCCAAGTAACCTCTCACCGACCATTCGCAGATCTCTCATCCCTGAGTCGTGTAAGCGAGGCGAAAATAATGGGAACAAGTACAGTACCCCGCACTTGCGCTGTCTGGGATTGGCACCCCACGCGTGCCACGTTACCCAAGTATTTGATATGTGCATACCGCGCCCTGCATGAAGGGTACGTGAATTCTACCCTCGTGATGTTTTTCTGTTAATGTGCTGCCTGCACCGTGATGGGCGTGCACGAATAGCTGCACGAAGAAGTCTTCGGCGCAGCTTGCACTGGAGGGGTAAAAGGACCGCGTACTTGGGATGAGGCCGAGATCGGGGAATTATGGTTTTGTCTGTCTTCAAGTCATCTGGGAAGCCTAATAGAAGCCATCAGACTCGATGTAAGTGCGGGGAAGAAATATTTCAAGGTCTTGGGATTCTAGGGATACCAACTATCTACTTTCTCTGTATTGATTGACATAGTTATTAAATCTTCAGCAAAGCACGAGGACACGCGTCGGCGAGACAACGGGGGTCAATCGTGTAAGTATTGGATGTACGGTCCGTACTATGTCTCAGCTAGCTTCACACTCACCGCACCTCGCAGGAGTTCCTGCACGCCACACCCATGCAAAGAGCTCTGTTCACCGTCCCCCGCATGTATCTGATGCGCTCGACTGCACAGATCACGCAGTAGCTTCTAGTGGGAGCTAGTGCTATTGGGCAATTCGTAGAGACATGTATGCGCGTAGCTGGTTTTGATATCATGTCCGAGAATCATCGCCGGAAGGAAATCTTTGGACGTGGGTAATTGTCGAATTGAATGTAACGGAGTTTGGTATTGGAGAAGGAGAGTGGGAGGAAAGGCAGATATCATGCACTAGTACCCAAAGCGTGGGTGAAGAGAGACATCAGTTGGAAATGTTCAAATGGGGGAGTGTTGTACGGACCACGTGCTGTTTTGGGAAGCATGGGAGGCAAGAGTCACTTCTTGCCCTTCTGTCGTGCGAACGAGTCAAGGCCCTTCTAGGTGACGCGATGTGCGCGTCCGTGGGGGAACAAACCATACAGACCATTCCAAGCTCCAAGTCTGCAATTCGGACACTAGATACCATGTCTTACCAGGGTGAGAGTCCATGAAGATACTCGAAGTTCACCGCTCGTTAGTGACTTTTTTGGAGACCTATATATCCTCTCTTCCCCTCGCAGCACCTTTCGGAGAGGCAAGCTTCGTGCTTTTTACATTTAAATACACATACCCAGTCCCCACTCTTGAAGTTCTTACTTATTCAACTCTTTGAAACTCGGTATACTAGTCGAGACAACGCAGCACGTTTCATCTTAACTGATCGAAATGGCCGACACTACTGAGACACAAATTCCCTCCGCTGAGTCGTTCGCTGATCGCGAAGCTGCTGTAAGACATTCCCCTCCTCATTCCAGCTTCCTTCTCAGCAATCCCCCATCGAAATCATCTGAATCGTACTGACACCCTACAGCTCAACCTCCGCGCTCAAGCCCTCGATGCCCGTGAAGCTGCTCTCGACGCCAGAGAAGCGATACTGGTGGAGCGTGAGGCTGCTTTGAGCCCACCAGCTGTTCCTGATGCGCCACAAGCCGTCATCTTGGATGGTGTGAAGGAGGAGGCAATCATTGAGAGCACGCCGGTCGAGGAAATCAAGGAAGAGGAAATTAAGGAGGAGAAGAGTGGAGAAATCGCGCCTGTTGTTGAGGAGCCGACTTTGGCCGAGGAGACGAAGAACGAGGAGGCAGCTCCTGTCGTTGAGGAGGAGAGCAAGAGCGAAGAGAAGGCCGAGGAGAAGACCGAAGAGGTAGCACCTGTTGAGGAGAAGGCCACTGAGGCAGAGTCTCAAGTTAGCAAGACTTTAGTATGTATTTCTGACCCTCGCTAAAATCGCGATACTAACCCATCGCAGACCGAAGAGCCAAAAGAAGTCTCCGAGTCTAATCCAGTCGAGGAGAGCATAGCCGCCCACGTCGAGGAGCCAACTTCAACTACTGAAGAGACAACCGCTGTTGCTGAGGAAACTCCTGCTCCAGCCGAACAAGCCCAGGAAGAAACTTTCGCACCGGCCGACGAGTTCCCAACTCCAGCTCCAGTGACCGATATCGAGACACCGGCTGCGATCGAGATTGAGCCTCCGTTCGTCCAACCTGAAGAGACCAAGGAAGAGGTGAAAGAGGTGAAAGAGGGGGAGGTTAAGGAGACGCCGGTAAGTCATGCATATGTCTCCTTTGGACTGCTGGTATCGAGAATCGAATCATACCTTGTGAGTGATGTGGGGACTGATTGTCAACTTAGGTCGAGGAGTCGAAACCTGTCGAGGCTGAGGCTACTGAGACTTTGCCTGTGGTCAGTCTGAAACCTTTCAAGCATATTTTGCTTGAGGAGAAATATACTGATGGCAAAATAGATCGAGGAGCTGGCTCCTGTGGAGCAGGCACCAGTTGAAGTAACCCCACAAGTCGAGGAGACACCAGCTCCTGCTGAAGAAACTTCCGCACCAGCAGTAAGAATACCATTCGACCTCCTTCCCGTCATCAGCTAACCCTCGCAGGCCGAAGAAACCTCCGCCACTTCGTCCGCTGAACACGTGACATTCGCACCCGCTACCGAAACAATCTCAACCCCCGAGCCAGCAACTGCTGAAGCGACTGAGCCAACGATCGTCGAAGAACCAACTTCAATCCTGAAGCCGGCGCAGGAAGAGGAGCCAGTCAAGAAGGAAGAGGAGCACACTACTGCTGCGACTGAAAACCCTGTTACGGAGCAGACGATTGATATCCCTGTTGCTTCGCATGCGGCGCCGCAGCCAATTGCGGTTTGACTAGCACGGTTATTTAGGAGAGGGAAGGGGAAGGAGAGTGGGAGTGACAAGGTGGACAATGGGAGAGAGGAAGTTGTTGCTGGGTAGACGAGAGGAGAGGATGAGAAGAGCTGGTAGCAGGAGAAAGAGGGAATCTTGACTGGAAGATTGATGAGATGGAACATCTAATAAATTGACAAAGCGATGCACAACTGTCTGGACGTTTGGTTGTTTGTATTGGAAGATATTGTTTGGATTTTGGGCATGGCTTGCGAGTTTTATTTGCCATTGGGCGCTTGTGGTTGGATAGTTTATACGTTTTTCATTGTAAAATGGAATGAATGAATCTCTTCTCTATGCACATCTATCTAGCACATATTTTTCTTTATATAAATATTAAGTGCAAGTGCACACATTGCCATCATAAACAAACAGCGGCTCTCCTACCACCGAGGGGTGCTCGCTAAATTCACCTCACCCACTCCGCAGCCCCTCCCTCAAAAATCCCTCTCCACTAACCCCTCTATCTAACCAAATAGTATGTTCTGCTGACATCTCATCAGGTACACACCCTCGGTCGTCTAGTTGGTTTATGGCGTCGGACTGTAATGGTTATTCAGTTTCATCCGAATGTCGCGCGTAAGTGCTTCCATTCTTGGTGGTGTACATCTATCTGTGTTCAACAGATGTGGTGTGTGTTTTCTCTCAGACGGCTGCTAACAGCTGTACAGGTTCGACTCGCGCCTGAGGGAATTTTCAATTTTTTCTTCTTCTTTTTGCAGCTTTTTGTTTCCGAATTTTTTGTTTGTCGCAAAACTTTTGAGTCTGTAGCGAGATATGATGATCCTAGGTAGGAGGGGAGGAGGTTGCTCGCTTAGCGTTTTGTAGGCGGGGTACATGTGTGCGGAGTGGATCGTTAGGGCATCTCGTGTTATCAGATATCTGAAAACAAGGCCAGAAACTCAATTCTCACTGCAAATCACAGATAGAGCTATATCATGGAAGGAGTAAATATTAAATTGAATGTCCAAAAAGTTAGGGTAGATCAAGTTCTTTCCAAAATTCCATCCCATCATAACAGTCATGTCCAACACGGGAGATCCGTCTTTAATTCCCAGGCCCTGGATGCTTCCATGTCATCCCCATATCGTGATCGATAGCTTTCGACCATCCCTTTGAGTCCGCTCTCTGTATAATTGTTCCCATGCTCAGCCAAAAGAAGTGAAGAAAGAAAACGGTGAAAGCAAAATCATGAAACCATCAAGAAATGAGAACCCCAATCCAAAAGGTCCATAAGCCCATAGACCGTAGTCTAGCTCTCAGTTGCTCAGATATGTACATCATCGGATAGTCAATGCTCGATCTCGACCTCAGCATCGGCCTCAGCTTCACGCTTGTGGTGTCTGGTCGGCTTGAAGGTCGACACCCCGCCGATACCGAGTCTGTTTGCAGGGTCGCGCGTCTCAACAATCGCTTCCGCTTCAGGCTCACGCTTATTATGGCGAATTGGTCTAAATGTCGACGTACCACCAATGCCGAGTCTGTTTGCAGGGTCACGCGTCTCAACGATGGCTTCAGCTTCGGCTTCTGGTTCTGGGGAAGCTTCGGCTTCAGCATCCGCTTCGGATTCGCGTTTGTTGTGGCGGATCGGTCTGAATGTTGAAGTACCACCTATGCCGAGACGGTTACCTGGCTCGCGGGCTTCGATGATAGCCTCAGCTTCTGACTCGGCCTCTGCATCACGCTTGTTGTGTCTGATAGGAACAAAGGTTGAGGTGCCGCCGATACCGAGTCTGTTCCCAGGGTCGGCCTCTGGTGTAGGCTCGCGCTTGTTGTGTCTGATAGGGACGAAAGTTGAGGTTCCACCGATGCCGAGGCGGTTTCCAGGCTCGGCAATAGGAAGGGGAGCTGCGAGGATGGCTGGAAGGATGAATGCAACCGCGAGAGCAACGCGAGAGAATGAAACCATTTCTAGTCTAACGTCAGAAGGAGAATAAGTAGAGTGGGAGTAGAGAGCTTACTGTATGAGGCTGGGATCGATGTCAAGATATGAGATATGAGATATGAAAGGCGACAAGCTGCTAAGACGAAATGAAGGAAGGTGCTGTGACTGTAGGAAATCTATGACAGAGGAAATCTGAGATAAGAAAGAGAAGAGAGCTCCGTAGAAGATGATTGTGATGAGATGAGATGAGGATGATGAAAGGAAACTACACCGGATATCTTCGAGCTTATGTATCTTGAAGTCCTCAAGCAGACATGGAGAGTAGAATGGAGACGAGGCTGGCATATTGACTTAGATGCAGTTCAATATCCTCGGATGTACCATGATTCCGAAAATACACAACAATACTGAGGGACGCACTCATTCTCTGGTGCTGTAGCCGAAGACATGAATAGCACAGCACGGATTTCCAGAACAAAGAAACGAAAGAAACCTCAGCAACGCCCCACTCTTCCGGCAACCGAAGACATGAATAGTACAAAGACAAAGGACACACGAAAGGACTGGTCAAAAATGCTTCCAGATCATTTGGAATGTGTTCCACAAGCATTTGACTAAGCTTACCTGCCCTATCGATCCTTGTGCCCGGAAGGGTTATCCTGATTCGCTCACCCGCCTCCGCATTCAGCTTCATCGAGCCTCAATTCGTCCGCCAAGAACAAAAACATAGTGCTTGACCCTGCATGCTGCCATAAATACCTGCAGGAGGCCAGCAAGCAATCTCGAGGGATGACGCGCAGCGCAGCAGCCGAGAGATCCCGGAAGCCAAATCACTATGGTTAATGTTTAGATGGTATAGAGCGAAGTGGGGGATCCGACGGCGGCTATTTGGGAGCTTGTTTCCTTGCTTGCCCATGATGAGAATCTCGGGTGGGTGAAGATGCGGTGGCAGGCTGCGGCTATTTTGGGGGGCTGTGTAGATGGGACGGTGAGTGGCTGGACAGCGTCTTTTTATAGGCGCTTTAGCGTGGGATGGACGCTAAAGTTAAGCGAGGATCGCCGGAACCGTGTGCCCCTGACAGCGCATCTCTCCATCTTGCATCCTACCTGGACGATATCAAACTTTATCCCGGGTTAATAGTGCTTTTTGATGGGATTTTTGACCTTCCTTTGACCTTGATCTGAATTTATTCCATGTGATTTTAGACGCAGTGCACGTCCTTTGAGATTCCCAAGCCATATGCATGTTTTGATTTGCTATTGTTTTGTTTGGGAATTAGGGATTTCGGTTCTCGGAATCTCTCACATGTCCCCACGAGGAGAGGCTCTCGGAAGCTTCCTTTGATTGGTAGAGCTCATTCTGTTACGGTCAACGAGCACACCTTGTATGCCTAGTCCTTTACAGCCTTGCTCCGGATGAGTCGGGATTCCTTTTGAACTTTGTGAGGGTGGGTGACAATCCTGCTATGCAGTCAGAAGGGGAGGTAAATAGCGAAAGACGGTTGATCATCAACATATTTAGGTACTCTGTCCCTGTTTACCCATTTGATCTCGTATATGAAGTATCGATTTAGTTGAAGCACATGTTCACATGCTTCCCAGAACCTCAGAAGGTACACAGCGCTTGTACCAAATAATGATCACATTGGTATATGATCTAGATTCGATCACATTGCAACTCTGCACGTTTCGGACTTATGGGCATCCACACCTCGCTTCAAGATCCTTCATACATAGATTGACACCTTCAAAAACAGAAGCGAAGGCTCACACCGAGTTCAGATCTGATCGAAATAGTGTTTGGATTCCACACACCTCTAATATCATTACCACTGCATCTCGCATAGAACTTCTCTGGGTATCTCAAGCCCCCACAGTTATCATTTGACAGCACTTCGATTCCCAAAATTCATGTCGTATCGCTAGATTGCGATCTCGGATACCTAGAATACATACATTTGTGTCAACAAATAGTACGTTGATACTTTATACCACACATGCATTTCTCTGGCGCCAACGGCTTCTTCGCCATTTGATAAGTTATGAAACCGCCAGAAGAAAGAGATCCAATGTTCCTTATTACTCGGACCAAGACATTGAAGATATCAGCTGAAGATGAAACTTCCTGATGTGTCTTGGTATTATTCATCGAACGGATATCCCACAGCGAGCCCCGAGAAAGCTGCGGCCCCGCAACTGGTCTCACCCGCATAGACTCTTAATACAAGTGAGTCGATCCAGTTGATTGTTTCCTCACCGGCGCCAACAAGAAGCTCAAGAATCCTTGCATAGTATAAGCGGCAACCAGTATCCTCCTCTGAGACTTCATTCTACCTGTCGCTTTTGAGCGAGGCAGTTCCTGCGGTAGTGCGTCGTCTAGACTATTCCGGGCTGTCATTGAGGGCATTCAGTTGGCCGGTACCCGACGAGAAGAGCTGACACTTGGCAGAATACTTCGTAGGAACCTAAAGAGTGTGCAAAGGAGAATGTTTCGAGGGAAATGGACTGGCTGAGTCGTAATTGTTTCGCGTTTGAATGTGATGATCTGCCTTGTCAAGAATCAGGCGGCAACCTCACCCTTGTGAGTGCTCGTGGCTCTCACAGGATTTAGATACAACGTTGCAGAGGCACAGCTGTTGGTTTCTGTTGATGTTTCTCAAAAAATCCTGCCATGTCTCAGAGCCTAGCTCCTTGGACCTTATTACCGTGTACTGATCTGCTTGGACCATCGGGCCAGCAAATCTTGTAAAATGAACAACCAAGCTCATATTTGAGGTTTCAAAAGGGTCCAAAGGCAAAGCGTTCAATATTTTCTCTTGCTCTGTCAGTACGCCTTACTATCTCATGCCATGTATGTACGGTTCTTCGCAACTTCCCGTCAACATGTTGCCACCCGCAGCCGGTCCCAGATGAGGAAACCAGCATCACTTATACTGCAGTTCAAAGTCCATTCCTGGCCCAATCCCAGAATATGCACAACCTCAAAGTGCAACCATGAACGCCATCCCATGCATTATCCCATTCCATCCAGAGCCCGCAACTTTACAAGTCCTCTTCACTTGTTCCCTGTTCATTCGCATACCGCCCCTCCCCCAAGCATCTCCCCATCATTCCCCACACACCCTTCTTTCTTCCTCGCCTTCGAAACAATGACACTGAAAACCACCGCTGGTACCACTATTAGGAGCATGACAGCCAGGAAGATGCAAATCAGTGCTTTGCGTCTGTTGTTTCGACATCGTTCTGATTCTGAGCTTGTTATATTGGTGGATTTTGGATTGGAGTGAGGTTGGAGATCGAGGTCGATACTTGGAGAGAGTGAGGGTGTGTAGGGTGGTGGCGGGAGGGAGGAACTTGGTGTGTCTGGTCGAGAATGTGTGTGAGA
This sequence comes from Deltaproteobacteria bacterium, assembly GCA_002685535.1. Taxonomy (GTDB): domain Bacteria; phylum SAR324; class SAR324; order SAR324; family NAC60-12; genus Arctic96AD-7. Next base: position 73,922 of record NYXK01000105.1, read on the forward strand.
GGATGAGGAGGAGGAGAGTTTGTAGAGAGGAAGCTGGAGAGCGTGTTAATAATGTCTCCAGTAGGATAATTTGCACCCACCAAGTTTCGATTAGAAATGAAAAATCGACAGTGACAGCTGGGGAATATTGAGCAAGTTTGATCTGACTTACAAGAGGGCCATCTGATCTCGAGTCTGCCATTGAATACTCGAGCCCAGACCAAAAGTCCAACCAAAGAAATACAAGAAAGAGAAGAAAAATGAACGGCTTCTCAGGATTTAGCGATGCGCCGTAAGAGTGCAGTACGTTCGGCTCCCGGCTAATAAGTTTCGAAGTATAGAGTGTTAGACGGTAGCTCGTAGCTGTTTCTCTTCCAGGCTTTAATGTGTGGATAAATGGTGCTGACAAGCGAGCGAGTTGACCTTACAGGCAGTGCGGTTGTAAAGAAACAAAGTTCCCTTTCTCAAGAAAGCAGATTCCGGGTCTGAAAAAAGTATTTCAACCGCCTCTCAATCATCTCGAGGCAGGATCCACTTTCTTGTATATACAATCAGAGCAAACATGCCCCTGTCGTGAAATCACTGTGCTGACATTTATTGTTGTACGCACATGCAGCACTGTAGGCAGATTTAGATTTTAGATTGGTGTTTGAGCGGGCCGCTGTAGGGGTCGATGCGCGCCGTGTGTTGGGTGGCGGAGCCTGAATCCTGGGGACGGTACCCTGTTCGGATGCTGTGGTTTCCAGCAACAATGCTCTCGGGTACCGAGGGGTGGACAGGCGGCTGGTGGGCGGCTGTTATTTTGAGAACGGAGACGCCTGATAGTTGGTTCTCGGGAGGCTTGATTTGCTTTGGGATTGATGAGGCTGGATCAGGGTTTGACTATGAGAGCATGTCGTACACTTCTATGGTTCACAGAAGATAAAGTTAATTGTGCGTGGTTGTTCGTTTAGATGAACTGTAATCCGGGGCACACAGCTGCTGACTGCATGCTCTGTATCACGCGGACAAGTTGACCGTTTCATGAAGCTAACGAGTAAAGTCACGACTATTTCAGGTACCTATGTATCGAAAATAGCAATCGACATGCAGTTATCCCTGTTCTCTAATCAAATGTATTCAGAAAAAATTCTATACAAATCTGTACTTGAACGCAATCGAAGCGGGCTCTCGAAGCTGATCATGGCGGATAGCAAATGTCACAACAACACAACGAAAGCAAAAATGAATGTCTGTTCAGCGAATCGAGCCTTAATTATTGTTATCCCTATTGATCCTAAGTATCAACGTGATAATGAGAGATACAGAAACAAGAATACTGATACACGCCAGAATGGTTCGCGTGATGCTTGGCCGCTCTTCTAAATGATGTCCATCACATCTTTGAACGTATTGCGAGGCTAGTGGACGATGAGCGAAGGGGTTTCCCGAGTATTGTATCGGTTTGTTGGCGATGACTGGATCGCCGGCTGCGTGTTCTGGGTCGTAGGAGCGGGATGCGTTGTGAGATTGGGAATGGCCGGTGTAGGGCGGTGGGTTGATGGCGATGAGGGTGGATGGAGGAGGTATGAGAGGGATGTAGCCTGCTACCTAGAGCCTCGTGAGTATTCTGTGATTGCGAAAAAGCCGGGGGATTGTTAGATGGTGTGCTTCTTTACCTTTGCGACGGCGGGGCGTGCTGGGAAGGGGTCGACCATGGCGGCGTATTTCCTCTCTGAAGCGCTGACCGAATAATCTCGAGAGCCTAATGATCTCGGATCAATCCTTCAAGGACGCCTACAGATCCCGCCTTCTCTTCAGCAGAAGTAAAGATGAGCCGCAAGTTAAACGCAAGTGATGATGCTGGCCTGCAATCGGGGGTTTTCAGCAATCGACAACAAACAATGACCGAACCGTCCAAGATGGAGAAAGCAGTCTAAGTCAATGGTCATTCATGTGGATATGAATCTTTACTTGTATTCTTTCAGCCTACCCAGATATATCCTTTTACCTTAGTATCTCAGGCTGGTTGGCCGCAGATTCGGGGCTGACACACAAAGGAGTAACAAACATGTATATCTCTTGATTCACCACTTCTCAACACTGATCAACGAATCATAGGCTTATGGTTTCCCAGTAGGATGGATCGCATAACTTTGCGCCGCATCCTGTGTATGATAATCATGATTGAGCTGTTGGTTTTCGGTGGAGGCGGCTCGTAAAAGTTTGAAGTCAGCGTTGGAGTTTCGAGTCTGGCCGTCGCCTCGACCCCTTTTTGGGGCGGCTCGCTTAGCGAAGGTACAGTGAAAGCTACCACATTTGTTTGATTTGGTGGTTTTGGTGTGATGGCGTTCTTTGAATGAGACCACTAGATATGTATTCTGGTATTGAAGTGTACTGGTATATCCTCCGCCAAGTTAACATGCTCCATCGCTATGCATGGAATTAATATATACATCAAATATTACATGGATCCCTTATCCATCTATGCCCATTGCGCCAACAGAATACCTCTCTCCCAAATCATGAACTCCATCGCTATGCTCGTTCAATATATCCGCACTCCAAAACCAAGTACCTTCCAGCCCAGAGTCCGCAATCAATTCCCATCACAGTCCCCACTCGTACTCCCATCGCTCCACCTCACACAGAAACTGTTCCCCCTCCCCCAATGAAAAACCGTTCCAAAAACCACCAGCGGAATGATGATTATCACAACCGTCGCCATACAGAAACAGATGATTCTCCTCCTGTTGTACTTTTTCTGGTTGTAATACTTATTCGTCGAAGTATTGCGAGGGTAATTTATCAGATTTGAGGAGGAGCGATAAGTGATGTTTGTTGCTACTGTCTTGAGAGGCGTGATAGGTGCGTTATGTGGGTAGTTGTGTTGTGATTGGAAGCATGGTGGGAGACCAGCTTCGGGGTCGCGGATGTGGAAGTTGTAGGCTGGTGGTGGGGTTGTGGGATACTAGGTAATCTATTAGTCTTTTGGAACTTGTGATATATGATGAGTGCGCACTTACGTCTGCGAAGGGATTCGACGGGTGGAAAGGCTGTAGTGTATTTGGATCTTCTCTCGATAATTCCGCCATCTTCGTCTCGTCTAGCTACCGGTAGTAAACAATCTATCGATGTTTTTTTGGTGCGGACGAGCAAATTGTGGAGAAAGTGCAAGGAGCAAGCGGTCTGTTTCAACGCAGCAAAAGTCCGATAATTCGATTGGGAATAAATTGCCTTCTAAATCGCCGGCGCGGTACGTGATACATATACAGTCGCATCATCACGATGTTGGTTGGTATCCACCACTCCTTCGGCCGTGGTTGGTGGCTGCGCTGGCTGAGTAAGGCTGTGGAAGGGGTGCTGAGCCTCAAAGGAATGCTGAGATGGGAAAGAGATTCGGGGTCGCAGATGAGATCCTGTTGGAGAAAGAGCCTGACAATGCAGTACTTAGGGGGCGTGAGGCCCACTGAAGGGCAAGGCACGGTACGATAATCGTTGCTATTCGGGGGGTTGTTGGTGCCGCTGAGTATCACGTTTTAGGATGTGGCACGTGCTCTGGGAGTTTGACGTGAAATTCGGGTGGCTTTTCTCGTACCGAACACATCAGCAAGCCTCTGCGGCGTTAGGCTGGGCTCATCCTGTCTTCACATCAGCAATAAGGTACTGATACGAGTACGGCATTGAAATCATTCTCGGTGCCGATTGAAGTCTGGTGATGTGTGTTCGTACGGAGGTCTTCAAAAGAGGAAGCTTTCCGAAGCTTTACATCGCGTCTTGAACCATGATTCAAGCATCCCCGGGATCCCCGACATCAATCAACTGCCGTGATGCCGAGCAACCGTCTTTTCTGGGGAAATCGAGATGCATCGGCTCACGATATAACAGCACCAATAAGGTGTCCCGCGTGCCTGACCATCATCACCGGCTTAAGAAGAAGTCTGCAAGGGTCACGTATTTAGTCGCTACCCCTCATTCTCTCCTCCTCCGCATTTCTGGATGCATACGAAGGTTACGTGCAGGAAGGGTTCCGGAGCCAGGGAAACATTCCACGAATGAGTGGACGGAAACTCAAAGAGAGTGCAGAGTTTCGGTTCAAAGAATCGCCGAGACTTGGTGATGGGCTGGTAGGCGTGACACATGTGATGATGCTAATATGATCGAGGTCGCGGAGCCGGGAGAATGGTAATAGGCGGAAGCAGATATATTATATTCCCAGGTTCTTGATCGTTTCGTTGTGTTTTATTCTCTGAAGTCACTCAATCCTTTTCATGATGTTTCTGTCTTTCAAACAAGTCGTTTGGCTTCTGTTGCCGGTATTGGCTCAAGGTGCCACGGTCAATTATACAATACCAGCATCTGCACCATCTGGAGCAGCAACGCTTGATCCTGCGCCTGTCGGAGTATCGTGAGTTCTATTTCCAAAACTATGGAAGATATGAAATTGATCTGAACCCAGTTTCGAATTCTTCGCTTTCCCGTCATATTTCACGAACGTCACCGCGACGAATCAATGCCTCAAGAACTTCGAGACAGTGACAGGAACATGGCCACCGATTCGAATCGGAGGAACGACACAGTATGCTCACATCCCATTCGGAGTAATTAGAGTGCTGATGAGAATAGGGATCGTGCAAAATATGATGCTTCGTCTTCCGCGTACGTTGTGTACACTGTAGCCAATCCCACCGATGCGCCAGCCAACCTGACATTTGGACCTTCGTTCATGTCTTTGGCTGCAACGTACCCCGGGACAGTGGTCGTTGGTGAGACTTTGTGGAGAATCAAACGGACAATTGCTGATGATTGTAGGACTCAATCGTGGAAAGGATGATATCGCGAACACAATCGCTGCAGCGAAGGTGGCCAAGGATAGAATGAAGAACCTCCTAGCCATCGAGCTTGGAAACGAACCAGAATGTATGAGCACCCTCTATTCCGTTCCCTCTATCAAAAGACAGCCACCTAACAAACCCTAGATTATACAAAAGACGGTCAACCCATCGCCCTCAAAGCCGGCACCTGGGACCCACCTACCGACGCCGCCTCGCAAAACAACTGGATCCTCTCCGTCGGCACATCCCTCAACTCAAAGAACCTCATCCAAGCCGGAAACCACAACGAAGCACCCCCCAAATGGGGCGCCGAAGAACTAATCGCCACCCAAAACGCCACCGTCAAATCCTACGTCCACAATTACGCGCACCACAACTATCCCGGCGGCAGCGTCTCAGGCCTCATGTCGCACGCCGGCATCTCCTCTAACATCAACATCTTCAAAGCTGATCTCGCTGCTGCTGCGACTACAGGTAAGGAATATGTGCTTGGAGAGACGAACTCTGTTTCTGGTGGTGGTGCGAAGGATGTCAGTCCGCTCTTCGGCGCTGCGCTGTGGACGATGGACTACGTTCTTCGAGCATCCAATGCCGGGATCAAGAGAACGTATTTCCACCACGGGACTGTAGGATTGTGCTATTATTGCTGGTGGGGGAGATATAGCATGGGAGCGCCGTACTACGGTGCGTACGCTGCCACGGAGGCGATGGCGGGTGGGAAATACATCTCTGCTGTTGATGCTGGTACGACGAGTTATGCCGTTTATGCGGTCTATGACGAGGCGAAGAAACCGATTAAACTCGTTTTATATAATTCAGATTTTTATTCTGGGAGTGGGACGAGGGGCAGTCAGACGTTTGCGCTTGATGGGTTGACAGGGGCGACGGCCACGGGTAGGAGATTGACGGCTGCTAGTGCGAGTACCCGGGTCGATACAGGGGGTGTAGTTAGTTTTGGGGGGAAGACTTTTGCGCAGGGGACTTGTGTTGAGGGTGGTAGTGAGGTGGTTGAGAGTGTAAATGTTGTTGGTGGGAAGGCGAGTTTTACGGTGCTTGCTTCGGAGGCAATGGTGGTGTATTTGCAGTAGGCGAGAGACAGCTGCCGACTTTGCTAGAAATATGGGTTCCTGAGGAGAGATTTCGACAGCTAGCGATGAGGTCGGTAGTTAATGTCAATACAAAAGCTCTCAGTTGTGTTTGTCTCGGGATTCTCACTTTAGCTCAAGCCCAATCACTGATTTCATTGGTGCATCTGATTTTCTATGTACCTGAATCCACACCACCTCCAACGGGGATGAGCGGGGATCGATAGAAGCATGGCAAAGGTTGCATCGGTAAGGTGGATCGATCGTCAAACTCAGCACTTGATTCGTAAACCACCTTCCTAATCCTCAACACGACACCCATAAAAATGTCACAGACACCTACTCAGCGTTCATTCTTCGGAAACCGGATGAACCCTCGGGGTATAACTCCACTTTTTAAGCAGCCACATGACAGCAACTCCCGGGCTCTAAGGGCGGGAGCGGGGTTTAGCCTTATTTTCGTCTGGGGGTGTAGGGGATACGAGGTGGTCTTATGGGATTTTTGCGATGAGGTTGGACTCGGCAGAGAGGAAATATGGAGTAGGTATTAGGCACGCGGTGCGGAGCGCTATGGGATATCGTGAACCTTGAATTGTGGTGTGGGTGTGGTTATTGTGGGGTAATATATCCGAGGGTGGTTTGGGTATATAAAGTTCGATGGGTGTTTGGATGTTTTTGGCTTTGTGGAAGATTAGATCAGCATCCTGGTCTTTGATCGAACATTGAAAGTCTTCGGTTTAATCAACTTACCCTTCTAAAATCGATTGGGATTCTCTTGCAGGTGAACGAAGAAGGATGATTTTCATATCTTTTGCATTGGCAGCCTGTCTGGCGCTGCTTGTGGGATTTGGGGATGCGAGTATACAGATTGTATGGTCCTCCTTTTCCTCGCTTGCTGTCAGAATTCCATCAAGAAAGATCTCTACTGTTCTTTGGTGTAGAAAGATAATTCTGAGCTGACGAAACACTTCAATACCAGATCCCCGGCGCAACGATCACTGCCAAAGGAACGAACCAGCATCTCCAAGCTCATGGTGGTGGCATCATTGAGGTCAACAATCTCTTCTACCTCATCGGAGAGAACAAATTAAACGGCTCAGCATTCCAAAGCATCAACTGCTACTCCAGCCCCGTTCGTCTCCGTCTCTCCCTATACCCATCTCCTCAAAACTCCTCTCCCCTATCCCTCCCTCTCCATCCACACCAAACTAACCCAACCCTCCCCAAAACAGGATCTCGTAACCTGGACCTTTGTCTCCAAACTCCTCACCCTCCAATCCTCCGGCGACCTCGGCCCAAACCGCGTCGTCGAGCGCCCGCACGTAATCTACAACGACAAGACGAAGAAATACGTCATGTGGATGCACATCGACAGTAGCAATTATGGGGAGGCGAAGGCTGGATGGGCCACGAGTGATTCGGTGTGTGGGAGTTATACGTATGGGGGGTCGGTGCAGCCGCTTGGGTACCAGAGTAGGGATCTAAATTTGTTTAAAGGTGTGTTTTCTGATTGCTGTTGTGGGGATTTTGAGGAGAGAGGATGAGGAGGGGATTGCTAATGTGTTGAGGTATAGATACGGACGGATCGGCGTATCTACTTACTGAAGATGTGAGTTGGCTCCGCGTGTTGAAGAGTATCCGACTATGCAGATGCAGATGCTGATGATAGTTCAAGCGAGTCAATGGCCTCCGAATCGACAGACTCTCAGATGATTACCTCACCGTCCTGTCTCCTGTCTATCTCTGGCCAGAATTGTACAGCTATGAGGCATCGGCAATATACAAGAATGGGAATACGTATTTCATGTTTGCGTCAGATCAGAGCGGTTGGGGTATGTACTCACTTTCCTTTTGTCTTCATCCTCCTCCTCTGGCATCATCCTCTCTTTTCGTTTCTGACTACTTGGTGTTGGTGATGTCTTGAGGGAGCAGGGTAAAATATTGGGATATGAGATGGGCTGCGCTGATGGCAGAACAGATCCGAACGATAACATCTACTGTACTTCTACCAGCCTGACCGGGCCTTGGTCCGCATGGAAGACTTTCGCCACGGCGGGATCGAAGACATATAATTCGCAGACTGGGGCGGTAGTGAATATAAGAGGGGTTCCGATGTAAGATATAATATTCCCGATGTCTCCCTCAACTCAACGAGATACAAGGGGTCTTGAAGGAGAGAGTGAAGAGCTGAGGACGATGAAGACAAATGAGATTGTAGGGCTGACGACTATCATTTAGGTACATGGGTGATCGCTGGAAGAAAGATAACCTCATGACAACCACCTACGTCTGGCTCCCCCTCGAGCTATCTGGCACGACAGCGACAATGGTAAGACCTTCGCCCTTCCGTTCTCGTTCCTAAACTTCACTGCGCCCACAGAAAAGCTAACCCCTACAGGCCAACCGCGTAAACTGGATCCTTAACCTCTCCGCCGGTACCTGGTCCCCCGGCCCCTCCGAAACAACCCCCGAAGCCGAATCGAGCACCAACACACTATCATCCGGCGCCAAATCCCTCGACTGCTCCGGCTGCTCCGGCACCAAAGACATCGGGTATATCGGCGGTCCACCAGGCGGGACTCTGACGTTCACGAATGTGACGAGTTCGGTGGCGACGACGAGCACGATTAGGATTGCGTATATCAATGGGGATAGTACGCAGCGGTATGCGAATGTGGTTGTGAATGGGGTGGGGAACGTGGTGGCGTTTGTGCCGACGGTGGGGAGTACGCCGATGAGTAGTACGTTGACGGTGCCGTTGAATAAGGGGAGTAATACGATTAGGTTTGAGGGGTATAATGGGGGTTGGGGTAAGCTTTTCGCCCTTTCTTCTTGATCCTGGTGTACAGAGGTTGGTGATGTGGAGTTGGTGCTGATGCTGATTTTGTGTAGGTCCTGATATTGACCGGTTGATGGTACCTATTTCGTAGGACGAAGATATCTTGTGGGTAGCAAGCTCTGAGGGGGGCAGGTAAAGGGATTGAAGGAGTGAAAGCATCGAAGTGGATGGAATGACTATGTACGCAGTACAGGCGCTCGCTTGGTTTCCGGCGCAAGTGCATTGAAACATCCGCTAAGCAAATCAATGGAATCATGCCTCGACTGTTGAAAACAACGTTTGATTCTCTGCGGCAGGCTGTAACGTTTTCGCAAGATCGACGAGTCTCTCCAGCACTGCCATCTCCTCGTGATCATTGATCGTGAGATCAACGAGACAACTGAATGAGGCGGCATAGGTGCATTTGTACAGACCTGTCGAAGCAGTATGTCTAGGTTGTCGAATTTGCCAGGGTCGACGATTCGTAGTGGTGATAGTTCGATGCGGCTTTGTTTTATGGCTGATTCGGTGGCTTCTTCGTATTGTGCGCCGATCATGCGGAGGCGGAGATATTTTGCGAGGACCGTTGAGCAGAGGAGGGAGAGTTGGCCGTCGAGTGGGTCGTCCCGTCCTGTGTATCTGTATCGGCAAGGAATCTCGACGGTAGTGATCGCTCGTGCCTTCAGTGCGAAGGTGCCAATTTGTAACTCAATGTCTGAAAATTTGGCCTGGTCGATTGTTTCGTACATGAGAGTCGTCGAGACCCAAATATATCCTGTGGCACAAGTGCTGATGGAATAGAGCGAGCCATTTGAAGTGTTTCGCTTCTGGACGAATGCTTTGGAGCCGTAGACTCGAATGTCTGCGAAGTTTGCAGTGAGGTCGGAACCATATTTTCCAAGAAACTTCTCATCGTTGACGTCAAGATCAGGTATGTCGATTCCTGAGTCCGTCCTTGATGTTATGAAGAACATGGGCTCTGTCATGAAGTTGGTGTCGATTGTTCCATCTTGGACACGGCTTATCCTCAGCCTTTGGCTTGAGACTAGCTGGGTTAGCTTCAATACGATACACCAATGAGAAGAATCTTGACATACATTCTGTAGAGACAGCGGCTTCCTGTATAAGGTCTGGCAACTCAGCAAAGACCTTCTCATTCTGGGACGTAACATCAATAAGCGATGGCGCTCGGCTTCTCGAAGTAACGTAGATTTCGTCCTCGAAACTCATGTTTGCGATTCCGAAACAGTATAGATCATCAGAGTAAGCCAGGAACAGAAACATGGGAGGACAAGCTTATCTACGAAGCAGATAACGGTGAGTGTTTGCGTTGTCAGGCTCTGAGCTCGTATTTGATGCTCGCTAAATATAGATGCGGCGGGGTTGTGAGGAATACGAGGATGAGGGCGAATGGGATTGATGAGGGAAATCTGAAACGAAGGTTCAGATGCAGTCGAGAACATGCAGACAGACAGGGCCATCAGGAACTGGATTCTTGCCTTTGGGTAAGATGCGCGATGACAGCATCTGCTGGTTGGAGTGAGAGACACAGTCACGTGATTCCGATGTGAGAATTACTTCTGAATGGTTCCCGAGAACTAGAGTCTGGTGAAAATAAGTGCATTTGGAATACGACCACATCAATTTCAGCTCGAGGAGTCCTTGCTTGCTCTTGTCTTGCTTGTATGCTCAGCACCATTGACGCTGCCCATGCACTCGGTGAGCTGAGCACGCTCAGCGAGGACTACTGCGCCCTGGCTTCGATCATGGTCCATACAAATGAGAGCAAATTGAGTAAACACGGAAATCAAAGAAACAAAAAAACACAACTCCAAGATGTAAACAAAAGCTGTAGCGAAGCGAAAAATTGACGTGGTGAGGAGTCATTGATATCCTTCCATCAACAGGGATTCGCGTCAATTTCGTGAAATTCATGCAAAGGAGAACAACCCCACAATTAGGAAGGGAGGGGAAGAAATTAAGAAACTTCTTTCGTCAAAACATTGTCCAGTTGCATCTTCATTTTTGGAAGCTCAGTATAGTCAGATCATATCGAACCTATCCTGCTGTCGTTGTCACGTTGAGTGAAGAAGGAAGTCCATCACAAAGCTCAGGGGACACAAAGGGGTTCACCAAACCGCGTCACTCCAACAGCCGAGGCGCGTCCAAGAATCTTCCGGGAATCTCCCCACGATCTTCAACATTCCTCTTTGAGCATTGCTCCTCGACAACACCTTGCACAACGCCAATTCGAGATATACAATGTCTGCAGAGGTCGCAAAGAAGAGAGGGAGACCGAAGAAGGTCATCTCTGATCCTGTTGAGGTGGAATTGCCGGAGACCACGAAGAAAGCGACGACTCGGGCAAAATCTACCAAGACGGCAACGAAGACGGTGAAAGCTGCCTCAGCGACGCCTGCGAAGGCTACTACAGTAAAAAAGAGTGCTTCAAAAGCTGCCGGAACATCTGCGGCGCCGAAGACAGCTACAAAGAGTGCTGCGCCGAGTGTGAAAGCTGTGGAGAAACCCTTTGTTGCGAAACCTACGCCTACTACACCTACGACGTCGAAGATATTGGAGCAAGTGAAGGAATTGGAGGAGAAGAAAGCAGCTGAAGTACTAGAATCTATGAAGGGAACAACGACGACAGCGGGCAAAGCGAAGGTTGAATCGGTAGCAGAGCCAGCTGAAGTCGAGGGCTTACGGCAGCAATCGAGCTCCAAGTCATCTACAGAGCCGTCAAAGTCCCAGCCAACAATCGCAACCAAATCCGCAGCCCTATCATCACAACCCAAACCAATTCCCTCCCCATCCACGAAACCCACAGATCCAAAGCCCATCGCCAAAGCTCCACCTCCCCCTCCCCCTCCAACAAAATCAAAATCCACACCACCACCACCTCCCCCTCCCTCAGCAGCAAAACCAACACCAACACCGACACCTAAACCACACGTCCCAATCGCCGAGCTGAACTCCGCCATCGTATCGAATATCACGACTCGAGCGGGCGCAAAGCCAAATGCGGCGGGTAGTAGGCAGTTACCGAAGAATTACAAGCCGGTGGCGAGGAAGGTTACGATGGCGATTGTGGCGCTCCCGATTGCGATTGTGACGAGTTATGTGCTTTATCAGAGATGTGAGTTTTGATTTTCCTTGTCCCTGGGACTTTGTGTTGTGAGGGGGAATGAGTGCATGATTTTGGATTTTTGGGGTGTGTGTGATACGGTGCTAATGAGTTATTTGTAGTGGTTCTAGGAGAGGAGAAGAAGTTGTTTCCGATGCCGAAGCAGAGTGTAAATGCTGGTGGAGAGGTGAAGACTGAGCCGCCGAGTTCGAGTTCGAGTTCGAGTTCGGGTCCGGCATCGAGTCAGTAGATGTGCTGATGTAAACGGGATGGCATAATGGTAATGCTTAAGTCCTTGGGCGTGCATGCTCCAGACTAAGGTGTCTGTGATGTTGTGGTTTAATTGCCGCCACTAATTGCTGAATGGCTCGATACAGGAGGGAAGCGGGAAGTCACGTCTATCAGATGTGAACATGATATGGTGGAGTAAGGCTGTTCAGCTCTGGGATGTGCATGTAAGAGGTGGAATGATCATGATTTGACGGTATGGTAAGATGTGTGGAATTGTACAGGAAATGAAATCTCAACATTTGATACCCCGCACCTAAGACTTTCCTTCCCATTGTTGATTTCCGGGTTTGTCCTAAGTTTTGGGATCGGTGAAGCCGTTACCAAGATCATTTCAACTCTATCTTTACATTTCCTGCTATATCTAGGTAACTCTGCTATCTGAAAAGCGCCAACAAATTGAAGCTGCCATTGGGGACTTCGGTATTCGAGAACCCCCTGCATCTTGAATCAGAGCACAAGCAACCTCGGGTTCGCTTTCTATCACATTGGGCAAGTCAAATCAAGTCCAAGCGAAACAATCAAAGGGCAAGAAAATCAGTGGCTTATTTGTTAGCGTATGTAAATACAACAGGTAAGCAGCCCATAAGCTTAAAGTTCCGAGGGGACGGAAGTCATTGGTGTGTGTATTTCTTGGCTTCACAGTCGAGGCTTGGATGGCATGACATGTCAGCCCTGCCTTACGCATCTTCATGATATTCCGGGGACTATATTGTTTCTTTGGCAAGTCGTTGCGGAGCTTATCCGCAAGCATATCTACGAGCCTGTATGATTGGATATGGACTTGCGAGGTGTAACTTGGAGGGGTCATGGCGCATAAGCGATTGTTTGTCTTGAATGCTGAAGAGGTGAGATGGTCCTATGGTTGTGCTCCTTTGAGTTACCAAGCTGTACCTGAAGAGACTCGTGATTGACGGGAGTCACCCCTTCCTATCCCTATCAGATGCGGGGTTTCTGGATGCGGTGGTGCTCTCAAGCTAAGAAGGTGCGATGGCTGTGATACTCTAGTACTTGAAGGCGCTCTTTCCCGCAGATGAAGCATATCTACTTAATTCTATTCCTCCTCCTCTTCAAGGGGATATTTCCCCAGTTTATTCCAGACAAAAACAACATCACCTCATCCGAAAAACCCCAATCCACTCGCATCCACAACCCCAGCTACCAAGATGCCCTCCGCCAATCCTCCCTCCTCCACCCTCGACTTCACAACCTTCACCCACTGCATCAACGGCACCCTCCTCACAACCAAGACCTCCCGCCACGGCATCAACCCCTCCAACCTCTCCGCACTCCCCGACGCCCCAGTCGCCAGCGAGCAAGATCTCGACGCAGCCGTCAGTGCAGCACGCGCAGCGTTCAAGACATGGTCGAAAGTGCCATGGGAAGAGAGGAAGAAGGCATTGCTGGCGTTCAATGATGCTCTGGAGGAGGAGAAGGATGGTTTTGTGAAGTTGTTGACTACGGAGCAGGGGAAGCCTGTGAGTCTTGTCTTTCTGTTTCTCCTTTGTGGAGTGCTGGGGTGTCGAGATGAGGATGAAATAACAGTGAAATACAGTGTACTGACGAAAGATGGTAGACTTTCCAAGCTGTTCAGGAACTTGAAGCTTCGCTTGCTTTTAGTCGAGGTGTTGCTAATCTGACTATCCCTGAAGAGATTATTGAGGATAGTGAGGAGAGGAAGATTGTCAATAGATATACGCCGTTGGGAGTTGTCGCTGGTATCGTGCCTTGGAACTTTCCGAATTTGTTGGCGATGATAAAGATGTGCGTTGGTATTTCTTTTTGCTTGGACAAAACACTGACAGTGATCGACCAGAGCACCTGCTATTATCACGGGCAATGTCATCATCATCAAACCATCGTGAGTTGATCTCCCTGCCCCGAGACCACAAGGCTCACTTTTCAGACCCTTCACACCATACAGCGGATTGAAGCTAGTTGAATTGGCGCAGAAGTGCTTTCCTCCTGGAGTTGTACAATCCTTGTCTGGTGATGATAATCTTGGACCATGGATCACATCTCATCCTGGTATCGACAAGATCTCATTCACTGGCTCTAGTCGTACTGGAAAGCTGGTCGCTGCAAGCGCCGCGAAGACTCTCAAGCGTGTGACGCTGGAGCTGTAAGTGCTTTTCTTCTACTTCCCTCTTCCGCCTGATTGACTCTGATTTAGGGGAGGCAATGATGCCGCGATCATCTGCCCTGACGTGGATATTGAGAAAGTTGCTCCTCAAGTAAGATCGTTATTGTTCCTTGATCGTCGACATTGCTGACAATTGCAGATCGCAACTTTCGCATTTCTCAACTCCGGTCAAATCTGTCTCTGCATCAAACGAATCTTTGTCCACAAATCCATCTATCGCCCTTTCGTTGATGCCATGGCTCGTCATGCAAAGACCTTTCAAGTTGGGGATGGTTTTGCAGCAGACACTTTCTGCGGCCCGATACAAAACTCCATGCAGTATGAACGAGTCAAGGGATTCTTCTCGGAAATCGAAAAGGAGAAGTGGAACGTTGCTTGTGGAGGCCAAATTGAGAAAACAAATGGATACTTCATCACTCCTACCATTATCGACAATCCACCTGAGGACGCCAGAATCGTTACTGAGGAACCATTTGGTGAGTTTCCCATTCTGAAATTTGGAACAGAAGCTGACAGCGGAATAGGCCCAATTGTTCCGACTCTCTCTTGGGATGCCGAAGAAGAGGTCATTGAGCGAGCCAATGCTACCAACATGGGACTTGGTGCCTCAGTCTGGTCGAAGGATACCGCGAAGGCAGATCATATCGCCAGACAGCTTGAAGCTGGCACTGTATGGGTCAACAACCATTTCGACTTGTCGCCTATGGCTCCATTTGGTGGCTTTAAGGAGAGTGGCCTTGGAGTTGAAATGGGAACTTGTGGACTGAAGGCTATGTGCAACTCGCAGACCTTGATGATTAATAAGAAGGCTTAGCGGGTCGTTGTTTGATGATTCGGGGTTCTTGCTTGGTCGGTATTGGTACTTTTGCTTCGATTACTTCATCAGCATAAATCTTTGCTTTAACATGCGACCTTTGATTTCACGTGAACTTGTCACTGCTTCTCATTTGTTGGCCATTGACCAACACATCGGGCCCATCTCCCTTGCACAAAGCAAGGCATCCGACCCGAAGGAGAGATTTCGGCGAGAATAATGGCGGTTCCCTCGGGCCAAGCCTTTCATCAACACTCGCGATGAACGCAGCCAAGAAACCATTCCCCATCTCAAATTCATCCCCACAACTGCTGTCAGGCTTGTTTATTTTAGTGTTGATATCCCGCCCCAGTAACTTCGTAAGCGAAGAGGGGGAAACGGGAGGGGCTTCTCTGATATGCTGGAGGCGTTACCGCTACCCCACAAGAGGCTTGAACGGAGGATTCGGGCGATGCGCCAAGCCCCCGCAACATGGAAAAAGGGCGAGAAAGAGCGTCATGCCAAGGGGGAAGGGTGGAAGGGTTGATGATCATCATCAGGTTTTTTTTGGAGGTGAGATGAGATGGATGGGATGGGATGGGATGGATGTTTAACTTTGTTGATGTTGGTTGAGTGGACTAAAGTAAAGGTGATTGACATCGCTAAGGAATGAATCCTATTTTCCGGTTATGGCTTTGCCGATCTCAGGGCTGAATGAAATATTGAGTTTGATCTGATCTGAGTTTCGAGGGTACCGTCGGGGGGAATTATCGTTGCTTGATATTGCTTGGGAGATGGAGTTCTGTCGTAGAAGTGCAGGTGATTTTTGGTGGTGCGGTGCAAAGCGGGGGCGGGGTTAATGTCTTACCAGCCACTTTCGATCCCTGAACGTCATTATCAATGGGGTTTTGGAGGGGCCACAGCAAAACATTACAGGGGGCTGTTATGTCGGCCACAGTCGGTGTTACTTAACTTCATCCCAAGGAGCCGAAGTATGTCCTAGTTTTCGCGTATGAAAAGTGACTGACGCCTTTGCCTTGCTGTGTTTTGATATGTCAATCCAATCCAGTGGCGGGGGTTTGGTGCATCCGTGGGGTTGTCAATCAGATATAAATACTAGAGGTTCATCCCCGAGTCCCAAAAAAAATCGATTGGCATAGACCTCATATCGTCACAATGTTGCGTCAATTAGTCACAGGTCTTGCATTGGCGAGCTCTGTCTCGGGAGCTGCTGTCTCTGTTTCTCGCAGACAGGCTGGCGGTGCTACGAGGGAGAGCTGTCCTGGATATGTTGCTTCGGATGTTCAGACGACGGCGACGGGCTTGACTGCCAGTCTTAATTTGGGAGGGGAGGCTTGTAATGTTTATGGTACTGATGTACCGGAGTTGATGTTGAGTGTTAATTATGACACTGGTGAGTACAATTTTGAGCTGTTGTCAAAGAGTCTTGGCTGATGGAAACAGAATCCCGACTTCACGTTAAAATTGAAGACGCAGGCCAAGTCGCCTACCAAGTCCCCACCAGCG
This sequence comes from Deltaproteobacteria bacterium, assembly GCA_002685535.1. GTDB lineage: Bacteria > SAR324 > SAR324 > SAR324 > NAC60-12 > Arctic96AD-7. Next base: position 90,493 of record NYXK01000105.1, read on the forward strand.
TCTTCCCAACCCCAAGCTCTAACGCCTCTGTCTCTGCCGAAGACTCAGCCTTGGAATTCTCCCACGAAACATCACCATTCAGCTTCAAAGTCACGCGGAAGTCAAATGGCGAAGTACTTTTCGACACTTCTGCTGCAAGCTTCATTTTCGAGGATCAGTATCTTCGTCTCCGGACTTCGCTGCCTGAAGATCCAAATCTGTACGGTCTTGGCGAACACACAGACTCTCTACGCCTGAACACCACGGATTACACTCGTACTCTCTGGTCTCGTGACTCCTACGGTGTACCATCAGGACAAAATCTCTACGGAAACCACCCCATTTACTTCGACCATCGTGGGGAAAAGGGCACCCATGGCGTATTCATGCTCTCCAGCGCCGGCATGGACGTCAAGATCAACCGCACCGAAGAAGACGGCCAGTACCTCGAGTACAACATGATGTCCGGTATCATCGACCTATACTTCCTCGCCGGCTCCAGCCCCAACGAAGTCGCACAGCAGTATTCCGAAGTCACACAAAAGGCAGCTATGATGCCATACTGGGGATTCGGCTACCACCAATGTCGCTACGGATATCGCGATTTCTACTCTATCGCCGAAGTCATCTACAACTACTCCTCGTCTGGCATCCCGCTCGAGACGATGTGGACGGATATCGATTACATGTATGAGCGATACATCATGACTACCGATCCCGATCGCTTCCCTATCGCTAGGGTCAGGGAGTTTGTGGATTATTTGCATGACCATGATCAGAAGTATATTGTGATGGTCGATCCAGCTATGGCGTTTCAAGAGGAGAGGGAGAATGCTCTGCCGTATGAGACATTTTTGAAGGCGAGGGATCAGGGGGTGCTGTTGCAGAAGAATGGGAGTATTTATCAGGGTGTTGTTTGGCCTGGTGAGTTTATCTCCGAAGAGAAAGAAAAGTGGAAGAGAATATCTAACTGGAAAAGGTGTTACTGCGTTCCCGGATTGGTTCCATCCTGATACGCAAGAGTACTGGACGAATGAGTTCTTGGAATTCTTTGATGCGGATACTGGAGTTGATATCGATGCTCTCTGGATCGATATGAATGAAGCCGCGAACTTCAATTACTTTGGTGAAGATCCTCAAGAGAGTGCTGAAGAGCGTGGATTCCCTCCCACCCGACCATCTTTGAGATCGGCTCCTCGACCAATCCCAGGATTTCCTCAAGCTTTCCAACCAGATCCGAATTCGCCATATCCACCTGACAGTATTGGATACGCACCACCTTGGTTATCACCTCCCGCATCACCAAACACCAAGCGAGGAATCGCCTCGAGCCCAGTCCTGGAAAAGAGACAAGTTCAAGCCCAAGATCCTATCGGTTTTCCCAACCGCAATTTGCTAGAGCCTCCCTACCAGATTGACAACGCCAACACAGTCGAGACCTACGGCGGCGTCTCCAACTTCACCCTTGACACTGACATCGTCCATTTCGACGGCCACGTCGAACTCGACGTCCACAATCTCTACGGCTCAATGATGTCCTCCTTCTCCCGCAACGCCATGGAGGCGCGTCGTCCCGGTCTCCGGCCCATGGTAATCACGCGCTCCACCTTCGCCGGCAGCGGCCACGCCGTCGGAAAATGGCTCGGCGACAACCTCTCCACCTGGAACTTATACCGCAACTCTATCCAAGGCATGCTAGACTTCGCCGCCTTCTACCAAATGCCCATGGTCGGCAGCGACGTGTGCGGCTTCGGAGGCAATACGACTGAAATGCTCTGCGCAAGATGGGCGACGCTCGGTGCCTTCAACCCATTCTACAGGAATCATAATGGCGACTCGAGTAACCCGCAGGAATTCTACCTCTGGGAAAGCGTCACTGAGGCTGCGAAGAACGCGATTGATATTAGGTATCGACTGTTGGATTATATCTACACGGCTTTACACAAGCAATCTGTTTCCGGGACGCCGATCTTGAACCCGATGTTCTTCCTCTATCCTGAAGACAAAGACACGTTTGCTGTCGAGTTGCAATTTTTCTATGGTGAACACTTGCTCGTTTCGCCTGTTACGGAGGAGAATGGAACGAGTGTGGAAATTTATCTCCCTGAGGATACGTTTTACGATTTCAAGACTTATGAGAAGATCGAGGGGAAGGGAGAGAAGATTAATTTAACGGATATACCGTTCACGGAAATCCCGCTGCATATTCGAGGTGGCTCGATTCTCCCTCTGCGCAACTCATCAGCGTATACGACGACTGAAGTCCGTAAACAGCCTTTCAATCTTCTCGTTGCGCCGTCGAAGGATGGAAAGGCGAAGGGAGAGTTGTATCTTGATGATGGGGTTAGTATTGTGCAAGAGGCGACTTCCGAGATTGAGATGAGCTTTGAGGGGAAGGAACTGGTTGTTGAGGGCACTTTTGGGTATCAGAAGGAAGAGAATTGGGTTAATGAGGTTGTGATTTTGGGGGTTGAGGAGGAGCCGAAGGGGGCGTATTGGAGTAAGGATGGGGTGGAGGGGAAGAGGGTTTGGGTTACTTGTCCCGAGGGAGGGTGGAAGTATGATAGTGAGAAGAAGGCGTTGATGATTCAGGTGGGGCAGAAGATGGATGAGGGGATGAGGGTTAAGTATGAGTAGATTGGGATATATCTTGAAGCTACATTGGAGAGTGTAAATACAATATCATTTCAAACCTCCTGAGTGGATAATTACAACCGAAAAGGTTCCCCATTCAATCTTCTTGCATACCAATGAACAAGATCGGGGTGGCCATCGGTGTTGTCTGATGACAGACACTAGTGGCGTGATTTCAATAACTCTGGACGTACAAGCAGAAGTTGAGCGGGGCCGAGCATTGATCGACGTATCTCGAAGTCGTATTCTAGACTACATGTAGCCTGTTCTAGATTGCAGATATGTTCTGCGAACTTAACTGACGTACTTCTAATCAAAATTCCTCCTGTTGCTTTCTTTAAACGAGGAATGATCGTTGCCTCAGGGTTATTCATGCTATGCACCACTCGCCCCTCAAGAGGCAGCGACTGGAACGAAATTTGAGACGGATGGTACGATGTAAAATTTGTGCAGAATTCAACGTTTATGGCATGCCTTTGATTTTGCTGGCTGCCAAAGGAGTCGGCGAGTCGGCAAGATGATTCGCGAGGGTTGCGAATTTAAGAAAACCTTATTTTCATTGGACAAAATAACACGTCTTATTTCATCTAGCTGGTCCTCAGACCAATCTCAGCAGAGTGGGATCAATCCCATCGAAAACATCTTTCAGCATCCAACGCACTAAACCGACACGGCGGAAGACCTCCCCTGCCCTCGCTGGCAGTAAGGCAAGCCCCATTCTCAAATCTAGATCATTCCAGTCTGCTGGTTTCGAATAATCAAACAGTTGCTCGTGGAGACGCGGTGGAAATCGAGTTGAAGAATTGTACGACTCAGATCTGACACTTAAGACGAATAGAGACCGTACGCCTTGTAAATCAATCATGATATCTGGGTAGAGAACCCCAAGAGTAATGCGATCTACTCCAGTAAGACGGAGAAGTCCATCGTTCATATAATTGTCGATGGGCTCCATATCAATACTGACTTTGGAGACGCAACCTCGCAGTCGTAACGATGCATCCGATGGCGTGCCGAGCAGGTCGTTCTTGGTCACCAATTGGTAGTACGAGCCTGTGATTTGAAAGTTTCCATACTCAGATCCAAAGACATCGTCTACCGAGGCGTCAACTCTCTGGCTCTCATAACTCACCTCGCCATCGATAGATGCCCACGACCAGCTCGGCGTTCTGTAGGTCTGTGGACGGCGAGGCTGGAACACGGCAAGCGGGTTTGAAAGTTTGTCCTGGCCGCCGCTGTAAGAGAAGAGTGTTCTCCAGAGGAGTGCTGATGGAAGATGCTCTGACCAAATGCCGGCATAGTAGCTTCCAGGACTATGTTCCTGGCGGAATTTCGAGGCGAGGCCAGCCAAGGCGGGTAGTTTATCGCTTTCTTCAGTCAGAAATCTCGAGGAATAGTCTTCTACTAGGCTATACCAGTGGTCACGCTTAGCGGCTGGACCTTCTGGACTGCAATCTTCATCATGTTTAAGCCTTAGTGGTAGAGGTCGAAAATCGTCGCCCGATCGAATCATCTCGTGCCACGGTAGCTGTGATGAGCCTTTCATAGTCCGGCACTGCCAGAGCAGTTGTCCTTGGGCGAAGCTAATTGTTCTCAAAGAGAGCTCTCTCTCTTGTAATGTCCAAGCTCTTGTTCGCAACGGGTTTTCTCCGTACCCATCATGCTTATATGGATTATCACCATACTCAGAGTGCCAGTGAGCTGGAGAGTGTTCGAAAATCCGGACACGTCGAGAGCCAAAATCGAAATCCTGGTATCTTGACAGCGTTGGCTTGGACGGGTCTCTTGGCCTCACGCGACAACCTTGAGTACTATCCGCAGAGCTGAGCGCAGCTAAAGTGACGTAGGAAGCACCATATATCGAGCCCATTACAGCTGCTTGCTCCGACCAATCGTCCTCATCGTCCTGGATAATGCATAGTGAATCTATCCACAAATACTGCTGCTCCAGTGTCCGACTGACTCTTACAGCATCTTGGAATGTCAACGGAAGACTGTCATGTCCAATTCGTTGCATTCTATCGGTCAACGTCGCTTTGGTGGTGCAGATTGGCTGTTTTGCACGTGGACCCCAGCAATGACTTAAAGTCACGTATTTTGGCTCTAGCGAAATACTTTTCGACTCAACCAACCTAATATCATCCGAATCATCAAATGGTTTCAGGTCAAGAAGACGTCTAGGAAGCTTTTGAACCGTGGCTTGCCGGCAGTTAGAGTGCTTGGAAGCACAGTTCGCCAACCAAGCTCGCATAAGCGTCACTTGATCCCAAGGCTCATCCAATCTTGCAATCAAGGGAAGCCCTATCTGATTTAGCTGTGGAGGCTGCTCGTGTATGAATATAATGAATCATACATACTCCACAGGGGTGGCACGCGATAGAAGAAGCTACGCGAAAAGTCGTCCATCTCGATGCAGAGCTGAAGGGAATGTTCAGGGTCCCACATTCCTCTCTGCAAGACGGCGGTAGTATTGCACAATGTTGCGTAGGGCAAGACATTTTTATCAGCACTAGCCAGGAGAATGGTGCAGAAAGGACATCCCGACGAAGAACAGTGTCTCATGCGAGCTATCGTTGCTATTGGGAACGAGGCGCCGGACCTTGAATGGATATCATCGTACTTGGGCTTGAAGAAGTCAGCCGGAATCTGACGAAAGGCTCTGCACTGTACGATCGACATGTTGACACAGTTGTTGACAAGAGAGCCCGGCCCCTTTTTCGAAGACTCTCGAGATGGGAAGCAGGCGGCGGATACCGTCTATTAGGCAGCATCAGATTTTGACACGTGACGCAGATAAGGAAACATGATTTGGTTTGCAAATCCAGCCAATCAAGCAACTGCACGTATATTGAGTATGAGCTACAGAACGCCACGGATTATATGCAGGTCTTGATGAAGCCTGCTCATCTATATTGTCAAATCCACAAATATCGTTCGAGGGACATGAATTCCTTCTATGATGATTTGTCGCATCATTCGCCTTCGATACACCAATCATGGAAGTAATTCTTTCGGCATCAACGACATGAGTGGCTTGAAGGACGAGTTCTTAAGACTTCTCATCTACTGCATACTTCTTGCTCATCATGACACAATCTCCGGAATGTTCTGCATCGTGAAGTGCCAACGAACTCATACATGGAGAGCACACAACAGTCTTGGCAAGTATTACTTCGAGAAAAGGGGTCCGATAGTCGTCCTGCCGTTATGAGCAGCAGCTACAGCCTTAATCTGGAGCCAATCATGAAGTACATCAGCGAAGAGTTTCTTCTGGAACAAAATGCACCCTAGGAACACGTCTATCAAGCATTTGTTCAAGACGACGCATTCTGCCATCCTGTCATTGGCTGTGCTATTGACTGCTGTCGCAGCCTGTCGGCCGAGAAGTTCTCTCCCATCCTCTGTGAATGATGTTCAAGGCTTGCCCTGGAGCAAGGTTTGTTTTGGGACTATCACGTACCGTACTATTCCTGGCAGACGGATTTTGGCCAGTATCGATTGGCTTGAATCCAGCAATTTCAATCACTGTTCAATACAATAGATGTATGCATAAAACATTGCTTGTGTTGATATCAGTGATAAAGCCCAAAACTTAATTTGTCTTTGTTCTTCACAGCTATTAAGGAAGCTTTACGCCATTGTTGACATTAGGTGTCGCTTACTGGATTGAAGCTCGCGGCGCTAGCACTTCGTGCACCCGTCAAACCACAAACACCAATAAGGTATACATAGATCAGTCTTAGACTAAGTACTCTTTCGAGTCCTGTGTTCTGATAGTGGAGCTGAAAGAATTGCTGCGTGCTTTCTCGACGTTGCACCTGCTTTACATATTACAGAAACGTTCGCTTTCTCGACGTTGTGTTCTGGACAGCACAGAAGCGGTTAGGAGTGTATGATACCGAAGATGCGACACTGTTATTCTCCCTGATTGGAATTTCTAAAGCCGTTCGGGGCAATTCTCAAGACACTTCCTGAAATGGCTGTTCCCCATAATATTGTTCTGTTAAGGTCATGTGACCATAAGCGCAGTAAATTCTTGGAACTAATCAGAGGGCCAACAACGACTCTCACATCTCTTTATCTGCTTTTTCTCGTATTTTCTAGACTCAATAAACATTTGGAGCTACTTTTGCCTCTTTTGTTAGGAAGCAATGGGTGATAGTAGACTTCCACAGCACCCAACAACTACCCTGCATTCAGCTGGAGTGTTAGTTGCTCTCAGCAGCCTGGCTTGAACGAAATTGTGGTGCTCAGCGCTGCGCCGCAAATGATTGCTGATTCGAGGTTCAATGTGGTTCCTTGTCTGGAAGCAACTGACCTGCAGCATTTAATGTGAGTCTCGGCCGAGATGCGCGAAATCGAGCTTGGCCGGACGAGACCAGCGACTAAGGTAATACTAGCTTCTCGTAGAAGGAACAGGTCTGGAGCACTGTGAAATTCTAGGAACCAATAGTGGGATGCATCTCATCTTATCACTTAGTGTTATCTATGATACGGAGCAGTGTGATTTCCGGGATATTGGTAAAGGTGGACCGCTGGTGCTCTTACAATAATAGTTTCATGAATGTCCAACAGCAACGATAGTCTCTCATAATCTCAAGGTATCGAGATACCATCACTACGCGAGTATGGGTGCCACATTAACTGATCAGGAAGACTTTCCTGTCATTGATTTTAGCGGATTCGAGCTGGACCCTGCCAAGGCGTCAGCCGAGCTGTTTGAAGCTGCCTGTAGATGGGGCTTCTTGATTCTGAAAGGACATGGAATACCGCAGCAAGAGGTGGATGAGATGTTTTCTTTGGTATGCCCGCCATATCTTGCTTTAAGTATACCTCTAACGAATGCCTCAGTCCAAGACTTTCTTCGAACAGCCCAAAGAAATTAAAGCAGAAAAATGGATGAACACGGATCAAGTAGGTTATGACTCCAAGGAGTCACTGTAAGTTCAGAACAATCGTCCGACATTAAACGGCTCTGACCGACACTTCATTAGAATTGGGATACAAGAGGGCTTCTGTTTCGGCAGCACTGCCAATTCCAATCTCACTTCCACGAACCTATCCTCCTGGTGGACACCACCCAGACGTGCGTCAGCCGAAGCGTTCCGCAACAAATGCAACAAACTTTCTGAATCTCTCATGAAAGCTTTCGCTATGTCCATGGACTTGGACCCTGATTTCTTCTCCACAGCTCATTCCCCGGACCTCGCTCCCAGCAACGTCCTTCGACTGATCAAATACCCCGCCCTATCTTCCCCTCCAGACCGACGATTCCCACGGCTAGGCGAACATACAGATTGGGGAACCTTGACACTTCTGTTTGCAAAGACGGCTGGACTGGAGGTCAAAAGTCCGCTCAATGGATGGGTACCAGCTCCGATAGTGGATGGCGCAGTGATTGTCAACATCGCAGATGGGTTGTCTCTCTGGAGCGACAAAGTTCTGAAGTCAACTATGCATCGCCTGCCTTGGGATAGCTTACCCTTTGATCTCGATCTGTTCTCAATGGCTTATTTTGTCAACGCCAATGCTGTTGCGCCTCTCAAGTTCTTGACCAGGAAGGAAGGGAAATATGTCGAGGCTGACATGCCGTTCGATGCCACTTTTGGAGATTATCAGGCGGTGAGAATGCGAATCATACATGAGAAGTTTGATTCGGATGAGAAGGGTGAAGGTCCTACACTGGATCCGAAGTTTGTTGATATTGTGAGGAATTTGGGAGTCGCGCATGGAAATGGTTTGACATTTGAGGGTGCTGAGATGGATGGAGCTACTGAAATTACCGTCAATTAGAACCACAATTCAACGTTTATCATCGCGCTTCAATTCATCTTCATAGATTGCTCCTTATGGTTTTATGCCTAAACTCTGAAAACGCACATTGCATACATTCCTAATAAAAATGTGCCAGGTAAGACTATCTTAACAATCGGTTTTCAATATCTAAGATCGTAACAGACTACCTAGATCTGCTACTAGTCTTGAAACACATCTTCAGAGGTTAGTTGAACCGCCTTTTCTTACTTCTTCATCTCAATCTAGGATGCATTGTGAGATTCAAAGATCTGAGTTCAAAGATACTAGATTGATCTAACATACAAGCAGAATACGGAACAAGCTATCTAGGAGGGTGGGTGACTGCCTGCAATATTGACCTGATGCATACTTCTCGGGCCATAGCTTTTGGGGTATTCGATGAAGGTGTGGTCCATTCCGCGGTTATTCCACACGGCAACGTCACCCTCCTCATATGGAGCGACCATGACGTTCTCAGGGCTGACCATCCTCTTCATCAACCCTAACAAGAGAGCTCGTACCTCATCTACGTTGTCAATAACCTGGACCGCGGAGTTCTTGGTCTTCTTGATGAACAGCTTCTCCGCAATGATAGCATGAACCATGAATGCTCCCTTGCCAGTGACAGGATTGTGCCATACCATAGGCAGTCGCTGGACTTTGCTTTCATCCACTTGCGGTCGCTCGTCTGGCTTCATCTCCAAGCCTTGACCCTGGGGAATTGTGATGCCCATGCTGTCTTGCTTACATCTGCTAATCCACTGGTATGGATGAGCAGCATATTGAACCTCACTGTTGTCTACCATTTCTCTCTCTTCAGGCGAGAACTCTGCGTACTGCTGCTCGCAAGAATAAAATGCGGTAAGTCCTGGCTTGACTTTGATCTCTCGCCCAGTACCATCGTCCCACCGAAGTGTTTGTTCGGGCCCAACGGGTAATTTGACGCAGCGAAGTGCGGTGACGAGCGGGGCATGGAGCTCCCAGCCGGCGAAATCGATGTGCCAACGGCCGAATCGAGTAATTCCAGCATCGATTTCTTCTTGAGTAGGAGGATTGGCGTGGGTGTTGAGAATTGTAGATGTCCTGAATTCGATGTCCTTGAGACCATAGTGGTCCTTTCCTTGGTAGCCAGCAGCAACAAGGCGAACCCCTGGTGCGCCAGGAATCATGTGAGTTGAGACCTGAGGGTAGGATATTAGCACACGGTTAAATTCCATGAAGTTTGGGAGTCTTACAGCTGCCAAAAGTGTGGGAGCACCTTTGTGAGTCTTCCGGACAGTTTCAAGAGTTCCATGGCCGTGCAGATCTGGAGCATTCGGATCGAAACGTTTGACAAAGTTGAAATGCTCAATAGGTTTGAGGTCGTGTTGTCCTTTAAAGAGGACTAATTCATACTTATAAATCGCCTCCCTGAGGGCTGCAAATAGCTCGTCATCCACGTTGTTGAGATCCACATCAGATATGGTCGCTCCGAACTTGAACAAACATTAAATGGGAACCTTAACAGAAGACATGAGGCAAAACTCACTTTGATATTAGAATTGGGTCCACAGTCAATAGGCGTGATGACCATCGAATCAATAGAGGATGTTGAGTGAGGCATGGTGGCGCGGCGCAAGTACCAACAGTACGCTCGAATTATAAAAGAGGTGTTGAGAGTTTATCAATCGGAAGCCACGAACCTACGGGTAGCTGATCCTACATTCTTCGAGCTCCATCAAGGTCTATATCCAGTTGGTTGTCGCCGATATGCCTCGGAGCTTGAACTCGAATGTCTCGTCCTTGAACAGACACGCCCGGAGCCCACCGCACGGATGAGATGTTGCAAAACATAAGATTGTCTTATCAAGCACATCCCAGTCACTTTTTTCTATCAATACTTGAGAATCTGTAGATTGGTTGGCAAATATGTCTTATCTCACCCGAGTTCCCAATTTGTGAACTCATCCCACTCTCGCTCCCCTGGTCTTTAGCCGAGCTTTCGGCTAGCGCATAATGTAAATTTGTCTATTGCTTACTTCGACGCTCACAATTATTCATTTGCGTCCTCTTTTTTGGTATGGAGTAAAATACGAGCAAGGTGTCTTGAGCCGTCCGACGTTTAACTTCGCGACTTCGGGTCTGCGTTATGTCCGAACCACTCAATTAAGCGACAACATTGGTTGGTCACAGTGATTGGAACGATAGCGGGTACACATCTGCCCCAGCGAATCAATGATGACTCATCTTTGTCGTGTGAATGAAGCGGTGGTTATTTATTGACAAGTCTAACTCTAAATACTTCAACGAGGGTTGCAATTGATGCAACTCGTTGTCACCGCTGAAAGGAAAGTGCCATCAAATGTCACGTCGAACGAGTTGAAGAAGACCGAATCCCAGTCCCACGTCTCGACTCCTGCATTGTGCCGGTTTTCCATAGATTGAAGCTCCGCTTGCTCGTTACTTGCCTCGCCATCTCTCAACATCAGAGCTATCTGTGACAAGGCTGGAGGTGATTTTTGTTGTGCGTGTCTTGATAGAATCCGAATTAGTCGAGTTCCTTTGGCGTGTATGTTCGAGTGCTTCTCGGACCGTTCCATGAGACTGAGACTGTCGCAGACAAGTTGGTAATTTGACGGAACACTATCTTCGGATAGTAGGTAGTCCAAAAGTAAAATAATCTGTAGCCGACCAGATATCAGCAAACTTCCATGATTTGAGTTGGAGAGAGCAGTCTGGGGAATGCTAATACCGAGGCGGTTGTGACGTGGGCAAGAATTGTCCACATATCGCTCGACTCATCTTTGAAAGAGGCATAGTACTCTTCCAATATAGTCCGTGCAGATTCGATGCAGGTGATCTGCCTCAGTCAGTAGATAATCCTGGATAATGATCATGTTGTGAATCCAACCCTCGTATATGTGTACCACCTGTCTTTCAAGCTTTTCAGAAAAAGTCTTTGGTGGATCATCAGGGTCTGAATAAGTCGTAAGCATAGTAGGTTCACACTTTGTTGGTACTTGCCTTATGAGATAGCGAAATTGCAAATGTTCGCCTCTGCCCAAGATATGTACTGTGGGGAGTTCGTGTTCTGAGGAGTGTTGCGTTGAAGATATCGTGGCACACTTCTCAGTACGGCTTTCAGAGCCTCGTCTGAGGATAAGACATGGTAGTATAGACCTCGCAGTGAGTCTCCTTTTTCCTTTCCTAATGCATTCCAGTTTGTTGTTTTGTCATGAAAATCTCGACATATTTCGGCAACTGCGACAACTTAGGTTAGACGACAAAGCCCAGCCTAGAACAAGGTTTCACGTACCTTTATACATGATAAGGTTATATCCCACATGTGTTGCTGAGTTTAGATCTCCTTCATCGGCTCGCGCTGGTAACCCAGAGAATTCGTCACTGTTAAGTGGCAAGGGGGTGTCACTATGTCGAGGCGAAATAGCGTATGAGTTACCGAACGGAATTAGAAGCCAATCTTGAATACATAGAAAAGCCCATATCCTTTTCTTAAGCTCACGATCTATCATTTCGCGATGTGGGAGCGGTTGCGAACTGTCAGCGCCTAATTGATGTATGCCTAAAGTGTGTGCAATTCGTGTTTCCTCATTGATTTTTTTCATCTTACGACTTCACTTCTTTAAATATATACTATTAGGAGTTATTAAGATTTCAATCCGGTTCAAAGAATGTAATCTGTTGATCTCATCTGCACTCGCATCATTGATATCACCCTCCAAGACGCTGTCAACCTGCATTGAGACCGCCGAGCTGATGGAGGCTCTTTGCGGCTATCGTGAGGTCGCCTCACGCTACCGACTTTGTCTCCTGAAATCGGACCTATCGCTTTGGCAAGGCTCAGTGTCTGTTCTGTTTTGGGGACAAATCGAGGAGCTACGAAGAAAAGATAGGTTCTCAGATGTGGTCGAACGGTAGTTGTGCCAACACATGTGTAGTAGCACTTTTATTCAGTGCGGACATCCCGATTGCTCTATGATTGAGAAGGTGGAGCGAATCAATACTAGCTAGACAGACGTTGACAGAAACACTAATATTCTTTCCAATTGTATCTTACACACACAAAATCAATTACCCCTATAAGCACCCTCATACCCCGCGGCAACCCTCTCATCAACCAACCTCTTCCTCCTCTCCTCTACCTTTCTTTTACTCAACTCCCCAACTGGCGTCTCTAGCTCCACTGGCTGCGTGCTACCATCCATCTCATACTCTCCCCCCCCTCTACCCATTGCTAACGCCGGAGTACTGTGGCGAAAATACCTGTATTGCATCTGATGACTAGCATCAGTATCCAACTCCTGGGCGTTGCCCTCGCCCCTGGATTTCCGTCGACGGATTACATACCATACTAATGCGCTAATTGCGGCGACTCCAAGGACGGCTGCGATGCTTATGCCTGCTTTTGCGCCGGCGCTAATAGTGGATGGGGTTGGTTTGGGGGTTGCGGAGAGGGTGCCGTTTGATAAAGATGAGGAAGAGGGGTTAGCGGAGGCCGAAGCTGAGGAGGTGGTATCACAGGTGCCGTATTTGGATTGGCATCCATTGGTACAGTAGCTTGAGTTTCCACCGCAGAAGCCGAGATGGGAACAGCAGTTTCCGAAGGTGGAGCCTAGGCATGTGGCGAGAATATCGGAATTACTGCCGCAGTTTCCATCAATTGATACACCTGCTGTGATGGCGGATGAAGTTGATATTGTAGTTTTGGTTGACGAGGTGCTCGTTGTGCTGCTGCTAGGATCGCATGTCCCGAAACCGCTTTGGCATCCTGTCCCGCAGTAACTCGAATTTCGGCCACAGTATCCAAGTGCTGAGCAACAATCTCCATATGTGCTTCCGGTGCAGGTGAGGTTTGAGGTTGATGTTGCCCCGCAGGAACCGCTTGTGCTGACTACCTGAGTGCTAGCTGAAATACATACTCCGAATGAGGACTGGCAGCCTGTGCCACAATAGGAGAATGTAGATCCTGGATCCTGTTAGTATTTGACTTCTCTATCCCGATAGAATTGATGAATATTCTAAGTTGAGGCTTCGAATATCAGGGCCCTTACCACAAAAGCCCTTCTCAGAGCAGCAATTTCCAAACGTCGATGTTAGGCAGGTAGCATTAGTATCGGAGTTAGAACCGCAGTTTCCATCTGTGCTGGTTGGATTTGAACGAGGAAAGACAAGGCTGGTATTGGTCAGTAATGCCTTTCTCGATATAGTGGGGTTCTCACGAGTCTAGTAGGCCAAAATATGACGCCCGGACAAAAAGAGGTAACAATAACAAGACAAATAGCTTCATTATATCCGATGGCATTGACTGGAGCGGCAAGAAAATTTATTTAAACCAGTTCCCCCCTTAGAGCTTGAGGGAAGGGGGCATGAAGTACTTTCTGTGCCACCCTCAGAATAATTCATCTCGCTAAATCTATAACTGTAGGAGCGGAGGAATGACTTCCTGGGTATAAGGAGTAATTAATACTAACTCTTGATTGGTAGAGATGTCGATGAGCTAGGCCAGATCGCATCGAGAGCCTGCACATGCTCATATCTCAAGCAATGAGACGTCGTTCTGGCATTAAAATGGTAAGATTCGGGATGTGACTACAAAATCTGCGGGTCCAAAGTTTGCTGTGCCTCGCCCATGCTGCCATTGTTTCCTGTTCGAGTCTGCCAAGCCCTCCCACTTCCCCTAGCAGCCGTTGACCCTGGTGGTTCTAATGCGACGCATCGGTAGGTTTCGGGGCTGCGCATTACCAGTTCTTGTGAATCTTAGCCCTCCGTTAAGGCCAATATAAACATGTCATTTCATCATCCTCTTTCCCCTTCCAATGATCAGAACACTTCTGATTGGTCGCGTCGTGTTGAACTTCTGAGCACAGACTTCGTACAATAACAATTCCGTACCTCATGTAGTGAAGAACCCGTCAACCTGCGTCGGGGTGACGACACCCAGCAAAGCTTCTGATATCTAAAAGGTCAGCAGCTCCTGGACTTCGAGCTGCCAAATTGGTGTACGGTCAATTAATCACTCGAGTCGTTTCCTTATGTCAATCTCTGAAATTTCTGGGGTTATCGAGCGTGTTGCACGTCTTTTGGCCCCCAACCGCCCCTAAGAGGATTCAAGGACCATATACATGGGCGCACTATGCCCCTGCCTGCTCCCCCTTACGCCAAGACTCCATGAATCCATGCATTGTACCAATAAGAACCTCTGCAGAACCGCTCAGCCTTGAGAATTGTTTAATAGCAAAACCATGCTACCGTGCCCTGGACGGGTCGTGTAGTCAGCGAGAGCAAGTTCGGGCAGCGGGCTATGAAGCAAATCGGCAAGGTCTTGGGTTTTCTCGTACTGCGAATTATGGGCATAGCGTTAATTTAATAAAGCATTTTATAAGGCAATATTTTTTATTTACATATCTTTTACCTTTTAAAGCACTTAATTAAATTATAAACTCATCATTAAAATTTCTATTCAAGTAAGGCGGTTTTGTAAAAACGTTTTTTGCCTAATGCGGGTGTTTTAAAGGCAATAACAATTTTTAAATTATATTATTTGAACTCTTCATACTTAAATTTTAAGTAATATATAAAAATTGCTTTAGTCTTTTAGCCTAAGCATTGTAATGTTAATTAATCTCAAGAAAAGTCTAATCCTTCACTTAGATTTTGTTAAAAGTGCAAACTATAAGATAGCAAAATTTGCAAATGTTTCTAAAATCAACTGTCTCCTCAAACCTTAAGAAGTGCTCGAATCTAATAGCAAACATCTCGTATGTTATGAATCTACAAGCTTTACAAAACCTAAAGATCCACGAAGCACCTGCCATATTGCTACAAAAATCCAACTAATCATATGAAGAATATAAAATCAAGCAAAGTGCACATGCGATGTAAGGTCGCCTTTGTCGAATTTGTGCAAGAACCAGCTATATTCATACATAAAAGTCGATTTCGACCGCGAAGTGCTGATGCCTGAAGCCCCGCATAAATGTTGTATGCGTGCACGTACAGGCAGCTTCAATGGGCCTCAAGGCTGTGCGATTGCTACTCCCAGCGCTGGCGTTCGTCAAGCGCCAGCGAAATGGATGCTTGACTTGACTGGCAAATCATCAATACGACACCGCTCGCATATCTTGTCATTACGCCTTGCAGTTATCTCATCTCATCTCTAGATTTTGTATCTGTATCGAATTCTTCTGGGATGAACTCCATTGGGAGCTCGTCGGATCAGGAAACTGAGTCATTGTTGTCGCTCAGAAAGAAATCTTAGATATGTCTGGTCTCTCGCTTGCATTTCGAGGGGTTTTGATGAGGTTGTTTATTTGTAAGAAGTTGTGATGTGCTCTATTTTAGCAGCCTGACAGCGACCAGCTCCATCAATCTTCTCAACAATCATACTTTCAGTCCTGGCATAGACAAAGCCTCTGTCAAGGATGTCACTAAAAGCACTTCAAATCCGTCCATAGCCCAATTTTGCGATGCAAGTTTCACAATTGCTCGACGGTTCGGGAATCACCAATTTCCCCTCTTGGATCAACATTGGGTTGGATAAGATCCAAAACACCAGTTCCATCCTGTCTCCCAATTCGTTGAGAACGGCTGTGATGATCAGTTACTTGTTCGGAGCTTGAGATCAACCGGACAGGCCGTTTACTTACAACTGTCTCAGCTTCCATGATGAATTGACCATCGAAGGGCTTTCCATTGTAGTCATAAATCGGATTGACAGAGGCAACGCCAAGCCATAGCGAGACTTTCTCCAACTGCACAATTTGGTACAGTGGGCTTCCGTCATCGTCCTCATCACCAGACAACCAGTTGATTACATCGTTCCAGTAGCACACGGGATCAGAGTTCACTTGCAACTTCAAGCCCCCCACACCTTTGTGGGTGTAACCATTGATTCCTCCGCGCTTTGACACGGTTGTATTCACACGCGCAAGGTGAGTGACGGTAAATCTTACCCCATCCGTGGCTATGAAAAGCGGGACATACTCTGCATCTGAGCTTGACCTTGAATCGATGCTTCGGCTTGAGCCAGCGGTAGAAACAGGACGATGCATCACGAAAGTCAGAGGAAGACCACCAGTGTAATTAACAGATATCGGAAAGTCGTCAATGTCTCTGCGACGATGCAGCGTCGTACTTGAAGAATTGATTGTCAAAGGTTCCCCTAAGATTTGGATGTCGGTAATTTTGACTGCATCCGGGACATTCGCCAGCAATCGGTCGGCGAGGTCAGTCGATCGCTTCGACCATTGCCCGGTAGTTTGGTACAAGGCCTGAAATTTGTCAGAATTGACGATGTCGGCAATGATGTTACCTACAGCAGATAATCCAAAAGTAAGTGCAGATTCAGTTACCGAATTTGCACATTCGTAGGCGCTGACATAGGTACCAGCAAGCGTGGTGCAAGCAGCGAGATCAGTAAAGATATTAGACCGGATATCTTCAGCTACTGTGAAGAGGAAAGGGACTTTGGAACCGAATTTGGTAGCTGCCAGCTTGGCTGATTGACGGGCGTATTTCCACTCTGCTGGAGTGAGGCCATGCGTTAGAGCTGGTAGGGTGCAAGCGATGATAGCGAGGAGTCGAGTGAACTGCGTGGTTCGAGAGAGGGATGCCATGACAACGAGCAATGGCCTACTGTATTCGCCAAAGTAAATCAGTGGTGGACAACTGGGATAGAAGAAGCCAGGATATATGTACTTTACGGTGGTGGTAACAGTGGTTGAACGACAGCTTAGCAGTGAAGTGGAAAGAGCGATATCTGCTGAGTACCCAGGTGAGCTGGGTGAAAAAGAACTCGAAGTCGGGCTATTGCTTTCTTTAAATACATTTCATCTCAGCCACAATGAGATAGATCGTATGGAGGTGCTGTTCTATCTCCTGCCCAAATCAGCCGATATTCCACGAGTACTAAGCTCACGGTAGCTTGAGCTTGTGCATATCCTGTGGACTCAAGAAGAAGACCAATATCTCCACTTGTCTGCTTCATGCTGCAGGAAATATTGCGATGTACTTCGTATCTGATTTCGCCATTGGTTGCGTTAAACGCTAGGAGTGGCATGGTCCATTTCAAGGCTCATCTGCGGAGTAGCGCATCAATGTCGGCTCACGAGTTAACGAACTGGGTGGCAGAAGTCCGTGCGTTCAGGGTATCAATAACTTTAATTTTTACGATTAATTAGGTATAGACCAGCCTCTTCTTCTTATAAGTTATCATACTTAACTCTTATAGGATTTTATTAGACTATTAATCTATTTTTATAATATTTGAGCTTGTTCTTTTTTGATTGCCTAAATTATTTCTATTTTATTAGTATCCTAAATTTAATATTTATAAATATATTACTTGATTTTTCGTTAGTATTTCTTAATAGGATTTATATCTAAAGAGATTAAAAGGTACGAGAATAATTAAAATATTATATTTCGTATATTATTAAGTATAATGATTAATTATAGACTTATGTCCGTAGGCTGAATTCTTGTCTTTTATAAATATTAAAATATTATGTATCTTTTTAAAAGTCGACAAACTACTCTGAATATATAGACAGAGGATTTAATCTGAGTAATCGATTTACTTAAATATATTATTCTTTTTTATATTATAAATATTTATAATTATGCTTTTATAATTATATCTGATAATTATAAAGAAGTAGATTAAAGTGACGTCTTTACGATATATTTAATATTAAATATAATTAAGATAATACCTTTTTTAGTTATTATATATATATATATTCTTCGTATTTTTTGCTCTTATTAAGAATATAACCTTCTTGGACTAATATACCGTCCTTTATTAAATAAGTGTTTAAATATATACATTATCTGTGACGCTTGCCCTATAAAGACCTACGCTAGCGTCGCTGCGAAGGCCTCACATATCAATTGAGTATATATGAAGGTAAACAAGATTCTCTTAGAATCTACAACTAAACAGAAAGAAGGTAAAAAGGGGGAAAAGAGCTATATACAAAGAGCTCCCCACGTAATCTCGCTTAGCTGTCCCAAAGGAGAAATCAGCTCCCAAACCCTTGACTATCGTCACATTATCGCTTAAATTCATCAGTATACACTTAAGAAAAGTACGACTTTTAATATTAAATATAAAAATAATAACTAATATAAAAATAATAACTAATTTAATTAAAATGTCGTTTGAAGGTTATAAGAAAAATAAGAATCTTTAATTTAATAATGATTTATTATTATAAAAGCTTTCTTGTCGTATGATTAATAAAGACGTATTTAATAACGTCAAGAATATCTTATTTGCTTTATTAGATTCACGAACGACTAGTTCGTATAAGACGAGCTCGTTTAAGTAATACGAATTATAAGACTTTTCATATAATTAATTCCCTAAGATCGTAGTATTTAGTAAGTAATCTAAGACTTATATTCGTATGTTTATAATGTTAGCGTATTTTTTTCTTCTATTTCGTCTTAATCTCTTTGTCGGGTTTCTTAGGTGACATCGGCGACGTATATTCGCGACCTATTTTAGTAGTATCATAAGTGTATTTATTACGTTCGTGTATTAAGAAAATGAAGTTATTCGAGCCCCTGAACGCACGGACTTCTGCCACCCAGTTCGTAAGGCCAAGGGTACTTGCGCTGCCACTAAAGCCCCCACAAAAGGCTGCTTTGCAAGTACCCTAGCCTCGGTATCAACACCCACGAAAATTTACATTAGGAACTCCTCGTGAGACTCGACAGGGGGATGCTTAGGGTTCACCTCTTTAGGTTTCCCCTGTCCTAAATCGTAGGAATACAAGCAATAGGCCTATAACACATTCGAGTATAAAGATGCGATTAAAGATCACCTTTTAATTGTGGTCAATCGTAGGGGGAAAACAACTGTAAATCGAAGTCAGAAGGTAGAATTGAGGAGACTCTTCTCGAGAGGCCGTCCACGGCTCACTAACCTTCGTAGCATACACTCCGGAGGATGAAGCTTATCTGAACCTCCTCGAACGCAATCCACTTTTCGGCTATTCTTCAAGCTTGTTCCCACCAAGCTTTCGGCCGAGGTTCTTGGTAATTGCTTCTACTTAGAAGGGCCGAAAGCAGGGATGTCTACATTACCAATCAATATCCGTTATTCCGCTGCCGGATAGCCGCATGGCTGTTCACAAGTTCAGAGCTAGGTAAAGATAATAATGATGATATCAAAAACCACCTGATCTCTCTCGAGATACGATGCGCACACCCTGCTCGTTAAAATATGTGCTTCCTTCATCTCGAAATAGCAGTCACCTCCGAGAGCCCAGCTCAACCCAATTGCCACTTCTAAGCCGAGTAGCAAGCACTATTGCATCCGTTCGTGGCTCACCACTGAGAGTCTGTTTCCCAAAACTTCGCCAAAGTTACATCACGTCTGCCGGTAATTGCTCAGGTTGGTGGAGACCCATTCTATCTTGTGTTCGTTCATGATATCCTGCTGACACCTCCAGCTTGTCAGTAGCAGACATGCGATCTAATCCTATTGGCTGGGCTATTGGAACGCATATCGCAGTCCTCATCTGCGCCGGATATATGTTGTTTTGCGGTTACGATCCTACAATCGCCTCCGCACTGTGGATATCAGGTTGGGAAGCATCTACATTTTGGGACTCGGCCGTTGGAAAAGCAATATGCACTGGAACAGTGCTTTGGCTCCATGCCTCCAGAGCTTTCGATATCTGCTCTATTACAAACAAGACTTGGTTCGACTGTGTAGAGTCTTCCAGTGTACTTGGATTATTGCTTGCCTTTGCTGGCATACGTTATATCGGTCATATGTAAGCCTTGGCGAAGGAATAGTATGTTGTGGGAAATATGACTGTATTTTTGTGTAGAAAGTGTATAGGTCCGGTGGAACCATCGTCAGACACTGGCGTTGTATTTTCGGTGTCTCTGCATGTTTGAGCTCATCGACTAGCATGATTGGTGTTCCTCTACCAAGAGTAGGCAGGGATATCCGAAAGCTGAGCTATTCAACGTCCCACCAACTTCGTGATCGGAATGCATGATTACTCAACATCAGCCACCAGATGTCACTTATGAACAATTGTAGTAGTTCTTGATAGATAAATAGATAGATCTATACCCGAGACCATTTTCCTTTCAGTTTATATTTACATTCACAGTCAAATTCACTTTCATCTTCGTCACTCTGTCTTCCATTTCTGCGACGAAAAAGGACGCTCCTAATACCTCTGTTGACATAACATCCAACTTCCGCTCATCATGTCAGGTCTCATTTTCATCACTGGTGCAACAGGTTTCATTGGTTCCACCACCGCCAAAAAAGCCCTTGAGAAAGGATACAAACTCCGCATTTCCGTCCGCAAAGAAGCACAAATCGAAAAACTGAAATCCATTCTAGGTTATCCAGACCAGCTCGATTTCGCGATCATTTCCGATCTCGCAGATCCCAAAGCTTTTGCCGGCAAACTTGACAATGTTGACTATGTGCTACACATGGCTTCACCACTCGCTGGCAACTCAACCGACAAGGCTGAATGTTTTGGTCCGTTTGTAGATGGAACGACGGCGATTTTGACCGAGGCGATGAAAGTAGCTAGTATCAAGAAAGTGGTCATCACTTCTTCGGTGGCCACGTTCATGGCTCTGGATGGTCCGAATGTTAGGAAGGTAATTCGTAAGTAAAATACCAAGTCCCATAAACACTCTGTTAGAAATAAGTATCAAGAACTAGACTAACGCACCTGGGACGTGCAGAGAAAGACGCTCTGGACTTAGTCGTCGACACAGAAGGTGATTTCACAGGAGCCAACGACGCAGAGACATCCTTCCGACTCTACCACGCCTCCAAGATCCTCAGCAACCAAGCAGTCTGGAAATTCGTCTCCTCTCAATCCCCAAAATTCACCTTGATAACCATCCACCCGACTTTCGTCTACGGCCACAACCTGACGCAAACTTCTGCCGAAGAAGTAGCCAACGGTACCAACGGCATGCTTTGGGGCGCCATCATGGCCGAGAACAAAGCCGGTCTTCTCAGCTACGTGACAGTGGGCGATGTAGCGGAAGCGCATCTCCGTGCTTTGAAGCCGGAAATCAAGGAGAATGCTAGCTATCTTGTTTCG
This sequence comes from Deltaproteobacteria bacterium, assembly GCA_002685535.1. Taxonomy (GTDB): domain Bacteria; phylum SAR324; class SAR324; order SAR324; family NAC60-12; genus Arctic96AD-7. Next base: position 111,999 of record NYXK01000105.1, read on the forward strand.
GGACCAACACACACGTGGGATGATGTGTTGGAGATTGTGAAGAGTCATTATCCTGGTGTGCCGTATAAGCTGAAGCCGGGTACTAAGACGATTAACTTTGTGGGGAGTACGGAGAAGGCGGAGAAAGAGCTGGGGATGGAGTGGCAGAGTTTGAAGAGCTTGGTTCATGAGGTTATGGATCAGCAGCTGGGGTTTTTGGGGAATGGTGCGCCGAATATCTGATTCTTAGTTTTCGGGATGGGAAAAATATATGAGAGCCTAATGGTGCTCAGAAATATCTCGGTTGCGGATTTGTTTTTGTTTTGGTAGGGAGAGTACTCAGCGAGAAAGTTGTCAAGAGCAGAGAGGGAAGGAGCTTGTTATCAAATATTTTCAATTCTAATTCACCTCCAATATTCGAGTTGTATGATCTTTCGAGACTGATAGTTAAATCTCAATACATTGATAGTATGTACCTGGTGGAGTGACAGAGACTACTTCACCACCGTTTATTTAGTCTCATCTTCCGACTCGACACTCAGAAATCGTGAAATTTGTTGTAGACTTCAATTTGAAAGGTGACTGATCCTGGAAATCACTCAAAACTCTGATTACATAAATGTAAAATATTGAATTTATTTATCCATAAGTTAAAAGTCTAAATGATGAAGTGAAACCGCATGCATACCCGTTGGGTATATCCAAACCTGGGAATAAAAACCAAGACTAGAGCCAGATAGATTGAGGAATATGACCAATGGTCGCAGTCTTTAGTTTGATTCTCGTCTCTCTCAATATTACAAATTTCCAGCTTCATGCTCATATTATTTACTACACCATCATCAGGCCTGCCAAGTACCCCGCCTCTGCCATGCCCCACAGGCAGCAATCAGTCAGACACTCACCCCCAGCTCAGCCACGAGATAATGTCGCAGGGCCTTGGTTGTCAAACTTCATAGACATTATGATTCAGTTCCTGTACTTCCATATATCATACACATCACTTCCACATGCTTATCTATGCGTCCAAATTTCTAGACAAAAGAAAATCCAAGTCAAGCCCCATCAAACCCCCCAAGCCCGACAGACCCACCACTTGATGTCATTGTACCCGTTTATTTGATCCTATCCACAATCAAGGTCTCGGTTATCTCAACGGAAGCTTCAAAGAGCCATCATGTGCTTATTCTGAGAAGAAAGAAGTTCCACTAATTTGCGACTATCGCGATGCTGTTAGTTGGTTGGCACTGCAGTGCCCCACAACTCAGCCTCACAGCAAGCCTCATGGGCTTGGCCGGGAAGTCCGTAACACGACATGAGATCCGGAGAATATAAGACGGCCCAACATTCGCACTTTGTTGCCTCTATCACCCAAAGAACTCGTGCTATCCAAGACGGGCGGCGGAAATTGCTCAGCGTCTACATTAGGCCAATACCTGGCTCCTGGATCGGCATAAACAATCAAACGACAATACAATTTCTCAGAACTTCAAGCAGATCACATTTCGACAGCATGTCTACCAAGACATTGACAGTTGGCCTCGCCAACAAAAGTCACACCAAAGCGATCATCACACCAGCCGACTCAACAACGCCATCATATGAGCTAGATCTCAGCTGGTTCACCAAAGAGCTATTTACCAAATCCACCAAACAAAGCATCGTGATGCGCTCCGCATCCACCACATCCTCATCGACATCTGACGACTCAGCTGCCCCCTCTACCCCAATCCTAGGCTCCTGTGTCCTCCCCTTTGTCTCCCTCTCTCAACCCATTCAACTCTGCTTTGGCGATCCGGACTCCAAATCTGCAGTCTGGGAATCCATTTTCTGCCGCGAAACGCTCAAATCCAATGGTTTCGAGCTGAACATCGATCTAGGCGGAACTTTCGGCCGGAGAACTTTTGATTGGAAGCGCACCCATGCGATTGAGGGGATGGGTGCGCTGAAGAGAGAGCTGGACTATTTGCATTTGAAGATGGTGGAGAGGGAGACGGGGAGGGTGCTAGCCAGATTTAAGCATCATTGTTGGTATGGACAGAAGAGGGGAGAGTTGGAAATTGAGGAGTATGAGGGTGGTGAGGGGTGGGAAGTTGTTGTTGTGTTGAGTGGTATGGCTGTGCTTGAGTATTTGAGGAAACTGAGCGGGTATTCGTTTTGATGAGGGCATCTGATGTCATTTTGCTTTGCACGGGGTCGTTGTTTTGTGTTCCTTTGGCGTTTATACCCTTGATACGGTCGCCGTACGATGCTCTAGTCTTAGTCAGCCTCCACCAAACCTCTCATATCAAAATTTTTAGTCGAGACAGCTTGAATTCCTTTTCTTCAATTATGTATTACAAAATACTCAACTTTCTCTTCCTTCTTGCCAGTCCCCTCAAACATCATTAACCCCAGTCACAACACCACAATATCCATTGCCAACGGTATACCCCTCACCCGGCTTATACCCACCACCGGTATTAACACCCAATCCATAACTTCCTGGCGCCTTACACGTCCCAGGATTTAACAGCACAATCAAGCACTGTTGGCCTTTTGGTGCGATCTCCTGATACACGTAGCTCGCACAGTCCGTGTTCTCAAAACAAGAAGTGCAGCACTCGGTTGCGGTGCTTGCACTGGTGTATGGAACGTTTGCTGGATCAGCATTACCGCTGCTAATGTGCACTTCCCAGATGCCTTCGTTGTTGACTCCGCCGGCGATGTTTTCAGCTCGACAAGCGGCATAGGCTGTTGCGAGTGCGCGGGTTTCCGTTGCAGTCACCTGGCAAGGAATTAGTTTCAAGATTTACACGAAGCAGACGGAATCTACTTACTGTAGTTGTGGTGGTCGTGGAAGCTGTGAAATAACTTGTCGTCGTGCCATCTGAGCTGAGGTAGACAGTGGTTGTAGTCGAGGCTATCAAAAATTAGCGAGGAGTCCAAAATGCTCCGTATACAGTACCAGCTTACCGTTTGGCACAGTAGTAGTGATAGTCTCATAAGACGTAACACCACTGGTCACGACTCCTGGTGGAAGCGTGACTGTCGCAGGTGTTTTAGCTGTTCTGGTCACGTATCTGACAGTGTAGACCGTAACCACATTATAGCAAGTGACTGATATCGGACGTAAGAAAGTGAACGTCGACAAAATCTTCAGATTCTTTTTCGGCAGGGCAGGGCAAATCGAGAAAGTCCTCTTCTCAAGTGGTGAGGACATGGTTCGCTTGACTCGGGAGATTGGTGCAATATCTCGCTTCTGAGCTGAGCCGGGCAAGGTGGACTGCACGGGCTTGAATCCATCCGCGGTGGGAATCTCGGTCACAGCTAATGTTGTTGTTGATGTCGTGATTGAAGTGTCTGTTTGAGTGCTTGTTGCGATTGCGGAGGAGATTGTGACAATTGTTCCAGTGTATTCGGTTGCAGTGTATGTGTCCTAACACCTATTAGCAAACTTATCAAAAGCCGGAAGTGGTTTTAACGTACGGTGATTTGAGACAGTGTATAGGTCGATGGCTTTGTCACTGTCGTCGTGACCGTCACCGGTGGAGGTTTGACTGTCACTGAAGGAGTGTATGTCTGTCAAGAGGAAGTCAGCGACACCGCATGGACGAGAGACTAATTTTGGTCTGCTTACCGTCGTCTCAATCAACTGGACAGTTTTGGTCGCAACTTTATTGGTGGTCTTCACACTTTTAGGAGGGAAAAAACCTCGTTGTGTGTAGCAGACACCTTTGGTGCTTGGAGGTGGGGCTTGGGCTGAAGCAGACTCCAAGAGGAGAACGAGCGACGACAAGAACAAGATTGAAGACTTCATATTGTCTGATTATGATTACCCTAGTATAGGAATTAACGAAAGAATGAGGGATGAAGAAGGAAATGACAAAATGTGAGGCTACCGAAAGATTTTAAGAAGTCCCTCTTGCGCCTCAACCTCTTCAAACCCGCTGTGGACCTTGGCAGCTGAATAACATTTTCTCCCAGAACGGCACCAAAAATAGGTTCCTGCAGCAAAAAGTACATATCGTCGGATCTCGGTCCAGTAGTGTGCTGGTAGCTGAGGCTTTGAGCAGCCCGAGCCAAGAAGCTTAAAGAGTGGCGCTGCCATCCCGTCTCCTAGTTCAGGTACAAGACGCCATTTAGCGGGGACCCTTTGCACGAAAACAAAGATGATATGCTGTGCTCGAGCTTTAAAGTTTGGATTTGCCTGAATAAGCTACTTCCCGCATCAATAGTCGGGAATGATTCCGCAATGCTCAGGAATTTCCAGCCCGCCTTGGTTAAGACCCCGCATTCTCAAGAAGCATGTCCTGATCATAAGTCAATTTCTCTTGCAGAACTTGAGAGGATAATACGTAGAGTCTCATGAAGGGCAAAGATTTTTGGGCAACTAATAATTCTAAATATCTCCGTATTGCTTTGTCTCCATAGGTTTCTACCAGCGGGGCGAAGTCACCAGAATGCACGTCCGCTCCGTTCCGTGCTCAGAGCAAATTCGAACATCTGAGCACCAGCACGACCTCTGCATTAATGGCAGCTTGGAAGTCCTGAGAGCTCGTATTCCCTTTAGCTTGCGCTTGGTCTGAGGCTTTTCGTCTGTTGAATCTGCCGCCGCGGGACTTGGCAGGAGGTCTGACCTGCAGTACGCGAGGAACTTCATAAGTTTTGTGCTGCATATCGAAGATCAGGTTTTTAATAGGCTAGAGTTGCTGCATTCGATATTCAAGGTCTTTTGGTGGTTGGTTAATATGAAGTCGAATTTGGGACAAGCTTTTGATACTTGGCAATAGCCGGTCGGGGGGGGGAGGGGGGGGGCAAAGCTGCA
>NYXK01000106.1 GCA_002685535.1 Deltaproteobacteria bacterium
CCCCCCAACGACAATGTCCCTGACTTACTGCACCCTTCGGTCCTCATCAACGACATCTGCATACACAAGCTGACCATAGACTCTCGAACTTTGGAAGAAAATGTCATCTAGAGCAACGCATACTGATTTGATCGCTTTGGGACCTCAAGGTTCGCGATTCCAATCCTGTTCACCCGTATCGAACTCACATGGTTCGTCGCAGACTGTCAGAAGTGCAAGCAGAGGCGCATCAAATGTGATCGCAGTCTCCCTACTTGTAACAAATGCGCCAAGAGACATTACTCATGTCCTGGATATGATCCAAAGTTGCGATGGGCCAACGCCATTGCAGTTCGAGGCCGCTTCAAGGGCAAGAAGTTTCCTCCAAGCGACGAAGCCTCGGGACCAAGGACCACGGAGCATTTCAATCCAGAACGGGAGCAAGGAGTCAGCAGCTACACGAAGATTGAAACTCTGTTGAAGCTGCCAAATGATAGGACGGTCACTCGGCTGTTAGACCACTACGACCGCAAAATTGCTGGTCAGATGGTTTGGCTCGATTCAGAGAACAACGCATATCGCCGCCTAGTTCTACCGCTTGCACATCGACACCCAGGTCTGATGCTGTCAATCATAGCGATATCAGCGAAACATCTTTCGGCATCAGGAGATGAAAATTCCAAATTCTCCAAGTCAGCATGTGATGCATCAGTTGTGGCGATTACCAAAAGTGTTCAACAAGTCACGTCTCGATTGGCAGAGGGCCATGTCTTCAGCTCCGAAAGCGACATGGAAATTGCGGAATGGATGTTGGCTTCAATGCTCACTTTATCTGGATACGAAATGATGCATTCCAATTCGATAAATTGGCAAACTCACCGACAAGCGGCTCGGACACTGGTAAATGCGCTGGGAGCACGTAATCGAAAAGACAACGAGCTCTACACCTTTCTAAGAAATCAACTTTCGATACTCGATATCTTAGCATGTACGACGAACTTCGACCGGGACATCGAGAATGGTGTCATTCTGCCAGAATTCATAGGAAATGAAGTTATCTTCGGGGAATATCTCGCTGCCATCCATTCTGTGACCATTGAGACGCGCATGGTCCGACATCCGGCTTTTGCCGTCACCGCACACAATGCCTTGGAAACTATACATGCGTCTCAAAGACTTCGTGACAGTTTTGAATTGGCACGAGGCTCTACATTGTTAGCGGCGGGCTCTTTCAGATTCGATCTGGAGTGGCGAAAGCGAGACTTTATCCGCCTCGTTGACGTCTATCACCATGCTGGCCTCATTCACTCGTACAGGACTCTCCATCTCGCGGACCCCGACTCATTGGAAGTTCAACACTCCATCAATATGCTTATGGAAGTCCTTGAAGGCTTCGAGAAGTATATAGCCTGGGTACAGAACTTTCCATGGCCAGTCTTCATTCTCGGCACAGAAAGTCATGGAGACACTACCCGACAAGCCTTCGTCCGATCCCATTATCAAATGATCATTAAAGAGATGGGCTCTAGCCATTTTGTTACCGTTCTCCAGTTCCTCGAGGAGTTTTGGGCTGGTAAGAACCCTGACTGGGCTACGAGAGCCCGTGAGTGGGACGCCAGGGGCATACGGATCTTAGCTGTTTGAACACAAACATCCCTCAATCAGCAAGACCAATGTTACAAGACCAGTGTCGTTCATGTATTCAATATTGAGCTACTTCATCACGATCTCCTCATCGTCAACACCAAAAATTGCGAACATGGGATCTTGGTACTGGTAGAAACCAAGAGCTGGAGGACACATTCCATAGCCAAGCAATCGTTGGGCCTGCGGGGAAAGTCTTTTCGCACTCTCGGGGGGGACCATGAGGAATTGATTCTCTTCTTGTCGGAGAGTACCTTTGCACATGAATATCCCTACAGTCTCTCGCGCCTCACTCCTGTATCTTGTCAGCAACGACACTTCCTGGATGAGTTTGGCACGTACTTCGTGGTATTTGCGCCACCAGCATGATAAACATTTCCGACAAAGATCAGCGCATCGCCGATCTCAAGTTCAGCTGGGAAGGCTTCTTCATCTAGGGGAAATCTGTCTGGTCCCCACAGATGACTACCAGGAATGACAATTGTCGCTCCATTTTCTTTCGTTGTTCGCGTCACTGCCTGCATCTAGATCAGCTCTGAGAATGAATTTCGGGACCACCAAGACAAACTGTCACGCATCCTAGCATCACCGGCATATCAATATTACGAGTATGGTAATCCGCATCATCGCGATGCAGAGGCTGCTGTTTCCCACCTGGATTGATACGAAATCCCACTGTACTCGCAATCTGCGGCTTTCCGGTAACCGTCTTTTGTTCCTGGCCTTCCCAGTACGTATACGTACTATTGAGTATCATTTCCGTAACAGCTTGGAATAGTGGTGTGAGTGCGAGTTCAACACATGCGTCTGAATTGGTGAAGAGTCCAGTTGCGCGCTGGGTCGTCGTAGGGAAGAAACCTCGTACGTCTGCTTTGTCTAGGTCGAAGTGGGGCTTGAGATCTGCGCGGACCTGAGCACAGAGGGATGGAGATGCAAGCTTTTCGATTACTACAGCTCCATCGCGGGAGAGGAGCGATGCAATCAGCTCGGGGGTCGTTTCGGGGTCGAGTGCTGAGAGGCGGGTGATCGATGTGCCTGCTTCGGTAGGAAACGTCTCGGTGCTCTGAAGTGCTATTGTGGATATTAGTATAAAACTCTTCAAATGCAGATACAAGTTCTCACAAGACATGATATCAAAAGATCTCGAGGTGCAATATTGTAATATATCCAATTTTCCGAAAGAAAGAGGACTACTTCACGACATTTCCGATCTGGAATCATCCTTATATATATACATTTTGACTTCCCCCATGACACATCGATTCACCACTTTACGCTTGCTTCTCTTTCATCATGGATTACATTTCCTTTTCAATCATCCCAAATGCTCACTAGCCAAAGGACTAGAGAACAAACAAGAAAACGGGCAGGAAAATAGTTAAGCGATGCTAGTCTGGAAGTGGAAGTTCGCTTGAGAAAACAGGGATGTCGCCGTTTGATGCCGCGGGGCAATGAAAGATGGGGGATTGCCCAAGTATGCGTTCTATTTATGAATACTCAGCGCAATGATGCGAGAAGATTGAGTCTCTTGGTAATAGGTCGTAAGAGTTTCAGTCACGACTTTGCTGTCTTACTCGAAGTTCTCGGAGTATTCCCGTGGAACAATCTGGCGACCCCGCAATTTGTCAACAGACCTCGAGCGAACCCAATCTTCTGTCCAGCATCGCTCTTTCCACAGCAATTTACAACACGAGACCGTGACTACTAGGTCGTTTTTGATACACCACCGTATTCAGTTTCAACATATCCAACTTCTTACTTTCAATTTGTCAGCCTGAACGACACGTTTACATCTCTTCATCCACAGCATTGTCCCGCCCGGCGACGTCAACCATGACGATAATATACAGCAACCAGTCTGCCGCTATGGGCACTGGGAGAAGACCAGACGAGACTCCAAGTCAACCGGTATATCGGCCCTCAAAATGCCCGGACATGGCGTCTTCAAACCTCGAGCTGTTCAAGACTCGCAAGTTTCGGGACCTCATCGCTCAGCGGCTCTCCGGCCTCGTACAAATACCCACAGTCACTTACGATGAAATGGGTTTACTTGGAGAAGACGCACGATGGCAAGTATTTGAGAAGCTGCCTAAGTTTTTCGAAAGAACATTTCCTCGAATGTAAGTCACGTGTAGGGTTCTTATTGAGATCGACTACTCATGTTGTGTCACAGATATGATGCTATGGAAGTCCTCAGTATTAATAAATATGCTTTCCTATTCACCTGGAAGGGTTCGGATCCCTCTCTAAAGCCGCTTATGTTTATGGCGCATACAGATGTAAGTATCGCCTCTTTCGAAAATGAGCATCTTTGACGGAACCCAGGTCGTCCCCGCACCTGAGGAAACATCAGATCGATGGACTTATCCACCATTCTCTGGCCATTACGATAGTGAATATATCTGGGGTCGTGGATCAGAAGACGACAAATCGAATGTGATTGCCATTCTTTCTGCCATCGACTCACTTCTGATCGCCAGATTCAAGCCAAGTCGGACTGTTGTCTTCGCCGTGGGATTTGACGAGGAAGGAGGGGCACCGGGTGGGTATGGTGCTAGATGTTTGGCGGAACATTTGCTGGAGGCTTATGGGGAAGATGGTGTGGAACTGATAGTGAGCTGAAATGGTCGTGATATTTCTGCTGGGTGCTCCGCTGACGAATACAGTTTGATGAGGGAATCCCGGGTATTGAAGAGCATTTTGGGACGGAGTTCGCTCTGCCTGCTACAGCTGAAAAGGGGTATTTGGACGTGTCTATTACGATCGACACAGCCGGAGGACATTCGTCCACACCACCGGACCACACTGCCAGTACTTTTCCTCGGACTCTCTATCTGAGATCTTAAATACTGACGAAATAGTCGGATACCTTGCCCGAATAATCCAATCCATCGAAGAAAATCCGTTCCAGTCTCGCTTGACAGCAGAGAATCCAACCTCGACCTATCTGAAGACAGTTGCCCTTCATGCGAAGGATATCCCAGCAGACCTGCGGAAAGCAATTCTCGATCCAAGATCTGCAGATAAAGTTCTTAAATACATGGAAAACTCACCAGAAACGAGGGCTTTGATACGAACTAGCACAGCTGTGGATGTGGTCCAAGGAGGAGAAAAGGGCAAGTTTACCCTCTCCTGATCGGTGCGACTCACTAATTGTGTACAGCAAATGCCCTCCCGGAGACCGCTCATATCATAGTGAATCATCGAATCGCAGTCGAAGAGTCTGTCCGGACTGTGAAGGACTACTACGTGCGTCACCTCTCACCACTGGCCAAGCAATGGAATTTCGGCCTCCAAGGATTCGGGCAAAAAGCTAGCGGCAACTTCAAAGCAACAATCACAGTCGCAGGCCACGATGCCCTAGAACCATCTCCAACGTCTAATACTGAAGATGAAAGATTCGACTGGCTGACAGGCACCATTCGAGGAGTGTTTGGGAAAGATGTGGTCGTTGCGCCGGTGTTGTTGACAGGCAACACGGACACGAAATTTTACTGGAAGCTGTCGTCGCAAATTTATCGTTGGTCGCCCTGGCGAGCTAGCTTGGATCCAAGAGGTACGATGATGCATACAGTTGATGAAAGAATGCCTGTTGAGGGCTTGCTGGAGATGGTGAGGTTTTACCGTGAGTTCATCAGGGTTGTTGATGAGAAGAGGAGATAGAAAGTGAGAGGCTTGGTCATTCGACGAGCTCTGAACTTTGTATAGCTAGGCTCGTTCAATTCGGCTCATGATTGAGATTGATAATTGAAATAAGCCTCAAACGCTGGGCCTGTTGATTTCGCAAAAAATCACTGGCGGCTGCAAAGAACGCCTGCGAAGCGGAGGATGTATCTTCCCGGGTATTCCCCGGCTTCCACCGCTCGCTAACCCCACTTTCCCTTTTCAGGAAGGTCAAAAATCACTTCAAACCACAATGTCTTACCGTTCGATCCCTTCATCATTAAGCTTAATTAAGGTAAACGACAAAACACAGTCTCACTTGGACCTAAAACGCTCCCAGCATCTACAGCACGCCTTGGCCGGGATACCAGATCTTCCGAGCACCATATCTTTTCGTCAAAGCAGAAGAGCTGAGCTTGAGCGAGTCGGTGGTCGAAAGTCGTCCGACCACTGGTTATCCTTGATACATATGGACCGTCGTGCCTCCTTTTCAAGATTTATTTTAACACTCCCGCCACCACTTCATATTGGCATCGTAACCAGCTTCGTGGACAAACACCTCAACATCCTTCACAGGCTGCAACTCATGGGGCTAACAGATCCTCGAGATGTGGACTCAAGCTAGTTCGGATCAGGCAGATCCTCGACGAGGACGACAGCTTTCTGCGTCGTAACGAGAGTGCCATCAATGGCGTAGTAGCGAAACCCGCGACACACGATCCACGCCACTTTCGCTCTTCTTGATATGGACGATTTTACTTCTTCATCTTCTTCGTCGTGTCTTTTGCAAGTTTCGGGATCAAAATCCATATCGACTACAGGGTTGATCTCAACAATCCTTCCCCTCATCGATTGAAGGTAAGACCATAGCCTGAGAGTGGTTTTCATAATCTCGTCCTTGTGATGAGACCATTGACTGATGTGGTCAAATCCTCTCGTCAGTGGCTGAAGAAAAGCGTCGAATTTGCTTGCTAAGTAAGTCTTGTTTTGCAGCATTTCAGTCTGGAATTCTGTCTTGTTCCATGTCCGCAGCTGTATCTCCTGTAGTACATCTTGTCCATCTGTGGGCCATCCTATGCGGCTGTCAGCTCCCCGCAGGTAACTTGTGCATTTTGTTTGACTTACTAGCTTCCCCAAAATTATGGATGGCTGACATCATGATTCTCATGGGTTTCATGTTGGGCAAGTCGAAAATGTCGACTCTATTTAAAAGAATGTCGAACACGAACCACCAAATGAACGCAGTGTGAATTCGAGAAAAGGAAATATCAAGAAGGCTTGAATCGATCGTCAACGGGGCATCTATGGCTGTTCCAAGCATTCTCCGTAAAGCTGATGTAATGGGCGCATGGGACTTGGCTTTGCTTCTCAGAGAACCCGGAACGTGCCACTCGTCACCCTCCGGCAGTTTGAGGTTCGGGTCGACATAAGACCAAAAAGCTAGAGGCGCAGCATTATTCAGATCGTTCGGCCCACCGAATCTGGTCATGATGTCTCGGATTTCGAGATCATATTCGAATATGGATTGCTGAAGATTACGAAAGAGATGATCGACTTCAGACTTGTTGAATCCCTGAAACTTTTCTTCGCGAGCAGGCTCGAATCCTGCATGGTGCTCTTCGACCCAGTACGAGGGCGTGGGTAGAAGCATCGCCCGATCATGCTCTTTTCCTGGAGGGGAAGAAATATCGTCGCCAGGTGAAGAATCTGGTATTTCTATTGTCTTGTGCAGTTGTATTGGCGGAGCTGGGCCCGTTTCGCCAGCCTCTAACTTTCCCATTGTCGTGAGAAATACCCTCATAGCTTCCAGAGCTCCCTTCACATGGCCGCGCTCAGGTGAAGCAACGCATTCTGGACAGATAAAGATGGCCCTTTGAAATCCAGTCTGCGGAGAGAACATCAAGCTATTCCCAGTCTCTGATTTCATCACACACCATGAATGATACCATCCGCTGCACTCGTCGATGTCGCACCTGATCATGAGGTCTTTAACCTTGTGTTTTTGAAGAGATTTGTCAGTCTTACAAAGACCGCAAATATCCCATTCGGATTCTCGCTGACTCTGAGCAGCGGCTCTTCCCTCGTCGCCTTTGGATCGATGTCTCGTAGTTCGAAGCGAGCGGCTGTCCATCTGGGCGTCAATAGGTTTGTGTGACATGGTCGCAGACGATGAGGCGCGCGTCACTGGCACAGTATCGCTATGAGGAAATCAGTATGAGGTGTAGCCACTATCGGCGGGGAAACAACTCGTCGTGGTCAGTTTCCGGTTCTTGAACTCTTGGTCTCTTTCTTGACATGCCCCGCTGATTTGGTAAGATGCACTCGATGGTATCTATCCTTGTTTCACGGCTCTGGGAAGCGTTCCTCTCCCCATTTATCTTCCGCGCATCCTTGTCGCGGTCGTTGCCATCATCACGCGGTCTGGACGCTCGAGATTGTGTCTTAGTATTCATGATGATTCTCGAAAGCTCCGTCGCAATCTGAATCAAATGTTTGCTTCCAAGTTCCTGACTACAAGTCAATTCTTTGCAAGTGCAGTCTGCCTCCACACCAACAGGAGTGCGGCGTGGGGGTGGTAATAGACCCTGCAAGCCGGCTGTGCTCTGTTTGCCCTGCAGGGGTGCATCTTATCTGACCAAACGGATGCATCCCTTTTCCAACAAAATTCGATAGATCATGTCCAAGAAGGATTGCGAAGAATACCCGCCCTGAAATCAGGCAGGTTAGGCTTTCTCGTCGGGTTCTTTCCTCTTTGGTCCAACGGCATCTTCTGTTGTCTCTCCAGCCTGCCCTCTATCGACGATCGATTTGCGCCATCTACTGTCTCACGATAGATACAGACTGGACAACTCCATCATGGCCCAGGGAGTCTTGCTTACATCTATTGATCTGGGTACAGCGACGACGACAGCGCAATTTGTTCGCGTGTGTGATAGGCACGATGGGACAGGCAGGGTTCATCGACAGACCGTTGGAGCTGGCGCTCGTCCGATTGAGATGAAAGACTGGCCTGGAGGACGCAAGGGAGATGCAATAGGACAGGCATGCGTGCCAACTGACCTGGTCTACAATAGAGATACAAGAGAGCTTCTATTTTGGGGCTTTGAAGCTCAACGCTATCTCGACGAGTTTGCGCCAGAAATTGGTCCAGACCAGGTGTACATTGTTCAGCATATCAAGCTTTTGCTTCCTGATCCCGACCGGGCAAAGACGAGGAGTCCTGCTACTGCAAGATACAAGAGAAAGAGAGAAGAGTTGATCTATGTCTTACAAAAGCAACCATTTGACGTTTTTCAGGACTTCATGGACGTTGTTGTTTATGAGGTGATCAACAGCGCCAAGGAATACTACGGACAATTTGATTCTTATCAAGTTGAGCTGTCGCTGGCATTTCCGTCAGGATGGCCAGAATATATACATCGACAAGTCGCTGCAATAGGCGCCACGGCGATGGAAAAGGCCCTCGAAGCCCACCATCTCATAAATATCACCTTCGGAATACAGAATGTCTATACGGTGTCTGAAACGTTGTGCGGGGTAAAAGAGTGGCTTGAGACTGCGTTGGAAGAAGCGACTGCCTCGATTGCCCTTGCAATCGCACCAACAAACATCGATGATCTAAATGTAGGGTCCCAGGGGTAATCAAGCTTGCATCCTCTAACAAAGTGTTAGGTGGGGGATACTTTTCTCCCTGTGGATATTGGAGGCGGAACAGGCTGTATGACACCGTTAAAGCTGGTTCGGAAAAAACCCTTGCAGGTCGATCAAATTGGCCGTACTCAATGTAACAGCTTCATCTTCCAATCCAAGAAAGTGCTAATCTCCTCTCAAGCTCTCGAAGTTTCCGGTGAAGCGGTAGAGGCAGAATTCGAATGCCTCCTTCGATCCATGAACATCGAAGAGGAATATGACAAGGATGTTGAGCGGCTGATCAGTCGTATCTGTCGGATGTTCAAGGAAGAGAAGAAAAATTGCAGCCCTGTTACTGGAATTTTGAAATGGAGTATTGAGGTTACGGGCCTTCGAGCGAACCCTACCAAGGACTTCTCTGAGAACACTTTGAAAATCAATCGGTGAGAATCGTATGATGTCTTTGCCTGTTCTGCACAGTCATACTTAACTGTAATAGAAAACTGCTGGAAGGATGCTTTGACCCGGTAATCGATGCATTGGAAGAGGCAATACAGGCAACTCTGAATGACATGCCAGAGATCAAGGTATTGCTCCCTGCAATTCTGAAAGACCGCTACATGAAGAAACAACCAGGAAGCTGACCACCCGGTTTATATAGGCAATTATTTTCCTGGGACAATTTGGCGGGAGCTCTACATATCTCAAAAAACGGATGGCAAAAAGCCCTATTGCTGCACGGGTCAAGCTACGCCATAGCAAAACAGGGAAAATGGACGTTGTGAAAGGGGCCTTATCAGAACGACAGAAATTGAGAGAGAGCTTTGTTCGCAAATCGGAGACTATTAAGAGCTATGGCACTCTGATCACGCTGCCGTGGGGTAATGGTCGGGAAGGAACCATGAGATTTCCAAACGCGATCAGGGATGGAGCTGTCGATTTTGAAAAAGATCCCGATGGAGTGAGGTTGAAAGTCATTGAGTGGGCAATCCCCAAGGTTAGTCTCGCCATGGAATTTTCGAGGCTCTTTACTAAATTTTCGACCCTCAGGGAACCGTTTTGGAGAGGAATGAAAAACGTGATATCGGCATAGATGGAAGGAAATGTCACATCTGGAAATTTGGCGAGAAAGAGGTCGACTTCGAAGACATTATCGTTGTATCTGATGAAGTCCCGCATGTCCTAGAGGATGGCAAGTCCTTCACATTGTGGACGAAAGCGCATGAGGAGAACCAACTCTTCATTGAGGATGAGAAAAGTATGTTATCTTTGCATTCATCGAAAGATTATCTATTGATTCTTCACATAGTTGACGTTCAACAAATATCATTTACATGGGACCTGAGCATGTCGGAAAAGCTATCGCCGACTGGTGATTTCTTGGGTGCATATTCTTTAAAGGACTTGCAAGATTTCTACATCCATCCACAAAAGCGGAAGGGTCCCAAGGGAAGACAACACTTTCGGCGTCTCGAGTATGATTTAGTTTGGCATATCACCGAAATGCAGGTTAAGGTGCACGTCAAGGCCATATTTCCCAGGGCCATTGGGCCACCAACCATGCAGCTCGCTAAGCAGAAATCGATCTCTGCGAGCGAGAGATGGGCAGGCGAGTCAAGGAGTGTTGGCTTACAACGAGATATAACCATCTCGGCTGCCATCGAGTCGCCGGCCACTGTTCCCAGGAGCCCCGTTGAGTCTCCGCCTGATCTTGAAAGGGGCACGCCCAGGACCAGCACAGGGACTCCGATGGACTTGGATGATGACTTCTTGGGGGGCGGCGATCTGGTGGAAGAACTCGCCAGGGAACATCCACATCGGCGTGCTCTGAGATCACGGTCTCCCAATTGTGACAGTCCTGTCAGGTCACCCAATCAGGCCGTGACGGGAACAAACATTGCGACAAACTCGTGGAGAATGGTCGAGCTCTCGAGCTCTTCTTCTGCGACGGGTAGTCACGTCCAAGATGGCAGACGTCGTGAAGGTTCGCCCCCATTTCAAAATTGTGCTCGGGCAATCCATGTCACGTACTCCCATTCTGAGAAGCAAAGACTGACAAAGATCTAGGCTGTTACACCTGCAAAGACAGGAAGATAAAATGCGACGTCGATTACACATTTAATGAAAAGACTCGGTCGTGGACTTGCGTTGAATGCGACAGCAAAGGAATTGATTGTTTCATGAACACGCCGGAATGGGCAAACGATCCGGTCGTAGTAAAGCTCAGAAGAGAGGAAAGGAATAAGCGCATATTACTGGGCAAAAGAAAGGCAAGTGTGGTAGAAGGAGAGGCCAGTCGGAGCGGGACGAGGGGGAGAAGTCGAGAGAGCGAGAGAACCAACACATTTGATCGTGACGGTAGCACAGGTCTTCGGAGGGACACTTCCAGGGCCAGCGGTATGAGTGGAGTACCCAAGAGGGTTTTGGGTAAGGGAAAAGCGATCAGAGGAGGCTTGAGTCGCAGACTCTGAAGGGGAAATTTCTTAGGTATCGTGTGGTGCACGTTTTACTTTCCTCACACATTGACATATGTTGGGTACGCAGGGTCATCTTTGCTAAATGTCCATGTTGTTTTTGTTGTCTGCACAAGCAAAAGTCTATACTGATGATCGACGAGCAAAGATCTATGACTCATGAGGCATCTTATCACGTTCTTCAGTTATAAATCCAGTCTTCAAACTTTTCCACTGGCGAAGGTCTACTTACAGAGAGATCCAGCTGGTTCCTGAAACTTCAGGGACTTTCAGCGACCTTCGCGTACTTTTAGGCTTCATGGGGCCCTGTAATAAAACTCGTCGAGCGACTATCCAAATCTGTCACCGCCTGAACGATCTGGTAATATCGCCGTCCGCAGTCGCTAACGATGGTATAGTTTTCAATTTCGATATGTATCACGCCAAAAACTCAGAACAGTGCTCTATAAGCACCGTTGAAATTAAGACTTGTCAAGTGTTAGGTGATGATGTGCAGCGTCCCCCCCTTCCTTGGAGTAGGAGTACCCTGTGACTGGACTGAGGAAGCGATTAATCACACGCGATTGCGGTTGAAATTTTCAACTATCGAGCATTCGAATCATGGATTATGTCAGCGATACTGCACGAAAAGTATAAAAGCTTCTAATTTCTCTAGTATTCTTGTCTCTTCCTTAATAAAAATAAAACCAACAACTAGGCAACCTGCACCTGAGCATATTCCAGCGTTGCACACGAAATATATCGAAAAAGTCTATGTAGGTGGATTAGAGCAAAGCGGTAACCACGAACCAGCCATAAGTCTTCCAGAATACCAGAAATCGCGATGGGTAAGAAGCTAAAAGTTCAAGATTCCAAGACCGGCACATGGAGCAAGGACTCCGCATACTCGGGCAAAACGGCCCAAACATCAAAAGACAGCACTTATCAATCAAAGGGAGCAAGTGGCAAAAGAAATGCACTTCCAGACTCAGCCCGTGGAGGAAGCTCGGGGCATTCTTCGTCAAGAGGTGGCTCAGAACACCACGATTCTAAGAACAAGGCAGTCTCGTTCGACCTATTTCGGAGCTATGGAGGACGTGAGAAGGGGGTGGTGGACTTGTCAAATCGAGTAATAAGGAGAGGAGACACAATTAATACCAAGGGAAAGGGTGCGGATGGGGTTACCGGCTCGTCAAGTTCCTCTTCAAAGGGACAAGGGAAGAATTGAAACGCCGGGTCTGAGGTTGAATGAGTGTTTTGGTGGACTGAAACTGCCGCCAGGGGTAAGGTGTAAACTACTGGAGCTGCGGCTTGGACTTGGCTGTTTATTCGTTGAATCTGCATGGATTACTTGTTTTCTTTAAATGCATTGATATCAAGTTTTACTTTGACTTGCTTGCTGTAAAAGGCAATTGACGCTGCTGAGGTAAATTTGATGTAGTGATGAAAAGGTATTGGAACAAAAATGCTTTGTAAACAGAGGAAAATGTTTGACATTATGGCAGGCCTAGGGAAACAATAACATGTGCAAATAAAATTTAGAAGCTCATGTTGGCATAACCGTCACAGGATCATCCAGGTACCAGAACAATGGAATAGATTTGGGACTTTGTGAAGCTTATTTTCATTTATTGGATGCTCCAAATTTCTGCCATGACTTTTGGATCTTGACTGTCTCTTGAAACACATGTGTGCCTGAACATGGAATCCTTGTACTCCTTTGGCAGTCGTGGAATGGAACTGATGCGATGTGTTAGCTTTGTGGCTTTGTGACCTTTCCAGAGACCGAATTGGGGTGCTTACATCAAGAATACTTGTTTTCGACTCAAGTTTGGACCAAAATTGATCTTCTTCGAGGGACAGGCCGTGTAGACCAGAGAGCGGTCCAAATGCCAAGGCATGCTGAGATCTTCCGGTGTCAGGAATTGCCCGATTATGTTGTCCGGTTCAAGACGCAAAGCAGATTGCTCATCACAATATCAACACCCAGCTCCTCAAACCTCCTCAAAGCCTCCACATGCGTATTCTCCCTCCTCCACCCCATACAATCCGGCACAGCATGAACCTCGACCATTCCCCTCTTCACCGTATCGCAGATCGTAGCCAACACACAAGTCCCACTCGCCACCCCACAAAAATACGCATCCTGCACCCCCTTCTCCTCCAGAACCGCCTCCAACCCCTTATTGCCTCCCCAGAATGCCGAATATCCCTGCTTAACCACTACTGCATCATCAGGCTTTGCTAGAGCTAAGATCTCGGGGTAGATGTCAGCGCCCCAAGTTCCGGCTTCGCAGCAAGGGATGTGGTAGACGTGGGTAGCTGCGACGAGCCAGGCGTTGGATCCTACGACGTCGGGACCTTTGGATTGGGCGGCCATGATGGCGGGTTCGGACGTGCGGTTGGCGTAGATGGCTTGGATCCAGATGATGTGGCCGCCTTTGGCGCGGAAGCGAGGGATTAGAGATGTGAGGTTGGCGAGGAGGGAGGGTCTGATTGCGGGCGAGATCGGGAAGTTGCCGGAGGGGGAGATGAATTCGTTTTGCACGTCGATGATTACGAGGGCGCTGGTGGAGGTGATGGGTTTGATCGTACAGGGGGGTGCGGTGTTGGGAGACATGATTGTGAGGGTTGTGATAGACGGAGTCTCGATCTGGATCCCGGTTTTTTGACCTCGAGGAGAAGAGAGGGAATTTGTGGTAGCTCGAGTTTTGTAGGGTTTTGAACAGCATTGTTTAGCGAGATAAATAAGGCCATTGTTCTGTCGGCGGTTGTAAGTTTCGCTTTGTTATTCACGGCTCGAGGCCTAATTTGTGAAAAGGTGCTTTGTTCGGAAATTGCGTGCTTCTGTTGAGGCTTTGCACTTTGTCTCGCGTATTCACTGACGGGCGACTTTGAAGGGCATGGATTTGGTGTTTTCCTATATGTACGCGGACTCGTCAACAACGACCTCTTTTAATGGACTGGATAATGCACATCGAGAGTTCTCACTAATTCATGTTTGCTTGTTATTTGTCGTCTGGTCGTATGGATCAATCTGGGTTTTGACATTGCCACATTGGTAGTCCGGCGCCAAGAACATGACAACAAAGCTAAGCGAGGGTGGAATAAACAACACAATTGCGGCCTTCAAATGGGCCCTGTCCTCGCACATGCTTGTATGGATTCATGGCTCATATTAAGACATGTCTAGATCTCATAGTTGAAGTAGTCCTTTGCTCGGATTAGCTGAAATCAGGATACTTGAACGTCCAGTCCTACCTTATTGAACACCCAGAGCTGCAAGATCTTTGCCAAGACGCGATACCGGTAGCTTCCGAGTCCCGATCTTGTACATTTCCTACTTTCTTTCCAATCACGGTTACACATGTGATGATGTTAATTGATGGTCATTGGTCTTCATTGGCAGTGATGATTTGATTGCTTTTCTCGGGTATGACATTTCCAGAACGTGGAGAACGAGGTGCGAGACGAACAGCATTTTGTAGGTTTAAACGTGTTGCTGTCGCAAATACAACAGTCAGGGAATACCAAGGAAGATCAGAGTCAGGTATGAGTTTTGTATTGTGGTCTCTATTTGCTAGGATTTGCATGTGCATAAGAGCTGCAAAGCGGAAGTGACCATGACATGGGATCGCATCTTCAATGCGCACACCTCAGCTTCTTCGATCAGACGTGACGCGGCAAGAAAGACAAGGAATAATTGAAAGTCGGCCTCTGACCATTCTCATCCTCCTGGTGTCGTCATATTATTTCTAAGCAAAGAATTAGAATTGATACCTAGCGTTGACGTAGTCTTACCAGACAAGCATCTGACGAAGACTTGAATAACATCAGCAGCCCGGCTGGGATTTGGAGCTGGCAGTCTGGTGCTGAGTTCCGGAGTGGGCTTTGGTACAAAGTGAACGGTACTCTTGTTCTCGATGCTGTAACTAGACAGGAGCGCCTCATCATCAATCAGTGATACATCACCGAAGATAACTCGTAACCTATCAGGGTGTATTCCCATATTTAAGTAAAGCTCATCCTTGAATTGGCCGACGGTCGCATCGCGGGGGAGGGTGATATTGGTGATTGCACCGGTAAGTGATCGAGCGAAGATCGTGATCTCTGGGCGATTGGCGATCTGCGCGGCAAGACGTGAGGACACTTGGTCGAGGGTCAACTCAATCGGGTCGGTCGAGAAATGAGCTTTGTAGATTGCCTTCATAGTCTTCAAACGCTTCTGGCGAGCGGAGGCTTCCTCGAAAGCGAGGCTGCCTCCAGAAGGTCGATGATGGAGGGTGACTTTGAGGACGGCTTGGAGATCAGCGTAGAAGCGGGTATCGAGGATGGCAGCATGCCAGAGCTCATCCACTACTCGCCGCGTTAGCTCATGTTCTCCAAAGAGTAGATGACAGTTATTTGGACGCCTAAACTTACTCAGAGGGGTCGGGCTGATTTTGGTAGCATCGCCATCGAAGCTGAACACTTTGATCGCCAGAAGACGACGGAACTCATCGATGACTTTCTCGATACCGAAGCCATACTCTTCCACGAGTCGCTCAGCTGTGGGTTTGAGGGCATTAATATAAGCGGGGCTGAAGAGAAAGATGAGGCCAGCGGTGTTTGATGAGAGGAGGAACTTGTAGGTCTCGAGGACATCGGTTGGGACGTTGAGACGCATTGCTGAGCCTTGATCTGCCATCGCAGGAGTTCGACTTGCTGGCTCGGTATGGTGCTTCACCAGATGGATCTTCGTAGGAATGTCAGAGCAGGTGTCGGAAGACTTGGAGCTTTCAAGTCGAAGTTGAAGGTGTTGGGCTGAGTGCGGAAGGAGCTCGTCAATCTGGCGCCGCGTAGAAGTTGACGAGGAAGAGGTGCGTCATGGGTAAGAATTGATTGGTTTTCGTGGAAGTCTTTTCAGGCGTCTATTGATGTTCTTATCGGAGGTGAATGACACCTAGAGTCCACCTTCATCTTGGCAAGCGAAGTCAACAAAAAATCGGAGATATGGTACGTCACATGACCAAAGGTCACGTTATTCCATCTTTTACGAACTCGATTTCAGGCTGCATTTACCTAGTGCGTCCAACTCTTGAGGCTTTGGCAGGTCAAGCTGCCTCATGAAAGATATGGACCCAGTTTCATCCTTCTGTAGAACTGCTTCCGATAGTCCTATTATTGTCAATATATGGAAAGTGATTCCAGGCAGGTCCAGACGGAATTGAGTTTGTATCTCGGCTTGCCGATCCCATTTGACACTTTGAGCTCCGGCTCTCGACGTCTCATCGGTCCTTACCAGCATAAAAGGCCTGGACTTGCTTCGAGAAGCGACTTCAATCAAAGAGAATACCAGTGGAATGTCGCATTCCATTACAGATTTCAATCAGACACCATTCGGCCAGCCAGCGGAGTCAATATTCTGTCAATTGAGTTTGGCAGGAGCCGTTGCGTTCCTTTAGCGCTCCACCAGTTCATAGCTTCGGCCCATGATGCTTGTTTGACGAAAATGCGGCCATCGTACAGCAGGAATTGCCGAGCGAATCCGGATGACTGAGGTTGTACAGTCCATTACAATGAGGCATTATTTCAGGAAAGAAAGAGCATCGATACTTGAAAGAACCAAAAGAATAGATCTGATTCCTTATGGTGTTGAAACCTGTTGACGTTGAAATTTACTTCATTAGCCCACCTCACTCACGCCACAGAATATCGTCATTTTGCAAGCTCGCCTAAATAATCTCAGCGACACAGACCTCCAAGACATCCCTCATCTCATTGACCACTCTCTGCCCACTGCAGACTGCTGCTGCAGACCCTGGGAAAAGCAGCTCTCGCCACACCTCGATCGCCTCTCCTCTCCTCTCCTCTCAACGTTCGCAGTGGTTCTCCACGCCGTCGTCGTCGTCGTGTCCTTCTGCTATTGTTCAGTAGTGTTGAAGGCCAGGACCATCCTTCCTTCCTCGCGTTCCGACCTACCTGCAGACCCTGCAAAATTCCAAGCTTGCCAACACAGCAGACCGCGAACCCACTGCATTCCAACCCAATCACATCGACCCAGCTCACAGTTGCTTGCTTTTGCTGGCAGCAGCTGTCAGTCCATCGAGCTCCGCTCGCGAGTCGCGACCATGGCATCGAAATCTGCCATTGCCGGACGGCATTCCTCATACCACGTTCCGACCGCGCGTCGACCGGCTGCCCAAGGTGTCGCGAAGGTGCTTCTGCTCGTGTTGGCGCAGATTTCCCATGTGGCTGCTGCACCGGTCAAGGAGTTCCTGGGACTGCTGAAGGAGGATGAAGGTGCGCCGAAAGGTGCGAAGGATGCGAGTTTGTGGCTATACTTGACGGTCGCTGCGGTACTGGTCTTGCTGGGTGGTGCGTTTGCGGGACTGACTATTGCGTGAGTTTTACCTCTAAGGTTTCTGGATCGCGGTCCGTGGAGGGAATTATAAGCTGATTATTGCGTGTTTGCAGCTTGATGGGACAGGATGGTGTATATCTCCAGGTTATAGCGACGTCGGGAGAAGGAAAGGAGCAGAGACACGCGCAGAAGGTTCTATATCTGCTTCAGAAGGGAAAACATTGGGTGCTGGTGACTTTGCTACTCAGCAATGTCATTGTCAACGAAACACTGCCTATTGTGCTGGATCGATCGCTCGGAGGAGGATGGCCTGCTGTTCTCGGCAGTACAGTTCTGATTGGTATGTGGGGAGCTCTTTTCTAGAGAGGTCTGCTAACAGTGTGTAGTTATCTTCGGAGAAGTCATTCCTCAATCTATCTGCGTACGATATGGCCTGTCAATTGGCGCCTACATGGCACCGCCTGTGCTATGGTTGATGTGGATTATGGCACCAATTGCCTGGCCGACTGCGAAGTTGCTCGACTACCTGCTTGGAGAGGACCACGGGACAGTATACAAGAAGTCAGGCCTTAAGACATTGGTCACATTGCACAAGACTCTCGGCACGAGTCCCACTGAACGATTGAACCAGGATGAGGTTACAATCATCAGTGCCGTGTTGGATCTGAAGGAGAAGGCTGTTGGAGATATCATGACACCAATGGAGGATGTTTTCACCATGTCTGCAGATACCGTTCTGGACGAATCCACCATGGACAATATACTCAGCGCTGGCTATTCTCGAATCCCAATCTACGAGCCAGGCAATAAGCTCAATTTCGTTGGCATGCTCCTGGTTAAGATCTTGATCACTTATGATCCGGAAGATTGCAAGAAGGTTAGCGAATTTGCTTTGGCTACCCTACCAGAAACACGACCGGAAACGAGCTGTCTCGACATCGTCAATTTCTTCCAAGAGGGAAAATCACACATGGTTCTGGTTTCTGAAGACCCTGGCGAGAACTTCGGTGCAATTGGAGTGGTTACACTGGAGGATGTCATCGAGGAGCTCATCGGAGAGTAAGTACAACCATACATGTGGCAGATCCGTAACTAACTAAGGTCAGGGAAATCATCGACGAATCAGATGTCTATATTGATGTACACAAAGCCATTCGACGGATGGCCCCAGCACCAAAATCTCGTGCTCAAAGAGGCAGCATTGCCGAGAATCCGATTGTACACATGCCGGAAGATCGTCTGATCGATCTTGCAGAGGAACAGGAACCAATTGTAAAGAAGATCATGAACGGAGATCACGCGGCTGATGCGGCGACGACGCATTATGGAACTAGTCCCAAGACTACGTTCCTTCGAAGGGCCTCAAGTGGAATGGATGGTAACACGATTGCTGTCAGGGGCAATATGAACGATATGCGCGAACACTTGAAACATCTCGGCCCATCCAATTTAGCAAGTCGACCTAAATCGACACGTTATAACACTGTAAAGATCAAGTCTGCTCTGGGACCTCGGTCAGAATCGCGGACAGATTCAAGCATTGTTCAAGAGGCGTCAAGCGGAGAGCGTTACCTCGATAACCCGGATCACGCACCAGAAGGAGGAGAGGGTGAAGGTCTTTTGAAATCTGCTGGCAAGGAAGCCAGTGACGGGGTTCATGCTTTGCAGCAAGGATACGGCTCTTTTGGCTCCCCAGGCAGACTTTCTAACAGGCAGTACGATGGAAAGAACGATGAGAACGAACCGCTCATTAGGACTAGATCTCGACCAGATTCGCCGACAAAGCCAATGTCCAAAGTAGACAGTCACGAGAGCCAGAGGAGTAGCGACACCCTCACCTCTCTACACTCCGCTGGCAGTTCGCACAAGAAGAAAGGACCAGCAAGAAGCGGCAGCATCACAGAGAATATCATTGAAGCAGGCGGTATACGAAAAGTCGTTTTAGAGACGACCAGCTCGGGCGATGAGATAAAGTTTGGAGAGCNATCTGGGTCTATGGAGCAGCGACAGAATGGTAACCACCAAACTACCTCTGCTGCTAAGCCTAAGCCCAGCCCCTCTCCTTCCCGATCGAAGATCCTTTCTGATGGATCTGATGCACAGGCTGGTTCTCATGACGAAGATACCACGAATGGAGCTGGAGTGTCTGGGGAGCAGGTCAAGAAGAAGCGAAGGAGGACGCGCAAGAAGAAGGCGAAGGGCNGAGAGGAGGGATCGGCTGCTGCGGAGTCGACTGAGGGAGGGAGCTGAAATGTATAATTCTATGGACCGATAGCTTTTGGGCCCAGGAGAAGTCTTGCTTTTCGGCGTCATTGCTTGATGGCAAAGAAAATAATCGAGGGATGAGTGTCCATTCCAGTCATTAACGGAATGGAATGCAACGGGGTGCATTGTATTATATCGTTATTTACGTAGGACTGGGTATACGATGTGCCAGACAGGAGCTGCGTATGGCAGCGAGTACTGGGCTACATGCTGCATGTTGTAGCCGGTGCGATCAAAAGTCGGTAGAACATAATGTACAATTGGTCTGGCTGTTTGATCTGCGAAATTCACTCATGAATGTGATTTGTGGTTTAATTGATGCTGTCGCTTCTCGAGTTGTCCTTGAGCTGACGCAAGAGCAAAAATATGAAACTGAGGTATTACATACTGAGAATATGTCTAATCAAAGAAAGAAATGGAACAAATGATGTACGAGTAGAAAATAGCTGGTAAAGATACATTGACAAATGATAAATGAAGTTTTGGACCACCACAAAGAACCCCGCCACCTCCTCTCCCATCATTGGACAAAGCTCAACACACCCTGTCCATGATCCGAGCCAGCGGAACGCCAGGGACATCAACGTCAGAACCAAAAAATAATTGTGACCTCGATCCCACACCCCTCACTCGCGCCTCCTCTACAGAACTCCCTCTCGACACACCGTGCAGCTCACACGCTTCGTACCCTAGCCGACCTCCCCATACCCAGCAACGCCAGTACAGAACATACACAGTAAACCAGACAGCGCGAGGCAAGAACAAAACAGAACAAGAACACCATGTACTGCATCGAATGCGGGCACCTCCTCCCCACCCACCGCACCTCCAGCACCATCTGCAGCAAATGCAAAACACCACTCGCAACCTGGTGGGACGAGAGCTCCCAGACCTACCGCACGAATAGAGAGTCCATCCTCCCTGACACTTTAAACCCCTACACCTCCCATCCTCATCCTCATCCTCATCCCCATAACGGCTCGAACTCTCCTCACGCCTACACAACCGGCAGCATGACCACGAATCTAAGCATAGGGATGGGTGCAATGGGGATAGGCGGTGGGATGGGAGGCGGATATGGCGGGTATGGGGTTACGAGCACGGAGATGGAGAGGATGCGACAGAGGAAGAACGAGCAGACGGAGGAGGAAAGGAATTTCAATGGGGCGCTGGTTACGCTGGAGCTGCATTTTGAGAGGCCCGGGCAGTATTTGATGAAGGCTATGGTGGAGGTTAAGAAGATGGTGGCGAGGACGCTGGATTTGAGCTTGAATAAGGCGGAGGTTAGGTGAGTTCTTGCTTGGGGTTTCTTTCTGTGAGAGGTGGGGGATTTGTGGTTGGGAGCAAAGGGCTTGCGGGAAAGAGGAGGGGGCAATTGGTCGGTGGAGACGTGAGGAGAGGGTGGAGGATGATGCTGGACTGGATTCTGTGTGCTGTTGTGGAGTATCATCAACTGACTTGTAAATGCAGAGAAACCCTCGCCAAAAACGTCGATATCTGGATGCACCTACAGAAGATCTTCAACACCGCCATACCTTCTCTCGAGAAGTGGTCACTCAAAAGCATCGATGCAGCAGATAATGTCCGTAGCGGCCACGACGTCTCGGAGTCAGCGGATCTTATACTCAAGAACTACGATGCGCTGCGGGAGGATCTGCATTACTTGAACAACCTGCTTGTCATCAGTAGGAACATGCTGGCGATCAAGGATACGGCCCAGGAGATTTGCGCGGCTGTTAGGTTTGATCGTGCTGTACAGAAGCTAGTCGTGCTGTGTGTGAATGTTACGAGCAAGGGTTATGATGGAGAGACGGTGGATGATACGAGGAGGCAGAAATTGAATGAGATCACGGAGCTTTGTAGGTTTTGCTTTCTGCTTGTTCGCTTTTGGGCTGGCCTTGGATGCTAATCAGAAGCAGATAAGAAACTACTGGTTACATGCTTGCAGCATACCCATAATTGGACCATGGGTAACGATCGCTTCAAGATGTCGTTTTGGTTCGAGATGCTGTTTGATGAGGATCTGAAGAACGACGCTATTCATGAACTTCCTCCTGATGATTTGAATGTTGAGAAGGTACACCAGGAGGTTGGTAATTGGATCAGGCGGCACAACAAAAAAGACCCTCTCGCAGCAAAGCTGCTTGAAAAGTACTCTGCCGACGTAAAAACTGGCTACACCCCTGGTCCGTTACCCGAGCCAGAAGATGAAGATATTCCAACTGGAACAGAGGAGTCCACTACCCCAATCTGGAAACCGGATTTGGATGACAAATATGAACAGGATAGGCTGTATGCAAGAGTATCTCATGAGATCGACATCTGGTGGAAACAAGTCCGAGATCGAAACTTTGATGGTTGGGTTGTACAGATGGAGACTGTAGAGAGTGCGAAGGAACGTGCGGCTGCATGCAAAGAGAATGCAATGCATCGCTACATGCCGAGAGGGCAGGATCCCGATCATTATGAAGAAGAGCAGTATGAGCACCACCATGGAAACGGAAGTGTGCATGATGAGATTGATGACCGGTCACTCCATGGAGAGGATGGGGAAGACGAGGAAGATGAAGAAGACGATGACGATTCATACGCGGAAGGCCCGCTTCGTGGTCTACTCACCGAGATTCCGAATATTCTGGATACGAAACAGATAGAGGCTTTGCATATGACGGTGAAAGCTTGTATTGTCGATTCCATGGGCTCTGGACTTACACCCGCTGGAGAAAATCTGCAGAAAACCAGATGCAAAATGTTCCTAGCATTGGACTGTGGAAAGAATTTATTGAGGGAGTTACTGGTCTTCATCGCGGTATGGGAACAGACGGACCAGCAGTTTATCTTTCAGATCACGGCTCAGATCATCGAATCATTCCATCACAATGCCTTGCTACCATATGCATGGAACTCTTTACGAATATTGAAGGATATTGTCTCTCCGGCACAGACTGTGCTTCTTCGGCTTATCAATTATATGTTCAGAGCTCGGAAAGACAGTCCGATATACGATGATGTCAAGGATTACAACAGAGATGCGAAACTCATCCACTTCCTCTATGGATACTTCCGCACTCGCGTTGTCCCAGACTGCCTCGCTCTAATCTGGGCTCAAGCACAGATACGTCAACAGAAGAAACACCACAGCGATTTTCCAGTCGATCTCTGGGATATGGAACGCGCCAAAGACGGCCTGTCCCAATACCTCGATTTCCTTTCCGTCATCGCGGAAATCCCCGAAATGCGCAACCTCCTCATAGAATGGGACACAGTCTACGAACTCATCGCCCTCCTCAAAGCTCTCGAAGCAGGAGTCGCCCGCAAAGCCCTCGACGAGCGACCCCTCCCCAACGCTCAAAACCCCCACCCACAACCACCTCTCCACGACACACCTCACAAATTCCCCTGGTCAGGCATCAAAATTCAAATACTGATCATCCTGACCTCGCTCATCGCACCTACCAACGCACGACGTAACGGTCCTGGAAATCCGATTGTTCAGAATCAATTACTGAGTCATGAGGGCATCATGCCGCTGCTGAATTGCTGTGTCTATGATGGCTATAATGAGTATCTGAAGGAGAGGGCTACGCTGGCTATCAAATTCTTAATGGAGGGGTGTAAGGAGGCGCAAGATTTTGTGAAGGAACTTGTGCCGGTGAAGCAAGCGCAGGTTCAGGCTCAAGCGGCGGCGAGAGCACAGGCTGAGGCTAAAGCAGCAGCTGCTGCGGGAGGTGTGAAGCAAGGACAACTGCAAGGACACCCTAGCGTTGGTGCAGGGAGGGGAGTAGCTGGAGGGGTTGCGGAGCAGATGCCGTTGCCGAGTGGGGTCGTTGGGGAGCTGGAAAAGAGGCGTATGGAGCTGGAAAGGAATCTTGCGCTTTCGAAGCAGAAAGATGAGGGTTCTGGATCTGGATCTGGGTCCGGATCGGGTGGCGGAGCCGCAGGGCAAAAGAATTGAATAGGCTGACTGGCGACGAAATTGAGGAGGGTCATGGTATGGAGCAAGAGTGGGATGACGGGGAGTATTCGGGTACTTGCAAATTATGGATACTTGGAAAGCATTGCATCGGAGGTTGGTGTTCTGGATATCGGAGAGCATTACGATAGGTATGAGAAAGAGCATTGATACCCCGGATTATGGGATCGTCATTGGTATGGAGTAACGAAACACCGATCAGATTACATTTCAGTGTCATAGGATCAAAATAGAATAATTCTTTCGAGTCCAGTAGTATTAACTCTTTTCGAAATCAAGTGCTTGGTAAATGTACCGCTGATTTGAGGGTACGGCGTTGTTTTGATCTTGGCGTCGGCGAGTTTTGTTTTGCTGTGTGGCTGAGTAACGATGCTCAAAGGATGGCAATGGGGATCTCAACTCGCGTACCAAATTTTCGGCTCGGTCCGGGAAAGGCACCGATCTCGTCAAATCGGATATGGCGAAGGGAAATAGGATTGAGGTGAGGTGAGACTGCGCGGGGTTGGAACGGTGATGTGGGAATCGGTGGAGGATTACGCGAGCTTCAACCCGGCGTAGAGGGAGGCTCCGATGTGGCATGTGTAGTGTGTGGTTTAACCTATGAACTGCTGGTGGTTCATGAAAATATATAGAGGGAAGGGGCTCCGATGAGAGTTTTCAGTAAGTCACTGATCCAACCCTGATTGAATAAGTCGCAGTCCCTCTCTCCCGATACCCAAAGGATAACAGCAGCCATTACCAACAATATCAAACAACAAGCAAAACCAACATGGCAATCACACGGAAGCGGAAGTCGCTCGATCAAGAAGCCAGTTTGGAATGCAAAAGAATCAAATACACAGGAGAACCGCACATCAACATACCTCAAACTCCCCAGTAAGTCCTAGCCAATTCATCAGAATTGTCACCACCCTTCTCCAACAAACAGAACTATATACTAACACTGCCATCAGGCATAGCAAGAAACGCATCACAATCCGTCTCATTACACCCTCCGCACCGAGGAAGATTCGCCTCAGGATACCGATTCCTGGGATTAAGGAGGCGAGGAGGGTCTTGACGCCGTATCCGAGTCCACCTTTGGATCCTGATTCAGAGAGAGAGAATTCGAGATCTCTGGGTGGAGATCTTGGGTCACCAGTGTCTAGCAAGAAGATGGAGCAGGGTCAGAAGAGGAATGTCAATGAGTTGCTGGATATGTACTTCCTTGCAGATGGCTTTGGCCGAGAGGGCTTGAAGAGCGAGGTGCTGCTTCGGCTGGAGGATGGGAAGTGGATGGGAAAGGTGGAGAAGGAGGTTTTGAAAAGGTGTTTTGAGGAGTTAGACAGGGAGGATGGGCTTAAGAGGTGGATTGTGAGGGGCTTGGTCCAGGTCTGGACTGGTGGTGAGGGGTTGGGGTATGAGTCTGGAGTAGAGGATAAATGGAGCTGGACGAGTGAGGAGATGAGAAAGGATGTTCTGAGGGCTTTGAGGGAGGGAGAAGGGGATGAGAGAATTTAAGCAAGAGGGGAGAGATGTACAGTATTGTCAACAGAAAATGACCTTCGCAGCATAGCTTTGTGTGTGCACAATTTACAAAACAAAGATCGAATATCTAGCACTGATCTACCTTCTTCGCATCCTCCAACAACACGTCCGTCGCCTTTCCACTTACCATATACGTCGCAACAACCGGAAAGGCCCCAGGGATCCTCGGGAATACACTCGCATCAACGACTCGCAAACCTCCCACTCCCCTAACTCTGAACCTTGAATCCAGAACAGCATTCTTATCATTTTCACCACCAATAGCACAAGTACTAGTAGGATGATGGCCAAAAGTCTGTCCCAAAATCCAATCCTCATCATCCTCCCCACAACTCCCATCGGCATCCGGACTTCCCTTACATGGCGGTTCCGTCGACGTCAACGGCCCAACCGGGGCCTTAACAGCCGCATGAACCTTTCTCGCCCACGCAATCGTATCCTTCATAGCGCCCATATCCGTCTCTCTCCCCTCCTTGAAAAGATTAAAATGGATCTCCGGCATATCCTGCGGATTCGCACTCAGTAACTTGACAGTACCGAGTTTATTTTGCGGATGCATCTTCACGGTGGAGATACCGTATGAGCCAGCTCTGTCATTCGGTAATGCTGTATTCGATTGGTTACTTGGCCAGAACCCGCGGAATACGAAGGGTCCTTGGAAAGTAAACATATCGCGCTCATCATACATCGCATGTTTAGTTTTCAGCAGGACACAACCACCTGGCGTGCCAGACCCAGATTGCTTCGTGATGCCTACGACGGGAACTTCTTGGTTATCTTGCATGTTGTTTCCTACGCCTGGGGAGTCGACGAGAACAGGGATGTTGAACTTGTTGAGTTGATCGGCGGGTCCGATGCCGCTGAGCATGAGAATCTGCGGGGAGTTGAAGGCGCCGCCGCTGACGATGACTTCTTTTCTTGCTGTGGCGGTTTTAGAAACTCCTTTGTTCGAGGCGGAGAATCGAGGATCGGCCGCGTAGATGCTTTTCCCTTGGAGGTATGCAACTCCAGTGGCTCTTGGTTTGGAACCACAGGCCGTCGAATTTCCAAATAGAACTTTCGTTGCAAGCGAATTCATGCTTAGCGTAAGTGGGAATCCAGCGTTGATTGTATCAACAATGTAGTCTCTCGAGGAGAAACGTTGTCCGTTGCTTTTGGTGTGGGAGGGCAGGCCCCAGATGCCGACTTGTTTGTCGCGGGTGGGGTCAAGAAAGTTGCTGTCGTTGGAGACCATTTGGAGGACTTTGGATGGGTCGAGGGAGAGTGAGGAGGCGACGGCTTGCATCACTGAAAGGCCGGGGTTCTGTAGACTTGTGGGTTTGGCGAGGTTGGTCTGGAAGTAACCGTTGAAACCGTGGCCGGGGGTGCCTTTGGGAAGGTAATTGTTCTTCTCGATCCGGGTGAAGACGTCGATCATGTTTGCGTGGCTGTGGCGTGTCAGTATCAATCCCGTATCTTGGCCATCTCAGAGTTTGGTTGGCTTGGATTACATACTTCCATGTTTTGTCACCTGTTATGTTGGCGATATAGTTCCAATCGCTCTCACTCGGTAAGAACGTAACCATGGCATTGATCATCGAACTCCCTCCCACGGTCCCACCTCTCGGATAGTAAACACCCAGTAACTTCGCTCCCGAAGGCACATTCTTATTCCCAACCCAATAATTGCCATTTGTCAGTCTCCAAGTAAGAAGATTGTGCTTGAGAGTCAGCGCCTCGTCGTCGTAGTGCTTCACGAAGAAGTCCCATGTGATTTGAGGTGGGTATTGACCGCCAGTGTTGCCACTACTTTGATCGCCCCCTTCGAGGAGGAGCACGGTGTAATTTGCTCGTGCGAGGTTAGCTGCTAGAGGGCCACCACCTGGACCAGATCCGATAACGATGTAATCGTAATCATCAGCTGCTGAGACGAGTTGAAATAAAGAACCAACGAGTAAGGCGAGAAAGCCCATTGAGCGAAACATGAGACTCATCTTGAAGATCCACGGAAATCACTTGCGTGAGACTTCAAAAGAAATCATCAGGTCCCCACAATATATTATATCTCCTCTCACACCACTGCCGAACAAAGCTTTCCTCCATTTATGCTTAAAGTCCCTGCCAAGAAGGGCAATACTCATCAGCCAAATTACAAACGCGGAGAACACGCGATCGCCAAGCGCCAAGCCTCCATCCCCATGTGGCCGGAGGTATCGAGACCCTGACATGCATATAGTATTAGTGACATGCGACGGAAATCCCCCGCTTTCTGATTCTTGCCGCCTTGGGTTTCGAGGGGTTAGATTGGTGATTAGAGTGCGAGAAAGCCGCATTCAGCCTGATGATCTTGGCTTACGGTCCAAAGCGTATAGTGAGCGAAAGAAGAATGTACATCTGTGTTGATTTGGGTCATCGAATTATTGGGGGAAAACGACAAATCCGCGCTCGGAAGTGGCAAGCTGTCTTGTTGTTCCGGGTAAACAAGCTCGGCTGGGAAGAGAGGCAAGGGGTACAGCTCGTAAACATTGATGGAGGTACAATCTGGACTTCAAAAAAGGAAGTTTCATTACTAAAAAATAATGAAAAAGTTCAAAACATCCTACTAGAACATCAGGTACTGGGGCTAGCAATTGTTGAAAGTGACGAAGAGCTGAAATGTCCAGTATTATGCTTTCAAGAAATCAAGGGACAAGCAAGGAGGAAATGGTTCCAGAATAAATACGCTCTAGAACAGACATTCTATCTTTGAGCGACGCACCAAGCATCGACTTTCCTGAAGACAACAAGTGAACTACATTATTTGCCGAAATATGCCTTCTGCATCTCGACAAAGCCATCACCCTAAATCCATGCTTGAACATAAGAGCATCAACCGCCCTTCCGCTGTCAATCCCCCCTGGAGATGACCAAACTGGTGATAATGAAAAGAAAACGAAAATCTCAAAGCAATTTCCAAGCGACTCATAGGACTTCGGCGCTGGACGTGAACAACTCGAATACGATATCACGTGCAGACAGATTATCTCCCCCGATGTAATAGGCACATGACAATAGTCGGTAATCGGTAACATATGGACGAAGTTAGGCGTATTTTGCTAGCGCTAAATATTGTGATCTTTTGATCTAGATAACCGTGTCGGTGTGAGCCTAACCTCTGCCCTGTTACACCTAAGTATCCGGCTCTGCAGGCGCCTTATCCTCAGATGCTCCCTCTTCACCGATTGCTGATCGAAGCTGAGAGATCAATTTGAAGTAAAACAAAACAGACCCTCAGGAGCTATCGTGTCATGCATAACGCACCAACAAGGGGGGCGACCGTCAGGGAATCGGACTGCAGCTTTCAGCTTCGGGAACATTAAATCTCCTAGGACTCTGTTTCCTATGTCTTTTCGAAACCCGGGGACGAGCGAGTCGAGGTACTGATCAAGCTTTTCTTTGTCTGGGTGCCGTTTGGCCTCTTGCATTTTGCGGGGACTGAAGTTTCGGTGACGAAAAACATATTTGTAGAAATTAAACAATTGCCAACGTTCCCACGTGTTAGTTCCGTGAAATCCATAGTCTCCGTCACTTTCTTGACTCAGGTGGGTTTCGAATTTTGGATGGCAGTATTTCTTTTGCAGGTGGCAGTAACAGAAATGCCCAGAGAGGGTGTGCTTAACTTCAGCTATAAGCCGGTATATGCCGAGATCTTCGAGATCCGGGCGGTGGAAAGAGACGCCTTTTGCCTGGATGATCGAAGGCTGCAGACCGTTACATCTCATCAGAATAGGCAGTGTTTTTACCTCATAAGCCTTGGCAATCTCCCCGAGTGATGCTCCACTTTTGGCAAGCTGAACATAGAGTTTTGCGAGTGCCACAGATTGACCACGGTTGGTGCAATATCAGAAACCGAACTCAAGCCATGTGGAGCTGAGAGGATCAGGGATGTTGTTAAATTCTCGAAACAATATTGAGTAGAGATGCAGCAACTCCTTCTCGGATTTCGTAAATGGCTGGGCGTCATCATCTCGATCCTCGATAGACAGGGCATGCTCAAGTCTTCTGAATGCACCTGCTTGGTAGGCAAAGTCGCCTGCCCAATCTGGGATCACACAGTCAGCGAAAGACTGTCGATGAAGGAACCAAGCAAAGCAAGGGCAGTCGCGATAGGTCTCTTTGCCTTCATACTGTATGATCTCTGCAACAGCACCCATGTAATCGCCAATATTTCCTCCATCTAATCCTACTTGAAGACCATTTGTACCCAATTTTGAGATCATGTGAGTGTAGAAGCAAAGAAGTTTAGTAACATCGTCTCGCTCGGCGCAATTGTTGAATCCAAAAGTCTTGCAAAGATCATCGTCAGAGTATAGCTCAGAGAGGACCTGGGCTCGCTTCCGCTGATCTCCGATGGCATGGCACCATTGGCTGAGAAAGATTTTCAAGTAGTCAACGTCATTTGGCCGCTTTGCTACCCTGCAGACGAAGACATGCTGGCTCCAATGTTTCCTTTGGCATGCTACTGAGCAATAACTACTTCGGCACGAGGAGCACCGAAGGCTTGATGGCCGGTGACAACGACGACACCTTTTGGCACATTTACCTCGCTTCGGGGGCATTTCATCGGACTTCTCCAGTCCAAACTTAAGCCGAATATGGTTTCCCTTGAAGATTTCTCCATCCTCACAGGACATTTCCCATCGATGCATAATGGTTTCGTGAGTTCCTCGGACATGATAGCCGCCATGAACTCGAAGCAACAACCAGCAAAGCAAGCAACAAAGCTTGCTGCAACCGATGTATGGACTCACACATCCCTTTTGATACTCAGTCTTGAAGTATCGCATTTGATAACATAGTAGCTGAATTTCGGCGTGAACATGACGTTTGTCTCCTTGCATTTGGCGAGAACGATTCTTGGAGGCTTTGCTTTCAAGGTGGTGAAGCCAGCGGGTACCTCGAACATAGAGTCCTAGGCTCCTTGCAACGTCCAGTGGTGATAGTTGTGCTCGAACAGTGCTAGAAAGTGCTTTGAAAAGGGTTCTTGTTTGTGGGGGTACTGGAATACACTCCACAGATTTGAATATAGGCACGCTCTGAGCGGCTTGAAGGAACACGTCGACGCTATAGTACACTCGACAAAGGAACTTCAGAGCAGTAATCACTTCGTTCTTTCTTCTTTCTGTATTGCTTACGTGTTGAAATCGGGCGTGTAAACGCGCCTTGATCGATGCTTGATATCGTGGAGATCGCCAGACAGAATATAAGGAAGGTAGCAGCTTGTTCAGAATTTCCCGAGTTAAACTACCACCCTCATCTTCACCCAAAGAACAGATTTGGTCAACTAGCTTGAATATTTTATCGACCTCTTCGTCGACTTTTTCCAGACTTTGCGCGGACAAAGCAGCTCTGGAAATCTCATCAGCTTCACCATCTGAGACATGCGAAAACTGAAACTCGTTTGCATTGTCGTCGATCCAGCTACGGGTGTGATCAATTGATAACTTTTGAAGCCACTCTTCAGTGAGAGCGACTTCTAGTCTCTTTTCTTGTGTCTTAGGTGTTGTGGTGGCTTCAGGTGCCAATGCTCTCCGTAGTTTGTCCAAGTAATAGGTGATTCGAGGGTATTGGTATTCCAGAATCAGGTCGAACATATCCGCTCTGTTATCTTCAAATACAAAGCATCGATAATGTCATCGATCAGTAATTTAGAGATGTTGTTAGCATAGGACTTTACCCTCTCTTGAAATGCGTTCCATGCAGGTCTTCCAAGAAGCCAGAAAATCTGTGTCATTTGTAGAATTTTGTTGTTCCAATCCTTCGTTCTTTGCGCAAAGAATCTTGACCTTGCTATGATCTTCGTCAACAATCATCAAGGTACTAGACACGTGCTTTGAGTCGAGAACGAGGCCTCTGTGAGTCGTGCGGTCTGTCTTGTATCTTGCCAATGTTTCTGCCAGCCTGTCAAGGACTTTGTTGAGTAGGGTGGAGTGGCCACGCTCCTTCAAGTTTTCACTGCTAGTCATCTCAGCTTCATCAAAATCGTCTTCAGGATAACCTTGTTCGCTATGAACGTCGTTGGGGGTATCCTGCTCCAAAAAGGCCCCATTATGGTCAGGAACCAGCTCTTCCAGATTTTCTGGTCGCTCAGCCAATAGTCGAAGTAGCCATATTGAGAGATGGATCTGCTGGAGTAGCAAGCCGTGGCCTGCAACAAGACTGGACATGATCCGGTCGTTGTCTCTCCCAAGATCGAAGCCATATAATAAGAGACTGGATATCTCTAGCTGGTCCCACTGAGACGCAACCACGGAGGGCTAGAGACTCATCAAATAGAGCAAAGCTGATCCAAGGTATGAGACAGCTGGCACCGCATGATGCACATATGCTGCAGCAGCAGCAAAACCATGCAGCGCGCAGTCACAATAATTGGCTCGCCAAAGGAAGCGTCGTAGCGAATACCGTTAAGCAGATTGAGAAAATCCTGACCTCAATACTTGAATCTGTCTGCTTTCAGCAGACTGATTAGTACGTAGATTCCAAGCGGATGAGACACGTACATTGGCCGGTTCTTCAAGTCCTTGTTAAGATGGCTGTTCACAACCTATAATATCACGTGATATTGCCTGGATGACAATCGTTATCACATCACATGCCGACACGGCCACGTACATAGTCTGAGTAGAATAGGATTGAGATTTCTCGCAATCGTACACCAGCTGTAGAGTCTATAGCAGGACTGTGGGTCTTTATGCTTCGCAACTTCCATTCGCTTCCTCTCCCATACATTCATACTTCATTAGTTTGTGGTGTTTAATGTGCCGGGCTTCGTAGAGAAAACTATCCGCGCTTCTCAGGGTAAGTTCACTCAAAGGTTTAATCTGATATCACTGAGCGGCTGCAAGATCTGCTGTCGCTCTGTATTATTGAATACGAGAGCATCACTGATGGTATCTCCACTTAGAGCACGTGACATGTACCATCAGCTTTGGAGTTCTGCTATCATGCCTAGTCAGCAATGCTCTCCTGAAGACCAAAGCTTATACGGACTTTTTCTAAGCACCATATTTTATAGCCTTCTAAGCTCGGGGACGCAGTTTCACAGAAATCAACTTCATCCTTACTCCCGGAGGCAGGTGTCGTTTCTTCTAGGCGAAGAATATAGCTAGGTATCTGTCCCTTGTGCCTGTAATGACCGAGGAGCTGCATTCTCTTCGCTCATTAATCGGGAACACAATGGAGTCTTTTCACAGACTTGCACTTCGAAACAAGCCGGAAAGCTGCTATCAAAGCTCTTCTTCCCCTTCAGCTGAAGTCCTTCGTGGCTTGGCATGCAGTAGCGCAGTCAGATATCCGTGCTGTTTGGGTCAGGGCATACGAGGACGGCGAACTGTCTTTCACTTTCCCTATTTGATTGTGTCGGTACTTGGGAGAAAATGAATGTTTCCTGGTTATGCCCATTATTGGTCAGGAAGTGAATCCTATTTTGTTTAGACGAGGATTTATGCAGGTGTTGTCTGTTCGATGTTTTACTGCTGATGTAATACCGACCTAGACACACGCGATTGTACTACATGAAATACCATTCGATGTCTATTTTACAATTTCATGTGTTTTGGAAAAACTGAGCTAAAGTCCTGGAACACCCAAGAAGAAATTGAAACTCTTGATAGACTAGGTCAAAGACACGCTAACATCTAGCGCCATGCTCATGCTTCTCGCATGCGGTCCGCGCAGCCATGCAAGCAGTGATCATTATCCAATTTGCTTCATCCGAGATACTATCGATGCAAGAATTGAAACTTTGTTTATCTTCTAGTCTCTTGTCCCAAGATTTGCACCAATTTTCGGATTGAAGCCATGAAGGTAGCTTCTTCATTGGTCTCGAAGGAGCCGCACCTTCTCAATCAGCGCGCAGAGGCAATGCCGAGAGAACGAATCGGCTTGAAGCCTTGTGCACAGGCAGGACCAATTGTGTAGCTTGCTCGACGGAATGTCCTTGGGCGCTTCTCCATGTCATGTCAGCCTACTCGTCAAAAGAAAGTGCTGCCGTCATCTTGGCGGCGGATTCAATGTGACTATAAGTACCAGGGTCAGACAGCTGTATCTTCCAGCATTGCTTCAAGTATCTGGTGCTTAATCCGAGCCTTGATACCTTTCAAGTCTGGCTGATTCACCATGGCGAACATGGGTCCCCGTCAAGATAATACGGTCCTGCCAGAACTTCATACAAACTCATCCCTTCAAGATCCCGACCACAGCACATTTCAATCTCAGAAAGAAACGACAGTGACGTTCGATTCAGCCAACAGCAGTTCAACGGACACTCCAGCAATGTCTCTTCATTCGGCAGAAGTGAGTGATAATTCGACATCGACTACCCCAGCCGACGGATCCTTGTCTCCAACAAGAGACTCATTTTGGGAGGGCATAATCACGCCGTTGTTCAAAAGTTTGCTCTCCACTGCTAAGTATCCAGAGGAAATCCATAAGCAATATACTGTGTTCCTGGAAAAGGTCATTATTCCCGCTCTCGGCCCGAGACCTGATGGCTCCTCGACGTGGACACCACACCTTACCAAAGAACACTCGCCGTTCGAGCCATCAAGGAATATCCAAGGAGACAAACAGCAAATCAGATTCACGATTGAGCCTGTGGGATCTGAAGCGGGAACGACCTCTGATGTCTTGAATCAAGAGTACCCACTTTCACTCGTGGACAACTTGGCGACAACAAATCAGTGTCCAAGTCTCGATACCACATGGTGGAAGCACTTTACCTCGGAGCTATTTCTGTCTAACTCGGAGACTCTTTCCCTACAGGCACTATCGCCACCAGCGAGAGTCACGCCAACCTGTTTCCTTGCCTTCGATCTGCCCGCCGAGGACTTTGCACCAATTCTTAAGGCTTACCTATTCCCTCATCGCCGAGCTCTCATGTCCGGAAAAACAACGACTCAGTGTATTATTGACTCGGTAAAGAGGTTGCATTTGCCAGAAATCTCGGTACTATCAGCTCTGTCCCACATTGAGTCGTTTCTCAACTCCAAACACAGCACAACAGAGCAAGCCCTGGACAGCAAAGTGATCTCCAACCTTGGTGGCGAAGAACATGGGAAAAGCATTGAGATGATGGCAATCGACTGTATCGATCCATACAAAGCGCGCATCAAACTCTATGTCAAAGAGAACGTTGCATCCTTCGAAAATGTGAAGACCATCTACACTCTTGGCGGTCGTCGCTCTGGTGCCGAGATTGACAAAGGCTTGGGAGCGTTCGAGAAATTTTGGGTAGCTCTATTTGGTGACATGGAGAACACGGAGCTCGAACCAGCTTTCTTGTTCCTTGGTCTCGAGGTCATTCCAGGTGTGGAGATGCCTGAGGTCAAGCTGTATGTCCCGGCTTGGACCTGTCGCTTCGGGGACGGGGAGATCACTTCTCGACTTGCCAGCTACTTCAAGTCTGAGGGCTGGGCTATTGGTAGCACTTATGATGATGACTTCCAAAGAATCAGGTGGGTGCTTTCACTCACATCCTCATGACTCTGATGATCAAATGCTGATCATCTCACAGTGGAGCTACTGAAGAGGCTCGGGCCAAAGCGTCATACACTTACCTTTCGTTCGCCTATTCGTCTAAGAAGGGACCATATGTGACGTTGTACTATTCTCCAAACCTCTCATCAGTCGGTCCAATCTGAAATGCGATGTTAAAACACGCGGGAATTCTGAGCGTCTTGTCGAGGCTGCTTTCGAGCGGATGGTCGGCGATCTTATGCGTTGCTTCCTTTGTGGGAGAATGAATGATCCAGCAATCTTGACTTTGATGGTCAGAAACAAAGTAAATCAACAAGACAATCATTAAACTTGAACTCAGTTGCGGAACATCACCAGATCGGTAATTTGGCTCAGTCCGTTTGACGTGCAGATTCATTAACCGAGTGTAATTATTATGTAGGATCTTGATATAAATGCTTGACACTACCTCATTACATTTACTTAGGTACGACCTCAACAGTTTGGACATTTCCCTGTTTTCAGTCAGTATTGAGCACTAGCGGCTAAGTGACAGATGTCTTACATCACTATCTCCCTTGGTCTCTTCTTGCGATGCGACTCTGCTCAACTTCTCTTCTGCTCGCAGTGGACCGACACAGACATATTTGCGGAACTTGCGTGCTGGAACCTTGTGCTCGAACTGATCAAAAGTTAGCAATTCACCCTCAAAATCATGTCCTTCCAAGGGCTCGCTTACCATTTCGTCCATCTCCTCCAATTTTCGGCCTTTAGCCTCGGGCAAGAAAAAGTAGATCCAGACCGCGGTGACCGTCGCCGATGGGAACCAAATGTAACCGTATCGTGGACCCCAGTTGAGAGCGATCGGGTTGATAAAGTATGGAGCCGTGAATTGAGTCAACCAAGCCATGAAGAAGCCGATAGCCGCAGCAAGTCCGAAGGTGTAACTTCGGAGACGCTGAGATGGCATCTCGCCACCTGTCAACCAAGCAGATGGTGCAACCATTCCCTGAAAGTATCTGTTAGAATACAAGGTGTAACAGGCAAGGCGAAGGATCTTACATTGTAACTGAACATGTACAGCGAGGTAAGAGCTACGATGACTCTTCCAGTGCTTTTGGTTCCAGGATTTTTATCATAAACCACGGCAATGA
The DNA here is from genome assembly GCA_002685535.1 of Deltaproteobacteria bacterium. Classification (GTDB taxonomy): domain Bacteria; phylum SAR324; class SAR324; order SAR324; family NAC60-12; genus Arctic96AD-7. Next base: position 36,106 of record NYXK01000106.1, read on the forward strand.
TCAATTGCAGAACACCACAAACCAACAGACCGGTCATCAACAGGACTCGACGACGACCATATCGGACGACGAACAAAGAATTGATGATCAAGGCCAGCAGACCGATAGTGGAGAGAACGCAGGACATTCCGAAGGGGTCTGCGACCTTAGCCATGGTGAAGAAGTATGCTTTGTATGCTAGACAATTGTGAGTATGCATTCTAGAGTATTCAATAGGTCTGGTTTCTCACCGATGATGAACATGGAACCAGTAGCTGCCTGTGAGGTAACTCCTGCAATGGCAACGATTGTCCTCCTCCTGTCAATAGGATTTCTGAAACAGTCAATTATTCCGATGCCATTGCTGAGCTCCTTCTCCTTGTTGATAGCAGCCACAATGACAGCCGCCTCGTCTTCCACGTCTGCGCCGTCGGGCCTTAATCTTGCCAAAGACTTCACCCCTTCCTCGCGGCGATCGTTCAGTAAGAGCCATCTTGGACTTTCTGGGATGAAGAAAAGTGCTACCGTGAGGAAAGCGGGGATGATATAGATTATGCCGAGTGGGATGAGGTATGCGGACTTTCCAGGTCGCTTAGCGGTAGCCCAATCAACAATGGTTCCGACGAGGGTTCCCTTCGAGCTATTAGTTTCTGGACTTGAGGAAGAAGTATGAAATACTTACGAACGATGTCCCAAACTGGAATGCAGTCAAGAAGAGACCTCTGTACTTGGCAGGACTGCTCTCTTGGATGTACAATTGTGCGAAGGTCATGAACAGACCATTTGCCAGACCATTGATGAAGCGACCAACATAAAGCACAATGATGTGCTCAGTGGTCATCATGATGATATTTGAAATGCAGCACAATATGCAAGCCAGCCATAAACAGTGTCGTCTCCCAAGCTTGATAGCCAGAAAGCCAGCGCCACCCGAGCTGAGGAATGCGCCGAGGGTCATGAGCGATGAGATGAGTTGCTGGCGCTCAGTGGTGAGGTTCCAACCACTTGGGGTGTTAGGTGCTTCGAATCCAAAGACTTGCAGGAACCCTTTCATGGCCTGCAATCCGCCAATCAAGCCGAAATCGACTCCATATTGAAATGAGGCTAAAGTGACGACCGCATTTGCGAAGAAAACCCTGCGGTTTGCGGGAATGGTATCCTTTACCTCCGCCATTGTTGATTCGTGTTGTCGATGTCGTCGAAGCGCTTTCGAGTTCAAGTGGAATTGTTTGGTCTGAAAGAACAAAACTTGTTGGGACAGTTACTCTATATAGATGATCTGCATTCTAAAGGCACAGGACAGCTTGTCGGCAAATTGGGCGTAAATTCTCGACATTTGCCGGTCTTTGAGCAGCCAAGAAGCAGTCGTGGGGCCCCAGTATTGAGAAACCCTCCTCCGTATTGGGGATGCATTGCCAAGTATGCAGCCAAGTGTTGACTTCCTCGACTTGTCAGTAATGATTCCTGGGGACGAGTACTGATTCTCGTTGATAGGCTCGCCTGTGTCTATGTTCTGGAGGCGGCTTGATTCAGTTCGCCTTCAAAGTGCATTGGGACTTACTCGTGAATGAGAACCTTTGTCGGAAACATCGACAGTGCCGAAACGAGTTCAAGTGAGTCAGGATTAAGGTTCCACCTAAAGTATTTTCGGCGTCAGGGAATATGTCAACCTACTCGCAAGAGAGTTTGTTATCTGATATAAGGCTTCTTATGTAGATACAGTACTCAGAGTAGACATGTTTCAATGATATGGTGCACCACAGGATGATTTGATTAACAAGTTCATTCTCCCAAATGACCTGCAGAACCTCTTCCTAGGACTATTAACAACTCCAGGGCTGGACGAGGTGCAACGTGGGGCTTGCTTCATAAGGTGGGGCTCAGCGGCCAAGGAGTACTTTTCATTGGCAACGAAGCTTGGATGAATCTTTTAAGAAGAAGAGACCCTCAAGTGGAGAATCGGCCCCGTAGTTTCCCCAGCTTTATGGAATTTTCATTCGCGGGGTATGCGAAAGATGTCTAACTGCCAAGCAGGTAGTGAGGGAGGGGGCACATCACGCTCGACGCCACTTTACCCAGCTCGGCTCAATCGCTCCGAAGCTACTATTCGTTGGGATTTGGTATTAACCTGAGCTATATCAAATAATTGTCACAAATGCTATGATCTCAGACGTGGATACTTCGTGACTGCAAGTCTGAGTACTTGGTACTTCTTGTCATAGTCGGCAATTGGTTTTGCACAGTCATAAGTCTCATCGATAGTTTCTCTACTGATTGTGCCATCCGGCAATGTTCAGAGATCGGGAATTTGCTTCCATCATAATGGCACCCAGAGAGAACTTGGCGGACTACCCACGTGGATGTTTTTGCTGTGATACCGAAGAAGGAGAACCAGAGCAGATATCGGATACCCAGTTCTCAGCGAAGGAGATGACCAGCCTACCACGCGCTCGGAAGTTCAGACTCGGCCGTATCAAAGATGGCGAAGGATCGAAATCCGAGAGCCGAATGGCAATATCGAATGGACCGCCACCTATCCGCCTGCTCCAAATCTCCAAGCGGCTCGGGGAGGATCGACAATGGGGGATGTTGATCCCCAAACCCCAAAGATCGAAAGACCAATGAGATGAGTTTGCCAATGAAGATCATAGCATTGCTAAGGAACTCATGCCGGGCTGTTGGAACTTCTAAGTTACTGTGAGTCAACAAGTATCCAAATAGCTGGGGAAAATAATTTGATATCTTCTCCCGCTGACATTTACTCAACAAGCACCCCGCTCACTTTACACTCTGAGAGAGTGAAATTCTTCCTAGAGGAAAGAATTGAAGCACCAAATATTGAAGCACCAAATAGAAGAGTTCGAGCAGCTTCATACTAGTCTTCCCAGCCCGAATTAACCTGGAATCAACTCTACTTATCAAATGACAAGCTGAGGTCGGGCTGGCTTTTGTTGAAAGCAGGGAAAGCAACAACAAAATTGATGAATGATGATACACGGGCTCCTAATATAATCTTATTTGGCTGTCACTCCCGGGCAGTAGAGAAAGCATGTATTCAAGATAGCTTTCATAGGCAGCTGCACGACCTTGTTTGTACTTCAATCGCCATCGGCAAGGTGAGTCAGTTGCTCGCGTTGAACTGACTATCCGCGTGCTCAAATGTATTATTGTTCAGCGGATATGCCATTTTAACAGGCATTTACTGCAGTAGCTTCCACAGACTGGCAGAATTACTCGGAAAATGAGCGCGAGTCTTGTGACACCCTATGCATTCATCCTCTTTATCAGCTACCCCGCACTATTCAACGGATGGCAACAGAGTGATTCTAGTATTTAAAACGGCTTTAGAAGGCTGATGGTATTAACACTGGTCTGTGGGAATATTCCAGAGATCTCGGCGTCCACACTAGGAACGCAAGCTCAGGAAGACTTCACTTGATGTAAGGAGTAAGGCACTATTATTGCTCTCTAGAACCCTTCCACCAGAATGATCGGAATCTTCACTTTACTCTTGGCTGTCTCGCAGGCGGTTTGCTTGGAGACAGGAGTGAGACAACCCGAAGATCCGAATAGCGAGGAAGTCTTCGTTTCGAACTTTGCTGCAGCAGGCAGCGGATGTCGTGATGGAGCTACAGGACTGTCATTTTCGCTTGACCGCAAAAAGTGTGTACTCGCACTGGCTCTGTCCAGTCCCAAGAAGGCTTCTTGGATCAACAAAGCTTACACAGTGTAGTCTTTCTGTCACATTCGACCGATACCAAGCCCATATTGGTCCTGGTGTTTCTGCCAGCGACAGGCGTCCGTCATGTGATGTAACCATAAACATCACGCACCCAGACGACTATCAATATTCGGTTATTCAAACTACATTTCACGGATATGCTGTTCTTGATAGAGGTATGACTGGAGCGATGCAGTCTATTTATTTCTTCACGAAGCGTAAGTTTCTCGTCCGGCGACCCGCTCTTGGATGCACCTTCACTCGGATGACCATCTCAATTCGATAGAGACTGACGTATACGAAGCCCTGGAGAACACGACGACTGATGCAAGAATCAGCGGCCCAATCAGCGATATCTTCACGGTCTACAAGCAGGTACCTGAACCTACAATGATCTGGTCTCCGTGCGGTGTCAACATCTCTCTCGTCATGAGGACAAGGATCACTCTCATCAGCAACACGACGACCACAGATACAGCCGTCTTTCCTGGAACTTTGTATGAGGATAGCCCAGTAAGCACTACATGGCAGACAAGAATTAGGTGGAGAAGATGTCTAGTATAATCACGGTCAGGGGCTTTGGTGCTACCAAGCGGCTTCCTTTCTCTTCTAACATGAAAATCAAAAAATCCATCTTCTGCGATACAATTCCATGGCAGCTCAAGATCATTGCCCAATTAATCGGAAGGAACTGTCTGTTTGAAGCTCGAAACTGTGAATACCTGGAGCCAAGATAGATAAGATACAGGTCTCAGGGCTTAAACGAGACTGTCGTATTCGGTGCGAGCTCTGCTGCGCATGGAGATACCATCCTTTAATTCCGACTGTGCATCCAATTTCACATCCATTAATAGACAGAGAGTCCCAGAAAACGAATCGATTTCTTATTCTGTCAAGAAATCGTTCGACATCAACATTCGGGTACCTCGTGAAGAGAAAATTGACAGTCAACAGTGCAAGCGAGGGCTAGCGCTCCACTTTTCAGCATCAGTGCAATTATGTCTTGCACCGATTGCTTTAGAGGCAGCATCCACGATGGAGAGCCAACGGGCACAGAGGAAATTATCCATGGAGTCCGAACATACATCGCTTCTCCAGATACTGCTGCATCAAGTCAATCGACCATTATCTTCGTCACCGACGCGTTCGGCTTCCACCTTGTGAACAGTAAAATTCTCGCCGATATCTACGCCTCGAGAACAGGATTTTGCGTCCTAGTTCCAGATATTATTCCCGGTGGCGGAGTTCCACTTTCATCGTTGGCACTCATGGAAACGGCGACTGCTCCTGTCGCGTGGTGGAACATCTACGGTCAGGTTCGAAGGGTGGTGACCGTTTTGAGAATGATGACAATTTTCATGCCATTTGCCATTCGTACTCGTGGAGTTTTCCCATCACTGCTGGCATATGCTAGGGCTGTGAAAGCTGACTTGCCTGCTGGGGCAAAGTTGGGGGCTGCGGGATTTTGCTGGGGAGGACTCCAGACCACGAAGCTCACAGAGCAAGCAGCGATTGTCGGAGGGAGCAAGCCATTAATTGATGCGCATTTCACAGCGCATCCAGCTGGGATGAAACCTCAGCAATTCATTGAGAGCTATCGAAGATTCAAGGTTCCGCTGAGTATTGCAGTTGGTGATCAGGATTTTGTGCTTTCGAAGGACAATGTTGCCACTATCGAGGCTGGTTTCAGAGAGGAGTACGGAGAGGGCAAAAACATGTCTTACGAGATCAAACTCTATGCAGGATGCGGACATGGGTTTGCGGTTAGGGCTGACGAGAAGAAGACGGTCGAGAATAAGGGTGCTCAGCAAGCCACTAGTCAAGCCGTAACATGGTTTAAGAACCTCTTGTGACCCCGCTGGAAGTGCGATTCTTGTTCTCTTGTTGGATATTATGACACTCGAGACGACTTTCCATTATATACTAGAAGGGCTCTCAGGAGCAGATCCTCGTGAGTATTATCGTTCGAGAACTCTGCAGTTGGAACTCTGAGCCTGAGGGGTAATGGAAGCAATCCAGGGCCTTCAATTTTTGCTCTTCTGCGAAGAAATGTAGTTTATACTTCTTTTAGCACTCACTTTGGCTGGACCAAGTTAGCTTGACTATTTGACCTTCGCGGCCTCCTATGACTTCAGCTGTGTGCAGCTCTTGCCCCCTAGAATTTCCGAAGTGAGTCAACTTCGGCTCTACCACCAGCTCTGACACTCCTTCCTTGGCCATTCGGATCTTCTCGTCCACACTCTTGAGGTTCGAGCCCTCGAAAACCAACAAAACTCTACATCGCTGTGTCCCAAAAGCCAGCCACATGTTAGCTGCTTTCCTTGTCAATTTCTCCACGGTCTGGAAACAAGGCTTTTCTGAAACAATCAAGCTGTCAAGAGTTGTAGTCAGCTGACTTCGTAGCGTCTCCATCGTCTACTTGAAGCCTTCTCTCAGTTTTGCTCGCGCGTCCCATTCTGAAGTCGGCTGTTTTAGAGCTTCTTGGCACTCTTTGATAGTGTTGTACCTCCATCGTTCTGTCGCAGCGCAGGGGGAGGGCCATCTAGGCCCATCTGTCTTTCTGACAGACTCCGTAAGACTTAGTATTCACGTTTTACAAAGAAAATTGGGCTTTGGGGCTTGAAGCTTCCGCATGTAATCGTGTGATTTCATCGGAGCGCCGCTTAAACTTCCGCTTCAACTCCTCGTGACGAGAGCGCAATTGGGCCAAGTCTTCCTGCCATTTGGCTCTCTCGCGCCTGTGACTATCATCTTTGCCTATCTGGACTTGTTGCAGACTGCTGATCTCGCTCTTTAAATACTGGATTCGGCTGTTTAGTTCTTGTGGAGAAATTTGAAGGGCGTTGAATGGAATATCGCCCGCGATGGTATCAGGGCCTTGGTGAGACGATGCGTGTAATTGATCGTGATTTTCTGGATTCGGATATTCATTCTCTGCCTCAGCCTGGGATTCCTCAGGCTCTATATCCTCGGAATTTGCGATACAAGGTGTAAAATGGCTGGTCTGGCCTACAGTTGTCGATGCTGAAGCATCCTCCCCCTTTCTACCATTAATTCCCTCACTATTGGCTTTCAATTTTCTTCCATCAGACTCCTTCTTTTTCTCGGCCTAAGTGCCTTGATTATTTTGTTCATGGTTGTGTGACGAAGTTAAATTTCTGTATCCTTGCAAAGCCATCCAGATTTACTCACTACAAGTTCAAAGGGGAATGTAGTCGTCCGACTTTTGTTGATGGCAATTTGATGCGCTTGAAACACTGAAGTTCAATTCAGCCAGGAATTCTTTGAGAGGAGATAGATCTGCTGTATGTAGCCAAGAGACTTGACATTATCTGACTGATCCACATGATCAACACCATGATCACGTAGGCTGAAAGTTAGCGTTGAGCCTCAATGATAATGCACTGCTACCCGAAACCAGGCTTGATGTGTTTTGCTCGGTCACTAAACGAGAAGCCTTGACCTGTAAAATTCTGGAGGGCTGAGCAAACGCCCTCGCCGTCTGGAGGCAAGGTTGACAAGGACTCCAGTGAGCCTGGTATGTGGTACGCCTGCATCTGTTTGGCAGATGATTAGTTGTTCTTAATGCGATGAATGCCGTAGTGAGACAAAGCTGCTCCAAACTAATCACTCGACTTCGCGCCTCTTTTTAGCTTTGCAAGAAGGCGCCCGGCTTTGCTGAAGTCACAGAGATAGACATCACGGCGACCCAACTGCTCAACTTTGAGCACAACGAGACAGCCGACCAGCTCCGCAGCCACAAGGAGATTGTCACTTTGACGGACTCACTCAAATCTGTCTCAAGCCGCACTCAATTCGTGGTGGTCGTCAACAAACATTCGTAGGGAGTTAATCTGCCCATCTTCACAGCAATGTACATCTGACCGATCACATCCATCAATCAGTATGGTTTTCGATTCAGAAAAGATCATGTTCGGAAGGAAGAAGCGAGAACGGGCGGTTGCTGAGGCCGTTGAAAGGAAAAGAAATGAATCTGTTCAACTCAAATAAATGCAGGACAAACAGCATCGCCGAGAAAATGAGAAACTGAGGAGCCAAAGAAGAATCGAAGCAGAGGAACGCTGAGCTCTAGAGGAAATTCATCGTCGTCAGACCGCGGAGATTCGAAGCTCAACGCCGGCAGGAAGCCGCGAGGGCTGCCAAGAGGCCGCGCGAAAAGCTGGCAAACGAGCAGCGGAGGCTGGAAAGAGAACGCGAGAGAGTCGCCAGACTGAAATTGATCAGTCCGGAAGCTCTCCGCGAGCTTTGTGACTTGATCAGAACACGATACCAGCTCGACGTGGAAATTTGGGGATTGAAAGGAACACGAGGCCCTAACCGACCATACGTTCTTACGAAGATGGAGAAGGCCGATGAGATTTTGACGGAGGTAAACACGATGGTCGAGTCGTGGGAATCGAATGCCAGTTTGTGGACAGAAGAGGAATGGAAAGTGGCCCAACAGATCAAACAACGGATTCAGCTGGATGGAAAGAAGGTGTGGACTGGTCAGGGCCCGTGGAATGAACGCTAAGTCGGCGTGAGCTGTATTCGGGGAATTCGACGAATAGATATATGTCTCATGATGCTTGAGATCGTCTGCCTTGCTCACAATCTATTGATTGAAGTTACGGGAGCTTTGGAAAGAAGGGTAGAAGGGGTAGACACGGGCGAGAAAATCGAATGGGTCGTCAATGGGGGCCGAAACTGTGGGGTAACAAGGAACAAGGTCCAGATCAAATCCGAGTAGATTCACCTGACGAATGCAAATACTTCAATCTATAAAGTCTCGGTTTCAAGCAGAAATCTCAGCTTTCCAAGCACAGATCTAGATCATCCGCCATGACCAGTGTGTTTCCTCCCAGACAGTAGAATGCGCCAGCTTTGTAGATCCCCACTATCTGATGTGTCAGTCCCCAAAACTTGGCACTATGATACAAGGCTTTCACCGGCGTTTGGGACTGCTGAAACTTCTGCAGGAGACAACAGTGTTCAATGATCGAGATGGACCTGAAGACATTCCTCGGAATGTTCAGGCAGGCAGTCGGTAATAAGAATTGCTTGTTGGTCTCCCAGAAGAAGATACCGATATCTGCCATACGTTCGAGCAAAATGTTGTTCTGGAATGTTGATCTGTCCCAGACTATAACTCAATTATGATTGAGAGCGTGAAAATGCTACTGCTGACTGGATCGCAGGAACCTGAGGTGATTGCAGCTCTGGGGAGGTGACACAAGGCGATCGCCATGTTGAGCGTCCAACGCGTGAGAAGTGCTTTGCCATTTGGTTTATGGAGAGGTAGGCATAGTCGAGGGCATAACAGAATGTGAGATATAATGGCTGGCTCTGGGAAGTTGAGCTTGAATGTCTGTGACACTGACAAGGTGAACACAGCTGCTCAAGAGAAAGGATGCATGTCGTCCTCCCCGCTTGTCGAGGCGAGTCGCAAATGCTTCGCTGCTTTTCGACTTCAATTTGAGGAACCCAACTCCGTGAAACTCATTGAGGTAACAAGTTTTGTTGATCTTCTTCTAGTGCTGTCCAGCACTAGTGATGTATCGCCATCTTCTGCTGCCATCATTTTGCGCTTCTTCGAGATATGTTCATCTGGATCGGATACAGGCCTTTGCTCATCTTGAGATGGACGCGAGATCTCACCGAAAGACATGCGGCCGGGCCCTGGAAGCTGTAATCCACTCGAGAGCTCTTTTGTATTTCTGTTCATCGTTTCTGCGCCATCTTGGCTCTCGGACCAACTCGAAGGACGTGTTTTCAGGTTGGCGCAAACGTCGTGTGTTTTCTCCTCAGCCATTGTGAATTTGGGTAATCCTTCACCATCCCTTGTGGGGGTTGCAACTGCGCTGGATGAAGTGAGAGTGTCGGGTGTTGAGCCGGTGACGGGACGATAGTCGGGATCCTCACGCCTTTCTTCCCAATATGCTATGCAGGCCAGCTCTCCAACAATGTAATACTTTGGTGGACCTGAGACAGCATGGAGTCTGACAATTATGAGCTCTGCCATCATATTATCGAGCTCCGTCGACTCAGGTGCGATAGGTGAAGGATGCCGAGTTCGCAGATTGGCCAACGTCTCCTGTAATTCTTTTTCGTCCATCCCAACCATGTTGACTGCTGAATTTGGACTGTCATTCGATGCTGCCACTTGCAGGAGATTCGATGGTGAAGACAGTGACTCTTCTTCTCCTGTGGCTTTAAGGTAGACTTTATCTAAAAGAAGTTCGCGACTCTAAAAGGTGACAAACATGCTAAGGGTGACTTACCACGTGCCTAATTGGTCAACAATCTTGGGGTGAAATTGGCAAGTTATACCTTGGGGTTCATCGCTGTGGCATTGGTTCCTATTCTGGTGATGTTTTACGTTTTCGCAGAGAAGTTGAGGGGGATGTCGAGGTATAATCCGGAGAAGAGGGCAGAGGGAGAGGAAGAAGAACGTTCAGAAGGAGCATGTTTGATTGTAGATCTGCAATTGGCATTTCTGGCGTCGACTGGGCAATTGAGTCTGGGAACATAGTATATCTGGCGTTCTCAGGCGGGGGAAGGTGTCCATTAAACGTGTATGTATTTGAGCGAATTTTTCTGGGCGGAATGTGGTACCTAGCATATTATTGCTGAACAAGAGCATCGGTCTCTGAAGCCGATGAAGAGTGGCTCCTACTCGCCTGCGGACTGACCTCCTCACGATCTCGAAATGCATTCACCGGAAGAAATACATCTGCCAGATTGTCCCAGAAGCCTAGATCGTACAGATTTTCAACATCTGCCAGTTTCCAGACCCTCTCCCAGTCACCTGTGCCAATTGCGCCAGGTCCTCTAGGCGGTTGGCCATCGCCGGTTCGTAGTACAACTTGTTGACTTTCGACAGGCCATCTTGTCCATGCTGGCTCGACACTTTCGTCCTTTTGGCGATGTGGGGCGAGAGAACGCTTGAATGCATACCCGTCAGTCATTTCAAGTTGCCAGTCTGACCACTTCATCGACTCATTAGTTGTGGTTCCGACCCAGATGAGGTAGATGTGGTAGCCGAGCAGCCCGAATATCAGGGGTGTAGTCAGAAGACAAAGGAGAGTGACTGCGCCGATGCGAGTATACTCTTGAAGCACCCAAGCCCAGATGTTGGCGAACTGAGACCAGGTGAAGCCCTTGCCGCGGATTGTCCATGATGGAATCTCCTTACGAACTTCGTCGGACAGGATCGAGAAGCCGAGATATGTTGCGTAGGAGGTCAAAACACCCGTAGTCCAAAGAAGAAGCAGGAAATAGTTTTGGTTGTTATAGCCGACACAGTTGTTGATGAAAATACAGTGATGGTCTAGCTTGGATATGCATCGCTTGCAAATGCTGCAGTGCTTTGAGCGCGCGGGTTTCAGGATTTTGCAAGTATTGCATGTCTGGCCAGGGTGAAAGATCGTGAAGTCGTAAGGGTAGAGACTCATAGCCTGACTGTGATTCTCTAGCCCGATGTATCCAGGATCTCGAGCAGCGGATGCGTACAAAAATATATATGGCAGAGAAAGGAGAGCCACTGAAGTGACTTTCCTGGAGGTACTGAGCAGCTGCCAGGCCGGAGGAAGGAACATTACTTCCGAGACAGAGAGAAGAAGGATGAAGAAAATCTATCTGAATCAGAACAAAGAGTCACCGGAATCTGATAATTATAATGGTAAAAAGAGTGTCTTTGCTTACCATGACAACAGGGTGTCTATCATTCCATAAAATGTGAGCTTGTCGAGTCACCCAAGCACTTAGGCGGCCCTGTGTCAGCCTCTGGTCCCATGACCGGAGAGTTGACGGTATATGTATCCATAACAGTCTATGGAGTGCCCCGATGGGAGTATTTCTGTACCGACTGAGCTTTTTTGAAACATCCAGCAGGACTCGTCGACTTACCTCAAGGCGGGTAGTCGACCAAAGAAGGCTACGAAAGTGAAGAAAGAGATGACCAATATTAGAATGGCCACGTTTCGAAGAGTTCCCATCTTGAATGACGGGTTCTATGAACAGGTACTGAGTACTGAAAACACTTTATCAAGGCATTAGTTCTTTTTCCTACTCCTACATGTTTATATGACTGTGGTGGTGTTGACTGAGTTTTGAGGACTTGAAGTGTCGTCGTCAAAAGGCCCCCAAGCCCTCAGGTCAGGCGCCGCCAGGGGTCTGCCGAGTCAGGTGTTTGCCCGTCTGAAATTCTTCTGAGCCCCACGAGACGCGTCTCTTTATTGTCGCATTCTATACCAACGACAACCTCGCAGCCCCCAAGGCGCGATCTCCTGCGCGTCAAATAATGCCATGATCTAGGTTTGCGGACGGAACTGCTTCGATCCCCAAGTCAGAGGTTTCAAGGCTGGCGCTGCTGGCGACGCCGCGAGGGGCAACAAACTACGAATATGGCGGCGCGGATTGTGTATGAGGGTGGTGCTGGAGGAATGGGAGATCTCTTCCAAGGCAAGAAATTCTGGCTATCGCATCGCATACCCATGCGTAATTACTGGAAGGAGCAACTTGAGGTTTGTCTGTTCCTCTTGGAGCCTTCTTCATAAGCTGAGATCGCAACAGGCGAATGGCGGAACCGTGGTACAGCTGGAAATAAATGCCGATATGGTACTTGTCGACCATGCGCGAAAAGATTGCCCCGTTGGTTCGATCTCATGGACATGGGTAGAACAGTCGCTGAAGAATGGTACACTGGAAGATATTGAGGACCACCGCGCAGGACCAGTCCACGCCCCAGTCAGGGAGGTTGGATCTACACAGCCAACCAAGAAGACAAGAACTAAGTTCTCGCCAGAAGATGATAAGATCTTGATGGAGTGGGTGATTCGAGCTGAACAGAGAGGATCTTCTATATTGGGGCAGACCATATACCAGCAACTGGCACAAAAGGTGATGTTACCAGGGAGACCTTTTGTGGTGCAACCTACTGACCATTTTCCAGTATCCTCACCATACCTGGCAATCATGGGCCGACAGGTGGAAGAAATATGTGTCGCAAAGGGCGCGTCCTACACTTCCTGAAGACGACGACGAGGACGAGGAGGAAGAGGAGGATGATATTGAGCCTGCACCGGTTGCTCCAACACGAAGGGCCCCCACGACCACGCGCCCAGTCCCGAGGGCTGCTCAAACAACAGTCTCCCCACCACCAAAATCCCGCCCAAAGTCACATTCAGAACGGCTCAATCAAGCACCGGTAGTCAGTCCCGTTCCCAGCGCGAGGTCCCAAGATTCGCCAGCCTCAATCAGAGCGAATCCGTTTCTATTGAAGTCCACCGGTGGGAACGTTTTCTCCAATGAAGAAAGTCAGCTTCTTTTCGATGCATATGATTTGATCATGGACCTGAGTGATGATCAAGCCATTGACGCATGGATAGCATGGTCTGTGGCGGTAAGTTTGTCCTAAACGATTTCTATGCAAGACTGACGTTCCCATTAGAATCCAAATCACACCCCACAAGAATGGCGCAACCATTTTAAAGAATACGTCGCTCCTACACAGCAAGCTCGTGTCGAAGCGAAAAGGGCCGCCGAGCAATCGAAAGAGATGCCACCTCCAAGATCACCCCAAGTACGAAATGCTACTTCAGGATCTATCCAAGCGCCTGAAGTAAAAGATTCACAGGATTCTTCTGGGCAGAGTGTTCGGACTCCAGCAAAGAACGTTGACAACAGCACGTTCTTTACGAATAGCCCAAGACAATTTGCGCAGAAGCTCTTGATACTCGCAGACGGGCTTGAGTTAGAAGTTGATCCTAGTCCGTTGATCTGTGGCAAAACGGTCCCCCTGTTTGACTTGTGGCAGGTTGTCACATCTGGTGCTTTTGGGGGGTTTGACGAAGTCAATGGCCGAAAGAAATGGGCTCAGGTTGCACAAAAGCTAGGCTTCAAAGATCCTCAGCTAGGACAAGCTGGGATAGATCTTCAAGCCTGCTATAGTGAGATCCTAGCCGACCTCGAGGAAGGAGAAAGAGAAGCACAAGAAAGTGAAGATATGGATTCTGAGCAGGCGGCAGAATTGATCGCGGACCAGCTTCGTCATACGGCAGATCAACCAGACAGTGCGGACGACGAGGAAGACATGTACACTCATGGCGAAGAGTGGCAAGAAGTCTCAGCAGAAGAGCATGAAGAACTCCTGCGAGAGCTAGAAGAGAATGACGACGATCTTAACCACATCCAGATTTCTCCTCAATGTCCACAACCTCCATTTCCTCCAGCTGGGAAACGAAGACTAGGCAGTGATCGCAGAAGCTCTGAGCTTCCTTACAATAAGCGTCAACGAGTGGACAAGGGCAAAGGCAAGGAGCAGCTGGAAATTCCATCTACGCCTGAGGATATCATTAACAGCACTCAGATGGGTCGACCCGCTCACCAACCATCGCCTCTGAAATTTGAGCACGCTAAACCAGCCTCGCCATCGGCCGACTCGTCGATCGAGGAAATAAGGCCGATTAGATTTGAAAGGAAAAGGCCAGCTGCCGCTCAACAACTAGAGCCCGAAACGCAGGATTTCTACCACTCATCTCCAACCTACTCACCATTTCCTCAGGAAGAAGATCTCGACGCTGAGGATGAGGTGATTCCGGGTTCTCACCTGATACATCAGGAGCAAAGTGACGAAGACGATGAGGAACAGAGCGTAAGTGGTATGCGAAGACCACCTCAAGTTCAGGGACGGAGCCCTCAACGAAATTCTAGCAATGCCACAACCCGAGGTACTCTTCACTCAAGCAATACCATTAGCAACGCCGCGACTCGAGGTACCATCAATTCCTCAAGCACCAACTACGATTCCTCCACGCAATCGCAGACCGAATCCCAAAAAGATGCCCTTCTGGAAGCTTTCATCACCAAGCATGTATCAGATGGATATGCGCAAGACGTTGTCATCGAAGCGCTCGAGTCAACAAGCATGAGCATCAAGGAGACATTGGCGGTGATGGAGAGCTTGGCTAATGGCGAAGGTATACCGGAAGACATGCCTGGTGTTTGGACGTCGTGGGATGACGAAGCACTTAGAGTGGGACGGGGAACGGAAGAGTACAATCGCATCTTGCGAAAACATGGCATTAGTAGGATTGCGATGCGGAAGAAGTATTTGAGGGACGTTCAGGCGGCGGAAGAACAGTGAGCGGGAAGCTCGTCGCTTTGCATATCGAAATGCAGTTGCTTTTCGGAGGAGCGAAAGCATGCGAGACGATGGGAAGAAGACATGTTGATACTGACAGGTACCATGCCGAACATCTAGCTTGGGTGGTCGCTGGCATGGGATGGTTGAGCTGTGATTTGCGAAAATTGCGTTACCATTGCGAGCTTCTAGAGATACCAATTTGCAGTCAACTCTTCTCAACCGATGATATTCCCTCCTCCACGTATGCGCCAACTGTACGTGTTATCCATAGTAGCCCTCTTCCATCAGCAGGGCGAAAGGGCCTGTCGCTCAAGCCCAAAGTACATGACTAAAGCTAGACTTGGAGAGATCATGCCATGAGACTTTCGTTGCATTTCCTTAGGCTCCACAGAACAAACCCCAAGGCTCACTTGATGATACTACAGACAGAGGAGCAAGTTTTGTTGCACGTCGCAAGTTCACCAAGATAGATATATGACCTAAAACACAGCTCGGCTGAGCGAACTCGTTCGCGAAGCCACACAAGTAATATACCACGCCTCAGCATCCTTATTTAACGGGCAAGAGTCAAGCTTCCTTCAAGTCACCTAATAAGAACACATTCCACACTGTATTATGTGTTATCTAAGGTAGTTGAATAATTAACACACATATGCTGTTCACTGTTCATCAGTACGATATCCGTATTGAGGTCACGAAATCTGCACTGTCTAGAAAGAGTCGCGTCACTTTCATCCACCACCTCAAGTATCTCGCGCTAATCAGCAACCCATCAATCAGCTGCAACTTCGCCAAGATTGAAGCGGGTTTTGTTGCTCATCGCATTCGAGCTCGAAGCTCGAAATCATACTCGAGCAGCTAGGTAGGCGCGATAAAAGTGGAGAAGTAAAATAAAGCCCCGCTGGGCTCCCACACCGAGAAAAAGAAAATCCGCATGTCAAACCTATATACTACTTTGGTTTTCCGCTATCCTATACGCTTCTCATTGGCCAGCTGACTACCGGTTCCTCGAGGCGTGGGACTCACGGCCGAATGGAGAGAGATCGAGAGTTGACATCGACGCTTGCCTGTTTATTCATTTCCGCACCCTGAGTGCACCGAATTTCAGATTATTAATCAGTTGCTATATCTGTGAGCCTACGGCGTTCAATGAGACTATTTCCTGTTCTCAATTCATTGCTAATCTTCCTACGCATACGCATACGCGTCTTTTGTACGGAATTGGCGAATTCGCCAGAAGTAGTGGCCGACGACAATTTGTTGACTTCACCCTTAGCGCGTTGGAGCAGCATTTAAAGCTCGAGGACAATTCGAAGCGATGCGAGTTGCAACTATATCTACTCCCACCCTAGAAATTCATGATTAAAGGCAGGCATTATCGAGCAGAAGTGCTGGTACAGATAGTGGATCTACTCTAAACTCGAGAATGACAACTACTACTCGAGGATATTTCGAGGTGAACATGCGACGTGTAACAAAGTTTGATTTCATAGATGATACAGCGTGTCCTGATTAAGTCTGCGCATCTTTTGGGTGTGCCGAGGCAAGGGTGGCGGCGGACGTCGGTTTGTTTACTTTCGATCTTGGCGCCGCTGTGAAAATACTCGAGTATACTGCGAGAATTTCTTGGTGTTGTTAAACTTGTTAAACTTGCGACGTGCAACAAAAGATTTCTTACACTTCTACTAGCTGCTTTTGGTAGGTATAGGTATCTTGTGGGTGTGACAGGGGCAGGGGTGGTAGGCCGGCGTCGGTTTGTTTACTTTCGGGTTTTAGCGCGCCGCGAAGAAAAATTATCGTGAGATTTTCTTGGTGTTGTCTCCCGAGGTCGATTGGGACGTACAACAAACTCTTACCGCGCTTGTCTTAGTAGTATACGATTAGCCAGAAACTTTTAAGCTTAACCACAAGCGCCTGGGGGTGAGCAATGGGCACAGGTCCTTCACTGATCGAGCTCCGCGCCATTTTATACTGGTTTTCGATCAGTGATCTATCTTTGTGAAAGTGCGACATGCAACAAAACTCTGTGGAGAAAGTATGAGCAGCATCATTGGCCGTAGAATTAGTTTTTGGTTTATGTGTAGTAGAAGGTGAATGGCACTGGCTATGTAAGTAACACTTGTACAGCTCCTGCCTGTCCGCCCCCATGCCCCTGTAGCCTTTCGTCGCTTGAGGACTTCTTCCTCAAACTCGTTTTGCTTGGTTGCTAGACGTTACCAAAAACAAAAATGATGCTAATGCTTGTTTTTATAGCTGGGCCTCAGATGGGTGAGTCTGATTTGGTGATGTCTATTCAAAGTTTGAGAAGCTAGCGCGCCTGAGAAAGAAGTGGTCGGTGACGAGGAGCTTTCAAGGGCTTTGGGACAATATCGATGCAAACACAGACAGACTTGTGTGTAGCAAATAATGATAAATGAAGAGAGTAATAAATTAATCATTGTCAACTTCAAGTCCTGCAAAGGTGAAGGGATTTCAAGTGGCGATGTGAATCGTCTCGCAACCGAGCTAGGCTCGCTTACGACAACTTCAACATCTGTGATTCACGCTACCTCGAATCTCAAAAAAGAACTTTCGAGTGACAAGCTAAGTTCCTGCTAGTACACTGTACCTCACATCAACACAAACAGACAACAGCAACACTTCCAGGCTGATCGAGTACTAGAGCATTCCGATCTCAATATGTCTGGAGCAACAGATGTCAACATGACTGGGATGGAGACACCACCTCAAGACTCCACAGCCATGCCAAACACCAAGTCTTCACCCAAAACTCCTCAAAGAACCCCAGCACAACAGACACCTGACAGTTCGACCCCAAGCTCAGCACTCATCATCAGAGTGAAGGCCAGAGAACGACCTCGACCAAAGTCGAAAGAACCACACTCAGAGACACCCTTCGGCCTGAAACGCATCGGCCTCCCCAACGGCGGTTTCTACGTCCCCTCTCAAATCTACCACACCAAAGACTTCATCGACAACACCTACTGCCACCCCTCCGGCCCAGTAACCACACTCCTCCACGCCGAACTCACACACTTCCTCTCCCTCTCAATCTACCCACACGACAAACCCACACTCCCAAACCCACGCGGCCACTGCATAGCTCCACATAGCATCACCTTCCCTCTCTGGCGCCAAACACCAACATGCGGCTCTCACCTCCCAACTTGGCCAGCGATCAAGTCCTTCCTGCGACAGTTCCGCCCTTGTATCGACGCAGCGGGCGAGGCGTTCAAGAAGTTCAGACCCGGTGATCATGCGCATATGTTGCTTTATCATGACCATTTGATGCGTGCGTTTCCGACGGCGACGAATCCTGGATTGGGATTACCGGTTTGGGGAGATAAATATAGGACGCCGTTTGCGAGGATGAGGGTTAGTGTTAATGTGGAGAGGGGGTTGAGTGAGTTGGATGGGGGAGTGTGGTTCGACGGAGGTTGGAAGGTGGTTGTTTTGCTTGGGGGGTGGGTTGGTGGGAGGGTTGCTTGGGGGACGGTGGGTGATGGGGAAGAGGAAGCGGGAGGGGAGTATAGGTATGAGGAGGGGGAGGAGGGGGATGTATGGGTTTTGGGTGGGGAGGCACTGTTTGGCAATGAGGCGTTTGTTGGGCAGAGGGTTCAGGTTGAGCTTTTCGTGCCAGAGGTGGGGTATCTGTGCGAGGATGGTGAGATTGGTGATGCTGGGAAGGGAAAGTAATTAGAGGATGAGCAATGTGAGTAGTTTTGTGGTCTGTGGGAGACTCAAGAACTGGAGATGTTTTGATATAAGCATGGGGTATCGTGGACTCGTTTGGCAAAAGCGCTGAGTATGTTTGGAATACGAGGTTTGAGTATACTGCTCTTTCAGATCATCGACGCGCGAGTGTGAAGTATGCTCGTGAAATCTCGGGAATGTGGTACTAGTGGCAGTGGGCTCAGTTAGCCCGGATCACATAAAATGGAACACTGAAACGGACCTCAAAACACAAACAAGAGCAAAGAGTGTTGAAACTTTTACATCCACGGGGATTCGTTTTCCCCAGCCTAGACTCGCCATGATCGGGCAGTCTAAGTCTCAGTACTCGTCCTACTCCTCTTGCTTTGGACATCATCTCCAGACTCCGACACGAAGCTCACACTCAAAGCGGAGAACCTTTCGTGGATCCGCACGATCTTCCCATCCTTCAAATCAAAGTATTTCCTCTGACACTCCTGCGAACACAAACTCTCTTCCATCTCCGGTATTTCCCGTGTCTCTTCTAAAACTTCCGTCCGCACTGTTCGTTGGCACTTCTGCGATTCTCCATCATCCGGCGCGATTTGATGCGAGGTGTGGGAAAATAGGTAGTTGAATTCCTGGGATAGCTCGCCGCCACCACGTCGACGGTCGCGGGGTGTCTGTCGCTGCTGCCCTGCATGTTGTGGTGTGGGACTTGCGGCTTGTTTATTGGAGAGATTGTATTCGTCGGAAAAATAGCGGGGGAACCATTTTGCTGCGAGGGGCTTGAGGGTTGGTAGACAGGCGGCGATGATGGCAGACGCCATTTCGGAGACGGTCCTGGATAATGGTTAGGGTTTTGAAATAAATGGAAGAGTGTGGTCAGGGCTATGTACCATATTCCAGGACCAATGTTGTCAACTAGCTTGCGTTAGATGTAGTCTAGGGAGGACATGGGCTGCTTACACAGAGGATCAGTGGTTTTGCCGTACTGGATTATGAATGGCAGGCGCACGACACTTCGGCGGTCAGTCATATTAGCCTAGCGTACTTCTTGCATATAGAACAGGTTCTTCTCACCTGATGATGGAAGCCCTACACGCCGTGTTAGCATATAATCTTTACGATACCACATTGCCTGCACACTTACAAGAGCCCGAAACTGAACAAAAGCAGTACTGAATTTCTTTGTCTCTTAGGTACCCTGAGTTTGAGTAGCTGTGGGACCGGCATCAAGAGAATCGTAAAGTCGATGGCGATGGACATGGCGCTCGATGCATACGTCAAGGCATTGACATCAAGACACGTCGATGGGATACTTTTATCAAAGACACCCCCTGGAGCAGTGAGCGTCGGTGTGATGTGCTGGAGGACGCGAACTCACGGATTGGTCTGCATTGGAATATTGTGACGCCCAAGAATCCGAGACCTGTCGCGACTGTCATGCCAATCATCGCAAAGCAAGCACCACGAAATCGATCGCCAGGGAATAATCTCAGCTGGAAAAGTCAGCAAATGCATTACATATTGTTTAGGCTCCATGCAGCCCTGCGGACTCACGTAGAAACAGAGGATAGAGCTTTTGACGAGTGTAATGGTAATCTGATACGCCATCTCATCCGACCAATACAGGTAGAGGTTGGGCAAGTGGAACTTTGGGTCGACATTAAAAGTGTGTTTGCCCAGTCCGAAAGCGATGACCTCGATGGTGCCTGATATCTGCACGTATCCAAGGACGAGACTGGCAGCAATAATTAGGTAATCATCGTACCCAATACCTCGCGCGAGCTTGATCCGAGTGTAGAGTCGTAGACCAACTGCAGTATTTGTAATAACTCCAAGAAGTCCAAGAACCGATGTAGCCATGACGACCTTGCCTTCAACAGGCTCGTCTTTGCACAAATCGTTGTTCACGGTTCCAACTTCTAAGTAAAAAGTCAGCAATTGATACGGCTTGCATGGAAGCATAAGTACTCTGCTGGTCGGGGAAACTGCATGATCCCCTTACGCAATCTGCTAAAGCCTTTTCTATTGGAGGGTGGGCGCATAGCAATTTTAGATTCTGAGCGATTGCTGGCTCCGAGTCCAGAGCGGCTGCTACACAGTTGAGCTGCAAGCATGTCAGTGTTTAAATATCGATGAAGCTGAAATACTCGGGACTCACCGAGCAGGCAGGAAACAGGCTTTCGATGCCAGCTGGCAGCGATGCTGCTATAATGGAAGGAATGAAGAAAGCGAAGAGAACATAAAGAAAGAGAGTAGACCTAAAAGTCTTATTCGATAAAGTCGAAGTCCCCGGCATATGAAGAGAGCCTACGCTCGCCGTGCTACCGGCTGCAGGTAATCATCATAAGCGACAACAACAGCTCTTCAAGTCGAAATTTCTTGCTTTCACACTTGACAGCAGGGACAGAACAAAAATTGGTATAGAATCAAAGAGACGAGAAGGTCAAGAATGATAATGCGCAGTATTTTACCCCTTAAAAGCTAAGGACGACCGTTCGTCCGCAGGAAGGCTTCCGGTTTCAACGTAATGTACGCGGGGAGAATTCCACAAAATTTCCTCGAAGGAAGATCAGCACAAATTGTCATGGCCACAGCGACCACCGAGCGTTGCAGACGCCCGAGTCACTCGCATCAGAGCTATAGACATGATAGGGTCAGGAGCGGAGGGTCAAGTCTTGGAGCGAAATTTATTATCCACGGCAACAGCATTGACCCTAGGCATAGATTCCAGCCTTCGAACCGAGCGACTCACTGTTTCTCTGGATTGGCTGCCCATGCACACCAATCGAATTGCTACACGGCTACTCTAACTTCCTAAGAACCTTGGAGATGGCGACTGGTTGAGTTCTGTGTCGGGAGTGTGAGCGTCGTCAGAATAAACTTCCAGCTAGACCGATGTGGAACTGTTCCAAAACAGACACAAAGGCTGACGACGGCACCATGAAGAAGACCAAAAGCTTGAAGGGAACTCGTCGCAAAAATAAACGAATCACTCGACTAGACAGAGACACGAGTCGCGTAATGTATGCAAACTTGCTATTTGAGTGCTTGTGGTCACGACTTAGCTTCAGGGCATCGTTGAACTTGGCCGGTGATGAAGACCAGGAAGCACAACAGAAATGACCACTTGGTTCTGATGTCACCTGAGCACGCGAGACAGAATATACATCGACAACGGGCAGGTTCATCGGATATTTGGACCCTGAATACCCCGAAACTTGGTATCGATGTTTCCGTTTCTCGAACGCATGTTGCATTCGCGTCTGTGCTAATCGCGTAATGAAGAAGGGCTGAGAGAGCGCTACTGGGCGAGCGATCGCCTCAAGCCAAGTAGGAGAGCTTCGGCCTTCTGTTCTTGCGAGAGAGATATTCCAGAATCAACCATTCTCTTGGTGGTAATGTACTGTGAACAATTGAATGGGTTCTGGTGTTGACACGGGTGTGAATCTGGTGGGCTGCTTGAAACAGCTGGACTGGAAAACTTCGGTCTCTCTGTGTAGTCTTATGGCTGTTTTGATTCAGTGGAGCTCACGCAACTCAGCGTAGAGACGGGGATCAGATCCCTTGAACACAAATGATTGAACCTAATCGTGACCAGCAGGACGGTTGAGGATGCTTGTCAATAATGGCAGAAGCGGTTGTGGCTTTAAGGTTCTGAACTTCGTCCCGGATCTGTTCCGCCAAAAGCCGCCGGCGCCAATGTACTGTAGCCCCGCCCCGCTCGTCATCAACCAGGTGGGCGGAGCGGACATCGTTCAATCACAGCGCGAGTGAAATAATCGACGACGATGAGCATCATGATCTGAATGAGTGATTGATATATTCGTATGGCAGAGGGATAGCCGATTTCTTTCAACGCCTCAGTCGATAGGTTCAGATCCTCGACTCAGAATTCCTCCGAATACATCCTCACCGCCGTCTTGTCTCACAAGTGGCGTCACTGCTGAAGATCGATATTGCCCCTCCACCGCTCCTTGCTGCGAGACAACACATACCTACAGCAACACCTGCCAGCTCGACCTCGTACCAAGCCATGGCGGATGATACCCACGCCCATTCCCTTCGCACTCGATTCATACGCAGTCTGCCAAAAACTGCTTCCTCGTCCTCAATCGCAGACATGAGGGTCAACGAATCTCAAAAGCTTCGAGTCCTGATTGCGGCAAATGGATCCAAGGACGTGGCACAAGCTCTTGCACTCGTTGTACGATTGTCAAAGAATACTAAGATAGAAACGAGGGCTATCGTCGACGAGGAATCATGGCCTGCCCACCGGTTATCTCAGGAGACACTCGCATTGCAAAATAGATGCTTCAGGGCTTGCAGGGAGACGGATGAAGCACAGAAGACCATCGAACGAGCACAAATCGAATTCTACAAGCAACAGGCATACGAGCTTTGTGACTGGGCAGATATGATGGTTCTAGCACCGATTGATGCAGACACATTCGCAAAGATGCTTCACGGCATTACCGACTGCCTGCTTCTGGAGATTCTACGGGGTTGGGATGTCTCGAAGAAGATACTCCTCGTGCCAGGAATGACAACTGCGATGTGGGACAATCCGATGACGAAGAAGCAACTGCATAAGATTCAGAAAAAGTGGCAATGGGTACGGGTTATGCAGCCAATTCTCTGGAATTACGACAATGGGCCAGCGAAGTGTCTCCTGGCTTGGGATGGATTCAATGAACTTGTGGACGCAATCAAGAACCAGGCAGAACTTATGACCATTGGACACGACGTGGATATAGCTGCTTCCGGAGCTGCCAGTTTGGCGAGATATAATATCAAGACAGATTGTCTGCTTCCACCAGAGATTTGGACGTTGATATTTGAACGGGTAGGAGACTGGGAAGTGGCTAGGGCACTGAACGTATACACAAGTCTGCCCACGCCGATCGAATGGAAGCCAAGGCCAGGAGATACAAAGGATGAACTGCACATCTACATGCGCTCCCTGGAATGGACAATTCTGACGTCCAATATCGAGAAGATCATCGACAAATTGAAACAAGCACCAGAGAACATGAAGTTTTTGTCAAGTCTCTGCGTCAAACTTGTCATCAAATTCTGTCTCACAGACCTCTTGACATATCTGGAAACGAATTTCAAAGAGGTTTTCTGGTCTTCCTTTGGACAAAAGCTCTTACCTACTAAAGCCTCAGCTGTATATGGTCGTACTGAGATTCTCGAGTGGTGGCGGACGTCCCCCAGTTTTCTTTCCAAGGACTATACCCCAGAGGCCATCGATGGAGCTTCCAAATCAGGGTTCGTTCATGTTCTAGATTGGTGGCGTCGCTCAGGCCTGCCACTGAAGTACAGTGAGTCGGCGCTGGAACAAGCATCTTCTAAGGGGCACATTATCGTCCTAGAATGGTGGAAGCAAGCAAGCATGCTTCAAGGCTCATACTATGTAGAGAATGAGTCTCGGCAACGGCATGTTTCGCCCTCGAGAGCAGGAGACGGAACTAGCACGCCAAACGAAGCCCAACCGGCCCTACGACTGAAGCCAGGTAAAGCACTTCTTGCAGCTGCACAGAACAACCAGTCACTTGTACTGCGCTGGTGGGATAACTCCGGAATCACGATCTCGCACGACGATTTGGTTGCAAAGATTGCCTCTGCACATGGACATGTCGATGTGCTAGAGACATGGCGAGAGCTGAAGGGAGAGAAGATGATATACGACAATAAAGTCCTGGTTGAGCCGACGAAGAATGGACATGTCGACGTCTTGGAATGGTGGAAGAATATCAGCAAAGGTGGGGATGGACGACCGCCAGTCAGAGTGGAATATAAGACTTGCGATATCGAAGAGGCGTTGGAGGACAGTGTAGGTAGCGAAGGGACAGCCTTCCAAGTGAAGAAATGGTGGGCGCAGAATGGGCTGAATTTGGGAGTCCAAGTCAGCGAGTGGACCAAGGTCAAGGCTTTGTAATTCAAGGGATAGTGTAGGTTGCATATCAAATTGTATACTACTGCATAGCGAGGAGTACATATCGGAAACAAATTTCTCCCAATATCAGCTGTGGCTTTGCACATTGGTGGATATTTTTCGCAGATCTGTCTCCAGAGGTACCTTTGCGCCCGGAACGTATCCGTCAGCCAACAAAAAGCGGAGCGAGAACATCATCAAATACCACAATTTCTCGGTGCACCCCGCAATGGGGCATCAAGATGCATCAACCCCACGATGCGAGGAAAACAAGAAACAAAGTTAAGCCGATCTTACATATCTAACAATCGCTCGAAAGAGCAGCTAGAGTGTATGGTCTATGTACGTCCATTGACTCAGGAAATCGCTCAGGCACCAACTTTCAACAGTTTCAGGAGTACGCGTTCCTTCTTCTCATCTCTATATTGACAACTTCATAGCACTGCGACATGAGTTTAACCTAGCAATTCAAACAATCATGCTGTCAGCCATGCCATCTATTTCTAATTATTTTGAAGATGGCCTCCATCGATTCGGACCCACCTCACCAGATACGTTCGACTTTACCCCTCTTTTCGAGAACGCATTGCTGTCATTTGCACCTTCCGCGTTGCTGCTACTGATTCTACCGTTTCGTCTACTTCCTCTTCGCAAAGAGTCTCAGAAAGTGTCTCGAAGTTTGCTCCAAGGAAATAAACTCGTCTGTTTCTGAAACTTCCCAGAGCAATAGATATGGCTAACTCACAATCGTTTAGATCCTGCTGGCGGCATTGACAGCTTTCCAATCAGCCATCCTGATACTTTACGCTATTAACAGCAATGTCAGAACAGGCACATCAATCGCATCGGCAATACTCGTCTTCGCCGACGCTCTCGGCATGTGTTTTCTCTCACATGCGGAACACACTTGATCCGTTCGCCCATCAACAATCATCAATGGTTATCTCTTCATCACATTAATCTTCGACACAACTCGGACACGCACTCTATGGATATCTCACGCACCAATCGCCATAAGCGGCGTTTCTACTGCGTCAACAATTTTGAAAGTCGTGGTTGCTATCGCCGAAGCAATCGAGAAGCGCAAAATCCTGCTCCCGCCCTACCAGCGAGGCTCACCAGAAGCGACGAGTGGAATTTACAGTCGCAGTTTATTCTGGTGGTTCAATGGCTTGATGAGGATAGGCTACAGGAGAGTGGTGAAGAAGGAAGACATGTTCCCTATCGATGAGGAGATGAAGTCCTCGTTCTTGACGGAGAGAGCACAGAAATCATGGGACGATGCGCCAAAGACTCGCTCCCATGCACTCTTCTGGTCCACAACGAAGGCTAACAGAAAGCGGACACTGACGTGTGTCTTTCCGCGCCTGTGTTCAATTGGGTTCCGCTACGCTCAGCCTTTGCTGCTGGCTCGTACGGTGAAATTCGTGGACTCAGAGGAATGGGATACGATTGGGTGGGGCCTGACTGGTGCTTTTGGCGTGGTGTCTGTGGGCATGGCAATCGGGACTGGAAGTTACTATCATATGACTTATCGGTTCGTGACGGCTGTCCGTGGTGGGCTTATTGGTTTTGTGTATGCCAAGACAGTGGAGTTGAGTATCACGGCGTTGGATGAAGGTGCCGCTATTACTCTGACGTCAAATGATGCTGGTGAGTGACTTCCTAGTCTTTCGTACTTGGATCAGAAAATGTGATTGCCCATATGCTCTGAACAAAATCTAATTGGAGATACAGAGGCAATTTGCATGGGCCTCAAAAATCTGCATGAGCTCTGGGCAGTGCCTGCTGAATTGGGAATCGCAATCTATCTCCTCCAGAAAGAACTTGGCATATCATTCCTGGCTCCTACAGTGATTGCGCTTATCTCAACCGCGTGTATTGTAGGTATTTCGAAATATGTTGGAGGCGCGCAGAAAGCTTGGAATGAAGGAATCCAGACTCGTGTTGATGTTACGGCATCAATGCTTGGGTCCATGAAGGTAATGATGACCAAACCCTTTGGCTAAAGATGGCTGACTATTGCACGCAGGCTGTCAAACTTCTGGGCTTCACAGATAGACTCACGGATATATGCCAAGGGCTTCGGGTAAAAGAACTGCAGACTGCAAAATATTTTAGACAGCTGCTCGTCGCGCGTGTCTTCTTTGGTGAGCAATTCCATTCACTCGACTCATTTCTAGTGCATCATACTGATTCCATCATAGCAAACAGCACGTCCTTCGTCACACCGCTCGCAACACTGACACTCTTCGTAATTCTCGCCAGTTCAACAGAGGAAGAATTGACCACAGCTAAGGCCTACACGACATTGTCTCTGACCAGTCTCACCTTCCCATCAATACTCTCTTGAGGACTATTCCGACTCTCAACGGGGCACTGGCGTGCTTCGGGCGTATTCAGAACTTTCTCGAGTCAGAGTCTCAACGTGTGCATGTTCTGCCTCTTGAAACAGGATGACCAGAAGACAGGGACAACAGTCGACCCTACTCTCGTCCCATCCAGGAGAACGAGGATATCGAACTGCAAGATCTATCTGCAGCACCTAGACGCCTAGTTCATAGAGAAAACAGCAAGCCAATTCTCGTCACCCAGAATGCGAGCTTTGCATGGTCCTCCACCAGCCCGGCGATCGTCAAAGACATCACTTTCACCCTTCACCGTCATTCATCGCTGTTTATCATCGGCCCAGTCGGGTGTGGGAAAAGCACAATTCTCAAGGGTTTGCTGAGCGAGACGCCAGCTTTAAAAGGATGTGTTTATTCCTCTGTCTCCGATATCGCATTTCTGACCAGACACCGTGGATACAAAATACAACTATCAAGAAGAACATCATCGGGCAGGAACTGTATGATGACGTGTGGTTCCTGGATGTTGTCAATGCCTGCACTTTGGATCATGATATAGAGGAACTACAAAGGGGAATTGGTGAGACCATCTTCCTGATTCGATAATCGAGCATGGAAAATGCTAATAAAGGATAGAAACTCTTGTCGGAAGTCGCGGCATATCGTTGAGTGGCGGACAGAAGCAGAGATTGGCACTTCCCCGTGCTCTTTATTCAAAGAAAGAGCTGCTGGTTATCGACGATGGCTTCTCAGAACTTGATGCCGAAACAAAAGAGAAGGTTCTCACCAAGCTCTTTGGAAACTCGGGCTTACTTCGACGTACTGGCTTGACGGTGATTGTAGTAACTCATGCAGTTCACCATCTCCAATTTGCCGACCAAATCTTAGCCTTTGACTCAAACGGTCATATGATCGAGCAGGGCACCTTTTCTGAACTTAAAGCCGGAGGCGGCTATGTGGTGAGGCTTTTGCGACACGTTGGTGAAAGGGCTCTTGGGGAAGAAAGGACTGATACAACAGAGAATAGTGAGGATGAGAAGAAGCTGGTAAGCAGAGTCGTCGACCAAGAAGCAATAGATGACAGATTGGCGATGCAAAACACCGAATTATCCACCTACAAGTACTACTTCGAGTCGATCGGGTGGCAGAGAAGCTTCTTCTCTCTCTGCATCTTCCTGGTTGCTTGCGTCTCAGTCTCGACGAAAGCCACCCAACTCGTCATCCAGTACTGGACAAGTGCCGTCTCCGCGCATGGAAACACTGTTAATCCTCTTTATTTGGGTATTTATGGCGTTTTTGCCGGAATCGGGATTTTGGTGTGGCCTGCAGCTCTCTTTCACTACTTCATGAATGTTGTGCTGGGAAGTTCGGAGGAGTTACACGTAAGGCTGCTGAAGTCTGTCATGGGTGCGCTGTTGAGTATCTTTGCAGCGACGGACACGGGGATGACGGCGAATAGGTGAGGCTCCTTCTCTTCATGAAACAACCGCCGCGCGCTATGGGCTGACAGAAGAATAGGTTCAGTCAGGATATGTCAGTCGTCGACGGCGAGCTTCCTTTCACCCTCGTGGATTTCATTTTCGCAGGGATACAAACAATCATGGGGGCGATATTCATGTGCATCTCAGCCGGATACTTTACACTCACAATGCCGGTGGTTGGCATCGCTGTTTGGTGTACCCATACCTTACCTCTGCCATATATGATCATTGACTGACCTCAGAATAGTGATCCAGAAGTACTACCGCACTTCTCGCCAAGTCCGCATCCTAGACCTCGAAGCCAAGTCACCCCTCTACACGCACTTCATCGAGACCTTGTCCGGCCTTCCAACTATTCGAGCGTTCGGCTGGTCCTCATCTTTCATTTCCCAAAATCTCAACCTCCTCGATGCTTCCCAAAGCCCTACTATCTAATTTTCCGTATACATAGGTGGCTCAGCCTTGTCGTGGATCTCATGGTCAGCGCGCTTGCCATCCTGCTCATGTTGCTAGTTGTGAGGTTGAGACATACTGTCGGGCCTGGATATGTTGGATTGGCGTTGTTGAACGTCATGGGTTTCGGGCAGTCACTCTCGTGGATAGTGAGACAATGGACTGATCTAGAGACGAGCATTGGTGATATTTCTCGATTGAAGACATTCTCTGAGACACCATGCGAAAATCTCGACAACGAGATCCAAACAGTTCCAGACAACTGGCCATCAAGATGCGAAATCCAAACCAAGCATTTCTCTGCTGCATACACTCCAGACGGAACCCTGTTCTCAAAGACGTCAACTTGCACATCGCACCAGGTGAGAAGATCGGGATCTGCGGTCGAAGTGGAAGCGGGAAAAGCTCTCTTTTCATGATCTTATTCCGCATGCTCGAAATCCAGTTCGAGAGCTCGATAATCGTCGACGGCATCGATGTTGCCACCATCCCGCGCCAAACAGTGCGCTCACTATTCAACGCCATCCCCCAAGATCCCTTCTTCATGAAAGGCAGCATCCGTTTCAACGCCTCGCCCTCCTGTCTCCACTCCGACGCCGCCATCATCTCTGCCCTGACCAAAGTACACCTCTGACCTACTGTCCTAGCCAAAGGTGGACTCTCCGTGGACCTTGAAGCGGAGACATTCTCGCATGGTCAGAGACAGCTTTTCTGTCTCGCTAGAGCTATTTTGAGGAAGAGTAAGATTGTGGTGTTGGATGAGCTGAGTAGTAGTATTGATGTGGCGACTGATGCGTTGATTCAGCGAGTTGTGAGATTGAAGGGTCTACGGTCTTGGTTGTGGCGCATAGATTGGAGACTGTAGTAGATTATGAGAATGTGGTTGTTCTTGGGGCGAGAAGAATGGCGGAGGTTGGGGCGCCTGGGGAATTGATAGAGAGGGAGGGAAGTGCGTTCAGAGAGTTGTGGTTTTCGAGATGAGGATTGTGATTGGGATCTTTTGATACAGTGCACAACTATATTTCATGGCAGAGCAATTGTTGCTGGCTGTTAGTACATACCTTATAGCTCTTCACCGCGGGCTAGTTCATTGCCCCGCAATTTTGGCCCCCCACAGACGACATTTAGGTATATGTTTGAGAATCAAACTCCGTCCCAGTAAGGACAGCGAAATCGACATGGTGTGTTCAAACTCCAACCTGAGCTTGGAAACGTCGAAGGTCTGCTGCTTCGCGAAATACATGTCTTTTGCTTGGTTCTAGAAAAACACCAGGATGTTGACTGTAAGCGAGGACCTCCCATGCCAAGGCTCTCTTCAAAACAACTACCCTGACAAAAACAAACACATCCTCCATCGTCTGATCTCAATTTCAATCGCTACTTCCAGATCTCGCATCAACTCTAATCTTCTCGCAACACCCCGCGAACCGCCGCACATAGTCATGCCTCGGCAATCTCTCCGGGTTCACACCCTCGCCAGCCAATCATCGACCTCGCATCCAAACGTTGAAACATTTCAAGTGTGAAACAATACTCCTTGGAGATCAAGCTGGACTTAGCGGACCATTAGTCTTTAAGTTTGGATCTAGGCCAAGAGATAGCGATACACGGCTTGAGGCTTGATTCACCTTTGGTGTTGTATCAGAGCGGAGAGTGGTCTGTTTTGGCGGATGGACTTTGAGGTTATAACGGTTTGGTATCCTTTCCCCTATCTGCTTTTTCAATATCAGAAACCCTTTTACATTCAATCATATTAGGAGCACAAAGAATCATCGATATCAGCGCGTTCTACCTCCAACTCACCCA
>NYXK01000107.1 GCA_002685535.1 Deltaproteobacteria bacterium
ATCTCCAAAGGGCAGGACATCCAGGGTGCATGCGGACAACTTGTTGTGACTAAAAAGCAACAACCGGAAGTAAATGTTGGAAAAAATCAACTTTTAGCAACTAAGATGGAAAGCTGATGGTTGACTTGAACAAAAGCGCTAATCCGGAAAGTCCACTTGAGGAATATCACATTGTTTAGAGGAACATGGCGATTTGCTCTACCGTTTTGCAAGCAGCATTGCCAGACTCTTTACAGAAGGTTATAAAATCATCACCCTGCAAAAATGTGCGCTTAATAATTATCCGAGGATTAAAAATGTTAAAAAATACTTTGCATTCGGACTTTTTCAAATTAGCGTTTGAAGATGGAACACTAAAATGAGCCTTAATGACCGCGCTCGTAGTTGGGACAATCCTGACCTTAATTAATCACGGGGATGTCATTCTAGAAGGTGGTTCTTTAAATTATGTTAAAGTTTCCCTTACTTATTGTGTCCCTTTCTGTGTCACCACATGGGGTGCTTTACACGGTAAACGTGTCATATTATCTGAAGAGCCACATTTAAACTGAGACCCGACTGTTTTCTAAAAACTCTGAATTAAACGAAACTATAGCTATCACATTTATGGCAGGAAAGAAGAAACGAATAAAAATCATCTTGTTGACAGCAACATTCAGCATTGTCGTTGCTTTGTTCTACGTTTTCGATTTGCAACAATATCTGACTCTCCAATATCTAAAATCCTCCAAAGCATTATTCATTTCATATTACGAGCAAAATCCAATCCTTGTGCTGGGCAGTTATTTCCTGGGTTACGTAGTCATGACAGCGTTTTCACTTCCGGGTGCGGTGTGGATGACTTTGGGTGGAGGCGCGTTTTTCGGCTTACTGACAGGCACAGTAGCAGTTTCATTTGCCAGTACCATCGGTGCGACACTCGCCATGTTAATTTCACGTTTTATATTGCGTGACTGGGCACAGGGGCGTTTTGGGAAACAAATGCAAACCATAAATTCCGGCATTCAAAAGGATGGCGGTTTTTATTTATTTACATTACGTCTTTTACCGATTGTTCCTTTTTTTGTAATCAATCTGGGCATGGGCTTGACTCCTCTGCGAACTTTCACCTTTTACTGGGTGAGTCAATTGGGAATGCTGCCTGGAACCCTGGTTTATATCAACGCCGGTTCTGAACTCGCAAAAATTGAAGCTATAGGCGACATCCTTTCACCGACACTAATTGGATCATTCGTCCTGCTGGGAATTTTCCCGTTGCTGGTTAAAAAGTTAATAAATTTTCATATTTATTAATTCAGTACCGGCACAAAACTAATTTCCCCCTCAAGAACTTCATCCGGAAGCAGAATTTTAGCGCCGTGACCGGCTGGCTCGTTTTCCAACAGATTGAAGGCATCTGTGACATGACTGACCGGCTCCACACAAAAGAAATCTTCTTCCGGAGGAGTGAAAATCACCAAATAATCCAAAGGTGATTTTGCAGNTATTTTGAGAGNGGCATCCCATTCCGGCCATNAAATCAGCACTTCACGATTCCAACCGCAGAAAAGATTATCCAGCGATTTTTGTTTGACAGAAAAGCCGTGATTCAAGCNTTTTATTTCNTCCGACTTTTCCAGACTCAAAGGTATATTTTCGGAATCATTGACCCACATTTTTTNTGTTTTAGCNGTGATCGTGGAATTTGGAGTNCGGACAAAATATGGATGCAGCCCCATTCCGGCCGGCATCGCTGATTTTCCNCTGTTGGTGATNTGCAAAGTCACCGTCAGTGTGGAACCATTCAGTTCAAAAACCAGGCGAGNCAAATATGGAAANGGCCATTCATCCGCAAAATGCTGATATGCTAANNTGNCTCTATTTTCCTGAACTTCGNATACAGTCCAAGGAACTTTCCAGNCGTGACCGTGAATTGTGTGNNTTTCCGGTGGAAAATTTGGNGGCATTTTAATCTGTNTTCCCTGGAACGAAAACCGTCCGTTGCAGATACGATTTGAAAAAGGAATCAATGGGAAACAGCCCATTCCCGATGGATCCGCTGTGGCAAGCCCTGCTTGAGTTGCCGGACGCATGAGTTCCAAAAACTGTTCTTCTGTTTTGAAACAATAACGGGTGATGNAAGCTCCAACTTCTGGTATGATTGCTAGCAAAGCATTTCCAGAACGTAGAGTTAAAATCTTTTCTTTTACTTCATTTTCATTCAGCATATTTGCCCTGCATTGTTGTAAGAATTTGTAAAAGAGTTCGACCACAAAATTAGTGAGATTACAATTTTCATACTGCTAATCTGCTGAAGATTTTTCCAGTAATGCNGCTAAACATTTTTCTGAAAGAATATCATGCGTGGACTGTTTAAAGCAATTATTTGGGTTTTAATAATCTTTAGCGCGGTTACATTGCCGGCATTTATCTGGAGAAGTCTTGACAGAGATTCTTATGAATATTTTTTGCTTCACAGCGTTTCCCCTTTGTCTCAAAAGAGCCGCAATTCGCTAATGCAATAGTGTCAGCGGTTTATTTCGATTATTAACTTCATCTTAATTAAATTACGATGAATAATATTTTTAATTTTAACTCTACAAGCGAATCAGGAACAGTGTCAAAATCACTTAATTTTTTCATTTTTACAATAATTATTTTGTTGCTCAGCAGTTCTACCGCCTATGCTAATCCGTGGGAAGACATCCGCAAAAAAGCCAAAGGGCAAGAGTTGCATTGATGCGCACTTTGCTCGCCCAACCGGAAGTCTTGCTACTGGATGAACCGTTTTCCAAACTTGATCAGGAATTGCGAGGAAGTTACAGGAAGCTTGTTTTTGCTCATGCAGTAAAAAATCAACTTCCCACCCTGCTTGTCACTCATGACCCTGCTGATGCAAAAGCCGCTGGCGGAGATATTCTTGAGTTTTTAATATCTCAAACTAATTAGAATTGATGGCTTCATAAAAACTCCTAAACTAATTAAATGTCATCTCGAACTTAGAGAGAGATCTTAATAATATCTGTATCTTCCGAGAACCCGTTCCTCAAAAGCTACTTCTCAGCTTTAACTAATTCCGCAACTTCTTGCGAAAAGTCTCATACAGCTGTATAACAAAGGGCCGTCGCGTTGATTACTTTTCTCAAAATTATAGCTTTTCTGTGTTCATTTCAAATTCCCTCAATCGTTATTATCAGCACTCAACCTTTACTGTACTGATTGTGCTGTTTTTCTTTTCACTGACTTCTCCGGTTTGGGCACAGGAATACAAACCGAGTGCGGTGGTTATGGGATTAAACACGGGCTCCGCACCAGAATTTTCGGAACAAATCTTGCTTTACAAATTGAGGAATGAATTAGCCGGCAGCTTTGATTTAAGCAAGCAAAGCGCTTTTGAAATAGCCCTGCAAAAACTAGAGAGTTCCGCAGAGAAAAGTTATTGTCTTCAGCTAAAATGTATACAGGAGGTACACGCGGCATTTCCGCAGACAAGTTTATTTTTACTTAAAAGCCAACCGGAATATCAGCGACTGACTCTGGTCCTGATAGGCGAAAATCAGCGCTGGCGAGTAAAACATGAAGTGTGCACGCTCTGTGCTTTGACTCCTGAAGAGATGTTGACTAATTTAGTGCTCCGGATGCAGAGTTACGCAATGCCTCCAATGGTAGTGGAACGGACAAGACCGCAGACGCTTTCTCCTTCAACTTCTCCGGAAACAGTGAGAGAGAAAACCGATTCTGCAAAAACAAAAAATAAAACGGCAAAGCTTTCGTCCGACACTAAATTACGGAAAAGAACGGAAAGTTTTAAACCGAAAACCAGTTCACCGTTGGACGAACTACAATTCAAAATTGCACAAAGACGTTACAATCAGTTGATCTGGAACAAAATCAAAAAAGATTTAATGTTCTTTCGACAAAAAAACCGTAATCAATCCATTAAAAACTTAAAAGCAAGACTGAGACTGCAGATTGATAAATACGGAAAGGTGATTGAAAGACAATTGTTAAAAGCAAGCGGTTCTCAAAAATTCGACAAATCAATTCTTGAGTCGGTTGATTTACTGAAACTACCTCCGCCAATGGAGTTGTTGATCCGACATCCACCTTACGTGGTTACGATTCTGATTCAGCCTTGACGAAGATTGATGAGCTAGTAAATATAAAATTAACACACTTGTTTGTCATTCCGGTTTCCCGGGATTGACAACTTTTACAAAAGTTTCAATAGAATTAAATGGAAATTATTTCAGCAGAAGAGCAAATTTCTGTAATGCCGAATCCGGAAGCAGGAGCAGTTGCTGTAAACCAGCCATCTCTTGCACCGAATGAAGCCTTGAAGCTGGTTTTTGGTGAATATGCGGCCAATACTCAACGTGCATACGCGCGTGCCTTCAGGGATTTACAGGAATGGGCAGATATCCGGGAACTGCGGGAAATGGAGGACTTTGATCCTCTCCGGATGCTCGAATACAAAAATCAGCTGAAGTCTTCAGGCAAAAAAGCTTCGACCATCAATCAAACCATGAGTGCCTTGCGCAAAGTCTGCAAGGTGCTGACAGAGTTTGGTTACCTCAAACAAAATCCTTTCAAAGCCTCCGTTATCCGCGCGGAAAAAGTTGAGACGGCAACCAGTAAGGGGGCACTCCAGGTTTCGCAACTCAATGCCATGATAGAGGCAAATAAGGTAATGCAATACGATGGACGTATAGCACCCCTGCTTCGGTTCAGGAATGATTTGGTGTTGAAATTTCTGTATCTCACTGCAGCCCGACGTGGTGAAGCATCTGATTTACGCTGGGATGATATTGTGCAGGATGGCGATTTTTATGTAGCAGTATTGAGGCATACGAAAAGCGGAAAAGAACAGCGAATTAAATTGAGGCATGAACTTCATCAAGAATTATCCGAGTGGCGCTCATTGCTGCAGCAAAACAACATTGAATCCGCGCATGTTTTTCCATCACTCGGCTTCCGGACACTCGGTCAAAAAATGTCTGGAAAAGGCATTAATGACATCGTCTCCAGACTTGGCAAAGCTATCGGCTTAAATATTTCTGCACATTATCTGCGACACACTGCAATCACACTTGCTCTGGAACTGGGTGAACCGTTGCAGAAAGTTCAGTCTTACGCACGTCATGCTTCCGCCAATACCACTATCCGTTACTTTCACGACCGACAGCTTTTAGAAAAAAACCCTACCGACAGTCTGCCCTTGATTTAAAGAAACATGCTTAATGAATTAAATGGAAACATCCATTAATTTAAATCATCTTTAAGTTGAGCAAGCTGATTCAGACGGTCATGCAGATCAGTAATAATACCTCACTCTACAAAACCGCCTTTGGTCATCTTGGCCGGATCAAGCGCACTGTCCAGTTCTGCTTCAGACAAATCACACATTTCCAATGCAACCTCCTTGAGAGCACGATTCTCCGCAAAGGCTTTTTTAGCAATTTTTGCTGCCAGATCATAGCCGATCAGAGGATTGAGTGTAGTGACCAGAATCGGATTTTTACCGACAAGAGCCTTGATGTGATCTTCACGTACTACCAGGCGTGATACCGAGCGTTCCGCCAGATTACGTGAAGCATTAGCCAGCAGACGGATTGATTCCAGCAGACTGTGCCCTACCATCGGCAGCATCACATTCAACTCAAAATTTCCGGACAAACCACCAACGCT
>NYXK01000108.1 GCA_002685535.1 Deltaproteobacteria bacterium
AACCGGGCGGTATGGCATGGTGCTGCCTCGCTTCGTCGAGGCGGCCAAGGCCGGCGAGCCGCTACGCGTCTTCGGTGACGGCCAGCAGTCGCGCTGCTTCGGCCACGTCGCCGACACAGTCGAGGCGTTGCTGCGCTTGGCCAAGTGCGACCGCGCGCCGGGCGGCGTATTCAACATCGGCTCCACCGATGAAGTGACCATCCTCGCCTTGGCCAAGCGGGTGATCGAGTTGACCGGATCGGCCTCCGAAATCGAGCTCGTGCCGTACGACGAGGCGTACGACGACGGTTTTGAGGACATGCAACGCCGCAAACCGGTCGTTGATAAACTCGAAGCGTTCACCGGCTTCCGACCGGCGACTCCGCTTGACGAGATTGTCCGCAGTACCGCCGACCTAGCCTGACGACGTTTCCAGCAGAGGCAGCGCCCAAAAGCGGTGTATCGGGGAAAACAGTTTGAAACGCTGTTTTTTAAGCCCATCAAAGTGCTTCATGGATAAGCTTTACTTATAATGAGGAATGTTTCAGCTTATGATGAGGTCCCCTAAAATTGATTGCTTGGTGATAGCCGGGACGTTAAGGTTTCTGTTTGGGTGCGTTGTCGCCAAATCGCGGCTCTTAAGCTAGGACAGGACATAACTCGGCGGTTGTGTCTTGTTTCCCGATCTTCCTTCAGACAACGCCTCAGATGGAGGAACTCATTTAGATAATAAACATGTCCAACCAGTCAGATTCGAAACCGAGATATCCCGGCATTCCCGTCACCGTCAACGGCAATTATTTGGTGGCAAAGTGCGTAGAGGCGCGAATCACCGAGGGCGGAATTTTTTATCCCATCACCCCGTCCACAGAGGGCGGTGAACTGTATCAGGAAGCCTTCGCGATGGGCGAACTGGATGTCTGGGGCAACTCAAAGATCGCGATCGAGTGCGAAGGCGAACACGCCGCCCAAGGCGGTG
The DNA here is from genome assembly GCA_002685535.1 of Deltaproteobacteria bacterium. GTDB lineage: Bacteria > SAR324 > SAR324 > SAR324 > NAC60-12 > Arctic96AD-7. Next base: position 959 of record NYXK01000108.1, read on the forward strand.
CCACGGCCTTCGCCGTGACCGGCAAGCGCGCGGTCAACTTCACCTCCGGGCAGGGCATCGCCTACGCGATGGAGCAGTACTACCACGCACCGGGCAAGCTCTCCACCATGGTGGTGGAGGTCGGCGCCCGCGCGCTGACCAAGCAGGCGCTCAATGTGCATTGCGGTCACGACGATTTTTACGGCGCACTCGACGTTGGCTGGACGATGATGATGGCTCGCGACGCCCAGCACGCGGCGGACGCGGCGATCATCCTGCGCAAGGTCAACGAGCTGGCGCTCAACCCGGGCATGAACATCCAGGACGGCATGCTCACCACCCACTCGGAGCGGACCTATCGCTCCCCGGAATCCGAGTTGCTACGCGAGTTCCTCGGCGCGCCGGACGACACGATCGACTGCCCCACCGAGGCGCAGCGTGAATTGTTCGGGCCAACCCGGCGGCGGGTGCCGGCGATGATGGATTTGAAAAACCCGGTGCTAATTGGCCCGGTGCAAAACCAGGAGCACCACATGAACGGCGTGGTGGCCCGGCGCAACAATTTCAACGAGCCGATCCTTGGCTTCATCGAGCAGTGCAGCGAGGAGTTCGCGCAACTCACCGGCCGCCGTTACGGGCTGCTGCACGAGTACAAGACCGGCGACGCCGACACGGTATTCGTCTCGCTTGGCTGCGCGGCGGAAAACATCGAGGCCGCCTGCGACTATTTGCGTGATCAGCGCAATGCCAAGGTGGGATCGATCCACGTCAACGTCATACGCCCCTTCCCCGAGGCGGCGGTCATCGAGGCGTTGCGTGGCAAGAAAACCGTCATCATTCTCGAGCGCACCGACGAGGGCATGGCCGGCGACAACCCGTTGACCCGCGACATCCGCACCGCGCTGGGCAAGGGGCAGGAAGCGGCCAAGTTCGGCGGCAAATTGCCGACCATCACGCCCGAGGAAACCCCGCGCATTTTCCGCGGCAGCTACGGCATCGGCTCACGCGACTTCCGGCCGGAGCACACGCTCGGCGCATACGAGTTTGCCACAGGCCAAACCAAGCGCACCGACGGCAAAAGCGCCGCGGACGGCGAGACCTATTTCACGCTGGGCATCAGCCACCCGTACGCAGTCATCTCGAAGGACACACCGTCCCTACTGCCAAGCGGCGCGATCGCGGTGCGGTTCCACTCGATCGGCGGCTGGGGCATGATCACCACCGGCAAAAACCTTGGCGAGATCATCGGCAACTTTGGCCAGATTATTTCCGAGCGCACCCCAACCTATGACGACCTTGGCCAACTGGAGGACAAGCTTTTCATCATGGCCAATCCTAAATATGGCTCGGAGAAAAAGGGCGCGCCGACAAACTATTACCTGACCGTGGCGCCGGAGTGCATCCAGGTGAACTGCGAGCTGAACCACGTGGACGTGGTGCTGTGCTGCGACCCCAAGGCGTTCACGCACACGAACCCGCTCGAGGGCATCAACAAGGGCGGTTGCCTCGTATGGGAATCGAGCGACTCGCCCGAGGAGGCATGGAAACGCATCCCGGCCAAGCACCGGCAGTTCGTCAGGGACAACAACATACGGATTTTTATCCTGCCCGGTTTCGATGTCGCCCGCGACGCCACCAGCCGAGAGGATCTGCAGTTGCGCATGCAGGGCAACTCGTTCCTCGGCGCATTCTTCAAGGTGTCCTCCTTCCTCAAGGATCACGAAATCAGCGAGGAGCAGTACCAAGACATCGTGCACAAGCAGTACGAGAAAAAGTTCGGCCGCTTCGGCGAGGCTGTTGTCGAGTCGAACATGAAAGTGATGATCGGCGGCTTCGAGCGCGTGCAGGAAATCAATATCGGCGAGATCGAGGATGCCGACACATCGACCATGCGCAACCCGCTGCTAGCACCGAACAACGCCGACGGGATCGAGATGATTCCCACCTCCGGCTGCGAAAGCACCGGCTGCCCAAGTTGCTCCATGCCGGAGGGACAGGAGCGCGCGCCGTTCCAGACCATGGCCAAGTTTGACTCCGAGTACCGCAATGACCTTGGCTACCATCAACCGGCCGGCGCGCTGGCCAGCGTGGGCCTGATGGGCGCGGGCATCGGCGCGACGCAGAGCAAATACGTTGCCCGCCGTGAAACCCCGGTTTACATAGCTGAAAACTGCACCCAGTGCATGGAGTGCATCACCGCCTGCCCCGACACCGCCCTGCCCAACACCGCGCAGGACCTCAGCACCATCCTCGTCACCGCCGTCCGCAACTACGTCACCGACAAGGAGCAACAGAAAAATCTGCTCAACGAGGTCAAGGGCCTCGAGGATCGTTGCCGCGCCCGCATGATCAACAACGCCAACAACAAGGGCAAGGAGCCGTTCAAGGACATTCTCCGCTCCGAGGTGGATCAACTCGCCACGATTTCCGAGAAGGCGCGTGGCGAGTTCACCCAAATCATCGATCAATTGCCGCTGGCATACAACGACGTCACCGCCATCTTCCGCAGCGTCGAGAAAAAGAGCCCCGGCAACGGCGGCATCTTCTCCATTTTCGTCAGCGACCTCTGCAAGGGCTGCGGCGAGTGCGTGCAGGTTTGCGGCGACCACGACGCTCTGCGGATGACCCGCGAGACCCCGGAACTCAACGCCGAACTGGCCACCGCGCAGGTCTTCAGCCGACTGTTGCCGGACACGAGCCAGAAGTTTCTCGGCCTGTACAACGACGACACGCCGGAGGACTCCCGCGAGGCGGCGTTGCGCAACCACCTCATGGTGCGGCGCAACTACGAGGCGCTCGTCAGCGGCGACGGTGCCTGCGCCGGCTGCGGCGAGAAGAGCGTGCTGCGCGCCGTGGCCTCCGTCACCGAGGCGTACATGCGACCGATCTTTCACAAAAAGGCCAAGCGCCTCCGCGAAGCCGCCACCGAGTTGGAGAACAACGGCGTGGCCAAGCTCGCCGCACTCAAGGCCCGCAGCGAGGACGAGTACAAGTGGTACACCTGGTCCGTCGCCCACTCGATCATGGGCCTCGGCGGCGAGAACGACGACGACACAGCCAAGCGCTTTGCCAAGCACGGCGAGATCACCGACCAGGAAATTATAGACGCCCTCTGCGCCGTGCTGCGGCAGGACGCCTTCAACCACCGCGACCTGCAGGCCATCGACGGCCGGCACGCGAACGGCATGAGCGTCATGTTCATGGGCGCGCACACCGGCTGCAACACCGTGTACGGCTCCACCCCGCCNTCCAACCCGCATCCGTACCCGTGGATGAACTCCCTCTTTCAGGACGGCGCAACCATCAGTTGGCTGTTTGGCGAGTCGGCCACGCTCAACCACGCNCGCCACTCTGTCGTGCCGGAGCGCTTGNCCAACGCGCTNCTCACCCGCGACGACGACGTCAGTTCGCACAGCGAATATTTTGANCTGACCCACCTCGACGACACGCTGATGACCGACCAGGAAATCCGCGAGCTGCCCAAGGTCTGGGCCATCGGCGGCGACGGTGCCATGGGCGACATCGGCTTCCAAAANGTCTCCAAGGTNGTGCTGCAGAACCGCCCGAACGTGTTGNTNCTCATGCTCGACACGCAGGTGTACTCGAACACCGGCGGCCAAAACTCCGACAGCTCCAACATGCTNGGTGGCTACGACATGAACCAGTTCGGCGCCGCCTCGCAGGGNAAGCTCGTNGAGAANAAGAGNGTCTCCGAGGCNTTCATCAGCGGGCACGGCTCGCCNTTTGTCGCGCAGGTCTCCATGGCCAACTCCGCCAAGACCTACCGCGCCATGCTCGACGGCCTGGAGTATCGCGGCACCGCATTTTTCCAATGCTACACCACCTGCCAGCCCGAGCACGGCGTGGCAGACCACTTGTCCGCCGACCAGGCGAAACTCATCCGCGACAGCCGAGGCATGCCGGAGTTCGTGTATAACCCGCGTGCCGGTGAGTTGATGCAGGAATGTCTCGAGCTCAAGGGCAACCCCACTATCAAGCGCGACTGGTGGGAAACCAAGTACAAGTCCACCGGCGAAAAATACAACTACACCGTCGCGCACTGGGCGATCACCGAGGCGCGCTTCCGCAAGCATCTCAAGGCCATACCCGAGAGCAGCGCTGCCGAGTTCATTCACATCGACAACATGCTCACCTGCATCACGCAGCAGGACGTTACCTACCGGCGCGTGTTCGATGAGAGCCAACTGGCCTACGTGCCGGACTTCGGCGTGTACTTCAAGGCGGAGGTCGAAGGGAAGTTCAAGTACTTTACCGTCAGTCGACAAATGGTCCTGTTCGCCGTCGAGCGCCGCAAGGCGTGGCGCATGCTCCAGAGCAAGGCCGGTGTCGAGAACAAGGATTACACAGCGCAGAAGGAACTCTTGACGAGGGTCGAGAAGGGTGAGTTAACCCGGGACGACTTGATTAACCGCGGCTGGGCGCTCCTTAACGAGGAGGCCACCGCCGTGGCCTGATCCCCTGCCCCGCATTTTAGCGAGCCTCCAATTGATCGGGGGCTTTTTTGTTGCCCTTGACCAAGCGCCGGAACGACACTTCCAGCCATGCAGCTTTTCCTCAACGGCGAATGGACCGGGCTCAGCGATACCGCCGATGTGGTCAACCCGTACGACGAATCGCTCATCGACACCGTGCCTGTTGCCTCCCCACCGGACATTACCGCTGCAATCGACGGCTTGATCAAGGGCGCCCAAGCCATGCGCAACACACCGGCGCACCAGCGGGTGGACATCCTACGCAAAGCCGCGTCGCTCATACGCGAGCGTCAGGAGGAACTTGGCCGGCTCATTAGCAGCGAGGAAGGCAAGGTGCTTGCCGAGGGTCGTACCGAGGCTAGCCGTGCCGCCGAGACGATCGATCTCTGCGCCGACGAGGCGCGGGCATTTCACGGCGAAACCGTGCCGCTCGACTCCACACCCGGCGGCGTTGGCAAGCTGGGTTTCACACTGCGCGTGCCATGCGGCATTGTGGCGGCGATCACGCCGTTCAACTTTCCGATGAATCTCGTCGCGCACAAGGTCGGCCCGGCGATTGCCGCCGGTAACGCCGTGCTGCTCAAGCCGGCGTCCGACACCCCTCTGTCGGCGCTGAAACTGGTGGAGATTTTGCTCGAGGCCGCTCTTCCAGCGGAAGCCATCGCGTGCATCACCGGGCCCGGCGCCGCGCTTGGCCAA
>NYXK01000109.1 GCA_002685535.1 Deltaproteobacteria bacterium
CTTTTTGCACAAGCTTCTTTCTCCGTAGCGCAAGCTATCGTGGACCCACAACTCATCGCCTCAGCCGTAGGCTTTATCACTTGCGCACAGGTCTCTGGCATCACTATCGCTTTAGCTATTGCAAACTCAGTCTTCCTTAATAAATCTCAAACTTCGATCGCGGAACTTCTGCCTGGTACGCCATTGGCGGAGGTCCAGCAGGCTATTGCTGGTGCTGGAAGTGCTTTTGTTGCTAGTTTGAGCGATGTTGTGAAAATGGAGGTGTTGAAGGCAATTGTCACTGCCATGAGCAAAACCTATATACTTGTTATCACCGCTGGTGCACTTGCCACCGTGTTGAGTTTGGGGATGAAGAGGGAGAGACTGTTTATTGCTGCTGGTCATGCTGGGTAGAAATTGATTTTTGTTACTTGGTTTTAGTTGATAGGAGGATGTATGTAAAGAGATATATGGTAGATTGACATATAGTAGAAAGGAACGGTGTTTGACGTAGATCTCATGATTTCCATCGATGGAGTGGGGGGTAGAATGAAATTTAGTCATAGGCCTTTCAAAGGCATATTTAATCAACTCATCATCAAACTCAACCACCGACCTTCACGAGGCAGAAACAATGGTGCAGAAAACAGTGATTACATATTTAGGGAATGGTTCCCGCTTGGCGGGTGGCGTAAGGATTTAGGGAGCCCTCTTTGGCTCCCTGCCAGATTCCTATCACTGGAATCAGATAGGGAAGAAAATCGGATCCCCTGCTCGATTCCTATAATTAGAACTAGATAGGGATTCAAATCGGCACCCGAGGCTAAGGTTACTCTCCCTCTATATAATCGCCGCCTTGGTACACGAGGAATGCATCTGCAAACTTGGAAAGGAAAACGGAGACCATAGTAAAGATGTCTGCAGAGGCCGAACGAAATCCTCCTCAAAGTTCATCCACAATATCATCCCCCTCGTCGCCTCAGTCGCCTCAGTTTGTTGTACCAGGACTACACGAACGAGTACCCCAAAAAGATGATTTTAAGACCATCAATGTCCAATACTCTTTCGCCACCATCTCTTCCCGGCTGGATTCTTTTCGAGAATGGCCTTATACCACGGTTCCTCCGGTGCAGCTGGCAGTCTCTGGATTTTACCATGAACCCAGCGATGAGAATTTCGCTACTCTCATCTGCTTCTCTTGTGGGGCGGGATTTGGTATCGTGGGGCCTCCTGTTAAGATTTCGAATAAGAAATTAGAACAGTTTTTGCTTGAACGTCATACAGAAGATTGTTTATGGGCAGATATGAGACGGAACGCAACCGCATTTTCTCAACACTTGTCAAATGTGCAAGGCGGACCGCTGAGTCGTTCTAGCACTGATGACGGTTCCTGCGACAGTCATCCCTCAAGATCCCGGGAAGAAAAGCAACAACAAAAGAAAAGAAAGGGAAGTCTTTCACTCGGCAGCAAAGATGACCGGAACTACGACAACGAACTAGACCTATATCTTCTGGTCCAGATAAAGCGTGCTCGAAAGGAGAGTGACGCTAAGGAGATACGGGTTGTGAATGTTGGAGACTGTGGTCATGGGAATACAACGGAATTGCGCGTTTTCTTTTAAGCAAAGGTTTTCTGGCTTCAGGATATTTTAGAGAGCTCTTTTTAATAAAAAAACAAGTCAAATCCATTTCTTACTAAAGTCGTTTCCCCGCAAACTTGAGGTCTCATGGATTATTTGGAGCAACGTTCGTTGCGAAGAATTTGGAACTGATTCTAATTTCAAATGAACATTTTTCGAGCCTTCAATTTCACTTGATCATACTCCTTCGAATAAAACATCTTACATTTGCAGTGACAAGAGGTCTGATCGCTTGACGAACCAAAAGTAAGCTTCATAGATCTTGACGTGAAACCTTGCCCAGAACATTCAGATTTCAACAACGATATTCGTATCCTGGATTTTGGGGAAGTGTAAGGGAGAGTGACTGTCGATATCTTGTGGGACTATGTGTTGATGGACATTTTGGATTGTCAATATGCCGCAGTTGTATGTATTGAAGTTGATTTGGGACTGCCGATGTGCCGCACTTGGACATGTTGGCATACTCTATGAAGTGTCGAGGAGCCGCACAAGTATATGGACGCTCAAAACACTTGGCCTCAAATGCCTAAGTTTGTGTTCCTTATAGCAAGACAGTTTCTCGCATCCAAAGCCCATCCGCGTTTGGCAGACTGCAGGAACTTATCCCTGTGTGATTTATTCTCCATGCTCCCACCATGTTGGCTGGCAGCTCCCTCTGAATATTCGGTGATCTATATGTTGGGGAGCTGGCAGCACTTTATACCCCACAAACAACAAGAAAATGATGTTTTGCAGTGAATATAGAGTTTATGTGACATTTCGTTATGCCACGATTCCAAGCGAAGTCAAGAAGCGGTGATGAAACTCAATAGAGTATCTAATCAAAAATTTCTTCAGCCAAGGTAAAAGGCTATTCTATGTACAAGAAGACGAAGATGCTCGAATATGCAGCGAGTAATGTATTCTTGGAGTCACGTCTGCAGACTGGAGCGTCCGAGCAACATGATGTCATGAGCGGAATCACAAGTAAGCGGTTATGGTAGCAGTTCTGTTTTCCAGGAATGAGTTCTATTGGTCTGCCTCCTGTTTCAGTTTGAGATGCGTGTAATCTTATAATGAACTTTCAAAGCGGCAATCGTGGTAGAAACAGAGACTTCCCGCTTCAGAGTGAAAAGGAAAACTTCATGTCAAATCACAATTCAGAATAGAGATGAAAGAGCTTGAGATATGTGTGTGAGGGAATGGTCAATGCTCAGTTGCTATGGAAACAGCTGAATACTCTGTATATAACCTCGGACCTCCTTTGGATCCTCTTCTCTCTTCGCGTTCATTCTAGTCAATATAGTCATCCCTTGACAATGTGTACTTTTGATAGATATCATACGTTTATAGCCTAGCTATCAGCGAGTGACTTCCCCTTCCCCTTCGCAATCTTCCCATATCTCATCAAAAGTCCTTCATATATAAACTTAAATAATTTCACAAACCCCCCAACTCCAATAATATACCAAAAGCTAAATTTAAACCCCTGCATTTAGAACAAGAAGTACAATCCCACTCATTTCCACCCTGTCGGACTCTCCGGCGGACTCACAATCCATCTATCACTCGTGATCGCCTCGCCTACACTCCCGAACCTCTGATCGCCAGGCTGTTGTAGACCAGGTGAAGTCAGAGGACTCGCATACGCACCTGGGATAGGCACGGCATCGTATGTTTGCTCTCCTGGCGCAGAAGCTACATGCTCAATCACTCTCTCCTTTCTCGCTGGCGATGCATCGTTGAAACCAGTTTGTGGTGTCTTTGGCGTCGCGCCGTGGACTTTGATGGGAAGGGGTTGGAGAGCAGATGGCTTGGCTGGGATGGCGGAAGCGGTTTTGGCTTCTACGAACCTAGTGCCAGGGTCGGCGAAACCTTCTTCAGCTGCTGCTGAGGGATTGGAGGAGTAGGCGGAAGGCGCGGATTGCGAGCGCAGTTGAGCGAGATAGAGGTCGGAGCGGGCGCGGTCGCGGACGTCCATGGATTTGCGGAGGCGTTGCTTGCTGTAGTAGCGGTAGAAGACAACGCCGTAGAGGATGATGGTTATGGATTCGAGGACAATTTGGATGATGCAGCAGACGAGGGACCAATCCTGTTCATTTTCGTTAGTAAAGGATGGGATGAGAGGGGAAAGGGTGACTTACCTGCATTCTGCAAACCAGTGCATAATCGACATCTTCAGAGAATAGTTCTCGCCGTTTATTGTCAACGCATGACCAGCCCCAAATATCCTTATTCCCACCATTGTTCTTTGCTCCCTGTAGGATACCCGCTGATACACCCCACATCACAACACTGAAGATAAAGAAGGCTACAGCAAAGAGTGTATAGTAAACAGCGACCTTCTCAGCTTTCTGATGGCCGCCACGGAAGTAGTTCCAGAAGATTACGAGACAGAGCGCTAATGAGACGCAGGAGACTGCGAGGATGACTTTTTGAGGCCAGGGATTAGTGCCAGCGGCCCAGGCAGGGAGGTTGTTGCGGGGTGCGAGGGTCTTGGTGGCGTTGAAGATGGAAAGGGTCATGGAGACCATGGCGAGGACGATGAGACTGCAGCTGAAGTTTACGCCTCTGAGGATGAACTTGGCTACTCTGACTCTGGTTTTTGTTTGCTATACTCTGTTAGTATCTTCACAATCAAAGACGAGGTAGCGAGGGTCGTACCAAATCTTTCGCTTGCTCCTTCTCAGTCAACTCTTCGTGCTTCTCCAAGGCTTGCTCTTCCCGGGATGTTGGGCTGAGAGGGTTATCGATCTTTCTCCCCGATGTACCTAACACCTTCATCGCTCCTTTTAATGGCGGTCCAGGCGTGAGTGGGACCTCGACAGGTACACCTTGGTCGTGCCGCGAGGCATCGTTCTGAGAGATATAGCCGAAGCCAATATCTGAAGGCTGCGACTGAGCCATATAGGATGTCTTGGTGCTGGAGAATCAGTGAATGGTGACCGGCCTTCTTCACTTGCTTCTATCGGTGAATATACAGTCGTTGCTTCGGCGAAGTGTGGTGTGGGAGGGACCTTGAGAGCTAGTTATGGCTGAAAAAGAGAGACGGACCNNGGGAGGGTGGGCAGGTATTGGCAGAAGGCGGATGGGAGGGGAGATATTATTGGCAGCGAACGGGGAATTGAGTCCAAAACAGACGCCTTTCAGTCCAAGACTCGAAGACGTGCATAGACTTTTCTTTTCATTTCCGTGTTGCGTGTTGCGGCCGCTGGGTGAAGCTTGCTGCGATATGGATGTCGACTTGATTGCGGAGCATAAACGAGGCTGAGTTGGAGAAATGAATCCTCAGCTGAAGAGATTGCATTTTACTTACCGTTGCCGAAAATTGTATCGTGGATACTGCAAAGGTAGGAAGACGTCGTTCCGGTCATTTCATGCTATACCTGGTACCAGAGATGTGGGGGCAGGAACCGGGGGCAGAGACAGGGGGCAGAGACAGGGTGCAGCGACTTAGTGCACTTTGGTTCGGGTGGCAGTATACCAGAGCCGCGAAACTCGAACAACGGAGATTCGAGCTATTAATATAGGCTTAGCATATGATTTTGGGTAAAGGGCCCAATTCACTCCCCAAAAGCGAAGCACAATTTTCAATCAACCCACGTAAGCTTCCCTCACAAATGACGACAATGTCTAATATTCTTTCAGAATCTCAATATGTTTCTGTTCATGCCTCAAATCTTCTGCCACAACAAGTTTACCGTGGAGAAGGCCGAAGATGTCCTCTCTTTCCGCCCTGCACCACTCGCACAACCCAAAAAAGGTTTTCGGGTCGTTTGCGCACCATTCCTCTTCCACAACAACGATATCACGATTCGAAATCAGAAACTGAATGATGGCATCCAGTACAATAGTCCCGAGTATTCTGATAGTGCCATGGGCGACACGTGTGCCGATGGTTTCCAGAACTCGACACACAGCAGAATGATGCTTGAGGGAACAGGGCATGAAGAGAAGTTGGAGCAGACGACGTCGAAAATTGCTGAAGCTAGGGCTAATTTGGAGAAGTCAATGGATATGGTATATAAGGAATTGATTTTGGCGAAGAATATTTGAAGATATTTTGCTATCTGTGTTTCTAAGCTGCCCTCTGCTGTTCCTTTTCAAGGAGTCCCCCCGTTATTGTATTTTAGAGCCGTTTCAATACACAACCATCGCCTATTACAGAAAAGCCGCCATGAAGTCCATCTGCTTCTCCCCTTGGTTCGTCTCTTCATTGCCTTGTAACTGTCCCCGTTATTCTTGTGCTAATTAGCTGGGACGGTGCAACACCAATGTTACCACAGGTATAATGAGTAGAACAACTAATAAGAATATAACACAGCTAATTAAATACATACGACTTTTGATATGCTTGGAGCACATCCGCTTGTTTACTTTATTAGCATCACGACGAAAGCTGTCAGAATTTCCAGCAAGATCATCGGACTTGCCTTGTAATGAATCCAGATTTTCTCCTCGTTCTGATACATTCTTGATATTTTCTCGCATAATACGAATAGTATCATCAAATTGAGCTTGTAGACGGAAGGCCTCCACAGGGGCGGAGGAAGGTACACTCGCCATTGGTAAGTCGAATGAATAAACGAAAAGTGTTGCTACTAGGGAGGTATCTGAGATTGTCGTAGCTTACATACTGAGAGACGGCATCTTCAGGTGACGTATGACCATGTCAGCATCACTTCAAAAATCAGGGGCACTGGTAGGAGGAAAAGGATCTCAGGTGCCGGAATCAGCCCTTGTGGCCAGGAATAGTATGTCTGTTATTTTTAGTTTCGAATGATACACATGTTAATACAGGATCCATTTGTGGATACTCCAATGTTGAACCGTACTTATTCCTCAACACCAGCACTCGAGACAGATGACCTTAACTTACCTAGTTGCCATCTCACTTTTTTGCCTCTCACCATGCTTCTCAGTAGTGTACAGAAAATATTCACCTTAGTGGTCTTTTCCTCCGCTGCTGTCTGCTGTGCTGTATTGGGAATCCTACTACTGGTACAAGATAACATTGCGAAAGCTGGCATTGCCACCTTAACCGTAAGAGCTTATTCTAATCCATTTGGTATTGGCTAATAACCGTCATAGTTTAACTTCACCAATATCCATCTCCCCAATCACGCACAGGCCAAGATACACGCGAATTCAGTACCTGACCTTCTCCAACCTCTTGCAAGCGAAGCCCAGGGTGCGGCAAGCGTACTTGCCACTGCTATTGCAACTGCAGCCAATAACGCACAAAGCGCTGCAGGCGCCGTCGCAACAGCCGCAACGGCTGCTATCGAAGGATCAATTCCCCGAAATTGTTCGCTAGGTACAAAGGGTTTCTGTGTGGGATTCGCCAACCATACGCAACAATGCAGTAAATTTCCATTGAACGTATCTAGGATTATACCAGAAGCTGTTATAAGCTTCGTTGCGGACGACTTCCAGGCACTTCAGCCTCTAGCTGGGATCTTGGCGAGAGTCACCCAGACCAATGTTGAATATTGCTTACGATTCGGCCTGGGATTTATCCTTATTATGGGTGCAATATTGGTTGTCTTAATATTTACTCCTCTGTTTTCCTTCGTACACTTCCTTATGAAATTCGGGATCTCTTTGGTCTCTGGAGTAGTGTTTTGCGTACTTCTATTGGCGCCTACGGTTATTTTATACGAAGTACAGAAAAATATCCTGAATCTACAACCCCTTATCCAGGTAGAGAAAGGGGTGGCAATCAGTTATGGCTGGGGAGCTTCCGGTTGCGCTATTTTGATGATGCTATTGGTTATTACAACTGCGATATTCATATAGGGGAGGTGGACAGGCTACATGATTGAGTTTTCCCTGTAGCTTTCAGCTTTTCAGCTATTTCAACACACTCTTTTTAAAACGATAGAATTCAAACATAAGCAAGGATAAAATGTCAACAATAGCTATTAAGGCACTTCATAACGGGAATGCCCGGAACATAGAGCGTTTCACTTTTTGGATAAGAATTGCATTGTTATTAACTTAGATAAGTTCTACAAAGTATAATTAATTCCTTTAGTGAAGTTGCTGGTTACAGATTTGCAATCCTATCCTTGACTTAGTCGGTCACCAAGCGCGTGTAAGATGCGTCCCAGAACAGCCGTAGGGATCGTTAGCTCTTACATGAAGAAATTTATGACTACATGCACCACGCTCCATCTTGAAGAATGCCAAATTTAGAGCAGGATTCTTTTAAGTTTGGTGCCGCAATGGGACCCCAAGCTTGGCCTGTGGTTACTATCCGGCTCCTTCGGCCTTTTGGTGGCAGATTTGGCTCCTGAGGACATGTTGGACGCAACTTATTGTCCCCACCACCACGTCAGCCAAAGTGAGGCACCGAGCACAGGAAGTCAGAACCGGATTCGGAGTATGCATGTGTGAGCCCGTAATCAGCACTCTCTTCTTTTTTTGGCGCTGCACCAAAAGTGGCTCTAACTTAGAGGTCAGTAGGCGATTGCGAAGGCACCAACTAGATTTTTTGATAGCTACATAGACTGATCTCTTGTTTTATTGAGACAACTCTTTGTCTCTTCCTTCTCTCTCTACTTGTTACGCTTCTTCATCGGACTTGAGTACTTCACAAGATTATCCTCGTCTAATGGCTACAATACTTCATTTACCAGACGAGATTTTACTAAAGATATTCGATTTCCTCTATTATGTCGATGATAATTTTAAAATTTATGGCAACAAGAATGATCTTCTAGCGAGTCGTCTTGTGTGCAAAAGGCTAGCGACAATCGGGAAACGTCTTTCATTTGAGCATATTACTTTTATCAATGATATAAAAGGATATAAGAGGCTTTTAATATTGTCGCAATCCCCAGCAGCTAATAACGTTCGACGTTTATCTTGTTACTTTCAAGCTTTTGACACAGTTACAACCGAATACGTTGACCGAGTTTTTGGTTGGGGCCACTTTGACATGCAGAAGGTCCACGAGATGTATGAATTACAGTATTTGCCTCGCAATCGACAACAGACTCGCCTGCAAGCCCGTGGCCTAGATATGGGTGTTTTAAACAAAGCAATACCTTCGTTCGAAAGGCTTCGCGCTGTTAATATTATGCAGGATTTTAGCGATCGATATGGAGATATGTTTCAAATATTAGATCCTCATCTTCGCGCAACCTTTGCATGTTCTCCACTTGGACAAAGGCTTTTCGAGGCTATCACAGGCGCTATTTCCGACTCACAAATTGGCATAGAAGTTCTTCAACTTGGACATATCGAAGATAATAAACATTTCCATGATGCGAGTGTTCTACACAAACTCAACCGTATATATCAACCTCCTATGATCAGTATCATACAAGGATTTACTATCACAAGACGTGGATTATATCAACAAGCTTTCCGGAGATTAAGGCGGCTGAGAATTAGATTGCCATTAAAAGTTGATTCAAATTATAATGGGCTATCAACATTCATCCAATCGGCACTATTGCTCGAAGAGCTATGGATACAATTCAATTACCAAGGCGAGCAAGCTCTCACGTCAAATTTCGTAAGGTCTCTTAAACTATCTCGCTTACGGATTCTCAGATTGGACTTGGTACTAATTGAAGATTCGTTGTGCTTGATTGACTTCCTTGGCAAACATGCTACTAGCCTAAAAATAATCAGTTTCCGAGAGCTTGAGCTTAAAACAGGTTCCTGGGAAACTGTCTTTATTGAGATGAAGAAACTTTTAACCTTGAGCTCGGTATATATAAGGGGAGCTTTTGAGACTAGAAAAGTTATGGAGATCAAGTCTGGATTGACGGAACATGGCCGCACAGTCCTTAGCGACGAAGCAATCGAGGACTTTATTCAATGCAAAACAGACGATAACCCGTTTGATCTATTACGGTCTGCTCGCAGGGACTTTCCGCCGCATTCAGGCGGAGACTGGCAATGTTGGGATGGGTGCCCATACCGGTAGGTAGTCAAAACATTTAATAGAAAGAAACTTGTTAGTCTACGCATATATCATTAACTTTAACCCTATTAAGTAATTAAAAATGGCGGCCTGATTACCGTCTACGTGGGATACATTAGCGAAACCACTAAATACAATATAAATGTTTGCTTATAGCGTCTTCAGAACAATCCCTAAAAAGCCTCTCTCTTTCTCAAAAGATCCAAAGCGATCTCCCTCTTTTCAAATAGAAGGGGGCTAAAATAAGCCACGGTAGAGTATTTTTAGGATATAACAATAGATTCTATTTTTGACTCCCTTTTATTAAACTCGTCCGATTATATTAGCCATCAGTAACCCCTCCTTTTTCTTAGCGATAAAACGGCAGTCAATATTATATCTAATTGGAGCCTTTTTTGAATCCTTTCAAACGATTTGCTGTCCCTAAGGGAGCCGGATATAGAATCCTCCAAAGCTGGCCACTTCGATCTATATAAATCGAAGCATCTTTCTCACTCTGATTTGTTCCGGGATTCAGCACCACTGTACGATGTCTTCCCCGTTAGTCACCCTGGCGCCCGAGATTGTTTGCCATATTATAAAAGAGTTACCTATTGAAGATGGCCGAATCTTTCTGGAAAGTTGCAAGAACGTTTACAATAATGGAATATACGCCTTCGATGAGAAGTGTTTTCGGGCTATACCAGTTCGTTTAACCAAACAAGGCCTAGACCTAGCGAAACAGCTCTTAAAGGAACATTCAATCCATTATCTTCAAGAGATCTTCATTCGGCTCCGAGATGGCCTAGTTGTCTTTGGCTCTGAGGAAATGGACATTCAGAATGCCCTCATTTCAGTACTCACCCAAGGACTTCAAGTTTCCACTCAGCCTCTTACTATTAGTATATGGGATCATCCAGAGAGATTTAATGATCCCAGTGGTGGTTGTATGAAGATCGTGGCACAGGCAATAAGCACAATCCTCTCAGTTGAGCCAACCAAACCATTTAAAGTGCAGATCCAAAACTTACGTCTTGGTAACTGTAGATGGCTATTTCTTTGTGGCCGCCCTTTCCTTGACCGAGTACAATCTCTCGAGCTCCGATTCGATCACTATACCAGTGGAAGCCGGGCACTAAAGGGTATTAAGAAAGTTTTACCCCTTGCCTCGAATCTAGAAGAGCTATCTCTTTCCAACAACACTGAGGCGTATCTGAGTTCAGAAACCTTTCAACAAATCATAAGCAAGAGCATACCTAAGAAGCTGAAAAGGGTGATCATCACTGGGGTTAGCATTTCAGCCACTGAGTTGCGGGAAGCTCTGTCTCCCTTTCATGATTATCTAAGGGAGTTGAAATTAGAAAATGTGGTTTTTCAAGATGAGTCATTTGATGAATTTATCGATTATGTTGTGAACCATTTGGCAGTTACTCTAGATAGCTATTCGGTCAAAGATATTTATGAGGACCGTGGAGAGGATGTCCACAAAATCCTTGATCCTATGAAAGAATGTAGGGAAATGGGGGTGTCTATTTGGGGGTTTGATATCATGAAAGGCCTAGATGGCCGTAAAAGTGATAGTAAAGCTAAGAAGTTACTGTTAAAGGGAAAGGGATCATAGGTAAAAGGGAACCTAGGTGCTTGCATCACTTAACTCATAGAAATACGTTACATCTTTAATCACGGATGGTCAGCTAACTTTTGGGCATGTTTGTCGCACTCATCTAGCACCTGGCTATTATTTTCATAGGTCTATTAATTTTCAAGACAATATATACTACACCGAGTAGCTAGAGGGCACACCTATCACTGGTATATGTAGAAGCTCATCAAATCATAACCTTCGAGTAACAGCAAACCACAACGCAATGCTTGGAAGAGTCTCCATGCCGTCCTGTGGGAATATTTGCCGTGTAGGGTCGAGCCACTCTGCTGCTGTGGCCTATAAAAAGTCAAATGCGGGCCGGCGTTCACTGTGAGAAGCATGTCCGCAACCGATTAAGGCTCCAAAAGGAGGCCAAATGTAGTTCCCAAAAGAAATATCCCTGGAGCCAGCTCAGTTTCCGAAAGGGAGCCCATCCTGACACCGTTCCGTTAAGTTCTATTTCGAGACATGAATTTCATATTGCTATTATAAATTCGGCCGACTTAGGCAGGGCCTGCACGACTATTCTACAATAAATTCATCAAAGCAACACGAATAATCAGGTCAGCTAGACTCATAAACTACAACCGGAAAAGACAACATCTCATCTATTTGCTCTAAAAAGCACTTTCAGAATATCATCAACGTCGTCGCCATCCTCGCTACCATCGCCATGGCACGGCCAACGACCCCCGGTGAACCTGGCGAGTCTTCAGCCTAGAGAGTCGATAAAATACTTAAGGACCCGCACTGTGTGACGACTTCGGTAATGACCAGAATTGACCAGGACAGCCGTCTTTATGCTGCCTAGAAGGCAGTCTCTGTATACTAGATACTAATCCGCGGGGTCAAAGCACTTTCCAGTGCTTCTAAACAAGAGATTTCAGCATTAAAAAATTCATGGAGGATGTATGCGGAGGCGCTGAAATCGATAATGGTATGCATAACAGGTGGGGATGGAGTGGGGGGGCCAGGAAAGGTCAGTGGATTCAAAAACGCGAACATATTGTATGAGAATTTGGAACTCAAGTTCGTGCTAATATATTAATAAAAACGCATATGAACTGCTGAGCCCTAAGTGTGGCCTCTTATCTGTATTGCTGCTAATATTTATATTAAAGCCGCTTGGAGTCTCAATGGAACAGTCCTCGACTCGAACATAAAAATTATGGCACATGAAAAACGGACCCGCACCGTCTCAGTCTCTTCCACAGTACTCCCCGATGTAGCCATTCTTTACCAATAGTAAAAAGGAGGTAAACCCCAATTCCCGTGCGTACAAAAATGTTCGTTTAAAGAGCGCCTTGTGCGTGTCATCTACAGCGCATGTTGAGCGTGCTTCGTTCTGCCGCAACCTCGAGATGTCCTTTCTCCAGCAGCTATACCAAGAGCCCTCCTGCCATATTCTTCGTCGTATTTCTGACGTCTCATCTTCAAGTTGTCTCTCCCTGAATAGTAGCACAAGTTGCGCAGGAAGAGAAAAGGCTTGATTCCATTCTTTCGCATCGAGGAGGCCTATCCATGTCCCTTCATAGAGGGCCAAAGCATCTTCTTGAGCTCGCGGTATCAAATAACTGATGATATCAACCGCCATGCCCGCTGTACACTCCCCCCGCTTGATTTCCTCTGAGAACACGGTAAGAAGGGCCTGGCGTCTGATATGCTTTTGTCCTTGCGCATCCTCTGTCTCAAAAATGTTGTACCAATATTTCGACGAAAGAATGAAGTTGAAAAGAGTTTTTCGGTCTGAAATCCCCCCAACTATAATAAGAACAATCTCACAAATATCTGATATAGCCATGTATGAAGACAGATGTTGCTTGAGTGGTGACAGATTTCATCTGCTGAAACTTTGAGGCTTTAGGTTTAGGGGAGTATTGCGTTGCCATCTGCGACGAGAATGTCTCTGCGCCAAGAATACTTTCAGTCAGACTAGGGCAGCCACCGGGGGCAGAGACATGGGGCAGAGACATGGGGCAGAGACAGGGGGCAGATACATTGGATTCGCTAGTGGTTGCGTAAGATCCTTGGGTTGCACTGGTGCCCCACCAGTTTGTCTTGACGTGACGTAAGCGCTAGAGGCTAATTTGACTACCAACACAACAGAAGTCAAGAGTGATTGGATGCGAGTTGCCAATATTGAAGACTTGATTTTCAAACTCTGAACTTCTTCACATTCTGAGGTGTCCCAGCGACTGAAAGTAGTCCAAAAGATAAGATTTTTTATTGGCTTCCAGAGTGTTATGGGGAATGCACTGCCGTCACGCGAACGTGTGGACGTTGTATGAAGGGATGATTGGTCTAATAAGGTGAAAATTGAAGGTTCTGCTAGATTACACAAACCTCAATTGCATCAACCCTGCAAGCGGTCACAAGTATCCCTCTCTTTAACAGCGTACTACTTCTGTGCTTTCCTCCCCTGATATCCCTCGAGGCTGAAGCCAAATATAAAGCCTCCGCCAACTCTGTTCCCAAGTCCTTACACAAGCTCGAAACTCATCAGACTCCTTTAGAAGCTATACAAATTGACGACATTTCTGAAATGCAAAAGGAGGTGCAACCTGTTTCAGTCAAGAGAGGATGGAGGTTCTATGGAACATTTGGGACCTTGGCACTCCTTAATCTTATATGTGCTATTGATGCCACCATTCTCTCAGTAGCATTACCTGTAAGAGGCTACCCAGACAATCCTCATACTACACTGACTATACTCCAAGATAATAGCTACAGATCTAAAAGGCACCACTGCCATTCAGGCGTTCTGGGTTGGGACTTCATTCCTCTTGTAAGCTCGAGGCGGCCTCTTACTTCACAAGTATAAGCACTTACACAACCTCAGATGCTCGACAGTCTTTCAACCTTCATGGGCATCTTTCTCACACATCAGCGGCCGAAAGCCAGTCCTCCTAGCAGCCTTGTTACTTTTCACAGTGGGCACGATCATCGCATCAGTTGCTGATAATGTGGCCCTATTACTCGTGGGAAGATGTGTGCAAGGTATCGGCGGCGGGGGCCTCGTCGCTCTCACCTATGTTGTTATCACTGATATGGTTACTCTGCGAGAGCGAGGTAAATACATGTCTGTAATTTCACTCCAGTGGGCCATTGGATCCGTGGTTGGTCCAGTCATTGGTGGCGCTTTCGCGGAGAAAGCCACCTGGCGATGGATTTTCTGGCTCAACATTCCATTCTGTGTGATTGCTGCTGTAGGGATCCCCATCTGTCTCAGGCTGCATATCAAGGAAGGGTCGATCTGGACGAAACTTCGCGCCTTCGACTGGTTTGGATCCTTCCTCTTCGTGGCTGCGACGACAAGTTGTCTCATTCCAGTAACATGGGTCAGTCTACCAACAGCGTTCTATTCAAAGCATTATTCTGACATCTACAGGGCGGTGTAATGTACAACTGGTCCTCGTGGCGAACTCTCGCCCCACTCATCCTTGGCGTTGTCGGCCTTATTGGCTTCACTATATACTCCATCTACATATCCACCGAACCACTCATACGTCGCACCCTCTTCAACACCCCCACCGCAATTGTCGCCTACTTCGGTACGCTGGTCCAAGGCCTAATCGTCTGGTCGCTCCTCTACTACATGCCCCTCTACTTCGAGGTCGCGAAGAATTACTCACCCATCACCTCCGCCATCGCCATCTTCCCCTTCACCTTCACCGTTGCCCCCGCCGCCGTCATCGTTGGTCTTGTAATCACCAAGACTGGTCGTTACAGGCCTTCACTCTGGATTGGATGGCTCCTCACAACCCTTGGCATGGGCCTCCTCATCTATCTCCAACAATCAACCAATATACCCTCCTGGATCTTCCTCTCCCTCGTCGCTGGGACCGGTCTTGGCATGCTGTTCAGTGCGCAAGGCTTTGCCGCGCAAGCCTCCGCCTCCAATGCTGACCTCCCTTTCGCTGGCGCCATGTATAGTTTCTTCCGGGCATTTGGGCAGACTCTCGGTGTCGCTATCTCTGGCGTCATATTCCAGAACACCTTTAAGAAGAAAGTCCTTGCTACCGCATATTCGACCTTTGCAGATGAGTGGTCACGAGAAGCGAGTTCATTCGTACAGGTGGTGAAAGCGTGGAGTGATATTGGGGAGGAAGGGGTAATGAAGGAGGTAGTGATTAGGGCCTATGTTGAGAGCTTGCGGATGGTGTGGTGCGTTATGTGCGTGTTAGCAGGGGGAGCGTCTATTGCAAGTTTGGTGTGGACAAGGGAGATTAGCTTAGAAAGGGAGTTGGAGACGGAGCAAGGGTTTAGGTATGATATGGACGAATATAGATGAGGAGGTTGTAACAAGCGGTAATTCCTGTTAAGTAATTCACAGGTAGTGACATTCTAGTCTTGAGGCGGGTTAGATGGTGCAAGAACCTATTATTTAAAAAGCAACCTTGTATTCAGTCTAGTCTAACCTCGGTTTCTATAATGACTAACGTCCATCCATGCGTAACGAGAAACCACCCGTGGCGAGAAAAAAAAAAAAAGAAAAGTCTGTACTCGGGCTACCTTTAAGATACATTATTGGAATTGATATTATTATGTTCTATAACCAATTCTCAATTAGTATTCGATTTATAGTGGCAAAATGTTACGTTGTGGCAAGCTGATAGGTCGTGCCGTCGACGGCGTCGGGGAGTTGCATTAGCGTTTCCCCCTACTCTATCACAACGATTGGCTAATCTCTGACTTTCGGCGCTTTAGTAAGAAACTTAATCTCAAGAAGAATATATTCCCCAAGTTTCAAGACACAAAGCACCAAAGAATCGGGTTGCCGAGTTTATCCGGACAGAAGGGAGAGGGGCAAAACGCACGCCAAGCGAATTAGCGATTTTCCAGCTTAGCTAATGTGATAATTTCAGTCACGCTACTCGTATATACGGTATTCCCCTATATTTTACTAATTATATCGGTAAATCATGAGATTATGGGTGCAACGTTCTTCTAGAAGTTTCGATAGAATATCACGTGACTATTTTGGTTGGCTAGCAGAAGTCGTCGCACCCGTCCTCTGGTGTTCCCTCTTTCATCTATCAATCGACAGGTTGCCATGACCAGTCGAGCTCTTGCAGAGAGCGATCTGCGAGGAGAGCCTTGAACATACGAGGAGAGATCGAAACGACAGTTGTGGTACTGCTGCCGGATTCTAGCAGCGTGAATCGTTCACATATCGCGTGTTCATTCTTCTGTATCGAGCTGAGCCATTCGCAGCAAGACAAACCATGATTTACTGGTGAGAAGAGCGTAGCTAACTTTGAAATAAACAAACAAAATGCATCCATGCAGGTTTATACCAGCAGATTGGGTCGATTAACGCGCCTTCCGCTGCGCAAACGCATACAAGCCATGACTGCCTCGCAGCTGCATCGATTAAGCGCCAATCCGAATCCAACGGCAGCTTTGCAACTCGACAATTCATTGCCATTCCGACGTAGCGACTCCTGACTGATTAAAGAATCAAATTCTTCATTCAAACGATGCCGGGCAACGACCTTCGTCTGCTTGCGCTCGACAGCGGTGGGGTGCGTGGTCTTTCTGCGTTGATAATCCTACAGCAGCTTATGGAGACCATCAACCTAGAACACCCTCCGAAGCCGTGCGATTACTTTGACATGATCGGGGGAACTAGTACTGGCGGGTAAGTTATGGGACTCAGTATATTAATTCTCTAATTCTATTAATTGTAATCGATTCCCAGGCCTCGTGAACAACCTCTCATAGCCTTTTGTACGACGAATGAACCTTAGGGTATTTCCTCTCGATAATCCTTCATATTATCCCAAATAGTCTCAATTGGATTCAAATCAGGAGAATTCGCTGGCTAAAAGATAGGCTCAATTCCAATTGCTTCAAATACCGACTGCGTATACTTAGAAGCGTGCCCTTTAGCATTGTCTTGCTGAAATTAAAGCTTAGGGTATTATTATAAGATCTCTTGAACCTTCGGGATAACGATTCCAGAGTACAAGCCTTCGTTAATTGTTTCCCACAGACTACGAATCCGTTATCATTTGGGCATTTACGAAGCAGTATGGTAAGGAATACTATTTGAGTTAAGCACAAAGCTTCTATCTACTAAGGAAATATCCTGTCTTATATAGAATCTTTGTTTCCCTGGAGCCATGCTCCAGGGTGCCAAGACACACCGCTCGTGACTCCATCACGTGACCGTCCCCTCGTGATCTCCACCGAGCTTCTCTGTGTAAGCCTCGCTTACCGAGCCTCAGGGCATGGCTGTCATGTGATAAGAGATTTGTAACACTACCCATCACCACCAAGCACAAGCCAAGTTAGGCCCTGAAATTGGTAAACTTAGCCCACCTCAATTGCACCCCAATAGCAATAACGGGCAAAACGCTTACAATCTCACCCAAACCAGCATACTGAGGTGGGATCCTTGCATTGGGAAATGCTCCTGCGGCCAACAGAATCGCGAAGGTGTTGTAGACGAACGACCAAGTAAAGTTGAAGACAACTCGTCGATAAAAGGTCTTAGAAAGGTCGATGAGGACGAGGACTCCGCCCAGAGCTGGTCGGATGAGAACGGCATCTGCTGCACTTTGGGCGATATCTGTGCCTCCATTGACATGCATACCAATAGATGCTTGAGCAAGTGCCACAGCATCATTCGTTCCATCACCGCAGAACATCACAATATTTTTTGCAGTGGATATTTCCTTGATATATGTCTGCTTGTCGGCTGGACTGCACCGAAAGCGCACATGACTTTCAGGCAAGTCGAGAGTTCGAGAAACAGACTTGACAGACTCTTCGTTGTCTCCGCTAACAATAGAAATCTCGATGTTCCGTCGCCTCAACTCGTTGATAACAGCCGTAGTATCTGGTCGAAGACTATCCTTGAGACCGTACACTGCAACAAGACCTTTGTTGACAGTGATGCAAAAGATAGAGACTCCCAGGGAGAGGATATTCTTGACCTCTGGTAGATTTTCAACTCCCAGCCAGTGTGGATTTCCCGCACGAATATTTTCTACTCCCCAGGTAGCTTCAATGCCACAGCCCGCAATCGAGGTGACGTTCTTCAGCTCATCTGCTTTAGTGACAGTTGACTTCAGATGAGCTGCTATGGCTGTCGACACAGGGTGCTTGCTACTACTTGTCAAACCAAGAATCATTGGTCCAAGTGTCGTTCCTTCGCCGGTTGGGTATATCTCTCTCTCCACCGCGAGCAGCCCCTGTGTGAGGGTGCCTGTCTTGTCAAACACAACATGGGAGATATTTCTAGCCTTTTCAATGGTTTCTGCTGACTTGAAGATCACACCGTTTTTAGCAGCCACTCCACCGGCGATGACCAGAACCATAGGAACAGCTAGGCCGATTGCGCATGGACATGACACAATGAGGGCGGAGATAGCGTAAGTCATGGCGTTGATGCATGCAGTTGTCGTAGAATAATCTCGAATTCCTTTACCGACTCCTACCCAGACAACAAAAACAGTGACTGTGAGAACAAGAATAATTGGGACAAAGTAAGCCGCGACTCTGTCTGCCATATCTTGGAACTTGGCTTTGGAAGATTTTGCCTCGTCAACCATTAAACCGATCGATTTGATTGTATTGTCTCCCATAAGCCGGGTTAGGCGAATTGTTAAGGTTCCAGAGTGATTTATAGATCCGGCAACAACCGGGGAACCTGGTTGTTTGGCCACAAGAGTAGCTTCGCCCGTGATCATAGACTCATCGACTTCCGATATGCCAGAGATGACAGTCCCATCTGTGGCGATTGACGAATCCTAGATCAACAAATTAGAAACGTTCTTAAACCACCATTTTGCGTATATACATACAGGTGGCACCACAAATACATCTCCGTATTGCAAGAGTCGCGCATCAATCTCATCTCGAGAGTCTAATTTTGAATCTACGAGAATAGCAGTTAAGGGTTGAAGTGATTCGATAGAGATCGACTCCACAGCTCGCTGTCTTGCCAAACTAGTTACAAGGCGTCCCACCATAATCAATGTTACCAGTAGCGTACTAGTTTCGAAGAAGCTCCCAGTTGAAAGAGGCTTTTCATAAGCCAGGCGAGCGTAGGCAATAATGGAGTATATATAGGCAGTTGATGTAGAAAGAACCACAAGAAAGTCTACTTCGACTAGGTGTGAGAAAAACAGCGCCTTGAAAGCGCTGAAATACCATGGGCCCGCAATGTACACTTGCACAACTGTTGCGAGGACTAGTGAAGCAGCTCCATAAGCGATTTCTCGAGGAGGAAGCTCGGCCCATGCCATGATAAGCACAGGAATAGTCAGCATTGTAGAAACCAGCGTCTTGAAGAGCATCAAGCGAAGATGTGCTCTACCAGATGTGATAAGAGGAGGGTCTGCCATAGGGGCTAGCTTGGCTAATTCAAAGAACGGATTGCCCAACAAGTCTCTTGCGCCAAGAACCTCTGGATGATAGGTAACTCGAATGGTGCGAGAATCGAGTACAGCAATATCCGAAATTCCATATGGCAGATCGTTGTCGCCAATAAAGAGTGTAGGATCTTCCACAATAAGGTCAAGCTCGTGTCCAGACAATGTCATCTTCGAGCAAGTAAATCCAGTCATTTTCTCAAGAGACTTGATAGTCTCGGCAACGCTGATATCGGCGGAACTTGCGCAAAAATCAAATTCCACTCGACCCAAAACAAGGCTCGTTTTGATATTGGAAACTGCCGGCATTGAAGTCAGAGCTTTCGAGAGTGATTTTTCGCAGCCAGTACAAGTCATCCCTTGGACACTGATGATAAGATGTTCGACTTCAAGAGCGCCCTTTTCCAAGTCCACCTGAACGGCGCTGGCGTTCGTAGTATAGGGTAAAATTTCGATATCTTGCGAACATTTGTTGCCTCCAGACTTGGTTTTGGAACAGCAAGCTTCTTTAGTGACTGGGCGCTTCCCAGTTGGATTCGAGACATCCTGGCATTCAATTTTGCGACCATTTGTTTCTTCCACTCCCAGGGTAGTGTGCTTCCCAGATTGAACCTCAGTAGAAGAGCATCTATCCGATGACGACTTTCTGTCTGATGGAGTCGAGGTTGGCTCTGAGCAGCAGCCTTTTCTACAATCGTCCAAAGGTGCAGCGACAACAATCGGTTCCACAGCTGATTTAGAACAGCTTCCTTTGCTACAACCACTTGCAGATTTCGATGTAACGGCTGGTTCCACACTGGGGTCAGAACAGCATCCTTTACCACAATCCGGAGCAGGAGCTTGATCATCGAAACTTGTCTCCTCCCCGCAGCAGTCCAAACCCTCTTTGGCATGCTTAGGGCCGGCTTTGACACCACAGGCGGACCTAGCTTTTGTGGCAGAAATATTCATTCCAATATCGCTTCCAGTTTGCTGTGGCGGGGTAGAGCAACAGGCGTTTGTTTTCGAGACTACGTTCACCAATTCGTCCTTCGGGGGAGAGCAGCACGACTCCCCAGCACACGAAGCGCATCCAACCGACTTGACAGAACTCCCCCCACTAGAAGCTTTTCTCATTCCCGCCAAGAATCCCTCCTTCTCCGAACTCTTGCGTCGAACAGTCCCAGTTTCCAGAGCACAGCACGATTCCAAATTCAAGGAAAGCAACACCTTGCAAATACACCCAAAATTGTTCAACATCTCGCTATATGCAGCCTTTGCTTTGGAGAGGTGGCTCTCGCATGGTTCTTCGTCGGATGGGAGTGGGATGGGAGACTGGGAGCTTGAGGGAAGCTTGTTTCGATGACTGTGTTCATTCTTGCAATCCTGGCGTGCGATTTTGACGAGGCAGTTATCTGCATGATTTAGTTAATAAGCTGGAAATGCCACAGGGCCGGGAGGAGCCTACCATCACAGCATCTGTTCTCTGGTGAAGGAGAGGAGGAACAACATGCAGAACAGGTACAAGTTCTCTGGCGGGTTGTGGAAGAGTCCCCTCTTCCTACTTCATCGCTGGTTGAGCAAGTCATTTTTCTCACAAATGCAGGTCCAAATTGCGAAGAAAGAGAAATTGTTTGGATATGCCGTTTGTCCCATAAGCTGAAAACTAGTTTGTTGCGTACGAAAGGACACGATGACAAACTGGGTACGTTTTAGCGCCAAAAATTCTTCGGAGGATGTCGGGAAACAGGAATTTTCCGGCAAGGCGCGCGCAGCCACAAACGTCACAGCCACACCATGATAGTTCTATCCCATCCGCAGGCGCGACCTCAGCCTTCAGAAAAGTGGATCATCGAGGTAGATACGGCCAATTAGAGCTATAGCGCAATCCGACAGTAGGAACCTCCCTTTTTTAACGTACTTTTCAACACCAATACTCTATTAGAACTTGATACAAATTCATTCAATGGTAGAACACTTCATAGGATTGAATTTGCGCAATTTATTACGTACAAAGAGGGTTATCAAGTGCATTTTTGTGCGTTATAGTAGAGCGAAATTTTGGTGTTCTTTGCCAAGGAATCTGCTGAAGGCTGGAGGTCGCGCCTGCGGATGGGATAAGTTTAAAATGCGAAAAGAGCTTGATGATTGTGTCGCGGGTCGAGGGGTCCTATCATACTATAATAAGAGGCTCTCTATAATTCGGGTGGGCGGCGACGACGCGATCGTAATTTTCGGAATTAATGGGTCAGGAGCGTTCGAGAACTGAGCCAATTCCGCTTCCTACTTACTGACGGCGATGATAAGTTGATAGGGGAAGGCACAAACCGGAAGATGTCTTTCTTGGAACTCTGGCAATTATCCTGAGTAAGCACGGCTGACCAGACATGATTGTGAGTAATCTATCGAACTCCTTGCGGAGGTAGAAGAGAATGTGATGGATAGGCTTGTCAACCCGAACTCTGTGCTCTCTTGAATTGGATGTCAGCCAGAAAATGCCCCACTGATGCTTGCCTGAAAATTAGGGCATTATTTTGCGGTACGTGCCAGTTCTCTAATTTCTGAATTACCCATATTCAGAGGTGTAGCTTTCAGCACGCTATACCCAAAGCGGTTCGCCACCTCAGCAAAAGTACTGAATTGCGTGGCGACTTTACATAAATCTGCATGGTAAAGCTACCACAAGGCTTGAAAATAATTTCAGGCATAGTATTTAATACATATAACTCAGGTAACACCATATATGGAAAGTGGAAGTGAGAGAAGTACTAGGATAGAGGGTTGGGGAAGGAACTGTATTATACACTTTAAGCGAAGGCATGCTATAATTCAAGCTAAGAAAAGCCCAGTGTTTTTATTTTTTTAGTGAAGGGTCTCAATGTGTTTAGAATTGACTATAGAACATAGCTAGTACAAAAAATATAAGGGTCGCCCATGTGCGTTCGTTTTTTTCGAAGTTTATAGGTGAAGTACCCATAAAATTTCTCGGCACGGGTGGTTTCTCGTTACGCATGGATGGACGTTACTATATCTATCGATCATATCTCCTTCAACAATCCGTTCCCTGTCGGATTAGTTACGTGTAAAAAGATTTACTTTGAACAAGGCGTGCTGGCGTGTGAGGGGTGCTAGGAAGAGGCCGGAGTGGGCTGCAGGTCATACCAGTACGACATAGGATCAATGACTTCACGTTCCTTTTTACCATCTATTTCCCAAATATCTTCAAGATCAAAGTCCTCCAAAGAATAATTGCGGGAAATGTAACGGACGAAGCTCTCAAATGACTTCTGTTCGAAAGTCATCTGTTGTAGTTTTATGTTCTTCAAAGAAGCTTTAAAAGGATGTAGAATCTCCTGTAGTTTGTCTTTAGTAGTATCAACTCCGGCGAGGGAAATACTTTCCAGTGTTTTAGAACTTACAGCCTTCGTAACTTTCCGAATAGGGTTTAAAGTAAGCGTCTCGCCAGTGTCGTTCATTAAAGAAATCTCTTTGAGATTCGTTGCGAGAGGTAAGAGCTCTTGGATAGACCTTACCGTAGTATCATACGGTTCAAATCTAAGCCCTATAGAGTGCACTCGGCTTAGAAAACTTTTGCCGAGAGCCAATAAGGTAGCGCAATCGTGTAGTCGGATGTTTTGTATATCGATTTTGAAATTGGTGCTTTCATGACCTTTTAAGAAAGTTTGTATTGCCAAAACCACAGCTTTTGTATGAACGCGGTACCGTCCTACAGCCGAATCAAACTCTTCTGGATCATAGTGGATTGTGATAGTGTTGAATTTGGAGGAAACCTGAAGTGCATTAGTGAAAATGGAAAGTAGGCGGTTTTCAAGATGGAGTTTTCCCGGATGGTGGTCACATTCTCGGTCTATCCGAATGATAACCTCTTCAAGAAAACAACACGGCTGTTCCTTCGTAAGCTCTTCGGCTTGTAAAATACTCTCGTCCTCTAAGGTGAGTGGTATGACACTAAAGCACTTTTGGTCAAAAGCATGCTTGCCATTATCGTAAATTTCGCGGCAACTTGCCAGTAAGTCACGTCCATGGTCGATAGGTAACTTTTTCAAAATGTTGCAAAGGAGTTCGGGTGGTAGAGAAATGAGAGACGGAGGCATTGTGCGTTGTTATAAAAAGACTACTTAAGAACGATGATGGACAGAAGCAAGATTGAGCCTGACTATATAAAGATATATGGTATGGAACCATATCCGGCCTCAAGCTGCCCGAATGGTCCTCCTACGGGAGCCCAAAATTGCAACCTGATCCATCGCGGATACATGACATGTGTGAAAGGTGAAAAGTTAGTGCGAAGGTAGCCGACTTTGTCGCTTTCTGACGGCGACTTCGAGTACTCCAGACATCTCTGTGATAAGTTCCACGGCATAATACTTTTTGGTAGGACCGCGACAGAGCTAGGGGGGCGGGATTACGGGTATCATGTGGCAATCAATCACGTGTGGTAGCTTGACGAATCAGCATTCAACTGTCCCGCCTCGTCGCGCACGGGCCACGGTGCCGAAATTCGGCACCGTGGCCCGTGCGCGATCTGGGAGGCATAGTCTAGAGGGGCTGGATGCCATGTTCTGGAAAGGAGCATGCATCATTCGAGATTTTAGCTATTATGTCGCTCTAGAATGCTCAGAACGTGGATATGGCCAGGAAGAAGACTACGTCGACTTGTTTCAACGAACAAGCTAGCCTACGGCGCCCAAGATCAAAAAAGGGACAAGATAACAGGAGTAGCAGGCCGAGTTTTTATATTGAACAGAAGAGACCCAACTAGTGAGAAGCTCCGACCTCTACATGTGCTGAGAAGAAGTGGTAGCTTGAGGTTTCGTTCGTGAAATCAATTTTGCTGCACCATCCGCGGCCCTCATGACAGCCTCCTCCTTCGTCAAACATCCTCCCACCGTAACAACTTCAATATTATTGATCTTAACCGAGCACTGATACACATGATTATTACCCTCCTCAAACCCAACGATGTACTCGACCTTGTCTGGCCCAGTCAAGCGTTCAAGCGAGGCTTTGGGGTGGACAACATCGATGCCGTCAGCCATTATGCGACGTAAATATGGCATTACTCCAATGCGCTCTGCGAAGCGTTGGCAGTCCGCGAGAGTTCCCCCAGTATCCACAAAGATTGCTCCGAAAACGCTCTCAATAATATCGGAGAAAAACTTCTCTGCATCCAGCTGAGCGAGTAATGCCCATGGATAGAGTCGGTCGTACTTCAAACGGCGTTCTATGTCTCGACGGAGCCGCTGATGACGCTTGACGCAGGCCTGTTGCGCCTCTGTAATCTCTCGACCGTGACGCCTCATAAACTTCCAGAGTTCGATTTTTTCCTCTTCATGCACTTCGTAGAATGTTCTCTCCCCCTTCTGCTGGATATGAATGGCATCTTGCATCAAAGATACTTCTAAGCAGAGGAATGCCAGTAGATCGGCATTAACTAGCGCTGCCTTGATCTGCGACATGCTCCCATGCTCACAATTTGGGTTTTCTTCGAAAATTGCTGTGACGACAATCATATCTAGTACTGCGTCGCCCAAGAACTCAAGCCTTTGGTAGGACTCTGTGAGCGTGTCTCTTTCACAGGACGGATGGGTTAGGGCCTCCTGAAGCAGAGCTTTATCCAGAAATTGATGGTCAATAAGCAGCTCTGCCATCATATTAATGGATGAGTTTACCAATTTTGCGCTGCGTGGATGTGCACTAGGGCCGAAAACAAGGGATGGGGTGCGGATGTCGGGGAGAAACGTGTGTGTGCATACTCTCGCGGCAGATAAGCCTCCATCTAAGAATGCTGCTCCAATAAGAGCCTCGACTACATCTGCTAGGGTCTTCGATGAAACAGTCCGTTTGCCTGCGGAATGGATCTCTAACTCGGAGATCAGTGGGTAAGCCCATCTCTTGCCTGTAAAAGGTTTGGTTAAGATAAACGAATCGAGGCCAGTATCCAAAGCTGCCCTCGCCAGACGTGAATTTGACACAAGTATAGCTCTACCTTCCGAGAGATAACCCTCGTGCCAATTCTCGTGATTGACGAAAAGCTGAGCTGACACGATGAATTTCAATATTGTGTCTCCCAGAAATTCGTATCTCTGATAGTCGGTAGCCGACTGGGTTGAAGACGCACTGATAGCTGTAATCACGTGGTGGATATCCCGGAACGGAACATTCTTGAGAATTGTTTGGCACAGCTGATTTGCCACCATAAGCACCTCTATATGCTGCGTGATCGCCGGGATGAAAAGGCTAAATCGAGCCTGCTCAATGGGCAAGAAATCAATCGTACAAGACTTCGCCGGGAATGATCGCGCTTCTCTGGTAGAATTCTCACTCCATGAGGCTAAGCCAGTCACTTTTTCAGAGAGCGTGCCGGCTTCCAAGAAGTTTCGCCGCTTGGGTAGCGCAAAACACACCACTTCAACCTCGGCCTCTGCTCCATCCGAAGAAGGGGTGCGCCACCGATGGAATATGTGAGGAACGCCGAAGTACAAAGGGCTTCGTACAAGGCCGCGGGGAGAGAGGTCACGATTCAAGTGGAACTCTTCCAAAGCGAGACGACGTCCTCGATTTACAGACAGCCACGTTTCAAACTGCTGCGCATGTATGTTTGGAGTGAAGAGTGCGACGAAATCCTTTCGATTATCTGGCCGCTGATCTGAATGCGTCGACCGAAGTAGAGTGTGCATGATGTCCTGCATGAATCGAAGGCTCTCTGAGGAGATTGCGGCCACCTGCTGCGAAGCTCCTGGGCGAACCTCAAAGGTAGTATTGCTATCCCAGTACAAGGTAAATGGTCGAATGCAAGGCATCGCCAAAGGTGTTGTCAGAATCATCACAACCTCGCCTCCTTCCATTCCATCTTGTTGCTGGATAGAGATAACAATCTGGTTTAGTTCAGGGAATGCCCACACCTTTGCCAAACTGACCCATGGATTGAGCTGTTCCGAAACCTCCATTATCGAAGGGAGTTCTTCTCGTTCATCTCTCACCACAGTCCCCTCGCGATTTAAGGGTAGGAGGTTATCATTGACGAGGCCTGCTTCGTACAACGCGACGTATGCTTGGAATGCGGCTTCCTTCCTTGCCGCACGTTCTGTTCGCCACCATTCGCGTCCGCTCGTGCATCTCACCGATGTACTGACGGAGTTTGGGAGAATTACCGTCCCGTTAATCCGATGAGTGTTTATATCTTCTGCGAAAGTAAAAGCGGGACGGAGATCAACATATCGTTGGTGAGGAAGCATGGCACAGAAATGGTAGAGATGTGCTACTGCTGACTCAGCAGTTAAGAGTGCCCTGAATTTGAGTCAGTATGGCTTCAGAGTGGTTTTTCAGTCGCTTACCCAGTAGATTCAACTCGGAATTCGTCCTCGACATCTTCTTGGATGCTTTCAAGGTTGGAAACTTCCTGCAATAACCTGGCATCATTTTGATAAACTCGAAGCATTTCCTCCTCTAATGCTTGCCAGCTGTTGAGAGAGGCCGAGACATCATCGTCGGCAAGCATGATGGCGAAAGTTGACATTTCTTGTCTAGCTCTCCCTCTCCTTTGGATAAATGATTTCAGGTTGGGTGGTTTATCGAAACAGATGACCAAGTGACATGCAGTGACATCTATCCCTTCTTCCAGGACGTCAGTAGCGATAATGAGATTCGTCCGCCCCTGCCGGAAATTGTCCAATGTTTCGCACTGGTCATGTGGGTCGAGCAACTCGCCAATATTCTGCTTCCGGTTGGCACTGTTCGACAAGCCAACGTAAGGTGCACAGCGGAATCGACCCCTTGTCTTGGGATGAATGGATAGTAGTTTAGACATGACGCTGACGGTCGCGCGCTGGCGGACAAAGATCAGTCCAGAAAACTTGCCATTCTCTTCCTTGGCGAGGAAAGATATTAAGCTGTCGACCTTGGTGGAGATTTGAGGGTTATCAACAGTGCGAAGATCAGACCCCAGTTCCGTCCTAGGCAGCTGAGTCAGTATGCCCAGAAGGTAGGCTTTCTCGTCATTTTCCAAACCGAAAGAGATCTCTTCATTAGTGTCGACCATTTTCTGTAACTTTCGAATCGATTCCGCAATGAAATAATCAGCTGCCCATTGCCCAAGCTCATCATAAATGTGCCTAGATTTGCTGTAAAATTTGTTCAGCTGCTCTGCACAGTAGGTTTTGCCCGACAATAGTAGCTTCCTCAGCTTCCAGCTGCTCTGTGGCTCGGCCTTCAACTTAAGAACGTACGGATCCTTCTGAATATCCATTGTCCTGCAAACGGAGATCAGGCCTTGGAGTGCACGGCTGCTACAATGCCAAGTTGCATCAGGTGGCGGATAGGTGAGTTTGATCAGTGCTGGGCGATGCACGTACTTTAACAACTCTTGTCGTTGAAGACGGGGCGTTCTGCTGATCGAGTCGAGATTTGCTTCAATAGTTCTAGATTTCTTAGTAACAATACTCAAAAGGGTATGGGGACGAACTCAAGCTCGCTCAGCCTTGATCTGACAATGGGACTGGCTGTCAGACCTAGGATATGGGGGACCGCATGGCGACCCTCTTCTCTGATTGTGCGATGGTAAAAGTCACGCATAATTTTGTTTGCTGGATGATTCCCCGTACAATGATGGGCTTGCGACGTTAGCAAACAGCATCAGGGGAACTGTGGAAGTAACTTGCCTTCGTCGAATATCAATAGCGCTAGCTTCCAAATTCTGACGAATCCATGGCTTAAGGCATCGGCGAGAACAGCGTGTGTCGATACGACAATCTGCACGTCCTTCAATGCGGCGTCCCAGATCCGCTGTTCACTCCACCGATCCACGTTATCAGAGCCAATGAACAGCCTTGTCCTGGCGGCAGGAACTTGGGAGGATATCACTTCATGCTGTTGTGTGCATAACGCGACCGTCGGAGCCAAGAACCAGACGAGCTATGAAGGTTCAGAAATCGTAACGCTGCTGCAGACGAAGCATACCTTCTGTGGAGGGCAGCATTCGAGTTCGGCCATGATTCGAAGAACGGCTCTATACATCATGATTAACCACTGCCATCACTCAAGTAGCGTTGGGGATAAAAACCCCAGGAATTCAAAATAAATCAGGATGACATGTAGGCCCCTTACATATACGTCTTCCCACTCCCGGTATCCATCTGCTTATATCAATATCGTACAATATAGTGATAGGGGAGTACTAAACACAGCAACGATGATGTTTTCCTTCATGCTCTCTCCTAACATCTCCAACTGATAGCTTCGAGCACGAGCTTGCGCGGCATCTTGGCCAAGTGGTCTTGAATTGCCGACTTGGAAGGACATTTTAGCAAACAATGCCCGGTATCGTAATGTACATCTATGATTTATCTGGGCTTGGTATCGATGTATGAAATGTCGTTGCACCAGTTCGCGCTCGCGAACATAGAAGCTGATCCTGGGCAGTTATCGTCCACCGCGCTAAAAGAGCCGCCAACCTCAAAGGGAATGCCGACTTCCAATTGGAAGTATTCAGGATTTACGGGATATCATTTCGGGTTAGCAGATTTTTCCTTGCGNNAGNGAATGCCGACTNNCAATTGGNNGTGATTCAGGATTTACGNGATATCATTTCGGGTTAGCAGATTTTTCCTTGCGTCATGACGTATCAATTGTCGTGTCTTCCAAGGCGGGGTAAGAATCCTTGAAATTGTCACGCCACCAGCGCGAATAATAAGCTAGTTGATCCAGGCGTAATTCTGCAGGTTCAATTTCCGTCTACTCTTGCACTACAATGTCTGGAAACCAATTCCAACGTGGCCGCGGTCGCGGACGTGGAGAGCGGGGTTCATCTGACCGTGGCCACGATCGCGGTCGCGGACGTGGAGACAGGCCTCCAAGCGATCGTGGTCGTGGCTCTCATTTTCAGGTCGCGAGCTTGGAGAGTCGGGGTGGTCGAGGTACTCGTGGCGGATTTGGGCGAGGCGGCCGTGGTGGTCCTGCAGAAGTTGAGGTATTCTTGTGAGCAGGCTCTATTGATCAAATGTAGCCACTGACACCGACTGACGTTCCCCAGCCATGGCCCTGGCGAGTATCCCGAACACGATATCCAAGTGCGAAAGATCGAGAACGAGACTGCAAGAGCCGTTCAGCTCAAGAGTACTGGACCTCAGAAATCCATTCTTGAACCACGATTGCCCCCAAGGCCTGGTTACGGAACACAAGGGAAAGAGGTCACTCTGTGGGCGAATTACTTTGAGATGGTGGCGCACAAGGACTTGATGTTGTTTCGCTATAGTATCGAGATTATACCTGTTGACACTGGAGTCGGAAGAGTGCCGACCGGCAAAAGGGCGAAGAGGGTCATCGAGCTCCTTGTTGAAGAACACTTCTCTGAACACAAGAACAGTATTGCAACAGACTACAAGTCAAACCTGATTTGTAGATCAGAGCTCCCCATCGATGAAGAGGGATACCTTGTCCGGTACAGATCGGAAGACGAAGACGAACCTTCTCAAAATGCCAAAGCATACAGGCTGCGTCTCCAAAGCACAGGCACACTCGCAGTTTCTGAGCTCATGGACTATCTAACTTCCAGCCATGCAAGTACCCTATTTGGATCTAAGGACGAGATCATCCAAGCACTCAACATCGTCATGGGACACCATCCAAAATCCGCCTCCAACATTTTCTCTGTGGGTGCGAATAAGCACTTCGAACTGGCCCCAGCTGCCTTTGAGACGATGAGTCTTGGAGGAGGGCTTCAGGCCATCCGAGGATTTTTCATCAGCGTTCGGTCTGCTACCTGCCGCATCCTCCTCAACGTCCAGGTGAAACATGCTGCATGTTACGAGGAAGGCCTCCTTGGCCCATTGATATCCACATATCTAAGCCACAATGACCGAAACATGGTCAGACTCGCCACCTTTTTGAAGAGAGTGCGCGTCCGAGTCACCCACATTATCAGGAAGAACAGAGAAGGTCGCGAAATATTCAGAATAAAGACCATCACGGGTCTGGCAACGCCTGGAGATGGCCACGGGTTACAGTACCCTCCCATCGTGCCAAAGTTTGCTGCTGGCGCGAAAGAGGTAAAGTTTCACCTCGGTAGTCCCGAAGGACAACCAAGTACGTCTCAACCGAGTGCGTCTCAACAAAGTTCTGCTGGAAAGAAAGGTAAGAAGGGTAAGAAGCCTATCAAGGAAGGACCTGAGCCACCTGGCGGCGGTTATATCAGCGTTTATGACTTCTTCCAAAGGAGTAAGGTGTCTGCCTATCCCCGTGTACTTGAAACTATGGTTAACGCATCTGCCAGCCCACGGCATCACTATCACGGATCCCAATATGCCTGTTATCAATGTTGGAACTCGGCAGAACCCATCGTATTTACCACTAGACGTCTGCGTTGTCTTGCCTGGCCAGCCTAGCGGCGCAAAGCTGACTCCAGGCCAAACGCAACAGATGATACGATTTGCAGTCCGTAAACCTGCCGCGAATGCCAAGTCAATAGTCATCAATGGCGCTCGGCTTCTAGGCCTAGAGCCGCCGATAAATCCTACCATTGTGAGTTAACCATGCGCTAGTGGTGAGGGAACGCTTACCTTTGTCAGGCTGAGTTCGATATCGCTGTGATGCCTAAGCTTATCGCCGTCCCCGGCCGGGTCTTGACAGGACCTAATGTTCGATACAAAGACGGCAAACCTGCCCAGACTCGATATGCTAGCTGGAATATGCAAGAGGTTGAATTTTCGACAAGATCAAAGCTTCCTTCGTGGACATACCTCCTCATATCGTCGCCGAGGTCGCCCGACGCATGGAGAAATGAACAGGAATTGAGTTCCACGCTGAACGCATTCCAGCGCAAACTGAGACAGCTCGGCATCGACGTGAATGATTATACTCCTGGTCTGCGCATTAACTTAAACCCTGCCAATGTCGACGGGGATATTGATGCGGCTATCCAAAGATTCCTCAGCCATCCCACCAGACCTCCGCCAAAGCTGATTCTTGTCATAATACCTCATCTCGATTCATCCATCTATAACCGCATCAAGTTCGTGTGCGACGTCAAGACGGGGCTGCTCAATGTCTGCACCCTAGGCTCGAAATTTGCAAAGGCCAACGACCAGTACTACGCTAATGTTGCGCTTAAGTTCAACCTCAAGCTTGGCGGACGAAACCAGTACTTGGACAATACCAAAATTGGCATCATCGCAGAAGGGAAGACCATGGTAGTGGGCATCGATGTCACCCACCCCACGCCTGGCTCGGCATCGAACGCGCCAAGCGTGGCAGGAATCGTGGCTTCTGTAGACCCATGGCTCGGACAATGGCCGGCGGATCTCCAAATTCAGACCGCGAGACAAGAGATGGTCTCTGGCCTCGACAGTATGCTCAAGTCACGCCTTCGTCTGTGGGCGACTAAGAATAAGGGAACTTACCCCGAAAACATCCTGATTTACCGTGATGGTGTGTCCGAAGGGCAATACGAAATCGTTCTTGACCAAGAGCTACCTCTACTCCGAAAAGCGTGCGAAGAAGTCTATCCACCAAGCGATATGAAGAAGAAGCTCCCTCGCATGTCCATCATCATTGTTGGCAAACGCCATAACACTCGGTTTTATCCAACTACCAAAGAAAGCGCCGACCGCTCTTCGAATCCTCAGAATGGCACCATTGTCGACCGCGGTGTCACGGAAGCCCGGAATTGGGACTTCTTCCTCCAAGCTCATACTGCCCTCCAAGGAACCGCGCGTCCAGCACACTATCACACAGTCCTAGATGAGATCTTCCGAAGCCGGAAGGCGCAACCTCCCTTCCAGAACGCCGCAGATGTCCTCGAGGACTTGACGCACAATATGTGCTACCTATTCGGTCGCGCTACTAAGGCCGTTAGTATTTGCCCTGCCGCCTATTACGCGGATCTCGTCTGTGAGAGGGCTAGGTGCTATTTAAGCAAGCTATTTGATGCCACACCCGGAGCCACACCCGCGGGCAGCGTGGTGTCAGGAGCAGGTGGCGGAGGCGGACAAGTGGCAGATCCGAATGATGTGCGAATACATGAGAATGTGCGTAATACGATGTTCTACATCTGACGCGATGAAGGTAAATGCTTGATGGTATTGATGTTTGCGTACGGGTAACTTCTCTGAATTTGTCATGGCGTGTTCTGCTTTTCAAACTCCTTTGCACCCCTCCAACGAAACCTAATGCTCTGTTTCTAAAAAGTCAAAATGGTTATACTTGGTCGTAACTGGCGGCTTGAAATTCAATTTGATGATTTGCTCCCCCCTTTTTCGTTGCTAAACGCTTGTGACTTGAATACTAATGACGAGACAAATGACTCCAAAACCCCACATTTATTCAGTAATACCCGTAGATGTGCAAGTTTCATGAAATCCGCGAGGCATTAATAAAGAAGCAGAACGATTGATCCCCGTGCATCTCCGCTCAATCAAAACGCCTAGGCCCCTAGCTCGGAGTTCGAAACGAAATGACTACCCCCCGCACATCGGTACCCCGTCCTCTGCTTGATCCAACGAAATCCTACAGGACAAACACCCATATCTCTCAACTTCTTTTGTGCTTGAGCTTCCTCTTTCCTCTTCCTATCTGCCTCTTCTCTGGCTTTGCGTAGCTTCTCCTCCGCTTCTTGTTTGGCGTGTCGAGCTTTCAGGGCACGAATCCTCAACTCTTCATGTCGGCGCTTTCGCTCGTTCTCTTCATCATCGTCGTCGTCGGAAATAGTTTGTGATGGCGCAGCTTCCTGTAGCGGTTTTTCTTCTTGCGCGTGGCCTTCTTGCTCAGTCACTGCAGTCTCCAACTGCTGCTCTAAATCGACGATCGCGTCTTGGGAATTTTTCTGGGCGAGCTCATTCGCTCTGATGTCGGCCTGCAGTTGTGTCCACGTCTCATCTGATACGCCTGTATCCCGTGGCTGCTCTCGTGGCGCCACATCAACTTGCTGCTCTTGTCTGGGATTATCGTCAGCTAACGCCGGTGTTGGCTCTGCGAGCTTAGCGGCTGATGATGTCGAAGTAGTTTTGGGCGGAGGTGAGAGCGAGTTGGTGGCTACATTGAAGATTGATGCCATAGTACCGTTACTTAACGAGCTTTCTCTGCCCGCCTTCGTTCCGCATCGAGCAAGCTGGGTTATCAACATCTTCTGAAGAGCGGCAACCACGTCCTTATGGGAAACCGTCAGTGCCGTGGAAGCGGACTCCGCGCTTTCAAAAGCAGATGCCACGATGGCCTTGGACAGAGTCTTGACGTCCCGGCCATTGCCCCAGTTTGGAAGGCAGGAAAGGCTGTTGAAGTGCTTAATCATATCCCCGTAACCGTCGGATTGGCGACCCTCCAGAACGAACTCAATTCCAACAACTCTCAACTGGCGTTGAAGAAGCGTCAAACACTCTTCCGCCGTCATATTTTGGAACACAATCTCCTCTGGAAACCTACTTGAGAGACCCGGATTGACTTTGAGAAGTCTGTTCATGTCTTCGGTGTAACCAGCGAGTATGACAATGAGTTTACCCAAGAATTGGGGTTTCGTAAGACTATCAACCAATTCATCGATGGCTTCTTTTGCGAACTGGCCCTCACCCAATCTGTAGGCTTCATCTACGAAGAGGACCTTCCCCAAACCATCTTTCAGAACACTTACCGTTTTCGATCCGGTTTGACCGACGTACGAAGCGACGAGGTCTGAAGCCGAACGCTCAAGATATTCAGGAGCCGACAAGAGACCCATGTCATAGAACACTTGGCCCATCTTTTGAGCAGTAGTTGTCTTCCCGGTTCCTAAATTGGTTATTAGAGCGGGCTCTGCGAAGGGATCTGTACCATAATGACTCACCTGGCGGACCTTTGAAGATGAAATTGAATGGAATATGCAACTTTGGGTCCATACCTCGAGCTCTCATATTAGCCGCAACCCGCTGATATCTCTCAAGCTTGCTGATCAGCGTTTCGCAGCCCACCACATCCGCAAAGAGCTTTCGGAGATTGAGAGTTGCATTGTTGGCCCGGTCAAAATTCTCATCGAAATCTTGCGGCAAGAAGAGAACTTCCACTTTCTGGCTCTTCACAGTCTGCATGGATCGTCTTTTCTGTTCTTGAGCTTTAGCATGAGATATCAGATTCTCAACATCGCCAGCATTGCCAAAATTGGGCCGATCGCGAGCCCTTGAGAGGAGTCCGATGGCCACGTCCTTGGCTTCCTCTGTTGCTTCGAGTCCCTGCTTTTTGAGTTTGAGTTCGAGAATTTGTCTCAACTGCTGATCATCAAAGTCTTCGAAGAGGAATGCGTAGCTAAGCTGAAATCGCCTTGCGAGACCAGGGTTCGAATTTTCCAACATTTCCTGCATTTGTTCCTTGTAGCCCAATAGGAGTACGCATCGGTCTTCACCCGGCGTGCTTTGAACTTCTGCCACGATTGTGTCGATAACTGACGTTTTGAAGGGGTCTGACGTGTTTCCCACGCCCTTAGATCCTGAGTAGAGCATATAGGCTTCATCAATTATGAGAACCTTGCCTTCACTCGCTTTCAGAATAGCCTTAGTGTTCTTTTCCGATTCTCCAAGAACACTTCCGATGAAATCTGCAGGGTCCTTGACCACAACTATAACCTGAAATCAGCCCGGATTTCCAGTGACATCAATTCAGTGGGCATTTAGCCTGGCCGCAATGCGGAAGCCAAGGTAGCGGCTCATGAGCCAGAAGCAAGGTGGAAAATGAAACTGTAGTATTCTTACCTTCGCGTTTCGATAGCAAACACATATCAGCTAGTATCGCCCCATACAGTTTACCAACTGACGTTTTACCTGTACCAGGTGAGCCAACAAAAATACGGTTGAGACTGACTTCGATTGGGGGCTGCTCCTCGAGCTCTCGTTCGTAGTTCAACTGCAAACGATCCACAAGCCCCTTTATGGACTCCTTGACAGCCTTAAGCCCGATCAGCCCCTGGAGCTCTTTCCACGCCGCACTTTCTCGTATCGCTCCGGAAGGCTCAGGGCCTATCAAGTCCTCTTTCGTAAAAAGGAAGTCATCTGGTGTGAGACCGGCAGCCCGTTCTTGCTGTAACCTATTGGCTTGCCGCTCGGAGATCTTTGCCCAAGTATTCTCCAAAGCGCGGGCGTTACCGTATCCTTCACGCCCCCGGCCTCTGCCCAGGCGGCGAACAGCGATTCTAGCATATATGCCGGTCGGGCCACCCTCAATCTTCGCACGGCCGTGGTACTTCTTCTCGACCAAACGATGCAGCATCGCCAGTAGCTCTTGGTCGGAGTAATCAGCAAAATAGAGACGGTGAGGTATACGGCTATCGAATCCTGGATTATGTTCAAAGAACTTCTCCATCTGCTTACTATAGCCCGCTAGAATGAAAACAATCTTCCCGACTTTGTTTTCGATCTCCGCCAACAAGAAATCGAGGACCGATGCGCCTCCCGGGTTGTGGCCATCAGCCAGTTGATAAGCCTCGTCCAGGAAAAATGTCCCTCCACCTGCATTGAGGATTGTCTCTATATGCTTTTTCGCTCCTGCAACTCCCTCATTCGCGAGACGGGCTCCTGTCGTCTCAATGAATTCAGTTCCAGGAAGCACCGCAACGGAAGATAGGAACTGGGCGTAGAGACGCGCAATGGTGGTTTTGCCTAACAGGCATTAGCAAAATTGGAGCTGAGCTAGCGGATACCTACCAGTTCCGGGATTTCCCAGTAGGACTAGACCAAGTCTCTCATTCTTCATATCGGTACCTTGCCTTCGGACGGTTTCAATTTTGGCTTTTATCGTAAGAATCTTAGATTTCACGTCCTCCAAGCCGGTAAGGGCCATAAGAGCATCGATTGCGTCGTTCGAGGCCCCTTCAACGCGTTTTTGACGATCCCATTCTTGTTGCGATTTGCCATTCATATCTTGCGTCGTATTTTGATCTGTCCCGAGGCTTTTCTCCTCTGCGACAGAGTGAGGTCCAACAGTAGCCAGCAGCGAAGATGTTGGTGAGATGCTTGGCGCTGATTGGGTTTCCAGCGTCGCCTTTGAGGGTGTATTTAGAGCCTGATCTGCTGAAAGCCTCGCTGCCTCTAGGTCTCGCCTCTTTTGCTCCAACGCCCGGGCATTTTCCTCGGCAGTCACGCCGTCAGCTACTCGTTCTCTTGCATGCTTGATTTGGTGTTCAAGCTCAGCCATTTTCGATGCATGCTCTGCTTGCTCCCGGTCGCGCTTTGCTTGCCGTTCTAACTCTGCTTGCAGCTCTTTCTGTCGCCTCTCGTCCTCACGCTGACAAGTCTGACACGCTGATGGCTGGTTTTCGTGGCACTTCCACCTTCTGAGATGACCTTTGCTGCACCTAGACTCCATGATATGTTCGCACTGCATCTTAGAATGGTCGGAGAGTTGGTGGCAGTGCTGTGGGCACTTATGAACACCACAGCTTAACTTAGCACCACTAAGAATCTCTGATCAGCACGCCGTAATCGACCAGGTCTCTACACCTACCATGGTTCCAAACATCCTCCATCAGGACACTGCTCATCGAAGCCTTCGGGCCGACACAAGAGAGCATGCCGATTCGGGTGGCGGTCGCATTTGAGGGGAAATCCATCATAGATGTGGCCGCCTGTTTTAAGAAGCGCCATGAAGCGTTCCCATAGTTCCTTCCCTTTGCGGGAGTTCATGAATGTTTCCGCATCGCCGATCATAATCAGCGCATCTCGAGCTCGTGACAATAGGACATTCAGTCGTTCCGGGGATGACATGAATCCAATATCGTGCCGGGAATTGCTCCGTGTTAACGAGATTATGGCTATGTCGCTTTCTTCTCCTTGGTAGTTGTCTGGGAGGTTGGATTAGCGCTTGTTAAGAATGGGGCCTCAGATTGTATATAATGCGCCAGATGTGGAAAGATGAGTTCCCAAATGACTTCAATAGTGCAACAGGATGCATTTGATGGATTGAATAGTAGCTGTCAAAGGGTGTCTCTTACCAATTGTAGATATTCGGATCCGCGGCTTTTTCAAGCTAGCGGATGCCGCAGGCATCAATCCGGCACGAACTAAGTCATACGAATCGAGGTCATTCAAGACTGGGTCATTATCCTTGCCTAGCTCATCCAATAGAAGTCGCAACTGGCCGAGATAAGGAGTCAGAACAACGATGTTGTCCGTCCGATATCCCTGCTGGCCAAGGTAACGTACGCATTTAAGCGTCATTTTTGCTTCAAACATGTTCTTCTTCGAGGACGTCGAAGTAGTATCCTTCCAATCTGGGACGTCATGAAGCTCGATCTCTGGTTCGCTATGATTCACGAATATCAAATTGTCCCGGAAACCCCTCAGGCCAGGTCGCCCTTGAGTGTTTGGAGCATCGACTAGGTCGGGATATGTCAGTTGCCTAACAAGGGCAGAAATCTCAGGCCGCATGCGATGTTGTTGGTAGAGGACCTGATGAGGATAATTTCCGAGGACAAGCCTCTCGAAGAGTGATCGGTTCAAATCGTAGCCGTCTCCTTTCTCCACACTGAGATCATGATGCACCTTGGGACGAAGTTGTTTGTGGTCGCCGATCAGGATCAACTGTTTGGTTTCCGGTCCCAAAGCGGTAAGGACATGGCTCTCTAGTATCTCTCCAGCCTCTTCGACTACAAGTACGCCGGGTGAAATAGACTGGAGGGCCTGAACATACTTTGCGGCAGCCGTTGTGGTGCATCCAATTATACGCTTCCTGCGGATGACCTGAAGGTCCTTCTCCATGTGGATTGCCTGGATCTGGTCAAGAGACGTATTGTAGGCCGTTCCAGCCTCATGAAGCCTAGCTACACGTTCCTGCAACATTTGAGATCTCCAATTGTTCATGGCCTCCATCCGACTTTCAGCTTTCATTTGCCATACTTCTTTAAATGCAACCTCAATCCTCCTCTTGTACATTCCTGCATCTTTTCCTCGGTACCACCGGTCAAGCAGGTAGAATGGATCCACTGCCCTACCTCTCTTACCCACTCGGACCATGTTGTTCTCCTCCTCAGGCACACGAAATGCTTCAAAAAAAGGAGGGCCATCCATCTTGAACTCGAGATGCTCCATGATGTCGGACTTGCTAGCATTGGCTTCGCTGAAAGCTCTAAACGCTTCCTGCAGATTTCGACATTCTTCCCTGACCAGATCCTTTCGTAAATTCAGCATACGCCACTGGTCTTGATTGAGTTTGATAGATTGCCGCATCTCTTTAAGTGAAAGAGGTTGCGTTCTGGGTGTCGCTTTGGCCGGAGACCCCAGGCGAACGATATCGAGCGCGGGTATATCTAAGTCGAGCAGCTCTTCCAAGAATTGGTCGAGAGCATGATGTGTGTAACAAACCACTAGGATCTTTTCTTTGGAGTGGTCGTGGATCGCTTTCGCTATCAATGACCCAATAAAAGATTTTCCCGTCCCTAGAGAACATCAGTTACAAGGTGAGGATTCACTTGAAGTGCAACTGGGTTGAGTACCTGGAGGTCCATGAATCACGCTGAGCCTCTGCCAGAGCCCTGCTACAAAGCATGCCGCTTGCGACTTGTCAAGTCGAGTAGGCCGAGGAAGACTCAAGACGCCCTGCAGATCCATCGCATAATCGTTCTCAAGGCTAGCTATAGTACTGCGCATCATCCTGGATAGCTGATATGAGGGGCATGGTAGATCTTTTCCCTGCTTCCAATGGAGTATGTCATCTTCCAGAGACAGTTCCTTGATCTCTTGTAGTTGCCTGAGCACAGGTTCGTATGCAAAGACGGCTGTACTCAGCTGCACTACTTTTATGTTCTTCGCAGTTTTGAGCTTTAGCAAAGCTTTCTGCGTTGCCGTTTCGGAGACCTGCAAGCAAATAATCGGAGGAACCTGTGCCAGAAGGCCCTCTTCTCGTATCACTGTCGCCAACGCAGTCACCTCCTGGTCCACCATCAGACATGCCACAGACTGGTGCTTCAAAAATCTCTGATTGTCTTTGATGAATCTTTTGCGCGAGGGAATGTCCTTGCCCCTCAACTGGGGGAGATCCTGCA
Organism: Deltaproteobacteria bacterium; assembly: GCA_002685535.1. Classification (GTDB taxonomy): domain Bacteria; phylum SAR324; class SAR324; order SAR324; family NAC60-12; genus Arctic96AD-7. The sequence goes on from NYXK01000109.1 coordinate 39,536, forward strand.
CACACAATAGCTGAAGCGACCATGGGTCGCGCTCATCACACAGAATATCCGCTATGCTCAAGTGCTCAATGCACAAGCCCCTACCGCGTCCTTTCTTGGACGTAAGGGCGCTCTGGATCTCCTCCCGCAAATCGCGTAGCATATCTTCACGTAGCAGTCGGAATTGATTATCAGTATGCAAGGCCAGATTAGCCTGCCCAGTATCATTTTCGCGGACTTCGATCGCTCGACGCAAGAAAGGGTCCTTTGCTGCGAGCTCGTCCGGGCTAGGGAGTATTGCAATCCTGTGTATATCCGCAAAGTCATTATCGTGACGACCGCCAGGACCACCCATGTCTGGTTTATTCGTAGTCTTGATTGTGTTGACTATATGTATAATTCTGTGCGCTCTTGTGCGAACGTCTAGTTGTGGAGATTCAAGGAGTCGTTTGTGGACTAGCGGTTCTTCGACAACCTGGGAATACGCAATCGCCTTTTCGATCGGTAGAGAGACAAGCTGTAGGAGGAGCCATGAGAACCCACCGAGACCATCCTCGTTGACCTGGTTCGATTTGACAGCATCGATGAAGGCATTCCAGGTGTACGGAGGCTCGACAATTTTCGAGACGACTTGTCGCAGAATATCGCCGCCGCAAATACTTTTTAACTCAGGCGCTTGGAGATATCGAAGAAAAGATGGTAAAGGACCGTTGAGAAAGGTGGACGATGTGTTGATCCGTAATGCCGACTGCAGAGCAAGGAATCCGTGACCACTGCTGATAAGTCTCTGGATGCATGTAGCCGGATCTGACTGATCGCAGATTGCCTCTAGGAACAAGGTTGTATTCGCATCCGTGATGCCCTGTTTACCAGAGAGTACGTTGGCGAACAAGTTCCGAAGTCTGCTGCTTCGAGCGTTGATAGCTCTGTCCGACATTGTGAAGCTCTGGTCAAGACATGACGAGCAAATGAGCGATGGGTCGTTTTCACACAAAAAGACAGACTTTGTGAGAGAACAATGTTGTATTCGCAGCAGAGTATTGGATTAGTGGGATGTAGAGTATTTGGGGAAGCCGTAGAGTTTGTTTCAATGTTTCTGTTTCTGGTTGTTGGCAACCCCGCTATCGATTAAATTATGTGGGGTACGTCGGTGTTGCAGGCGCCGATGCCTAAGGCCTAAAAAGGCAAAGACTTCGGACAAACAAAACTGGTTGTTTCTTGATTGGCTCTTTAGCAGGCTTTCGTGCTCCAACGTAAATGGCAAGACCCGAAAACACTTCTGGTTAAAAGTAAACTTCCATTATCGTAAATATGGCGGCAGCTTGCTAACAATCCACGAGTAACTTATTAATTAAAACGGTAACTTAGTGGAAGAAGAAGGAAGGAATATAAGCCTGGTATATAGAAATAAATACTGTAGTTCTAAATCTGACTCAACGAACACGCTAAAGCCACCCGAACCAGCCCCTTCTATAGGAGGCCAAAATGTGCGACCTGATTCATCATGTATACTAATATTATATAGACAAGATATGTTGGAATCCAAATTCATAATGAAGGAGAAGAGCTGCAAAGCCGTCAGAAGAGAATACCAGCTGGAGAATCCACATCGCCCGGCGTTCCAATCTCCATCATCCGCTCTGATTACAATTCTGAAAAGGCAGGATTAACTCTATTAATCTCTATCAAACCAACAACCAGATACCATAACCTGCCTGCTTTCATCCAAGAAAAATTGCCGGACACGGCGGACGAGTTCTGAAGTACCCGGAGATACCTTGCAATGTTTGCGGCCCGGAAACGTCCGTCTGTAAATCAAATAAAGCAGCGCCCGGTCCGTCAAAATCAGTTCTTGAAGTCCTGATAAGTGGTCGCAGTAATGGATCATATTCGGCGACGTTTCGTCCACCCCTATTCCCGAGATCACCACTCTGTTCACGAGGGCAGGATCAGCGACAATCCTTGAAATTTTCATGTTCATCTGCATGTCTAGCTTCGTAACAGCGAAGAAGTCACAGGCTTGATTGAGGTAAAGAGTTTTCCGTCCAGGGACACCAGGAATTTGTATAGAAGTGCGTTTCAAAAGTCCCTTCGCCAAAGAACGAGAGCGGTGGCATACATGTAGAGCCGCTGGCGACAAGAAACGTACGATCCTGCCATACCACCATTCACGAAAGCAGGCTTCTCCGCTGATTAGGCGTGGTTCCGATAGAGTGAACTCCCATATCATGTCTTGGAGCTCGAAAGGTAATTTAGGAAAGAGAGTAAATGTGCGAGGCGAAAGTGGTGACGACATTGCTGAAGTTTTGCGCTTGGTTGATGTTATGTTGAAATTTGTCGTCTTTCTAAAGCTTTTATGGGGCTTGGTCGGTGGTGGAGGTCCATAAACGGCCCTGAGGCTGTGATGAGAGGTTGGTGCTGCGTTATGGGGAGCCAAATCCGTCACCCGATGCGTTAGTGAGATAATACTTTTGGACGCTCCCTAAATTTAGGTACAGTGGAACAGACTAATGAGTATTGCTAAATTGACAAACTAAAGCCACCCAAAACACAATATCCAAGGCATGTCTTTCCAGAACAAGGTCCGCCCCACTCTAATCATGCTGACCTGCCTGGCATATTTGTCTCCTCAGAGTCCTGAAAGTCGCCAAAATCTCAAAATCCACATTTGCTATTACCTCCCGCGGATCGAACTTCGTGCTGGAGAGAATTTTGGCTCCCCATTGCCACGTGAGCTACACGGGGCTTGCGGGCCAAGGGACTAATAATAAAGGGAGCCAAAACGGGCTCTCCACACCATTAAGCTGTTATAATCCCGTTTTGGCCTCCAGCTATGGCAGTGTCCATTCACATTAGATAAAATAAACATATTGATAAGCATAAAGTATTTGGGCTAACCTTTGGCGATACTTAAGCTTACCTAGTCCTTGCTCCTTTAAACAATTGTAAAAGAGGCTACAGAATAAAACATTCTGAGCAATTTCTATGCGCAGGACTAAGAACTCGAGTTACAACTATGAATCTTGTCGCAGTCTTCGCTCTCCTGATCTCTGTGAATGCCTATCCATACCATGGACAGGTTGATGAGACACTCGTCCCAGAGTTCGGAGTCATCAGAGGAACTGACCCGGATGTCCTCCAAATAGGCAGTTGTAGTGGATACAATGGGCAGCTTGTCCCAATTCCCTGCACCTGTCCACCTGATCGTAACCAGTTTATCAATGCGCTAAATAATGCTCTTGAAGCGGGCAACGTCGAGGGAGAACCAATCGCGTTTAGCTATGATGCTGGTGACCAGTCCAGGGCCACAAACAAACAGCGAGCTACTGCCTGTGTAATTGTTCTGCAAAGTTTCAATGGTGAGAAAGGGAATGGATGCCCAGTTGCTTCCGCGCCTAACTTCAAGACTCAACAAGACACAGGCATTCGGAACGATAAGGTAATTGTAGAATAATTATACAGCTCAATATTCAATCAGTGCCTACTCTTTGCGATATTTTCATAACACAGGGTGGTTGCTTGACACCAGGGTAAAGAAGAGGAAGGATCGGGGAATTAGGAATGAGAATGAGGTGCAAATTATTCAAATCCGATTTGGCTATGCATATACGTGATGCGCCGAGCCTGGGGTTATCTTAAAAGAACAAATCAACTCGTTAGAGAGGCCATCAACGCCTCTATACGTAGTAGTATCCTAAATTCTCTTCTCTTTGGATAGATACACGTGATACTAGCTTTAGTCCTTGCTATAAGCACAGGAGACAATGTGAATAGTTGGTATTCCAAAATTGACGCTACGGAAGAATTATAATCCTAGTATGTCCTAACTACAATTTATGCGCTTTGCAAATGTTTCTGTAGGAAGAATCATGCTTGTTTCAACAAGTTATTATAGAACAAATAGTTGTGCAACAAGTCATTATAAGACTGCTAAAAACCCGTTACATAATAATTTTTGTGCAACAACCTGTTGCATAACTATATTGGCTAATAGGTTCAAGTTTGAAATTAGGGTACTAAACTAGCAAGATCTAAACATTTTCTTTACGTTTCCGATTTAAAATCAAAGTACTAGAATTCATCAAACAGATCCACTCAATGTAAAACAGCCTGTGAATATCCTCAATCATATTCACTCAAGACAAGGTCAAGAGGACAGGTCCCGCAAGAGTCGCGAGGGCAAGGTCATCAGTATTATCCGGCTGTTGTGTCGTCACCACAGCAAATGCTGCCCCATTCATTCCTGGCGGTACCGCTGTCGTCCCTTTCCCCTCTACGGTAATATTCAGCGACGTATATACCGGTTCATTGAGCTGGTTGACCCAGCCGACTAGTAATTGCTTGCCAGCTTCTGCGACAAAGGTCATCTGCGCAGGATCCCACTCAAACTCTCGAAGGGGTGGCTCGGTAGAATTCGCCAGTCTTGGATATGTTGACTCGGAAACATTCAAGGTAGGGAGAGTAGGTAATGCAATCTCAACGGGGCAAGATCCGGGAACGATAAACGAGAGGGCTAAGTTGTATGCCCATATGTCGCTGATTCCAGTGTCAAAAGGCGCCGGATTAGGCGATTTCCCTTCAATATGCCTGAAGAAAGCATCGTGACGAGACTCAACCGTGAGGATCGATGACACCGACTGTATCAGCAATGGATCCGTGACTGCGATGCGCTTAGCAAGGCCGATAGTTGAGCCAATGCCGACAGAAGTAATTATGTCAGCCAGCCCAAAAAACCCTTGAGTGGAGTTAACTGGGAAGGAATAATTGCAAGGAGGGATTGGTTCCGCGTTATAGTGTTCGAGAAGATCGATAATGGTTGCAACGTGAACCTCTTCTTGCTATGAGGGCGTCAGGTTAGCACTCACAGGTTTGGGGCAAGACCACTTACAGCAGCAACCTTGCTGACAACCTCGATGGTGTCTTGCGGATATCCGCTCATATTCCACCCTGTGATATTGGTTAAACCAGTCTGGAAGAACGATGCTTCCAAATTTTCGAGAAATAGGGCAAGCTGAAATTCTTTGACTGCGTTTGTTGATATAGATGATGGCTTGTCAATATATGGCAAGCTACCTCCTGCTACATCTGTGATATTGTTGCAAAGAGGTGCCGCAGCGACAAGGCTGCCTACAAGAACCGAAGCAGCGTAAAGAAGAGCTCCCATAGTAGCTGCTAGTAGATATCTGCGTGAAAGGTTTAAGGAGACACTGAAGCGAAGAAGTTGTTAATGTTAAAAGTGAGCATATGCTTCTCTGCTGTATTAATACCTGCAGGATGGCCTTGAAAAGGGTTTCCATTTCTGATCCTTCCAGGAAGTAATAATTGGTGGTCGGTTAATAATAGATGGGGGGTCAATTTAAGCTCCAGGGGCAAAGAGAGGGGGCAGCGACACCTTTGAGCCGCCTCCACTAGCTGTGGTTCTTCTGACTGAGGAGGCAGGCCCGCAGGTGGATCCTTTGGAATATGGTAGCCAATTCGAGTTCCAACCAGCCCGCGTGAACTTTCTGCAAATTTCGCCTGGGTACCCAAAAGACACTCCATTTGCCGATCAAGACTTGTCCGAGCTATAAGATATCTCTCAAAATGATTCTAATTATTCGCTGCTTAAACGCTTCTGCTATCTCCGCAGTACAGTCTGGCACAAAAATCACCAAACAGCAACCTTTTACCTGTCATAGCACGCAAGATGTTTGTTGGATTTGGAGTAATGTGGGTGGGACCGAGGAGATCTGACGGGAATGCGAGAACGAAACGGTATTGTGGCGCTGGTTGGATGTTTCGAAGGCCAAAATGGGGGGTTTCTCGAGGGAAGAAATTGAGCTCAGCAACCGAGGACCGTTCTTCCGACGACAACCCTCCGAGCTACACTGATGCATCTACCCAAAGTAGTTTCGAAGGCCTGCCTAAGATTGCCGCAAAATTTGACCCGCACGACTTCGATCTGGGAGAATTAGTGAAGCAATTTCGAGATGAGAGATCCCGCGAAAGGCCTGAAAGGGGATCTAGAGCTTCAGAGATGTCTCATGAAGGCAGCGGGATTGCGAACAAGGAATAAGGACTACCAATGGTCCTAATAGACATGGGTTTATGTGTGTATGGTCTATATGTGGTCACAAATGGAAGTGAGGGACTGATTGGCCAAGATTTTCCCAGGTTGGGTAGGGAAAGGGGCTTTCATTCAGCTATATATTGCTATTGGTCCAATATTTCTAGCTCCCATAGTATCATTCAACCAGTCAAATGACTTTCGTTATAGGCTTCAGTTCCGAACACTCAACGATTTTAATTTTGACCCACATTTGACATGCACTAATTTTATATGGCTAGCCTTATTTTGGCGGATAAGCCCACCCGCTCCCTTACACTCATGACAAAGTCGGAGTTGCGTTGATGATGCCCGTGCTCTGGGCAGCTCTTGTCCGTGAGGTCTGTATATTTCGGCCGCGGGTCTCTCAACCTGTACACTGCTTCGATAGCCTCAGATACTGCCATCCAGAATATACCTCCTGGCAACTGTTCCGAACCAAGCGACTCAATGTAAGCAAGATAATACTTGCTGAACCAACCACAGAAACAGTCCCAGCATTTCCGTGTTGGCTCTTCAATAACTATTTGCAAGAGGCTCTGGCGAATGCTGTTTCTACCTTCCTCGAGCGAGACTAGCCACCCAAATTAAGACGGAATCTTAGAATGGGCAAATAACTCAGACTTACGGCAAGTCCTTATCAAAATGTCAGCATCAATATCGTCATGGGCCCAGAGTTTCAAGTAGGAGCCTCGGTGGTGGAGTATCAACCCGAGGCTTATTTCCTCGAATGACTTTGCGTTGTCAAACCAGTATGCTGCCCTCAGTAGCCGCCAAAGTTGGTTACTATCAGTGATATTGGCACAATTTAACCAAACCTTGATGGCAAATGCGAGGGCTACATTACAGTCGAACTTGTCTGCTGTGATAGCTACTCGGAGGATTTGGCTCGCATCGAGACCATCGTGTACCGCATTATTACAGCCGTGGATGACATTAAGCATGATTTCCATGGCTTCGGCATCGTCTTCTGGCATATCAATTTCCGTCGATTCATTGTCGTCAAGTCTTTGGCCTTCGTTGAATCTAGGGCCCAGCATAGCGCTAAATACCCTTGAGGCACTTTTGAGGACCAAAGAATAGGCCTTGAGCCTCTTCATTCCGGCGCCGATGACGAGAATAACGTCGCCATCCGGCGCAGTATCTGCTGTGGTGAAGTCGTTCCCTTCAGTTTCCATTATATTCAGGTATGGTGGGGTTGAGGGAACCTTGAGCGGGGTAAAAAAAACCCCCGAACTAAGATTAGTATCTTTCAGAGCTAGTTCTAGAATGTTCTACGGGGTTGATATTAATCCTCAGGCAGAAAGAAGTGTACACTTCACGTGCAACACCTGAGAGCAGGGAAATTAAGTGAATGGAGGGGCTTGGAATTCGGGTTCGTGTCTCACAAATAAAATCTTTCAGTGTTCGTAACTGAAGCCGATTTCGAACTTTGGATATTTTAGGAGGTAGAGCTGCCGATAGTGGAGAAATCAGTAACTATGACGAGGACGGCGACTAGGGGCAGAGACTAGAGGCAGGAACCGGGGGCAGGAACCGGGGGCAAAAACCAGGGGCAGAGACCGGGGGCAAGGACTAGTGCCAACGGTTAGGCGAATACATTTGATTCGCTAATGTTGGTAACTCAGCAGCCAGCAACATGAGAGCATGAATAAAGCAATCAATCAACTAAACTTTCTTGTAGACGCTAATTTTTAGTTGAGGGTGGGACTCGGTCGAAGATGCGACGCATAGCCCAAGATAAAGTGAAGGCTTTTGCTCAGACGTAGAGGGAGATGCTGTATGTTACATCTTTTCTGATCACTTCAGATATTTTGAATCATTTCCTGCTATCAAATATGACACCAATCTACGATTTTTACAAAGAACAAGTTGCCTTCTTAACCGGGGCGACTGGCGGCTTGGGAGGCTGTCTCCTGTATAAGCTCTGCATTGTGCTTGATATACAGCGGCTGTACGTCCTAATTCGTGGATCCGAGAGCGCAGCATTGGAACGATGGAAATACACCATGCCTCAGCAGTACCGACATATTGAGGATCGGATAAGGGTCGGAAAGGTTGTCCTTGTTCCGGGTGACATGACAAAGGAACGCTTTGGCATCACCACTGAAACTCTTTGCAAAATTGAGGAAGAAGTCACGATAATCATCCATGCGGCTGCGAACATCAGCTTTCGAGCTCCTCTGCAAAAAGTCGTTTTGGACAACTGCTTACCCGCACTTCGATTGGCGGCTTGGGCTACGAAAATGACTCAACTTCAGCATTTTGTCCAAGTTTCCAGTGCATATGCGAACTCTTTCCTCCCTGATGGTTCTGTGGGAGAGAAGATATATTATCTGTCCAACCCTGACGATGCGGAGGGAGAGCTAGAGGAGATTCTACGGACCGGCACAACGATGCATCTGCAGCGCTTTCCTTGGGCCTACGCATACTCAAAGCAGCTAATGGAGCGGCTGATGATATCACGGTTTCCCAACCTGCCAATTCTACTCTTGCGACCTACCAGCATCGGACCTGCTATTGCTCAGCCCTATGAGATGTACGGCCCGCAGGGGTCATGCCCTATCTCCACGCTCTATTCCCGCTTGATGCAGCCAACAGGAGGAAAGAGCATATGGTATGCACCAGCACATGGTGGTAACATCCTTGATGAGATTCCGGTGGATATTGTTGCGAACGTTTTGCTTCAACACGTTCATGCAGGTACTCGTGGAGTGGTTCATGCATCTTCATCGTATTATATCCCCAAGACATTAGAGTGGATACTGGAACGGCCATCCAAGTACCTCCCGGCTCACTGGGCTGCAAGGATGGCAAAACCCGTCTTCGTTCAGGACACGAGAGTAGAACAAAGCAAGGAAGCGGAATTTTACCGGATTGGATCTCGGGCATGGGAATTTTGCGCTCCATCATCACGCCGACTGGGAAGCCTTAACGGGCCCTTGACGTTTGGCTTGAATGACCACGATATCGATCGGTTTGCCGAACTCAGGGTAAGGTCTATCTTCAATGAAACTTTTGGAGAAGGGCGTCTTATGCAAAAGGCAGGGGGGATCGGTCAGCGGGCACTGGCATCGGCCAGGCTATAATGTTCATCGCTAGTACTTAGTGGAGGACGTCTTTCCCATGAGCCTAGTGTACGGGATGGTTTCTTAAGTAAAGTGAAATCGAGTTTTTGTCAAATTACTTGTCTAAGCGTGCACGCGTCAATACTGCACACAACCACAGCTATCTATCTGTTCAAGTCCATGTCGTTATTGCGATTGCTCCCCAGTTTGCGAGGTCCCTTTCAATTTAGACCTTCCCACAGCGCATGAAATTCAACATTCATCAGATACAATTCCATTTTTAATTACACACAAAATCGACCAGGTTTCAATTTTGGCTCCTGGTGAGGACCTATTTGGATATCTAAATGCCCTATGCCTCCTATCCAGAGCCGTATATGGTTCCTGGCGACCCACCAAAATATATAGTCATGTTTCCCCTTTGTCCTATCTAGACATCGGCTTCAATTCTTACTCGTTTCAGACAGCACGTAATGGGTGCTTCTCTACTCTCTTTATCACCCGAACTCGTCTGTAGAGTTATAAAAGATTTGCCCATTGAAGATGCTCGTAACTTATTGTCGAGTTGCCGCCAGATTCAAAGTAATGGCAAGTATGCTTTTGATGAGAAGTGTTTTCATGTCTTACCGGTCAAACTAGAGAGCCAGAATTTACGAACCGCGAAAGATATCATTAAGAAAGAACAATTTCGTTTCGTCCGAAAGATTTTTATTCGACTAGACCGAGTTCACGTTCCTCTATATCTTGAGAGACCTCAAGAAATAGCTCGACACGGTTTATATAAAATTCTAAAAAGAGGGCTTCATCCTTCTACAAAGTGCGACACCATCATAATAGACTATGGTCCGGAAACGGAAGAAAATGAGTATCGTCATCATATAAAAGCGGTTGCTTGGGCAATAAAAAAGACTTCATCTCGTCAGGAAGTCAACTCTTTTAAGGCCCAGATACAAAACATAACAGTCCCCAGTTGTCGCGGCTTGATTAAGTTTGGAAGGAGTTTTCTTCACCAAGTACATTCAATCGAAGTCAAAGTCAATTCTCTGGACCAGGACTTCGATCCTCTATATAAGGTCTTGTCTCTTGCAACTAACCTCAGGGAGCTCTCTATCCGTAATGATGAGTCTGAATTTCTTGATTCAGACGTTATTTCGGAACTGATAGGACTGAATTCTGAATTAGAAAGTTTAAGGCTTAGTGGGTTTGAAATCTCCAGAGAACAACTACAGGATGCTATCTTCCTTGTGGAACCTTACATCAAGAACATAAATTTACAGAGAATGATGTTCGTCGATGGATTCAGTTCTTTTATTAATTACATCTCAACGTTGTCTTTAGATGAAGTTTTCCTTGAAGATATTTGGGAGCGTGATTTCGAAGGCGGCGAATGTGCAATACAGGATCCAATGAGCTATCTATAATTTTATACTAGGATTATTCAAGTTATGATCTATCTAGATAGTCCCAGATGAGGAGTTGACTAAATTGAGAGGTAATGGGATGCTGCAATCGTAGATGACAACGATCGCCCTCTCTAAGGAGGCGTGGAAATTTTCAGATCGGTGGAATGGATAGGATAAGAAGAGGGATTTATTGGAATGTGACGGATTTTGAATGAAAATCAAAGGACTGCACACTTGTACACATCTACTTATTCCCGTGCTTGGCCTGATCCACCTTGATGAGTTTTGTCGGAATGTCAACGCCATCTAGTGAACTGAATGGTATATGCCTAACTGGTAATATTTGGCATTGGGCGAATAAATTAGGGTTCTAAAAAATTCAAAACTGCTTCCACTTATCTAAGAAATGGGCACACTTTAATATTCAGGAAGCGATCGGAGACACCGTTATTCCAGGCATATTCAACCTTTTGCGGAGTCCAAGACTGACTGCTTCCGTACTTCCTCATTGCTGCCGACATGCGACTCCAAACTCCGTCAAAGTCAGCTTCAACCGCTCCGGTAATCGCGCCCAGCCGCCAAACCAACTTTAAGATGCGATCATATTCCCCTTCTTTGTCAGCGGCCGCAGCCATTGCCATGGCCTTCACCTAGTATGAAACAGTTAGCAGATGCTCTAATAAATTAGATAATGCTACTGACTTCGGCGTTACATCTTTTCCACATACAGCTCCATGCCGATGGTGATTTCTTGACCCCTCTTTTCATGAATTCACTAGCAATGACTTCCCAGCTGGACTTCGTTTCTTTCCAATCCATCAGAGTCATCTTAAGTTGCCAACTCTGTTTCCATCTCTCAAAACCTGGTCCAGCACGCCCTTCGAGGCTGCCCGGTCGTGGAGAACTCCCTTCCATACCGCTGAAAGATATTCCGTCGTGGATATTGTAGTCGTCGGTGGTAATCTAACGATAATGACCTAGCATACTTATACATATGGAAATACTCTTGCCAAACTTATTAATTCGTCACACTGTCCCATGAATCTGATTTAGTGAGTGTGGAGCAGAAAAAGGGTGAGTGTAATTCTGCGTGGCTGACTCGAAGTCCCAAGGTTCCTCCTTCCTTCTGTGTGGACGAGTTGAGTTTGAAGTGCATGCAGAGGAATCTCACGAGGGCCAGATCAACTAAAAGAGGTGGAGTAAGATCTTAGACATAAAGTCTAGCAAACTAAATCAGAGTGGTAGTCCCGTGCGGTAGGGACCGGGGGCAGAGACCGGGGGCAGAGACAGGGGGCAGAGACAGGGGCAGCGATTTAGCGCCTTTTGGATCCGCCGTGCGTCGGCAATGGAAGTCAGAAACACCCTCAGGCATCTGCGCCAAAATTGCGACGATCAATTTCTAGACTGTCGAAGGAAGTTCCATTATGCAATGTGCTTAGTGGCATTATTCTTGTTTGGAATGTTTTCTTTATCGACTGATATTCGATGTTTCCTTCATCAAATATATTTACCAGCGCCTGGACAGATGGAGATAAAGAGCGTATATATCTTAATAAAACCGGGGTGCGAGTGTACATGTCAAATCAGCAAACTAGAGCCAAAATTGGATCTGCAGCTCATTCAAAGTGAGGACTCAGGAAAGGAACCAAATTCGATGGGGACCATGTTAGGCCACCAGAACCATTCCTGATCATGGTTATTTATAGATCCATTTTAGTGTCACCACCCTCCAAACCCAGATTCGATGCCCGAATCACGCATTTTCCATTGGCTTCGCCAACGGTGTCTATCATCGCGACCGACAACACCGACCTTACCAACACACTCCAAATAGCCGCTGCCGAGTATATATGAGGGCCTACCCAACATGCATCTCAAACATCACCTCCTTTGTTAAAGCCTTTTCCTTAAGTCTTTTCCTTTATCCAGTCTTTGAATATCATCTTTCTTCTGCTTTGCTCCTCACATCAATCTCTCAACATGCTCTTCAACTCTATCATCGCCTCTGCAGTCCTGGCCTACGTCGCTGTTGCAGCACCCACAAGCCCCGAGCCAGCACCAACCACTACTGTCGCTCCTGCACCACTCGCATCAACCGGACCTAGTCTCACCCAGCAACTATTCCTAGCTGATACTGCCGCCGACCGATTCACCCTTCTGCCAAAGGATGAGCAATTCAAGTTCGCCTTCAACAACCCAGCATTGAAGGACAAGGGAGGAAAGGGAGGAGACCTCATCGCCGCCAACCGCATGACCTTCCCCGCTCTCGTCGGCACCGGATCAGGCATGGCAGTCGGCTTTTTGAAAGGCTGCGGCTTCAACACTCCCCACGTCCACCCCCGCGCTACCGAGCTCCAAATCGTCACCCAAGGCGTCCTCCAGACCGAGATGGTTCCCGAGAACGGCGTCTTCAACAAGCCCGGCGATCCCACCAGCGGTCGCCGTGTTATCAAGAACACCATCAACCAGTTCGAGATGCAGCCATTCTACCAAGGCTCCGTCCACACGCAATTCAACCCTACCTGCCACCCAGCCGTCTTCGTCGCTTCTTTCAACAGCGAAGACTTCGGAGCTGGTCAAGTCTCTGACGAGTTGTTCGCTATAAGCCCTAACGTCGTCACTGCAGCATTCGGAGAAGCTATCGATGGCGCTGATATCAATAATTTCAAGGCCACTATCCCAACTAGCATCGCCAAAGGTGTCGAGGAGTGCCTTGCCAAGTGCGGCATTAAGAAGCGTTAAACTTCCTACCTTAACCCAACGACTATATTCGTGACACAGGAGCACGGAGGCACGGCGTACAGGCGCATAAAATTGACATGGCAGCGATGCTAGAGCATTATTACGGATTGCATTTAGAGTTTAGCATAGCGAGATTTTTGGGATTTATTTTGCATCATCTTTGCGTTTCTTCTTGATTTCAATAGTGGAGTGAAAGTTCGTTCACTATTATTAATATTATTGTATTGACACGGAGATTGGTGGTGGAGGATATGGATAGGATATTTCAGAAGCAGAGATAAAATCAACCGAGCATGCTTCTCTCGAGTTGTTTTGTTTTGGCTTCAGTGGTGCGAAGAGTGAAAGAGTTCCCGCATCTTTGAGTGGTGTTCTCGTATCATGCCTCGCCTGAGTTGAGGCGAAGCTATTTTGTAACAAATAAATACGTTTTTAGAAATAAAGGCATAAAATTTACGAGGCGTGTTATCTTTAAACCTATATCCGATTCTTATTACTTATATTTGAAGTTATTGCGCGTTTAATTTTCCGAACTTTTACTGTGATATTCTAAAAATAGGGGGAGGGGGGAAAAATAGGCTCTCTGTGTCAGAATTTGAGGGCTGTCTCCGTCGGAATAGTTATTAAGTGTTGAGGAAGCCAACGGCGGGAATTTTATTCTTGTAGATATAAAGCGTTGAAAGTGGAATTACCAGATACGCTTGATCCGTTGATGCTACTCTTTCGACAGTTAGCCAAGGGCGTTGAGTGGGGCAGAGACAAGGGGCAGAGACAAGGGGCAGAGACAAGGGGCAGAGACATGGGGCAGAGACATGGGGCAGAGACATGGGGCAACAACTAATACTCTAAAGCCCATGATGTCTGCGTGTATTAGAGCTCCATTTGATTTACTGTGGATGGACGGATTAAGACAACTTGCTTTAGGTTGCTTTTTTCCCAAAACAGAATACGCACGTGAGTAGCTGAATGCAAGAAATTCATAAAGCGACTAACGAATAGATATTAAATCATTAACGTCTTTCACCTTAATTCTTTCTTTCAAGTTTACTATCAGAGACCCATTATGAAGCCCCATATCAACACTATTCTCATTACTGGAGCCACCGGCTTTTTGGGCAAGGTTCTCGCTGAGGAACTCTTACGTCGGCGGAATGATTATAACATTACAAAGGTCGTCCTCCTCATTCGCAGCACTGAGACCATGGACGCTTATAAGCGCTTTGAAGAGCTGATTGCTGCCTCATTGTGCTTTAAAAACCTTCCCCAAGACTGGGTAGAGCACGTTCGGGTCATTAATGGTGACCTCGCTCATGAGCGTTGCGGTATTCAGAATATCGACTATGCAGATATTTGTCAAAATGTCACCCACATAGTTCATGCAGCTGGATGCACAAAATTCGACAGCACGATATCGGAGGCCCTGTCGTCTAACATTGACGGCGCTCTTCATATGCTCGAGATTGCTAGGGACTGTTACAAGCTCCAGCATTTCGTCACTACGAGCACTGCATACGTCACGCCCCCTCATGCCATGCCAATCTACGAATCTTTGGTCCACCTGCCACGACCATCAATAGAAATCTACAACGATTTGAAAAACGGCAATCTTACAAAGAAGGAAGCCCTCGAGCTGACTGGACATCCAAACATCTACAGTCTCTCCAAGTGTCTAGCTGAACACCTCATATCTGAGAGAAGGGGATCACTTCCAGTAACAATTGTCCGCCCTAGCATAATTTGCGCCGCTTGGAAGCATCCTATGCCTGGTTGGATCGATAGCAAGGCCGCATTCGCAGGCTTCGTTCTCTGTTTTGGCAAGGGCATTCTTAAAGTGGTTAATGGGCGACTGGATACCAAGCTCGATATCATACCTGTCGATGAAGTGGCTTCCCACCTTATTCGTGAAATATTTCACGGATACTCAAGCGTTGCTGAAACCATTCAAATGCGCATTGTTTTTTCTGTGGCAACAGTGCAGCACTCGCTTGCCCTTGGAGATACTTGTCAAAAGTTGCAATTGTTCTTCAAGAAGAGAAACGACACTTCTCCCCGGCCAAAATTTCGATACATTGGCCCGCGTACCCTAGTCTTTATGTTGTCCGAATTCTTCAACCAGAGGATGCGACTGCATATGCACGCCACCATTTGTCGGGTTCAAGGCAAGAGAGCGGAAGCCATTGCGGCCAAGAAAGCCTACCGGCTGGTCACAGCAATGAATGTGCTATTTGAGCCTTACACAAATCAAACATATGATTTCCGTCCAGCGAGTTCCACGATTTCTTTGAATCAGGAGGAATATACGCGAATCATTTGCACAGGGGTTTGTGAAAACCTGATGTAATTTCACTGGAGCAAACTCCTAAAGACGGGAAAGAGCGAGGAAGCTGCTCGAGGAAGAATGCGTTGAATAAATGTTTGATCCTTATTCTAGTTCTCGTCTTACAGACATATACAAGGCTACCTCTCTACAAATTTCGTAGACATGCTACAATCACTTCTCTTCCAATTCTCAACTGTTTCTCTCCACCTAGGGATGAACGTTATTGTGTTATAAATCTGTTTTTGAGCATACTCCCTTGTTTATGGCTTTACTCAAATAAAGTTTTTCTAAACTCCTACCAGAGTCCCAACCTTGGAGTTTCTTAGTCACTCAATGCTGATTTAAATGGCTTCTTGCTATATCTCCATTTCTAATACATGTCGACTCCAAACAACACGCCTCTGCTTTTCTTCGGCGTTTCTCCATTGGCAAATTACAACTTAATATGTATACACTCTATTCGACCGAACCAACTTCAAAGCCATATAAATGTATGTCTAACCCTAATCCCACCACCCCTTGCCCACTCATTTATAAAACCAGTACTCTGCAGCATACTCTACGGTCTCAACACCCGCGCCCAAACAGGTTGGTCCAACGCCTCCGGCGGTAACAACGCGATACACCTGACTCAGCCCTACGCTTGTGTATGTTCCTCCTTTGTCGGTCAGGAACAGCCAATCCACCGCGCCTGTTTCCGCGGGTCCTTTGTTTGCTCCCAGGGGGGCTTTTATACTAGACTTCTTTTCCGCAAACAGAATTGACTTTTTGGGTGAGAGATCGAAGACAGGCGTTCCAGCTGCATCAAAAAAGTGGTGACCCAGAAATGGTAAAGGCCCCAATTTTGGTGTATGCGTAAAGGTTGGAGGCGGCAGGGGTAAATAGACGGCTCTGGGGGGGACTTGATGGAGGCAGTTTCCGCTGACATATGCGAGTGATGTTGCGTCTGCGGAAGACAGGAGGTCAATAATTTGTTCTGAAGAGAGATAGAAGACAAAATACTAACCGTACAGTGTTGCTACTGCGCCAATTGCAACTGGGGCTGCTCCGGGTCCTGTGCAGGTGTAATTTTGAATGCCTCGGCCTACGGCGATATGTGCCAGTGTCATGATAGGACTGGAGAGCTGTGTGTTACCTATGAGAAAACGTCAGCTTTGTCCTTTCCTTGCCAGTAAGTGAGCAAGCACAGAAGAGCATAGGTTACGAACCTGCATTAATGGGAGGAATAGGGATTGTTTCGAGTGGTGAAGTAGGCTTTGTGGTAGTTAATGCACACTCTAGAATGAGCGCCGACGGATTTGCTGAGGATATGTGGAATAGCGTGAAGTTTATAAGGATGATGCCCTTAAAGATCTTGTATATTGAAGGCATGCTAGGCAAGGAGTCGATATTTTTCGGTTTCACGAAGTGAGATTAGCAAACTGAGAGCTGCATAAAGAATTTGAGGGCTGTTTTCCGTCGGAAGAGTTATTAAGTGTTAAGGAAGTCAACAGCGGGAGCTTGATTCTTGTAGATATATAAAGAGTTGAAAGTGGAATTGCCAGATATATCTAGGGTGAATATACTTCTTACAGGCCCATATTCTTTTAACACTCTTACCCATTAGGGGAAGGATCATTACAGAATCGGAAGATGATTCGATGTAATGCCCTTGTTTTATGGAAATTTCCAGAAAGTGCACAGGCAGAAAACTAACATTATTTTGGCCCTATACGAAGTACGTTTGATCCGTTGATGCTGCCCTCTTTCAACAGTTAGCAAGGGGGCGTTGAGCGGTGCCAACGTGGTAGAGACAAGGGGCAGAGACAAGGGGCAGAGACAAGGGGCAGAAACAAGGGGCAGAGACATGGGGCAGAGACATGGGGCAACAACTAATACTTTCAGGCCTGCGAAGGCGGAGCAATGATCCGATTGATAGTCCCACAATGCAAGGAACAGAATCAGCATTCGTTGCACAGTTATTATTTTTTGTGTGGGGGCGTTTGAATTGGCTTCTAAAAGGTCTCCCTGGTATCAATCGACGCTTTATTGTATGAGGTACCTTATATGCAATTGCCTTCCCTCGTTTATTTAGTTTTTGCATCGAACGGGGTCGGGAATGGCCTTTATAGTGCCGTGTTTGCAAGCGCTAAACAGAAAAATAGCACAGCCGCAATGTTAACACCGCCACAAATATAACGATCAATAACTGCGCAGTCCAGTCATTAATAATCAGAGGTGATTCTGTTTGCAACTTACCTTGATCTCTTAGAGCGCTTCCTTTTCATCCTCGGGCTTCTTACGTCTGGCAACCTCCCTATCTTTTGGTGTCTTAATTTTCTCCAGAAGCCAACTATAGACCAAGAACAACACAAACATCGATCCTGTGCAGATACCGCTCACGGCGAGGGTTATCTTGGCTGTTATAGACCAATGATTATTGTGAGCTGCCATAACATTGACTAACGTAGTGAGTAAGCCAACGAGTGAGTTTAGCAGACCCGGCCTTTACTGTATTAGTTCTCTGCATATCCTATACAGCTGTGAACACTCACAAGAATATCTGTCCAGTTAGCCAAACATATTCCTTGCGCCATTTCTTCCAGAGCCAACACGTTCCAACAATTCCAATGCCACACATGACTCCTGCCATTGGCAGAAGCGGAAGGTTCTGGACCGTTTTTTGAACAATCTCTCCGCCTTTGCTACTACTGAGCGTAGTAGAATGTTTGAGGGAAGTAAAGGTGGCGGGCAACACAACAAATCCGGCTAACGTGAGCCAGGAAAAGAGAGCCGCAAGCATATTATCTACTATAGGCACTTTATTAGCTTGGGTACACATTTCCATATAGGGAGTAGGGGTCTCGTTATCAGTGGAGCACTCCTCCTTTTTCCCTGCTTCAGACATGATGTAAGATTCAGGTCAGGAACCGATGAACAAGTACGTTCCGTTTCTGCCATCTCTCGCTAAAGCAAAGATGCGACATGTCAGGGTGCAGCCTCGCTTTAATACTTCCGGATGTTTCTATTTTAGTCGAGGGTCATATTGAGTTCCCTTGATTTGTCACAATTACATTTCGGGGCCGCATTAAGCTCCCAGCTGAAGACTAGTAGCCTAATCGATCAAATAGTATGAATGAGTATAATCTTTGAGTTTCATAAGCATTGCAACCCAGATAGCCCCTGACCGTAACACGATCTCGGCCAGCATAACTATATCCCTTCATTCAAAGCCAATGTCACTGGAAGAACGCTTGTCGCGTCTCTTCTCAGCCATTTCTTTATGAAATCCTGCATAGCCTCCTGAAATATTTTACCTCTCGGCATAAAGTGAGCACCTGGATGGTACACTATCAAGCGATTCTTGCACCTCCCTGCTAACTTCAGCGTGTGATCCTGGGGTATAACTGGATCAAAATTCCCAACAAAATGCAAGACAGGTGTCTGAACTCGCGGATAGTAGAGAGATTTGTACTGGGGGTGAGACAATATGAAGCCGCTAGAGCAGATAGCAAAATGAAATGGCGGTGGAAGGAACTATACACCGCGTCAGTCCTGCTCATCGAGTTTACACCTTTAGCCCCGTGCTAGAGTTGCAATATAGAAAGAACATACTCTTGAATCCATCTGGAGGTTTTGCATGAGCTCGGGAGATGCTCGGCGTTCTGCAATAGATACTAATATATGAGCCGTGGCTGCACCAGCAGAGAATCCAACAATTCCTATAAAGGGACCTGCTGTCCGGATTACTTCGAGCATATAACGAATCGTTTGACCGTAACCTTGCATCACTTCCGTTGTGTAATCTCCAAATCCCCAAGTCCAGGCGTCGAAGTCTCCTTCATCTCCTGTGGTTGAACTTGCAGGCAGAATTCGATGCGGCGCAGTGGGATAAAACAACTCGACTCCGCCTGGGAAAGATGGGCAAGCGTTCTGGAGGAGATTCTTGAAGAATCGAGTCTTGCTTTCAAATGATGCTCCCGATTGTGCATTTCCTATAAGTGCACAGCAGTGAGCGGAATGTTGTGAAGTTCCGTAACATTATCTTGAAAGAGCACATACCGTGGAGCATCAGCACTTTTGCTCTTTGAGAAGAAGTTCTTGTATCCCATTCCACGCTCTTCAACCTGGCAGCAAATGAATTGTTAGTACCCATATTTAGATTTCATCTAGAGAGGAGCAGAGCTGCGTTCGTACTCAGTTTGGGAGGGAGGCTTTGGACGTCCGTAATCACCCATTCTCCTTGTCAAGTGGTTGGGTGTCGTGAAAATCGTGCGGTTAAAAATACGATTATGTTCACTATTCTTTTCACAATTCGAATTGACTGTTCAAGCACAACACCCATAAGATGCAGTCTTCCCATTTATCCATGCCGCATGGAACGGTTCAAGCAACAATGCTTGCTCTGTGCGCAAGGCGTGGTCTGTCAAGCCCATAACCAGCTGCCGTAGCGTATGTCTTTCGTAGGCAGTCGGAATATTTCACGGTGGTCATGCTCAGGCTCAAGCAATACCAGATGGAACAAGGTGGTCTAGTGTTTGCCCCCAGTTTCTGCCCCCAGTTTCTGCCCCCAGTTTCTGCCCCCGGTCTCTGCCCCCGGTCTCTGCCCCACGTTCTCGCTTCCGTACGCGCTAGGCATTTTCGGCAGTCTATTTTTAGCTACGAATTAATTGTAGTTCTCGTTGGGTAAATTTATTGAGAAAAGCACTCTCGAGCCTTTGAAGTTATATTTTAAACCGGAAATCGAAATTTAATTGTCTGGAAATAGAAGTCCCGACCCGTATGGTCAAAGCACATTATTGGATGCGTAGAGCAGATGAGAGAGAGCATCAATAAAATCAAGTCTAGATAGTGCGTGTCGATATAAAGCCCCTTCTTCGTAATTTCCTCGCTCTGACTCTAGCCCTAAATTAAATTGTTGAGCCCTTCTATCATATCTTGTCCACAGAGCGTTGCTCGATTTATATTTCAGGGAGTCTCTCCGTCTGCCTTGAAAAGCTAGGGCGATGACCTTTGAAAAACCAGTAGCTCAAGCCACCAAGAGAGCTGGTTAAAAATGCGATGCCAACAAAGAGAATGAGGTTTCCGTACTTCGCCGCCGATGAAACATCCCCCACCAAAATACTACTCACAGATCCTCCAACAAGGTTCCCTACCCCACGCTGGAATTCGAATATGCTATATAACCACAGCCCCGTAGCAGACATGTCAGTTAATGCCGTGACGAAACGGCAATATAACACACTGTATCCGCCGGCAAAGAATCCATATAGCAAGCAAAATATAAGTAAAGAGGCAAAGGTGTGACTTAAACCCCAGACAGAGAGAACAACGATAGAGGAGCATATCGTTGAGCCGACCATAAGAGCGAGCGGGCTGGAATGGTCAGAGAGGTAGCCCATACCGATTTGGCCAATTATTTGGGAAATATTTAAAAGGGAGAGTAGCACAGTCCCCTGCTTTGGTGAGAGACCCATGGCAGATGCGTAGGCTACAATATGTCAGTATTTTCACAACAAGATCATTTTGTTATTACTTGCATGGTAGATAGATATTTGGTAAGAAGAATACAAGCCCTTGAAGAACATTTGAGCATGTTACTGCAAAGAACATTGGCTTCTTGAATACTGCAGGGTTGATTTTGTTCTCAATTCCGTTGTCAATCTGGCGTATGAGGCGACCACGAACGAGAGGAAGTGTTGGGCCGACGAGTACGAGCTTAATCAAAATCATTATTAGATTTCTCTCAATTTAACAGCTGATATACATACAATGGCAACTCCATACGCTCTTAATGTAGTAGCGTACCCATATTGTTTGAGCATTTTTTCAATCATAAACGGTAGCCCAAGGCCACAAATTCCAGCAGAACCAAATCTGTAGAAATTTAGTTTTAGTTCGAAAAGAACCAAGTAAAACTTACAAAGTGCCGTAAGCCAGTCCTCGCCGTAGAATAAACCATCCATTCAACATATTAAGGAGTGGGTAGTATATGATTAGGAAGCCGAAGCCATAAAGAAATCCTTGTGCGACGATCAAATGCCACACCTGCGTGGCAAAGCTGCTAGCTACTAATGCAAGACTACAAACCAACCATCCACCCCATATCATATATTTTTGATATGTAGGGTATTTGATGGTAAAGAAAGCAATCAAAGGTGTACCAAGATACGATATTGCCTATAAGTCAAATAGTAGCAACTATTTAACAAAGTAAAAATTAGGGGGAAAAGAGGGGGGACATACGGTAGTTAAAGTCCCAACCAACGACAGATATCGATTGTTGGTAAAGGTATTGTTATTTTGATAATATGATTGGAAGACTCCAAATGTTAACGGGAAACCTATTAACATCAGTCAAATAATTAAGATGCGAAAGAAAGTATTTACCCCACATTAAGCCTTCGATCATAAAAGCTCCTATCATGAAAGCCCATGCCTGTCGACCACCATCAACTGGTGGAAGTATAGTATCTTCATCGGCGTTGACGATAAACTCTGTACAGTTATCCGGATGGTCTCGTGAACGGTCACCATTAATCATATCGAGAATGTTGCAATGGTTTGAAGCTCCTCCGAACTCAGACATTTCCCACGGTACTCAAGTAAGTAAAGAGTAAATCAACAAAGACACAGAATCGAAAAATGAGTAGTGGAAGGGATATTTGGAAATTTGATTGGGGAGACTAGGAATACAACATTTGAAGTTTTCCCATACCTCATCTTGGCCAATCAACAGATGATGAGGCTCTTCGGTAGTGGCCGGAGACCAGGGGCAAAGACCGGGGGCAAAGACCGGGGGCAAAGACCAGGGGCAGAGACCAGGGGCAGAGACCAGGGGCAGAGACAGGGACGGTGTGTCTGCTTACCTTAATGCTACTACATTAATTCACTTCCTAAAATAGCTCTGCTGACTTGTCGTAGTTGTAGAACCCACCGAATGCCGCAACGTTGGTGAATGCAATCAATCGGACGAGCGACCCATGCTGCTTATAGTTCGCCACGAATTGGTGCTGCACAGGTCAGAAATAGTAGATTGATCGCTTGAATGGACTTACTTGGGCCAGCTTTTCTGGTGTGGAGACTTGCGTCATGGACAAGAATTCAACTGCATCTTCCGACCAACGTTCTGGATGCCGCAAGCCGAAAGACCCTTTTGGCTGGCTGTCCTTCTCCATCACCTTCATCATTACAATTCCTAGCGCCTTACTGTCAATACGTCCTGCGGCGCCCTTTGCACTCTTGCTACAACATTCGATATCGGCTATAGATCGTAGATTTAGTGAAACGCCACAGTGGGAAAAGATGTGTCACCTACTAATCTTGACCTCACTGATCCTAGCCCCACCAACGTCCTTAAGAGACAGTAATACATTCGAACAATTGATATTACTGTGGGTCCAGCCCTCTGAGGCTAGGTAAGAAATGCCGTAAAGAATCTGAAAAATTTAGCGGATATTCTCTCGCATTAGCGGTGCTACTTACCTCACGGCTTAGCTCAGCTAATTGAGGCTCACAGGGATACCGGGGAGATCCATTGATCCGTTCGAGAGAGATGTCCATATATGGGGATATGATAAAGAATCCTTGTTGGGATGCAAAAACCTCATGGATAGGAACAAGGTTTTTGTGATGGAGTTGACGTATCATCTCGAGGTTCCCCCTAGCCTGGGATTTAGAAATCGCTCTTACGGTATACATTTGGTCTTGTTTTGATTTCTTGTAGGCTACGGTGACTGCGTTGTGCCGTCCGAGTCGCCAATCCTCTTGGTATGATTCCCATGGAGAACCCGCTTGTCCAGGAGCAAAATGTACCTTCCTTCCGTTCCCATGAGGCGCTGGAGTTCTGATTGGGGAAGGAGATGCAGAGCTGGGTTGGGCCCTTTTGGTTGGTGGTTGTTTTATAACAGACTTTGAATAATCTTTAGGTAATTCCAATAGCTCGTCAAGTGTAGAACCCTCGGTCCCAGGCCATGTGCTATTTCGTTTTGAACTTCCAGATTCGGATTCATACTCGGATTCGGACTCGGACTCCATAGGTACCTTAAGTAAGAGCGCTTGTGAAAGGATCAAATTGCAAGCACAAGGCTTTGAGTATTGAATCTCGGTGCTGAGGGTAATGTCAGTAATAATGGAGCTATAAATCACCAAGATTCTGGTGGCCTAATATGGCTCCTCAGAGTAAATTTCGGCTCCTTTTCGCAATCATTCGCTTTGATTGAGATATTGATCTAATTTTGGCTCCCGTTTGGCCAACCTAACGGATGGGAAATTTACGTGCGGCAGGTCAGAAGGTCTCAAGGTCGTATTGACGTACTGTACACGGCGTGAATGTAGACCACTGGCCAGGGACCGACCAGGATATCCGAAGGAACCGACGATCGGGGGATTTCAAACCCGCGACGATTCGCGTTCGGATGCTTGGAGGTGACGCAAGGCTGTGAGTTGCTACGAAAGTGTAGTCACAAGCTCGAGTGATACCGGAAAGTCTGGAAAGCTTCGGCCTGCGATTGAGGGGTTTGATTTTCTGCGCGGTGGGAAAGAGGCACACGTTCAATGAATAGAGTGGAGGGTAGTTTTTGAATTTTTTTGAATTGCTTGACCCATTTCAGACGACAAGTGTCCACCCAGGCTCAGTGCGGGGGTATTTACAGTTACCACAAAGACCAAAACAGAAAAACTGAAAACCAGATTGTAAAATATCATCTCTAGAATGAGTGTCGAACACTTCGAACTCGGTATGATAGCCCCAAAGATGAAAATGTCATTATTCGTACCCCGACACCTCATATTTGTGAAAGGAGTCGTGGAGAGGGAGGCATCGACAAAGGTGTGGTTGGACATTGATAGTCAGACTCTGAACAAGCCGTGGAGTGCTCGTATGAATGCGAAAGAGGAGGGGTCTGCAGATAGCTATTAGAGCTAGTTCAATGTAGAAATATGGTAGACTCTACTTACATGAGGGTTTGAATCTTCATATTCATTGTGACCATGGATAATCATGGCTGGTAGACCCTGGTAGCTCATATTGAATGGGCTCATGGTATCAACCTCGCGCTTGACTTCATGGAAATGCATCATCGAAGGTAGAGTGACGGGAACAGGCGCAAGGTAGTCTGAGTATTCTGAAGATGAAACTGGACGGTATGGCTGCGATTGCGGGTAAGGTGGGTGGACGATCTCTTCTGGCGCTGGATAAGAGTGGTATGCGAAGAGAGGTGGAGTTCTGGACCCCTCGCGTTCAAAGCCATGTGAAAATCTCAGGTTGTCCTCCATAGGTGGAGTATAGTGGCTCTGCAAAAGCCTGGGAGATGGTTGTCGGTGCAAGATCTCTGGACTTCTCCTGTAGTGTTGCTGGACATTCTTCTCTACACGGTGCTGCTGTTGTTGAAGCTCAGCGTGAACTTGAGGAGGCGAGGCTGAAGAGGATCCAGCGCGTCTCTCGAGGTCTTCGAGACGTCTCTTTAGCTTCTTGCCTGGCACTAGGTCAGTTATAGTTCTCAGATCGGCTGTTGCAGTATTGCTAACGGTAGTTTCGCTGGGCAATTCTGTTTTGGATTCTCCTCCGCTCAGCCAAGTCGGAGATCTTGGTCCAGTCCTCATCTGGGTTTGCTGAAATGCTGAAAGCACTGCTTGTGCCGTGGCCGGTGATATGCCTCGAGGCAGTAGCTGTCGAGTATGAGAAACCTTGTCTGGACATGTTGGTGGAGGTGGTTGACGAAGATACACTGTTGTTGAAGGAAGTCTTCTGAGTTGTTGGTTGGGAGAGATGATAGGCAGGTTCGAGGCGTCTCAATTGGGAGACCTGCTCAAGTATATATGTGAATGCGGCACCACAAATCCTCCGCAGTATAGCGTAGCCACCTACCCCTTCTTATAAGGGGTAACCAGCACTGCGAGCAACGGTCGAAGAGCGGCCGGGAGGGGAGATGGTGCAAGCCAGGATACTTAGCAGAGTGCAGTGCAGCAGGGTGCAGCAGGGGGCTGGTCATGTCGCTGCCAGGCCAGGGTCCTCGTTCGTGGCTGAGCTGTGAGCTGGACCGTGCAAGGATCCGAAGGGCATGGCTGTGGTAAGGTCCGATATAATGAGGGTGAGGGGTCAAAGCGAAAAAGAGAGTTGTACAGGAGTCATGGTACGTGATTATACCAACACGCAGGGGGGTCTGCAAGCCGTGATGCCGGGCAGACCACCTTCTTTTGCTCCCATCGAAGTCCAGGGCCTCATCAGGCATAGCGCTACGCCTCTCGATGCAGCCTGCACCACCCACCCTCGATTCGAAGCATGCAAAGGTAGAAGTAGAGGCTCAGGCCTGCCTTTATCATACCCATTCTGATCCATATCACTCGTTTATTCTTTATTTTGACCATCATTAAGTCGGTTGAGTAAACAGCAATAGGCGGCTTTCAAGAAAAGGGGAAGGGAGGCCGACCCCAAGAACGAGCCAATGAGCAACGAGTCATAAGGTTGGGATCATCAGTTTCCTCTGTCTATCAGTAAGTAGCCATTTCAAATTGGACAATAACTTACATTGTTCAACATATATATGTTCTTTATCGTCGGCGAAGCAGTCAAACCGATTTCTATAGAGGGATTTGCGCAATATGGCCGAGATTGCCTTTTTATATCGAGCCCTGTCGGATCTTTTAATGGGTATGTTCATCATCGCCCCTCTACACTATATTGTCGAGTCTTCGATTCCCCGGTCTGCCTGCTTGTCATTTCTAACATTATTCGGGCTGCTACGATATATCCATCTGCCCGATCCGGTTGTCGTATTGGCTTTTGGGTTACTTTGGACCTTGTTTATTGCATTGTCTGGCAACACTGGAATTGGTTGGACAAGGTAAGGAATCTCTATGCGATAAATTAGATAGTTTATTAACGATCTATAGTTTATTCGTAGTCTATGTAATCTGCTTGGACTTGGTAAGTTGAGCTCGTCTATGGATTGGGTTGGAAAACTAAAATAAGATGTTGAGAAGCGGCAAGGGATACATAATTTAGATACTTTTCCATATGACTCACGATACAAAGCAAGATCCATTCAAACCCGATTCGCGGAGCCGAATTCAGAATCCTCCATCTTTCAAAAAGGTAGCTTAATATAGATGAGTAGGGAACCGAATAGGGCTTCCTGATCCTCCAAAGTCTTAGCTCTTTGGCACCTGTCTCGTTCCTCTGTTTTGAATTTGATTGGGCTATTATATTTCATACTAGTACGTCAACATGCTCATAGTCCCACCTTCCTCCACGATTTGGGATTCTAACCGAACCGCATTCTTTATATTCGTCCGCGGTTATCCTTAAACAAAGGTTCTCGTCTTAGGATCAGTGAGCAATTCGCACACAAGCAAAAATCCCATCCTGATACGGCGACAACTCAATATAGAGGAGAATGGCAAAGGGGAAACTTCCTAAAGCAAACAACCCAAGGGAATTCCACGCATTTCCAAACTTCCCTCCCGAACTCCAGAACATGATCTGGCGATATTCTCTCCCTGGCCCACGTGTTATTAGGGCGAAGCTCCGCTCAGCGGACTACTTTGTCTTCGGGGATGCTCGTCCTCCAACTGCACTTCACGTCTGCCGAAGTTCTCGTCAAGAAGCTCTTCGTTTTTACGAACTTCTATCCGAATCCGAGTCTACGGATAATCAATCCGAATGCGACACTATAGATGATCTATCCGAATACGACTCTACAGATGATCTCTCCGAATCCAACTCTACGGATGACGATCAATTACAAGACAGAAAAAGCGGAATATCAAGATCAAGATCAATATACTTCAATCCGGTGCTCGATACTGTCTATCTCATGCCAGACCACAAGGAGAAATCTTTGTACTCGAGTTTCGCTTCGAGATTTCCTAATATAGCCAGAATCCATTCCTTAGCTATAGACTTTAGTCCTGGGTCGGATTTTATGTGGGACCTTTGTGTCATGTTATCTTGCTCTAAAGGAAACCTCAAGGAAATATTGCTTGTCGTTACAAAGGATTCATATGTGTTCTCGAACAATCTTGACGAAAAACAGATCAGATTCTCTAAGCCAAAAGACAACGTAATTCCTATATGGATGCAATATCTCGATCCACCGTGGCCCTGGCAGAAATGGACAGACATAGAGGCCGATCTATTAAGACAATTTAACTGGGTCCCAAATATGCCGCAGTTTCGAGTTATGGGAGCCGGATCTACATCCCAGACAACGGCTAGTTCGCCTCAACAACGTTGCTTGGTTGCCGATTTTCTTATTTGCCAGGTCTGAATTATAGTTAAAGAATTCTGTGAGGCTAAAGGGACCAGAAGCGATCGTCTAATAATATTCCTTTTTGACATTGGCGAAGAAAGCCAAATGTGCAAAAATCATGAAAGTTTGTTAGTATCATAATGAGTGCAAAGAATTTCACATTTGGTATACTAACTTAGCTATAACTATTTTCAAGTGGCTGTGCTGCGTTAAATTTACTTTGTTCAGGTGTGTCAACTCAGCTCAGCTCGAAACGGATCTCATCTGACCATGAGGGCATAAAACCCCAGCGTAATCGCAGGATAACGGGCGGGCCGAACCTGATTTGCTACAGTATCGTCATCCTTTAAAATCTCACACTGGGTCCTGAATCGTCTACTTTAGAATGAGGGTGGGGAGCCAGATTTGACCCCTCGGTTCTAAAAATAGGACGGGGCCGGTCAGCCACTTCAAAATGCCACTTGTTCCCCGATGTACGATTTTTAACTAGACTTTATTCTGTCCTCGTTCATTTTCTTTCTACTAGACTAGACAGGGGGTTCTCGATTGGAGCAATCACCAACCCCAGCTAGCGTTTAATCGATACATTCCTCTTATTCATCCTCAGTTTTCCGGAAACAAAGATTCTCTTCTCAAGAATCAATAGCCCAAACGCGATCTATCTTCTTTTTGCATTCCACAGGATTACACTCGACCCATCTTGACTCGCGATGGCGGAAAGCACAGCCATGTATCTTTTAGCACAATTGATGGTATTGCCCACACCCTATCTCAATTTATCTGCACAAGCTAACATCCCTTCTGGTGCCTTCGATAATAACAAACGGGGACCAGGCTCAAGCTCTCATGAATGATCCTGAGGTAACAAGAATAACAAGTCCTTGCTACTCGTCCCAAGCTGATCAAATTATAGTTTAGCACTTCCCTTGGCAAAGCTTTTGATACCTTTAGCACACTTGCCACGCTTAATCCAAAAGATTTAGAAATACTCTGCGAAAAGACTCAATGTTATAAGATACTCAAGATAAGTATTCAGACTTCCTTCTGCCGCTTTCTCTTTTTCTACGCGCCGCCAGCTAACATCTTTCCACCTCGATCCAGACCAAGCCTCGAATTTGATTAAGCAGACTGAAGGTCAGCACGTCTCCTCTGCTATATCTTACACTGCCAAAGCCCATGCTCATCCGTCAACTATATCGGCACCTTCTCGCCTGTTACAATATTCGCGTACGCATAATGATTCACATATTCCTCCTCTACCTTTGAATTCAGAGTCTGTGGCAGACGCTCGTACGGGGAAACGCCACACTTCCCCGGCCCTGCTATCGCCAATATCTGCGACACGCACTGGTCCATCTTCTCCCGCTACCACACTGCCCCACTCTGTCTCTCCTACGGTCAGTGTGCTCTCCTCGGCGTCGCAGCCAACATCCCCGTTCCCCAGTGAACGAGCTTCTAGCTCCCGAACGACGCCAAGTTCTTCCCTACCTCAGAGTCCCTCCTTTGCAAGCGCTTCCCCCGATAAAGCAACATCAGTGACATCTACGCAGCGATCCAGCCCTGGCGGTACCTGCCTCGCTGACCCCCCAACGCCACTGTTTTGTAATTCTCGTGAGGAGAGTGCAGAGCCGGACCCTCAAGACCTCGTCTCTGACCGACGGAGCAACACGCTAGCTCCTGGCCCTTCGATGAAGTACCTCCAAGCTCTTAGCATTATGACACCAATGTTTAGCTCAGCCATGAGTCAGACCAAATTGTCTGAAGTTATAAGAACTGGAGATCTATTAGTTCGCGATGATGCCGTCTCGTTCTTGAGAGATCAACTCCTTCTCTGGACAGGGATGTGGGATCCGTCAGACCTACGGGCACCGTCAAGCGAAGACTCGATTGCGGACCATTTTGTGAAGATATCACATAGCATTAGTGTCCTTGAGGGGCGAACACATATAGATCTACGTATGCTACTCCACCGAATTCTCCAGTATCAGTACTACGTGAGGATAGTTGACGAGATAGAGAAGTCCAGGATTCAGAAACAGCCCGGAGTTGGAGCTGCTACTTACGCGATAGAGTTCCTCTTACAGCGTTTATATCCTAACGATTGGGGTCTCGTCGAAAAGAAGGAGAGACGAAAACAACTCTTGCATAGGCAAAACCGCCTTGGTAAGCGGCTAACAAGATTGTCAGGCTATTTTGGGCTCGGCTTCCTCCTCCTCGCGAGTCAAGAGGCAATGGGACGTATGTAAGTAGCTCCGTATCCAAACCGGTCATCGCCAGCTAACAGTTTAATAGCACCAACATAGAGCTGTCGGATAACGAGGTCGTCGCGCTTGTATGCTACGTTACTAATGCCTTTCCCGAACTACCTAGACTTGGTAAGGCTCTAGATAGAGTGGTGAGGCACATGGTCAAGAACCTCCCCCTAGAGGATATGGAACCTTTCGTGGAAAGTATTCTTCCTGACGTTCAGCACCTCCTAAATAGTCGGCGCGATTTGATGCCTTTATCAACGTTCGCTCGGTTTGACCAAGAAGCGCACCACGTGGAACTACTTGAGGTTCTCTCCGAGGCGCCACGCCCACATCGGCAAGGCCGGACTCCACGACCACGGTCAATTGAGGTAGACCTGGTTTCATCGCGCAAACGCCTCAGACTATCATCCTAAGAAACCTGGTCGAATGTTACCAGCAGTAGCTGCTATACGATCCGGCTTAACCGGGGAGTGAGGAGGTAGCTTAAGCGTTACCTTGTAATCACGTGCTCGACGACCACCGGGGCCTCTTCAGTGAGTCAATGCAAGTTAGTGCATGCCTTTTACTTTCTCTAGGGACAGACACAATAAATTGCATGATATAAATCAAATCTATGGTCAAGCTTGTACCGTCTTATGTGACTGCGCTTTCATGTGATTCAGCACGATAATGACCAGGAGAAAGCTTCAACGATCCTAAAAAGTCATGGCAATCTCCCGGGAGGAAAATCCAGAAAACGCTCCAGATATTTCTTTAGCGAGCGCGCTGCGGAGCGTCTCTTTCAATTCGCCAGCCCTTTGATACTTGTCATTCTGCCTTCCACGTGATGCGTCTTGTCCCAGTGGCTGCCGCGGCCTTTTCGGGACTGGACGAGAAGGATGGAGCTAGGAACGAAAAGGGCAGAAGTAAAAACGGGCGGGGGATGCTTTTGCTGACACAGAACGTGGCCGAGGATAGGCAGAGAATAGGACAGAGCAGGGGGCAAAGACAGGGGGCAAAGACAGGGGGCAAAGACAGGGGGCAAAGATAGGGGGCAGATATAGGTCCTCGTGCAAGAGTCCTGGAAGCGTCAGATCTAGTTCTTATATTAGACAACTTGTGGACCTTGGTCCTGATTCTGCAAAATATACTATTTACCAATTAAATTTATACTCATTCATTGAATCTTCAAAAGGTTTCTAACAATGGCGCCGAGAATTCAAGTCCCCCCTAACACATTACGGATGACATGTCCCGAATCACGTCGACGCCGCTTTACAACAAAGGAGAACGAGGAGAGAATCCTCCTAGCAAGCGAAGATCGGGAAGCAAAGCGTGAACTTCGATATCGTCGAAGACAAGGCAAATCAGCGGAGAGTCACTTCTCCAAAGAAGTAGAGAAGGCCAAGGAGGAACTGGAGCTGAAGGAGGGTTTCTTAAAGAAGCTTGCAAGAGAGGAGAACACTTTAAAAGGGTTTTCAGGAGAGAATAGTAAGGGAAATATGAGAGACGCAGAGCCGAACGTTCAAAAGGCGAAGGGCGAGACTACGGAGGCTTTGAGATACGTAGTTCCATGATCTAAGAAGAGATATGAAGGTTTACTATAAAGCTTTACTCCTCGCCGTAATAATTCCCGATGAGCAGACGCTTGCGTTGACAAAGGAGCAAAACTCCACAAACCGGCGCATACAAATACTCCCTAACGGCGTCTCAGATGCGCGTGCTGGGCTAGTTGACAGACGCTGGCGTTGTGAAGGGAGCGGAAACTGTCTCCCTCACGCTGGCGCATCGATTGCACTAGCGCTTGACAGACGCTGGCGTTGAGAAGGGAGCGAAAACTGGCTCCCTCACGCTGACGCATCGATTGCGCTACCGCTTGACAGACGCTGGCGTTGTGAAGGGAGCGAAAACTGGCTCCCTCACGCTGACGCATCGATTGCGCTAGCGCTTGACAGACGCTGGCGTTGAGATGGAGCAAAATCTGGCTCCTTGGCGCTGGCGCTCGCACGATTCAAAAGTCAATGAAATTCCGGGGCAAGTACCTGCATGTTTCGAATTTCACAGATCAAAATGAGACAGAGCAAGGTCGACACTTGGGAGAGGACAGTTCTCAACGATAGGAACTCGAATTATCTAGGAACGGCATGTGTTGACCTGGAGGAACTCGAATTTTCCTCGGAATTTGTGCGAGAAAAAAATGAGAAGATCGTTGAGTCATTAAAAGGGAAGTTCAAAAAAGAAGGCTGCTATCGTCTCGAGCCTCGAAACCGGGTGCCTGCCCTTATTGAACCGTTCGATTTCTTAACCGTTCTTGATTTGTCAAAACTGACGCCTGACAATTTGCTAGAAAATCCTGAGGAGACACCGCCGCGATTGAAACTTCCCCTGGACCTCCGCCTTTCGTGCCTACACGGTCGGCAGCGCATTGAGGCCGCAAAGGCCGTCCTTCGAAAGCCGAAAGATCGCTGGTGGACTATAGATCTCTATACTGATGGTAAGTCATAGAACTCCTAGTCAACACGGGCAATTAATTTATTTCGCTGTAGACTCAGATCCTATCTGGCAGAGAGAGCTAGCAGAAGAATATGCCAACTCAACGAACTTCTCTGACGGCGAAATTTACCGTAAGATTTATCAGTATATCTTGGAGCAAGACAAGCTCGCGGAAAAGAAGTGGTGGGCTCGTCTCACGAAGAAGAAGAGCGAATTTTTGAACCGCTTCTTTAAGCATAAACGTTTTCCCGCGGCATTTAATGCACTTACAGATATACCTGGAATCTGGGACGGCCTAAATATCGGTGTTCTAGATAAAATGATGGCCTTGAAGTGCGATGAGGTAAGTAATCAAGGGGTTTATGGTAGACATCGCTCTGACTTCCCTTAGGAAATTATACACTACCTTGAGGAACATATCTTACAAATATGGTCTTACATATTTGGAGACGACCAAGAACTTATGAAGCTAGCCGATCGGGAGTCAGTCAAATTGGTGGAACTAAAAGCTCCAGGGCTATCACGAGGAGATCTTGAGCTCTTGCGGGGGCCAATGCAGAATAAAAAGCTTTTCCCTTTGATTCGTGCCCAGAACCAGCGGGAAATGATCTGGACGCGCTTGAGTAGCATCGAAGATCCAATCCCTACAATCCATACTCTATTCGAGGACGTGAAGTATCTCAGACCATTGCAGAGAGCGATAAGAAAGCTTTTACCATCGGACTTCAAAGGAACAATTCGCAAAGCCTTAAGGCGGGCCTTCACCGGAACTCACCAAGAAGGGGGTGTGTTTAAGGTCCAGACCGGGGCGCAGAAGTTTACTTTTTGTACTGGAAGTGTGGAAGACCAGGTATGGTATGGGATCCTGCACCTTTGGCTCTACGCCATGCGACATTTCGATAGACTAGTGGGAGAATGTCCAAAGAAAGAAGAAAAGCAAGCCCTTCCCGCACCTCAAAAGCCTAGTTCGCTGCTTTGGCATAAATTCGGGCTTCTGGCGGACACCCTAGGGTTTGCTACGAAAGAGATTAAGATTTTAAAACAGAAGAATCCGGACGCTGAAGTGGCATATGCGGCGTTGTTAGAGGCTCGGGACCCTGATTACTTCACTTATGATGAGAGTTTCGTTCTGCGACACCTCAGAAGAATGAAACGGATGTTTGACACTGCAATCGAGAAGCCAGATCCAGGTGGCCAACCTACTCTCCTTGTTGACGGTCCTGGCGAGGCAGTTTCCCGACGATGCGGTCGTATTTTCGAGAACGCGCACTCACGCACCCGGAAATATCTGTTCTTGCGATCCATTTATGAACCGACTATTGGTGAAGGGGATGGGATATCTTCATTTTTTGTCCGAAGGTCAGTCTTCTTTGCATTCTTTGGGAGACCTCCCAAGAATTCTCTGTTTGAACAGCAGGGAGGAAATCCGCCATCACCAGATTTAGAAGACGTTATGCAGGTAGATTATGATCATGCAACTACTTCTTCTGATAGGAGCACAAGTTCTTCTCCAAAATCTACCACCTCCGAAGATTCCGCGAGTACTTCTGCGATATCTGAAGATACCACAAGCGCTGTGCAGACTCCCGTGCCACCCGGCACCACACAAGCCGACCCAGCGGAAGGACCAAGTCAACTCACTTGGGATATGAATCCCCTGGTTCAAGAGAGTCATATGATAGCTCAACCTCAAGCTTCAGAGAGCCAGATGATGGTAGGTCCTCAGATGCCAGAGAATCAAATAATAGTTCGACCTCAGACGCCCGAGAATCAAATAATAGTTCGACCTCAGACCCCGGAGAATCAAATAATAGTTCGACCTCAGACCCCGGAGAATCAAATAATAGTTCGACCTCAGACCCCAGAGAATCAAATAATTCGGCCTCAGACCCCGGAAAATCAGATGGTACTTCACCAGACTCCCGAGAGTCAGATGATAACACCGATAGAACCTCCGTCTAGGGCAAGAATGCGACTAACACGCGAGGAGGAAGAACCACCTGCGGACGTTTTTTTACGCGGGAAAAGGCGTAAGTTAAGACAGAATGAGGATATTAACGCTTCAGAGCATATGGTAATTATAATGCCCCTCTTTAGAGTCATGCTAATAGCTAGTAGGAGGGCGAGCATACACGGAACCAATACAGCAATACCAAAGATAGGGTATCCTTCGTACTTCGTCAGCCGGGTGGCCAGCTAATCTCAATGAAATTGAACTGCACACGTACTGAAGCTGAAGACATAGCTAGGAAATTTGTCGCGGCACGTATAAACCTATTTAATCAAAGTGATAGTGGCCTAACCGTAGGTAATTGTTTCGATGCAGTTCTACTCGATCCCGACAGATGTGTTTATCTGCGACAGCCACCGGAATTAAGTCAATACCAAGTTGAATTATCGGATGCATCTGTCCGATTTCGAAGCGCTATGGGGGAAGTCCAGACAATAGAGGAAATAGATGAAGAGCTGTGAATCTGAACCCGTTAGTAGGGCCTTGTTTCCGAATGTATCAAAGGCATAGAACTTTCCGAATCTGAGCGTCTCTCTAACTTTGGACGAAATTGCCTGGTAAATATATGTAGATATAACAGTGGATTCGCAATTTACTACAACATGCAATATGAACTGACTAGAGAATCTGTTATTAGCTCCTGACTCCAAATCCCCAACAACCAACTACGATCGTGTGGAGACCACGCACGAAATAAGGGATCTTCCATCGCAGTTAAGCAACCTACGGAGAGGCTAGAAGCAGTCAAGAATCTGCCGCGAACCAGCTCACAGCGATGCTGCATACAGCAGAATTAGAAAACCAGTACCTAAAGAGGGATATTCAAAAATGGCCAGAAGATTTCAGAGTGAGCACTGCAAATTCCCACCAAATTGTGAATGAGGCGACTTTGGTATTAGAAAAGTTAAAATCTTCACTAAGTTACTCTCTATTTGGATGTAATTCTTCAAGATTAAGAAACCTGGCAACTTCACTGCACTGCTGAGTAGCATGAGTTCGCTTAAATCGGCGCTCATATCTACGGAGATAAATTGACCGTCTACTAGACATAAGCATATCTCATTGGCTATACACACGATCTCGCCTAAGAGACGGGGTGCAGAGACAGGGCGCACAAGGTGGTGCGGAAAGCCAATGTCCAATAGTCCCTGATCTGAACCCAACCACCTCATCCAGCTCCCTTGCCTAATTCTAATTATATCCGGGATCGACGAGGAGCCGCATCGGGTCCCTCACTACTCGATCACGTGATCAAGGGGACTGGAATGGCTTTTCGTCGCAAAGAGCAGGGAACTTTTCGTGCCGTGCTGAATGGCAAGCAGCTATTGGATATGACCTTGACTTGCATGACAAGGGTCGATGGGAATCTCATGCATAGCACATTGGTCTCTTAAGGAAATTTCTCTCAAGACTTTTCTCTTCTTAGGGAGAATTCTGAGCCATATCTCAAGATACTTATCTTCAGCAAAATAGGTGGGATTTGTGAAATCTCATCCGCATTCAACTTCTTCCAGCTGCGTTCTTTGAAACTAGTCTTTCACAAATGGAGACATGCTCGCGTACGGCGGGCGGGAACCATTTGTCTCCTTAAAGAAGGGAGGATCGCTAAGGACAGGCTAACCTTCGAAAACATGCAGGCTGAAGATAAAGTGATTTTAGAATCACTGGTCAAGGCAACCCTGTAAATACTAAATAGATGTTATTGCCTGAAATTTGATTACACCGTATTAAAAACCGCCGTCTCCATGTCAAAGTTAACAATCACCTCCCAATGCCTCCACCGCTCACTCCGTTTGGACAATAATCGTATCTCCGTCTATTGCCTTTGCAGCTTTCCTTCCCCTTACCTTTCGATATTGCTGCTGCACGCCTCCATCTTGTTGGCTCTCAAATCTCGGTCGTTTCCGAGTATTTGGCGACGGAATAGTTTCCGGAGAGGCCACCGGAGACTCTGCAGCCGATGCTCCACTCTCAGCCGTCAGGTGCATATTTTCGAGTTCCTAGAACTATTTTTTAGTAGCCGTGATTAAAGTTCCTACATGGCGCTTACCTTTTCCTTCTCAGGTTCTGCAACCCTTTCTACGACAACTATTGCTCGACCTTCAACGGCAGCGAACGCGTCACGGTGCTCCTGGATCAAGTGTGAATTCTCCTTCTCGAGTTCAGCGATTCTTTTCTCCGCTGCTTCCTCAGCTGTAGCCAATGCGTCTCGGTCCTGGATCAAGTGTGAATTCTCCTTATCGAGTTCAGCGATTCTTTTCTCCGCTGCCTCCTCAGCTGTAGCCAATGCGTCTCGGTGCTCCCGGATCGAGTCTACCTTCTTCTCCAGCTCTATAATCTTTTCCCCTGAGCTCAGTCGTTCATACAAATGCTGCTCCTCAAGCTCAATGATCCTCTTATTGGCAATTGCTGCACGATCCTCAGCCGCAACCAACGCGTCTCGATGCTCCCGAATCAAATCTTCCTTCTCCTTGCGTAGCTCGTCCAGATTTTGCTGGGCGGTATCAAGTTGGCCATGAGCTTTCCTTAGGTCGCTTTGATGTTCTCCCTTCATCTCTCGCATCTCATTGAGCTCCCGTTCAGCAGCAGTAAGCATACCATGAGCTTGGGCTAGGGCGGTTTGGTGTTCTCTCGACTCCCATTGATTCATGGCCTGGAGCTCTCTCTTATATTGTTGGACGCTCAGATCATAACATTGACTAGCCTCGTCAAGCTGAGCCCTAAGGGAGTTGTGATTTCGACTCATATTCTCGAGATCGGTACTAGTCTTCTTGTGCTCTGTTTCTAGATCTGTGTATGCTTTGGACCAATCTTCCAGCTGTCGCTGATAAGTCGTACAAGTGCGGGTTAAACTCGTAATAGTCTCGCGATTGGAAGACAATATATTTAAGGATTCGCTGATTGCGGAATTTGCACCATAGAGGCGTTGGTCAATAGTGAGGGTGTCTTGGTTGACTGGATGCGGCTGCAGTCTTGTGCCATTGCCAGAAATTGGTTGATATGGTTGGCCTTTATGTAGCTGAGGCCGTGGTTCAGAAGACATGATTCCAGATGAATTTGGATTTTCTGGAGGACGGATGTAAGGATGAAAATAAGATAGATGTGGCACGGCTGAGGTGACGGTGAAGTGATTGATCTGGACTAACTGGCTTGTTGCCGTTCTGGTCGATGTTTGGCTTGGATTGAAGACTTCTCGGTGGGCAACAATGATCCTTTATACACCGTCTCAGTGACTAACTTATTCCTTGAAGTTGGGATGCTCGCAATCTGATTATTTTGCGTTTTGAGAAGAGGTGGAGTGTGGCAAACCACTAAAAGAGGAGCCCTCAAGGTAGCCTTGCTTTAGCGTCTGGCTCAAACAGTGCTGAGGCCCAATTCTTAAAATAACTTGGGTAATCCCTAGTGATCCTTCTTCCTTGAATGTACAGGGACCCACAATCGGTCCCCTGGAAAGAGCATAATCGGGCCCCATCATGCTCGGTGAGGTTCCAGATATTCTTCCATTGACTCGTGAATGTGAAAAAATAACCAAATCAAAGATTGCTCATCATGCTCTTAGAATAGACGCTTGTATTAAGTGTTGACATGAGCACCAACCTTCTACATTCTAAAAAAAGCGATTACAGGCTTGATTATGGGCAGACGCAAGGTAGAGCTGTGATTGGAACATATCCTGGTACCGAAGCACCACATGAGAGTGCTCTGCCTTGTAAGGTATACTAGGGAACCGGTGTAGATCTGCATTTAGGTCTCGATAGGGTCGAAATTCATGCAACGACGATACTTACACCGAGAACGGATCCTTGGAAATTTTAGCACGGCTTGTGCTTCTAACTCACCTTGTGGCAAGATTGTGTGGGAGGAGAAGTCAACTATAGTCCACTCATGGATCGGCTGGTCGGCGCTGCTCCTCCGGGATATTGAAATTCATGCTGAACCAAGAGCGACTATTGTATGGTCGATTGGCCTAATTGTGGATATATCTCAAAGGTGGTTCTCGTATCAAGGCCTGACATGCCGTTCAGGGAAATTCATGCAAATAATGGCCAGGTCTCTGGTGAACCATGTGCTGCCGAGGACCCAGAATATTTGTGATTCCCCGAAGTCAAGGCGAAAACTGAGCACCAAGGCTCTCCTTGGTGAGATTTTACCGTCGCATAATGATTTTCCGGGAAGTGGTTGCGGTTGCGCCTTGGAGGATTAACCAGCAAATGTTCAGACCTGATCCTGAGCCTAACCGCTGAGGTTATCGGTGAAATACGATGATGCTTCACCCATTCAGCGTAGTCTATGCGTTGATCGTCATGTTCGGGACGCACAGCAGCCGCCGTTGTACAATCCCTGTGTCAGCGCATTCTGTCTTGGGCATGATTATCTACTCGAAGACTAGGGCTATATGCTAAATACTCGTGGCACACCTCTGCCGTCACGTGGATCTCCGCGGCTACGGTGCTTTCGAGTTGGCATGAGGCTGGAATTGTGGCTCTGAAGATCACATAACTGAGTTGTCCTTCATGCCTGCGAAGCCGGCTTAAATGAACGTATTGTTTGTCCGGGACAAGGCCAAGAGTGACTATGCAGCATTCGTTATGCTTTTGATACTCAGGTTCCTATTTATACTTCTGAAATAATACACGCAATCAGCGGCGACTGGGCAACTTAATTTTTGACGTTTGTTGTTGGGTTAGGTTTTCTGCCACTTTAACGTTAAAAAGGCGGTAAGTCACACGAGTACCAGGAGGGGGAGGAGGGGCTCCACCGAGCCTGATCGGCTGAGTCAGCATTTGATAATTTCCGACGCGACCTCTGGACCACTTCTCCTCTTACAGGTTCAGCATCAATCTCAGCAACCCGTCCAAAGCGCATCTCGTTTCTATCTTTTCTTTGAGATTCACGATGGCAGACCTCACGGAGAAAGTAGAAGCTCTTGAGAGGCGACTCGACAAGTTATCGAACGTATTCGACCATATCCGAAAATCTCTCACCTCGAAGCACCCCAAGCGGCGCCACTCAGTTCGCACCAAGACCCCAAGCGGACGACCGGAATGGGTGGAGGAAATTGTTCAGCATTTCAATGAAATTTCAGCAGAATTAAAGAGCGTCAAGAAGACGCTCGACACACGCTCATCCACGGACACTGGCACTTCGCAA
Source organism: Deltaproteobacteria bacterium (assembly GCA_002685535.1). Classification (GTDB taxonomy): domain Bacteria; phylum SAR324; class SAR324; order SAR324; family NAC60-12; genus Arctic96AD-7. The sequence goes on from NYXK01000109.1 coordinate 79,246, forward strand.
AGCGATGCATCAGCGACGAATGCTGAAGCTGCGCCAGAAGCCGAGTTGCAGTATGAAGCTCCCTCACAACGTCAGTGTGCAGAACAGGTGCCTCCAGCAATTCCTGAAAATGGACAGCAAGAATCAGTGGCCACCAATGCACCTGAGCCAGTGGGGCTCCCATCTCCACCTTCACCTCCAGGCCAGAATATCACGACAAAAGAGCCTCCGCCACAGGCCCATCAAGTACCTGTTAGCTGCGAGTCCTCGCTCAGACCAGCGTCTTTAAACGAATCTCTCAGCCGCACGACTCAACTGAATGACGCATTTCTTGATCTACAGTCCGAGGAAGGCAACGCACCAACGTTTCACTGCAATTATGAAGACATTAGCGGAAACCTCAACGAAGGAAAGCTGGAGCGCTTCTCTTCCGACCCAAGAGTCAAGAAAAAGGGCTTTTTCAAAATTACAGTCGGAGACTTACCACCTCTCAATGTGAGAGAGGCTAGTTTTGTGCAGCCGGGGAAAGATCATTGCACGAACTTCTCTTCCCAATCGGATTCTCAAGGCTTCGTCAAGCTGAGTAAAGAACAAAATCGCGAAATTGTATTCCCTGGCTTTCCCCTTCCTGAAAGCCAGAAGGAGTCCTGGTCTCAGGAAGAATTAAAACAGTTTTGGGAGACAACGCTCAGGAAGCTTCCACAAGACATGTCTTACGTGATCGGGGATCCTCTATTTCCAGATATTGAGCTTAGCCCAGGAGAAGGTCTGAAACGAATAGATGGTTATGAGAACCTTAGCGGCATTGGGACAACTTATGCCTATCTCAGCGGCGGGGTGTGTTTTTCAATCATGCATAAGGAGGATGCAGAGTTTCTCTCATTAAATCTGTTACGATCTGGGGGCCACAAACTTTGGCTTCTAGTAGAGCCAGCTTACGGGGAAGAACTAGAGCGTCACATGCGTCAGGAATTTCCCGGGATGGCAACTTGCTCCCAGGCCGTACGCCATCTTAGCCGTGCTATTCTCCCGAGTAAACTGGACGAGTGGAAGATTCCGTACTCTCTTATCTATACTAAACCAGGAGAGGGTGTCGTAACGATGCGCGGAACATATCACCAGGTCTTAAATGAGGGGGATGGCAACTACGCCATTGCAATCAACCTTTTACCCAGTTCGTTGCCAACCATTCCCAAGGGCTACAAATTTTGTCAGAAAACCTGCCACCCGCATGCAATAACGGCAGCGGACTTACGACTTCGTGCGGAGGGGCGTCCATTGGTCGAGGTTCAAGCAAACAAAAGGACCTGTCCGCGACGAGACAAAGTCACAGCGGTACAACCGAATATTATCCCTTCGAAAAGGAATGCAATACAGGCCGAGGTTCAAGCAAACAAAAGGACGCGTCTACCGCGAGACAGAGTCACGGCCCTGCAACCGAGTATTATCCCGTCGAAAAGGAAGGCAATTCCGGCCGAGTCCCAGTCGGGGACGCCCCTAGTCCCGCCTCAAATAGGCAGTCTCTTGGAGGCCGTTTGTGGGAAAGAGGCCTTTCATCACTTGTGCTCTCTGATCTATAGCTGGAGAGATCGGTCGAAACCGTTTTTCGAGAATAATGGCGGTGCTCCCGCTGTGCAACTCGTACAAGCCATTGGTGCTTTAGAGAAAAAGTCACACCTCACCGAGTTCTTGGACCGCTTCGCGAAGGTGAAGCTAGTGGAAGTGATAGACGGGAAAAAGGACGGCCGGGTGCAAGCAGATCCAGTGGCTATTACAAACCTCATAAATGGCCTTAGGTGGGAGAACGATAGAACGAACCGCAAGAAGTTACATCGCTACCTTGACGAAGGCCGGCGATGGAAAAAAATATGTGGCAGTTTCGATGGCCTTTTGTGCCTCATTCCTCCGAACCGGGAGAATGGGGGAAATCTCCACGTGTCTGGAAGTGCGTTTAAGGAGCTCTCTGGCAGAGATATCGAGCTGTTTCACTCTCTTCTAAACACCAATAAGTTTATACAGCCTTTGTGTCGCGTGGGGAAAACGTTTCAAGCATCGATTTTGTCTGACGCGGAAGTCCCTGAGTTCAAATGGGAGGGTGAAGATCCAAAAGAGATCTCTCGAATGTCCATGAAAGAGCTGGATCCGTTCATGGCGAAGTTCCATGTGATAACGGAAAATGAGTACAAGCCCGAGAAATATGATTGGCCTAAACCGGACCGTTGGCTTTGGGACTGGCCACAGCACCCTATGTGGGTTCCCTCTTCTGATCGGCAATGCGAGCTATGCGATCTATGCACAAAGGAAAACATTTGCGATTGCATCACTACCTGTTTACCTGAGAACAAGCCTCGGATCACGAATGAAGGGCGAAAGGGGCAAGGCGTTCGTGCGATTGGCTTGACGTACTTAAAAGATCAAATCCTAGGGGAATTTTGCGGGGAAATCGTGCCCCTAGAGACGCACGAAGATGGCTGGCCTATGGAGTTTATCAGACCCGATCTGAATGATGAGCCTGTCGCCCAGATTTACCCGAGAGAAAGAGGCAATTGGGTGAGGAAGGTGAATCACTCGTGCGACCCTTCTACAAAGTTCCGTGTAATGAAGATATCTGGGTGGTGGAGGCAGATGCTCGTCGCAACTCGTGAAATTCCGCACAATTGCGAAATTACGGCCTTTTGTGGACGGAATTTCTTAAAGGGACAGGGAAAAGAATGTTTATGCGACGGCTGCAGTGGGTGTTCAACACCCCAACGAGGCTGATCGTGCACGGGCCACGGTGCCGCACTTCGGCACCGTGGCCCGTGCACGATCAAGGAGGCAGAGACAGGCTCGCTATCATGCGCTTTGGACTTGAACTTTTCTTGCCAAAGGCTTATCCAATTAAGTGCGCCAAAGTACCGAAGAAGATTCACTTCACCTTCACCACTAGTTGTTTATCCTCCATGGGAAGGGTCGTTCCTTACCAGCTTTGTGTGATGGAGATGCCTTTTCAAGTATTCCGTATTTCGTGGCCTAGATTAACCATCGGGGTGGGATTTTGAAGGCGGCACACAGGCCCCAAACCCTGCCTACGTCGTCGGGGACTCGCGCCACTTTCCTCAGTTGAACGCGGCATCGTCGTCCTCCCGTGTCCGCATGAGTATAGGCTCCAAGTGGAAAGACATTATCACTCGTTGATAGGAGCTATCCAGTTTGCCTCTATCTACGCTCACCATTCCTGATCCGCTATGGCAGCTGGACCGACTTTGCCCCAGAATATTGTGGAAGCGCCTAGGCTGCTTGATATGCATAGGATCGGTGAGATACAGGTCCGATTCAAATCCATAGCAAGATGGACTCTCTCTGCCTGGCTCTGAAACCTACTACTTCATCAGCTGGTGGCAAACCCAGTTAGGATCCCTTTGTTGATGTGGGTGGTCCCTGATCGTGGGAGCCTGTCTGGAGACCCGCTAGTCTGCGTGGATGCGTCGGAGGATGAACAGCTTTAGAAGCACTCGCCCCAAATTGCATGAGAGCCGTCTTAGCTCCGTCCGAGACAGCGCCACGGAGGATCATTCAAGGAACTGTCAGTGGCGAGGCAGCGGTAGCATCCTGAGCGTCAGCATGATCATTGTTACAATTTTAGCTCGGTGTGATCAACCAAACCTTGCTTGAACTGTGTGGTGGGTCTTCACATTTGTCACTACATGGCCGACCAGGACGTTGATCTTCGCAGTCCTGGTTCCGCTTGTAAGTCTCAGGGTTCATGGGTACTAACTTTAGCTGGCTCCGAAGCTGTTGAGCTTTCGTCATGGCCTGGAGATTTTTGCCTGCGCTGAGTATTAATCACCTTGATGTTCGCAACATTCAACAACATTTTATAGATCCATGGTTCGTTACCTATCTAAAGAGTGAGCAAAAGAAGGTAAACCAATCCCGGTGTATGCTACGATACGGCTAACGAGATCACATCACAGATCAGCACCCTCCTGCTATAGATACAGCCGTAGAGCAAATGGATCGTTTCCAAAGGTCTCAATTTCCAGATTCCGAGGGTTTCTCGGGATATTGGCCTGTATTGCACGAAGACCCTAGCATTGTTTCGTCAAACATCGACAATGCTGCATTGAGTACGGCGCACTCCTTCACTTCTCTTGCCACCGCAGACGAAGTATTTGAGCCCTTATCTGCCGAGCCAAAAAGGCTTGCCAGCCATACACAATTCTCCAAAGGCTCGGAGTTTTGCCAAGAGATATTCTTCGACTCTCCACCAATATGGCGCAATACCTTGACTTCCCTAGAATCTCAAGCATCACCTTCAACACTATTTGGGGAAGTGGTTCACCCACAGACAATAAATGCACCAACCAATGAACCTTTGGACTTCTCGCCGAATCGTTTATCCCCCAGGTATGTTCAAGATCGTCAAATAATTTAGTGGATATGTCCCTTATGTGACTGGTAACAGGGTCATGAGAGAACCAAAGCCGAGACAATCTACTGGAATCAGCGACCTGGCAGCCACCTTCAGATATCATCGCTCAGGAGAGATTTCGGAAACGCCCAATGAACCTCTAAGATTTGGCATTGACAATAGCGGTCGGGACCATCCATTATACCAAAATGTGACTCCTCATGGAGATGGGCTTTACCACTGCCCGTGGGAGGACCAGGAAGAGTGCCAGCACCAGCCAGCAAAGCTTAAGTGCGAATATGAGTAAGATTCTATTTAAGTCTGTTCTCTTGATTTTTAATACTGACCACATCATTTTGAATAGCAGACAGGTGGACTCCCATTTGAAACCTTACCGTTGCAAGGTCGCTGTCTGCGGGAATCCCCGTTTCTCTTCAACTGCTTGCCTTCTTCGCCATGAGCGTGAAGCTCATGGTATGCATGGACATGGGGACAAACCACACCTTTGCACCCACGAAGGCTGCGAGCGTAGTGTTCCAGGAAACGGTTTCCCCCGCCATTGGAATCTCCGAGACCATATCAAGCGTATTCATAATGACCTTGCACCAACTGAAAGCAAAGCTATTAGATATGATTCCGTATCTGATGAGCTTACAAAAAGTAGGAAGCGTAAGGCCGACTCGACTGACTTGGAGGAGGCTCCGAAGAGCAGTGCTACTCCGCCAGCGGAGATCGGCCAGCTTCACGAATCAAGGTTGCTTGAACATTATCATCAGCACGAGCAGAGGCTCCTGGAAATTGTCAAACAGCTTCACGACCCAAGGGACGCAAACAATATGCACCTGCTCTGGGGTGCCACCAACTGCATCACGGTAATGGCACAAACGATCGAACGAATTAAGGGGGTGTCAACATCAGGAAATGTTAAGCAAACAAACCCGACCAAGTCACCACGTCATTCGCAGACCGAATAACGTGGGTCCTCTATCGCAGTTCTTTCCTTTCTATCTGAGCTCAAACTTCCATTAGAGATGCTTAATATGTCCATGGCAACTTTGGGCTCGGATATGTGTACAATAGTATCTGGCTCTCGGATAAGCAAACTTTAGATTCGCGTTGCTCTTCGTTATGTTAATGAAATTAGCTCCCACTTGCTCGCGGACTTGGCCAGCGTGTCTGCGCCTTGAGTGAGGGATATTTCTATCCTTTCAGTGTCCTGCAGTGTCCATAACTTCATCCAACGGCTAAATCATCAATTATCAGATAGTAAATTCAAGTAACATGTTTTCCTAGCCAAACTGTCAAGGACCTCCTCGAAAAGTGTTTCAAAGCCAGTGTTTCAAGGCCGACGGGAGTTAATGCAGCAAAACAAGATGCTTCCATTTCTCTTCTAAACTCTAAACTCTAAACACATGCAAAACCAAACAAAAGTCATTACTCTAAGAAGCCTCCCAGAAAGCTCTCATAAAATACGCTCCTCACCATCCGAAAAAATCCTTCTCAGCCATCGCAAACTTGTCTTCCAAGCAGGAAGGGACATTCCTTTGCCATTGCGTCTGAATCCATTAGCGTTCTCGCTCCACTGCACTAGTGAGAAGGCCACTTACACTCCCGAGCAATGAATATCATTTCACCACTCATGAGTTTACCATTCATTTCCCAGCTGGACCATTTATTTTATCAGTACTGTGTGAATCAATCCTAGAACTCTTTCGTAATGGCTTCTCAAATCCACCCCCTTCTAATATACTCTGCAGGATGGAACGTAATGACTCCAAAATCATCTTGAGGGGTGAAGAACGGTAGACTTCCGTACTGATCTGCCCCAACGCGGTGGACCTCTTGAACTTCAGCAATCTCATACGCTCTTCGTTGCATTTTGCACGGCCCTGGAAACGTGGCACTGATACCAAGCAGATGTGGAGACTTCTAAGGTCTTGACACCTCTCAATAGCTCGGAGAACCCTAGTGATTGAAATATCACTGTCCAGATGTAAGGACAGGTGCCTTACATAGTTGACTCTTTCTGGAGATAGGAAGCGCTCTAGGTTCGTCCCGTCCATCGCAAATTTGTTTTGACGGTAGAACACAGCGACGGCCTCTGTATATATCTGCTTGGAAGTTCGGAAGATAGCTAATCTTCTGGATCGATGGCCTTTTGAAGAATGCAGTCCGAAATCGATTGGCGAATCCTCGACGAGAGTCCACTCCAAAACCATCCTTCGAATCTCCTCCGGGAACCTGCCAAAATCTAACGGTCCTTTCAGGATTTCAAGCCCTGTAAGACTGTAGATAATGAATTTAACCCTTTGGGGAATTATATTAGAATACTCACTAGAAGATCTTGTGTTCGGTTCTTGAGAGCTCCTCATTTTGTTCACGCTCTTGACGTCGACAATAGTCAATCTTTTGCTCAAATTTGATTTGCCTTTGACGAAACATGTCAATTATGCAAGAAAGCTCCCTTTCATTGGAGTTGACCTCGTCAATGAGCGTATCCACTTGTGAAGAGAGGGACTGTATTGAATGCTGAAGGTGCCTCTTTTCTGTCTCTGCTAGGCTGAGGTCATGGCGGACTTCATCTAAAAAGCTTGCCATGTTGCAGGTATTTGTTTTCGTCTTGCTGAGTCTGTGAAAAGAAAAAGATGAACTCGGCGGGGGGGGGGATGTTGGTTCAGATAGACCTTGGAGGAATAAATAGACCTGTTTCCAGCATTCTTCATCCAGTGGTAAATTGTTACCTCCCGTTCACCAATCCATGCTATTGCCCAATCGCGAGCTCCCGTTTCTCAATAGGAGGGCTGGATGCGATTAACAAAACGCCGTGCCTTCTTTCATACATGAGTAATACACTACGCCAGCACCTGCCTGGATGCAAAGTGGAGCCACCATTTCCCAAGACGATATCCATGCGTCGGAGTTGGGCACCATGGAAGCACTTGCCTGAAATTGCATCAATTCCGGCATCTTTCGGGCTGAGACGGCCCAGCTGATAGTTGACCAAGGCAAAAGTCAGGGCGCGGCTGTGATGGCATGTTTGCTTGCCATGGGAAGGTTTATGCGTTGGCAAATGAGCAATTCAAACGTCAATGGAGCAGCCAAGGTGGAGCCATTTGTTACCATTGTACTACGAAAAATGGCCACTTGCGCGAGCATCATTGCCCTTTTTGCTGTCCGGTGAGGAGCTATGCTCGCAGACAATGTCAGCTAAGTAGTTGTGCCGCCTCTCCCCAGGCATCTCAGCATGACCAACTCAAGCCCATGAAGCCGGCACTTCCTCGGCATATAGTTGCTCCTGCCTGCTGCTTTATGACGCCAGTGATAGTGATAATTCGTTTGCTGAAGCATGTGCAGCTCAAGTGCAACGGTTCTCAAGTCCCTGTTGAATCCCTCCACGATCATCCTTCCTGCTACATGACACATGGTGACGCAGCTCTACTGGTAGCGATATGTCGACGCTCAGCTATGATGTGTCATGCGTCGAAGCAGGTACTAATCCTTAGTTGTCCCATGGAGCCTTTAGCCATATAATAAGTTCTTTGCCTCTTCAAAATTTTCTCTTAACAAAGTCCAAAACAAACCAGGTTGTGACTGCTCTCATCACCCCAAATATTCTGTTTTCCCACACTCAGCCATGGCCGCGTCTGCACTCGAGCCTACATTAAACAACAGTATCCTCACCAAGCTTCCTGTAGAAGTTCGTTTAATGATATACGTCCTTCTTTTGGTCAGCGACAGGCCGATACCGATCACATACACACGGATTATACACAGAAATCGTTCCACTTCCCATCCTCGAGAAGACTTACATTGCCTCCCAGCTCATTTCATTGCAATCCTCAAAGTATGCAAACAAATCTACAAGGAAGCTGAGACAGTTCTGTACAAGTCAAACTGCTTTTTCTTCGCAAGGCCACGACAGGATCTTGGTGTTTTTCTGACATCAATAAGTGAACAAGCTTATACATCGATTACAAGTCTCGCGTTACGGTACCCACTCGGAGACCGGTACACGATTGACTTGTTGTCAGGCTGTCAAAATCTGAACGAGGTCGTCTTCTTTGGGAATAGAGTTCGGATATCAGGGAATTGGTACACGGAAGACTGGTTGACAGGCTTGCTACCTCGGAAAGACGCTACCTATGTTCAGGAGTTCGAAAAAACACCCAAATATCTCGTTCCTTACTTGGAAGGATTGCGCGTTCGGTCATTCAAATTCTGTCCAAGTGCAGTGCTTTTGAGAACACGGGCAGACATTTCCCGCTCGATGCCCTGGACGGAAATCACGAAGCCTGGCCGGTGGAGAGAGGCTCCTAGACTAACCCCTAGCCAAGTGTCATTTAAAGAGCTTGTAACGGGACGTGGGTGCGAGAGAACCAAAGCCCAACAGAAGAGGGCGACAGAAAGCCGGGGTTGCAAGGTGAGTAGACCTAACCCCCATTGAACTCTACAGATTTCTAATCGAATTTCAGCTTGAGCGTTTCCGTTATTGTAAATACTTTATCGAAACGCACCGGGATTGGCATTTGGAATAGCTTTATTGGCGAATTAAAAGGATGAGGGGCAAGCTAGCAAGACGACAGGGTTGTGGGCAACAATTAAACTTGGACGGTAGTGAAGTCATCTGCAATTTGGGAGGAGTAGGACAAATGCCTGGGCGAGGGGTACTGCCCATGACAAAGAGTTTGGGGAGCTGTACAATACAATGATGCCGTCGAATAAATGAACGCAATTTTAAGTGCAATCTACTAGTTATCTCCGGACGTGGAGGTCGGACGTGACTTGAACCTACCTTTCAGTCTTTACGTGTATCTCCTGGTGCCACTGGACCTCATTCTGGACTTGAATGGCTGCTCAAAGAGTCCAAACGTTTATGCACACATTGGATTCGTAACCATGGGAATACATGTTAAAGCCTAAAAGACCGAACGGTTGTCATGGGTAAACAATTTCAATGAGTTTTCTAGATTTACTTGTGCTTGAATCCTTGAACATGGTTCGCGAGATCGCTGTGCTGAATGTTCACGCAAGCCCGGGTCGGATGAAACTTTTTCCGTATAGGGCCTCCTCGGTTAACGACCGAGTCTATTATATTTTCTGCATCATCACTTCCTCGACCGGCAATGCTTCAACTTCTACTGAATTCACTTAGTGGCCATGCTTATTCCCTCAAAACTCCTCCACAACCTCTACACGCATGCGCTTCCTTCAATCATATCATAGAATTCTCCTCGCCAGCCGCAGATTCGTGCATCTTCCCTTTATGAGAGCTCTCATCTCGAAGTTGCTTGATCATCTCTAACGTGCTATCTACCTTCATTTCGTCCTTCTTACTTGCTCTCTCGACGTTGTCAAGCCTGTATCGAGCTTTGTAAACTAGTAACTCACCAATCCGTGTTAGATAACGTTATCAGTCTTTCCTTAGCATAGCTCAGCTCCCCTTCTGCTCGACATGAAGCATCGGAAAGAGATAGGTCCGAAGTCCGAATTCACATTCCGCGGGCGCCTGGTCCTCCCAGTTTGTAGCTCAGATCACGTCCTCTTCATCTGCGTCGAAGCGGATCATGACGTCCCTTTCATGCGTCGGAGCATAAACAGGCCGCTCTGTCACCTACCTGTATCATGGGTGCCACCCCTTCCTACTGCCTAATTCATGATAGCGGAGCCATGATGATGATCAAGTGGAAGTAGATCAGCTGTGATGACGGATCCATGCGATTAACGTCAAGTTGCTAAACATACCTCATGGGTGAGGCTACAATGGTAGGGTTCATGGACCTGCATGAATGACTTAACTTGTGCCGTGGAGCTAAAGGAATTACCAGGGAAGCGTCTGCTTGGCTGCATTCACCGTTCGACATGGATAATTCAGTTCCTACCGTTTGGGCATCATGCAGGGCGCCGGCGATACGGAGAAGTGATGCTCGACGTCATGGTCTCGGAGAGAGTAAGGCCATTAAGGGTCGGCATGAATACTCAACTCGTCCGGTGAAGCCAGCTCCGGTTGGACCCATGACCATCATCCTTCTTACCGCTAATGCGAAGAATGGGAAGCGATGCTCCACATCAAAGGCTCAGCGACAATAGCATCCATGGATTTCCATGGATTGCCCCTCGCAGCCGACGACCATAACTACCTCTCCCATCCCATCTCCTCCTCCTCTCTGCAGTCACCTTGTACCGTATCTTCTTTCAACCCGCATTATGTCGTCAGTACAACCCAGTTATTGGAATTTCATGAGTAACCATGGGCTTCCGGGCTCTTTCTCTGAGCAAAGTTACTGCCTAGACAGACACCATGGGCTGCCAGGCTCTTTCTCTGAGCAAATTCGCGACCTAGCCAGACCTCAGAGTATGTGCGTATCTAGCTGTGGGACTTTAACTAAAATAGCATAGGAAACATTTCTTCTACAACAGACGGTGATATCGACGATATTGATAACGGCGACGTCCCACTTGCTGAAAAGATGATCGACGAGAGTCACAAGAACGTCCCAAAATTCGCAAACAAGAGCCGGAAGCGCAAGCCCACCGGACAGGTCCCATTTTCAGTTGATGTTGACGGGGATTCGGAGCCATCTCAGAAACGTCATTGTGGCCAATCCCCAAGTTTCTCTGAAGCAATTCCTGGACGAGATCCCGCCGTGGAAGTTATCGACCTTACCATCGAAGTCATTGACCTCACTGTCGATGTCGAGCATTGCGCTATTTGCTCAAATGTCCTTGGGCAGGGCCAAGGCTATGTCTCGCGCATGTTTGTTTTTACGACATGTGGCTGTGTATGGTATTCCACCCGGTGGTCTAGTGAATGAGCTGACACTTTCATTGCAGGTCTTGTGCGGCGAATGCCTTCTTGGTAACATCCAAGAACAGGAACGCGAATCCAGCTCTGTAATCAAAGATGTCTGGTGCCCTAAGAGTGACCACTTTGATAAAGGGACACAAGAGGCCTGTCAAATCTTTGGACTTGAATGCGCGATTTGCTACACGCCGTCAGCCGATGAAATTGATCAAGGGGCGCCGCAGGGGAGTGATCTGATTCGGACATCATGTGGTAAGTCTTGTTCACATCTCAGATATAGATAGTGGTCTGACCACAATAGGTCACACATTCTGCCGTAGGTGCATTCGACGGTGGGCTGTAGAACAAAGAATGAAGAAGTGCCCTTCTTGCAGATTGAACCTGCACTGGGAGGGAAAGCAGTGTTGCCGTTTCAAAACTATTCAGCGTGGGCTTGTTTGTGGATGAGAACATCACGTACAGATTTTGGGTGCTCCAACGGTCATGAACAGATGCAATCTATCCCTCGTGTACTATTTTATACATGATCTCACTTTACACATCACCATTCTCTAATTTCAAAGGACAGAGGCGGCAGATGTCCCTCGTCCTATGCAGTGTTTCAGAAGTTGACTCGTCCTGAATTGGTAAAATGTCATTTGAGAATCTGTACACCCTCATGAATGTTTGCGCCTTTGACCGGAAGTATCATCGAAATACACAAGCCAGCTAAACCGCGGATGCCATCCATCCCATCCAAAGGAACATCACTTGAAGGCCAAGAATACAAGGTTGAGCACCTTTGCTTCATATGAGATCATCTGGGCAATCGGTCGATCTGCTCAACTTGGTTCGACACCACATGGCCGGAATGTCGCCCACGATAAGAGTTGATACGAGAAACCAGCGAGTCACAAGCACTGCATGAATATCAGGGATCCAGGAGCAAATCGCCACCGAATCATTGCCCGAGAGCTAGTACTCCGTGAGTAAATCCGGGTCAATGGCTTTCTGGGCATGACGTTCAGAATCGAGGGTATCTGCCTTGCGCAGGACTCACTCCCTAGGCCCAAGATCAATGCGGTCTGAAGTATAAATATGAGCATCTCCCACCCCAATCCTGTCGTCAAGTTCATTCTAGTATCTCTCTTTCTTCAATAACACGTCCACACATCCATCTGGAACCTGGAGCATCATGGCTAGACATCAGCGTGCTACAAAGCTAGCCGAGCGTCAACCTCGACGACACAAACCGTGCAATAAGCCAGCACCCACATGTCGCAGTCGCATGGGGGACGCAGGACGACCAAGCTACCTTGACATACGCCAACTTACCGCGGGCTGTGGCCATCTCGCCGGCCAAGCTGAACGCCTCGCTGCGCTGCGAGAGATATTTTCCACTCGAAAGAAGATTGCGGTCGTAAGTGGCGCTGGCATCTCTGTGAATGCGGGCAGTGAGTCTTCCACCTCTCCGATGCATGAGATAATTCATCTAATATACTCTTGTAGTCCCCGACTTCCGCAATAGTTCCGGCCGCAACTGCAGCCGCAACCTGTTCGATGTACGGGTCAACAGCTCAGATTTCCACGAGATGATTTCTAATATGGGAACTTGTGCTTCCCAAGCCGACCCCACCAAGTTTCACCACCTTCTCAATTGCTTCGCTGGGACAGACCGGCTCCTCTGTAATCTCACGCAGAATATCGACTGCCTTGAGGACAAGTTGCCTTTGTTGTCTAGCAAGACTGTCCAACTTCATGGGCGACTGGATACGCTGGTTTGTCAGAGGCGAAGCAGTCATGCCTTCCAGGTAGCCCCAGAAGACTTTCAAGCAAGGATTATGTCACCGTGTCCAGATTGTGAGACGGTTGATAAGGAACGAGTGCAGATGGGGAAACGATCACACGGTGTTGGGGTGCTACAATCCAAAATACTCCTCTATGGGGCCGGACCAGAGTCCGTGATTGGAGATAAATTGTTGGACGAGCTGTTTCAAAAGGTGGACGCAGTCATTATTGCGGGGACAAGATTGCAGATTAAGTCACCGAACAGACTCGCAGCAGAACTGTGTCGAGCGGCAAAATGGAGGAACGGCCTCACCGTGTGGGTTAACAAAGAGCGGCCGCCACGGGAGTTTGAATCTCTTCTGGATTATGTGGCACTTGGGGACTGCGATGAGTTTGCTTCGTTGATTGCGGCATAGCATAATAAAATTCGATTGTATTGTACCTGGAGATGGGCCAGCCCATAACACGTGCCAAGCGTAGAAGACTCTGATCTAAAATAATTATTCTGAATACGTGAACAGTTGACTTGCCGGTATAATATGTCCCGCTTGGTTAGCGGATACAGGCCGAGGATTAGACCAGTAAGACATAGGATCATGGATTTCATACTCTGTCCCACGACGATCTGTTTCCCAAATATCTTCAAGATTAAGAGAGAAGCCATCCGAAGAGAAATTATCGGAAAGGTACGCTCCTTGCCCGGTCATACTCTTCGATTCGGAGTCCTAGAGAACACACCCGATAAAGGAAAGATTGTCCTATGCGAGAGAGGGCACGACAGTCATCTATTCTGATGTTTTGTATCCGAATCCTCAGCTCGGTAGTTTGCTTGTGTTCTAGAGTTGTACCTAGTGCCCTTGCTAAGACTTCTGTATTAACACAAGGTGCTAGTAGTCCTGGATCATAGAAATCCGGATCATAGTGTATTGTAATCGTGTCGATTTTAGTCGAGGCTTGGAATGCTCTCCTAAGGATAAATCCAAGACGGTCTTCGTATGTGCTGAAATTGGTGCTGAATGCCTCCATTTTGATAAAAACTTCTTGCACGAAGCATGCTGGTTCCATTCTTAAAAGCTTTTCGGCCTTAAATAACCCGTCATTGTTTAGCCTAACCGGCAGCACACGAAAACAGTTTTTATTAAAAGCATGTTTCCCCGGTTCGCGGACAGAGCTGCCACACGATAGGAAGTTTCGGGCGTCTTCGAAAGGTAGAATTTTTACTACCTCACAGATAATCTCGGTTGGTAAGGTATCCAAAGAGCGAGACATGGCGTGGGTGAGTAGAACGGTAAGAGAGAGAAAGGGGGGGTATATGGAATATATAGCTCCGTACTCGATATATTTATATCGAGTACGGAGCTATATGTGGCTCCTAAGAAGGGGCCCAAAAAGGTCCTTCTGCCGAAGTTAAGAGATGCTCCACCAACTTGCCTTGGTGGTAACACGAGCTAAAATTTGAGGTGCTGATTTAGATGCCCAGTAAAACGGAATTTAATGGGGAGTAGATGCGAACTGCTAATATTCAGGGGTAGATTTTCCGAGCTCTGAAATTGTTTGCATTCGGAGACAGCCTTACCTGAACGCTCGCTGCAAAACTATCTCAGTTTACGAATCAAAAAAGTGCGGCAATTATGAGTAGAGAAATTGAGTTTCTTCTAGACTACGACCTGGAGGTTGGAAACGGCGCTATACGTGCCCCGCAGAGCTACTAATTTTAGATTCATATCTGCTAACCGGGCTCACTCGTCAAGATCTAATAGGTTTTGCCCTAAAAATCAGTGTCTTACCTCTGGTTCAAACTGATATCCATGAAACTACCCTAACTTCATGATCTAATAATACCTCGGCCATCTCTTGTTTGCAGGCTGCACCCATGGGAATGAAGTTAAATATGGACCATCATACGTTAATAAAACTTGATTGCTCTCTAACTACTAATCGGGCCCAGCCGATGACATGTATCAAGGAAAAGGGGTAAAAATATCAAGATTCGCGATGTGAGAGAGCGGAGGGACGCGCAGAATCGAGGCATAACAGACGAAAGAAACAACGAAAATCAACTTAAACGAAGCAAACGCACAAAAAAAAGAGAAAAATCCCACTCGATCAGTCAACCCAAAATATCAAAGCCCGCACAATCGAGGACCGCGCTTCGTCGACATTCAGGCCGCTCCCGACACTGGAATCCGACCCAAAACCTCCTCAAATTTCTTGGACATATCCTCCGCCTGCCGTCTATTTTCTTCGGCCATTTGCTTCATGAATTTCTGCATTATGCCGGCCAAAATATCGCTCTGGTCATTGGACCCAACAGTCTTCGTCCTCTTCGTCTTCGAATTTCTCTTCGTCCTTGGCATGCGGCCCCGTTTCCGTCCATCGCCTGAGTCATCACCGCTCGAGTTATCGTCATCAGAGCTCTCACCATCTCTTGCATGTCGCCTCCCCTTCTTCTTGGCTGAAACGAATATGCTTGAAGAGTCGGAGTCGGAGTCACTCTCGTCATCTGAATCGGCATGTCTTCTTGACTTTGACCGACCCTTGACTTCGGACCCACTTGTGAGTAGCTTCTTCGGCTTGAGTAGCTTCTTCGGCTCGATCAGCCAGGGTGGTGTTTCGCCAATATCCTCGTAGAAGTCTGCGATTTCGTTGTCCGC
Organism: Deltaproteobacteria bacterium; assembly: GCA_002685535.1. Classification (GTDB taxonomy): domain Bacteria; phylum SAR324; class SAR324; order SAR324; family NAC60-12; genus Arctic96AD-7. Next base: position 94,841 of record NYXK01000109.1, read on the forward strand.
ATCCGTTTTCCCGAAAACTTGCCTCATGCACTCTCTACTTACTAAATCTTGTGAGCCATCAGTAAAAGAATACAGAGCATACCCAGCTGGGTAGTATGCCCCAGAGCCTTCGGTCTTGGTGTTAAATGGCTTGCATGCAAAGCCTAGAAGTTCGTCGAACTTGTTAGCGTCCTTGTACGTGTACCTCTCCTCAGAATACCTAATGTCATTCTGCTCCTCCTCTGGGAGGTCGCGGTACGCATCCACGACTCTTCTTCCAACCTCTTCACCCGATACCAAGGCTATCGGGTTCGGATGTCCCTCTTTCTCAATGACAAGCTGGCACCCATTGAAGAGTTGTTCGTCCTTCTTCCTGTCCGTCTTGTAGAATGGCCTCCATCCAAGAATCTTCTCGCCCTTTTTTGTCTCTCCAGGCTCCCATTTAGGTCTGCGAGTGGGTGCATCTGTCATATCGACATCACTCTCTTGATCCTTTTGTTTGGAAGAAGAAGGCCCTTCACGCCCCTTGCCTTTCCCCTTCTTCTTGGAAGAGGGACCCACATCGGGCATTTCGGTATCGCCGTCCCTATCCTTTTGTTTAGAAGACGAAGGCTTCTCCCGCCCTTTGCCTTTCTCCCTCCCCTTGGAAGATGCAGTCTCTGCTTTACCTTTATCTTTTAGACTCCACGGCAAACAGTCTAGCCACTCTCGTGGATATGAGTTTATTCGGATGGTTTTTTCGAATTGCTTCTCTAGCTTTTCCTGCGATTCCTTCGCCCGCTTGTTGTTAGGATCCTTTTCCAGAGATTTCGCAGCCACTCCTGCCTCCATCCCAATGGAACGCAAGACGTTAATGCTTATGAAGAATTCATCTTCTTTAAGGCCATCCTTTTTGTTTTGTTTCTTTATCCGCTTATTGAGATTCTCAATTTCGGATTTGGTTGAGGAGTCGCGAGGATCCGCGAGAAGCTTTCGTACCCAAGGCGTTGCTTCTTTGTAGATTCCCAATCTAAAAGAGTCTGGCTTCATCTCTTCTTCGTCTTCTTCGCTATCGTCGCCATCTGACTCAGATCCGGAGTCTGTACCAGAAGCATTTTCGGCGAATTCCTCGTCCCATAAGTCGATTGGGTCGAGCTCTCCTCTCAGCTTATATGCCTTGCGATTTCTGTCGTACCTCGTCCTTTCTGAGGAATTGCCTAGGACTTGATAAGCTGTGGAGACCACTATAAAAAAAGATTAGCATTCAACTATTAAACGGAACAGATCAACTAACTCTTAAAGGCCTTCTCCGCGTCCTTGTACTTATTCTTATCCGGATGGGTTAGCAATGAGAGCTTCTTGTAGGCTTTCTTGACTTCAATTCTAGAACAGTTTCCTTCGAGGCCAAGAATGGCGTAATAATCCTTTTTCGAGCATTTTCGGACTCGAGTTACCTCTTCTCTCTGCTCCTTGGTGTAGCGAGTCGCCTTCGTATGCTCTGCTGAACTTTCTTCTTCCCCACTTTCTTCATCGTTGTCGGATTCTTGGCCATTTTCCTTGCTGGAGTCCTTGCCAGATTTTTTACCTGACTCCTTGTCGGATTTCTTACCAGAGCCCCTGTCAGATGTTTTACCTGACTCCTTGTCGGATTTCTTGCCAGACTCCCTGTCGGGCTTCTTGCCAGAGTCTTTCTCAGACTCCTTGCCAGACTCCCTGTGAGATTTCTTGCCAGAGTCCTTCTCAGACTTCTTGCCAGACTCCCTGTCAGGTTTTTTGCCAGAATCTTTACTAGAATTCTTGTCGGACTTCCCTCCAAAATCTCCAAGTAATCTGCTGAGTTCGTCGACCTCTTTGTCTGAGTCTTCGCCGCTTTCTTTCTCAGACTCGTACCTTCGCTTGGATTTCACTTCCAAGGCTCTTCCGTTCTGTCGAGAAGCCGAGCCGTCCTCGCTGTCAGACCCGCTTTCGACGTGGGGGAGTCGTGGATAGTCTACCATGCTGGATATTTGAGAAATAAACTAGATCAACTAGAATGGGGTAAAGGTTCTCGCTGTTTGGCATGGAGAGAGAGGGCAATGAGAGACTTTTGTACCCGAAGTAGGGGTAGCCGCTTTGGGCTCCTTTCGTCAAGTGGCACTTGCTTCGCCTGTGGACCTGCCAACCCCGAGGGAACTAAAACAGGCTCCCGCAATGGCCAAAAACAGGTGACTATTCTCTGCGGACTGTTTCTGGCTCTACGTAGGAAGGCCATTCTAGCCTCTTGTCGGAGATCTATTTCAATTAGCCTAAGGGTTCCCTATTCAGACTCTTCTGTGTTTCTAAATTTAGCGCACTTTAGATTAGATGAGAGCTTCTTCCCCAAGAGATATTCTGCGCTTCTCGCTCCTAGAATCTTAATTTTTTATTTTACCACTTTTCAACCACTTCCAAACCTCACAAGCCACCACCACCATGCGCCTTTCTTCTCTCTATCCGATCCTTACCTCTTGCAGTCTCGTCCTGGCTCTCAACAAAGGGGATTCAGGATGGAGATTCTGGAACACTACCACAGCCCAACCGACTACAGCTCCCATTGGTCCCTCTTCAATAAATAATAGCTCGTCATTTGAAGTCGCAGCGACCGTCCAAATCCAGATCGGCGACCTGTTCGGTTCTGGGGTCATCAGCTTCAGTGATATTCCTTCAGGCAGGGCAAGCGACATATTCACCCTGAATTCTACTATCAGTGGTGTGCCTTGTCAAACAGATATCCCGTTCACTTCGCGCCCTAATATGTCTCTACCTTATGCAAATACAACCTATCCCTACCAGACCCAGCCCCCTTCGAATTTCAACACAACTTGGGGACGCGTAACTTCTCAATCATCGGTAATGCTAGCTTCAACAACCTCTCCAGCCGAACTTGGACTCACCACAGGATCAGGAGTTCAAATCAATCGCAGACTGCCGAGTTTGTTGGCGATTTTAACTGCTGTCGTTATTTCGCTGCTTTGATCTGGGCCTTAATTGCAATTTGTAGCATTTTCTTCTCTTTTTGGGAGGGGGATAGGAATAGAATCGTTAGCTGGCTGTGCCGGCTATAATAGCTAGATTTTTTCAAAATAGCCAATGCTACGTACTTGAATGTTCTTTCTACATTTCAACCCCAGTGTAGACCTAAACACGATAAGCAGGACTAACGCGGTATATAGCTACTTCCACGCCTGTTTCAATTTGCTATTTGCTATAGTGGCTTCATATTGTCCCACCCTCAGTGTAAATCTCTCTATAATCCACAAATTTAAACACCCGTTTTGCATTTTGTCGGGGATCCCGATCTAGTCATACCCGAGGATCACACCCTTAATTTTGCAGGGAGATGCAAGAATCGTTTAATAAAGTATCATCCAGGTGCTCACTTTGTGCCGAGAGGTAAAATATTTCAGGAGGCAATGCTAGATTTTATAAATGAAAAGTTGAGAATAGACGCAACAGAGGTAGCGGAATTGGGGAATACGAGACCTACAAAGGGGAGACAAAACATGGACTCGAATAAGAGAGCCAATTAAGCTAGCTACGGAGCTCACTACTTCAGCATATCACATTTTACTCTGTCTCGGACCTCGCGCCATACTCTAATGGCTTGTTGCAAATGTGTCATTTGCGATGGCACTAGCAGCAGGCGTCCAGTGATAAGGCAAACGCTGCGATTGTTTCTACCAAAAAATAACCTCTCTGGAGCCAGTTCTGGCTCCGGAAAGGGAGCCGGTTCTGACACCGCTATGGAAGTTCTATTTTGAGGCGAGGGCATTACTTGCGATAATGAAACAGGACCTAGTTTATTGCAGTTAAGTATTTAAACCACATCCATCTTTATTTTCACGACTATCACACATCCTATCTCCTTGCTTCAAAATGCACTTTCAGAATATTATCCACGCTGCCATCTTTGCTACTCTAGCTCTGGCGCGGCCACAGGCCCCGGGTCAAACCCGCCGATCCCTTCTAGAAAGTCGACAAAATATCCAGGGACCCTTACCGTGCGACGACTTTGGCAATAACCAGAATTGTCCAGACCAGCCATTTTTATGCTGTCTAGAAGGCAGCCTATGTCTCCTGGATACCGACCAGCAAGGCCAAAGCACTTTCCAGTGCTTCTAAACAATAGTTTTCAGCGTCCAAAGGTCATAAGCATTTGTATGGCATATGCTACTCATGAGGGCGGGGGTGAATAAAGAATCTGTGAATGGGGAGTTGGAATTCATTGCATGGATAGTTGTTCTTGGTTATTGGTCTCGTTGTTTATCTACCCATGCATATTAAGTTTATTACGGCTTCGTTAAAATCACTTCTATCTTAAACGTAGATTCAAAACCATAAAAACTCTCAATTTCAATTTCAATTTCAATTTCAATTTCAAGCATGAAGATGAGAGATAAAATTAGCTCCTAGCACAGGACCCGAAATAGATCACCCAAAACGCGAAGAAGGGGAGGGAGCCAAACTGGCATCTGATCATTGCAGCCGTAGGAATCCCCTGTAGCCAACATACTTCACGATATAATAATAGAGTTTTACAAAAATTTCGCTCACTGTCAAAATTTCTAGTATCCAAGTGAGAAATTGAGTATTGGGACCCCTGTGACAGTAAAATATTTAAAACATGCAATTTAACCCTCCGAATGGCCTTCACTGCTAACAACAAAAGAAAATATGCACCATCTCACAGACATAGGCTTAAATATGTCAATACTATTCACTCCCTTCGACACTATTATGTTCTCCTACGTTCTAAGCATTAGGGACTTGACAAGCAATATTTCCATCGTCTTTGAGGAAAATACCGGCACCACCAGGAGTAGTAAGAACTGCCAGAATTAGTATTAAACTGATCAGGTAATAAATACATTCTCCTGCGAAGTTAGAGAAAGAATAGAAAACTCACCAAGATTGATATTAGAAACGATGCCGCTGCTCTCTCCATTATCGCAAGTACAGCTAAAGTCTAGCGTGCTACCGTCGAGTTTACATTCATTGCAAGTGGTAGAGAAACCACCACTATAGCATATTAGCGATTATCCCAACTTAGCGTTAATCTCGAAGCGACTCACGAACTAAAAAACTGCAGATAATTAGCATCTTGGATAGATTCAGAAGGTTATAGCAAAAGGTAGAATACTTACTTTTAGCTGCCCAAACGAATTTGTGAGACATTTGTCCAACGAAAGCTTTGAGTTTATAACCTCAATCTCAGCTCCCCCAAAAGGACCGGCGCATACGGCATCAATTATATGATCATTTGTAGATTCGAGGTTCAAAGCGCAAAGGCTAAGTGGAAGATCAAGACTCGCTTGTCTGGCTTGTTGAAGAGCCAAAGACAAAACGGTAGGTGTGAGGGTAAGGAAAGAGAAGAGGGCGGTAGTAATCAAAGAGAGCTGCATAATTGTTGTGCGTAATTCAGGAAGGTGGGAAAGAAATGTGAGTTAACTTAATATGCGTTAAAGTATTAATAGTCGTGATAATTAGTAGAGAAAGTTGGGTGCTATTCCCTTTTATATTAGTATACGATGTGGTTACTCCATCCTGAAATATTTCTGGATGAACTTCTTGTCAAATCGCCAGATCCGTTAGTATCGATACTTGAGGCTGCCAATCTAAAAATAAAAGGAGCCAGCGTAGGCACCCAAGAACAGAGAGAAGTTGGATTCTGCCAAAGCTGTGATAAATATAGATATGCTGACTGTAATTTCTTAGTGACAGCGTATTCGGTAGTGAATAATTACTTTATCCAAAACTTCCCCTGGCAGCAGGGATCATCTAGAAAAAGCTGCTGATCTAGTGGGACCGAGAAACAGAATGCGTGAACTGTTCGTATTGGCGAAAGGGACTAAAATTGGACGCTTTCGAATAATGACGGCGTCCAGATTCGACTCCCCGCCTGAACTATATTAGGCAACTGTTCTTATGAAATCCATATTTGGTTCCCTACTTGCTTTTCAAAAGTGAACCCCCTAATATAGATCAGACAAAGGGGCCGAATCCGAACATCGCAATGAGATTGCTCTTACCTATTGCGATTCCCTAGAGACTGACTCTGATGTCAACCCATCCAAGGATTTGCAAGCCGCGCCTTTGCTGCCACTAATGAAATAGCCGAGTTCGCTGAGCGACTACGCTATCTAGTCCTCTGCACCCTGTCTCTGCACCCATTATTTACCCACTATATCTGTATTTAATCACATTTGTAAATCAATCATACTGGCTGGGATTTCCAACTCAAACAAACTCGCTTTATCGTCTACATCCTACCTACAAGGTTCTCGTAGTTGATCACGTTGGAGGTTGCTTCCTGCCACTAAAAATTGATTAGCAGTGTGATTGTTATGTCACGCAGGAACTCTTACCCATAACTGTAGACAAATTGGTGATCAATTTCTCCTCATTTCATTACCTTCTCATCCATGCTCTCACCCTCCACCATACGTTGCTCATGGAAATTTTGCCCTAGAGCAATTTCCGTGGGCGCTTCGTCTGGTCTGGACAAATGCACAGCCGTCGCTGTTTCAATAGTGGTATTAGTGCAAGATTGAGATCTGCATGTCATAAGTGAGGTCTGCCCTGGTTTCCCGTCCTTCTTGCTGCCCGAGTCGCGGTTACCTCTTGTCAACATCAGGGTGAAGCCAGTGGTCCTTTTTATGCAAAACTGCCCCCTGCCCTTCTTCCACGTAAAGGTGACTCCGAAGATCATGTTGATCAATTGTATTTTAAGTTGGGGAGTGCAGATTCGTTAAAACCTAACGGAGTTTTCAGGCGCAAAAGAAATCAAAACATCTTTATACGTCTGGCTGGGTCCGTCTCCAGAGAGATTAACGTTGGACAAGTCGCTATATTTAGGCGGAGCTCAAACGGGCTCTCGGCAGCCCGTTCCAGGACAAGAAACGGAATCAAATTTGAACACTTGGGGTCTTTCCTTATATATTGTACAGAGACGCTCCATGGTTATTGCCGTGTTTACACTTCTGCACTGTCAAAACAGCATGGATACTACCTCTACTCAAGACTCCGCTCCGAACCCCAACACGCACTCCACTTCTCCGGCGCCAATAGACTTCTCCATCGATGATCTACTGAGAAGGGTGGAGGAATTCCAAAGGAGACAGGAGCTGGAGACGCTAGAGAGAATCACCACGGAAAATTCGTGGCTAGAATATCATATCGCACGACATCGCCAAGACTCCACCCGCACCATGAACCTGTTGCAAGAGATATATAATGCTGTGACGTTGATGCAGAAAGCGCTCCAACAATGCCGTCTCGAGGAGATTAAGGCCAATCAATCTTGGTTGGCATTCTGGGGAATACGTGAGCATCTCGATGCAACCCCTGAGGCTCCTCCGGCGGGCTGGATTTGATATAAACGGGACACATACTTTTTGATTTGAACAATAGAGCCCTTAATTCCTTCTCTAGCAAAAGCCTGATTAAAGATACAGATAGCAGCTTACTATCATAATTGTCCCTCGTGAATATGTCATTCTAAATTCAAGCAATCCGAAAAAGGCCTATTTCGATGTCACCACCTCAACGGCCGCCTTCAATTCGGCCACCAGACCATCTATAGCATCTTTGGATTCCTTTGTCCATGCCACAAGGCTTATGATGTAAGCCTCCATTTTCGCAAAAAATCTATCTTCAGTATTAGATATCCATTCTAAAATAGGGGGTAGTTATTACCTCATCTTCTCTTCTAACCTATTGCCATCCTGTCAGCAATAGTTCATAATTCTTCTCATAAATAGGGTGCTTACTCATTTCGAAGGTTTTGGGTGACCACCTCAAGCCCACCAATTCTATCCTCAAGTCTGGCGAGTCTATCGTTAAGACTTGGGGCGGCTGGCCTCAAGCCTTGATCGTCAACTGTGTGATCAGCTCTTTGCAATTGAATACTTGTCTGTGCCTGTAGCGGGTCTCCTAGATCCGCTGCGGCCTGCTGGAGTGCAGTGTCTTGGTCTGGCCATGTATAACCTCCCAAGCCGTTATCAGTTACAAGTGAATCATAACCGGGTTGAAGGAACATTTGAGAAATTTGCGGATTAGGAAAGTATGAGAAAACATTCTGAGCTTCCCCGCCCGGGAAGTTTCCAAGGAGATGATTTAGTTCTGACCTCTGAACTGCTGTTTGGCTTGCGAAGGGTTGTGCTGTTTGATGTGTCTGAGAATCCATATTGGCATGCGGTTGGATGAGCTCGTGAACCAATTCCAGAGGATGTTTTATGTTCAACTCATCTCTTTGCTATTAATAGAAGCAGCATATTCTGAGGCTTAGATCGATCTCATATTACTCAGCAAATGTTTCGTAGATGGTGGGAGTCAATTTGGGACGCTTGGATTGTTCTGGGTAGTTTGTATCTATTTGAGGAATAACAGGTACTAGTTTCTAAATATTGACTAGCTCGATCTCGGTACAGAACTTGGCCCCCCCTGTCATTGCGGGTCAGTCGGTTTGGGATGGCGCGTCTGTCAGACTCACATGTGCAAGTCGTTTACAACTATCCCGCATGCTAATATCCTGGTCCAAATCTTGCATCCTTCCCTGGCTTCCACTCTCGATCCAGCTCTTCGCTTCCTCCATGACCTGGATTAACGCACCCTGACTCCCAGATATCTCATTTTCTGCCTCCCTCACCATTGGTTGAAGACGAGACCGTAAATTTTGGTGTGCAACGAGTTTTCGGGGAACTTGTTCTTGGCGTAGCTTTTTGGTAATCAGATGCTGAAGATAGAGCACTTGTGCATTAGACATCATTGGACATGGACGTGGTATCAAAGATGGCAGTGTCGTGATTTATACCCCTGTATCAGAAGCATGTAGCTTGTAATCCTGCCTGGAGCACTTATAGTGAGGGCTGGGAGCCCGATTCTCTCCTAAGGAGCCGAAATGGTCACGCCTGGATGGCGGGTGCTGACTGAATTGTTGCGTCAAATTTGTCGACAAACGGCGTCTGAAAATAGTTCTAGAAGAGGGTTGGGATATTTCTGGGATGCCCACCTTTGGGGCTGATAAAGTTATTTTAAGTGCTGGCCGGAACCTTTGTAGTGGATGGCTACGATCAGCGCGCTGTAGCGTCCCACGCCCCATGTTTGCTCCACAACACTGAAATCGAACCAAATGATGGCCTAAGAAATTAGCATTCATGTATTGAAACGGCCAAGCGTGCAGTTAAGGCTAAATTAGGATGCTTGGAGGGGGAACCATGTTCTTGACTTGTTAATCTGATGGACAATTCTATATAATCGAGCATCTCCTTCATCAGTTCACGAGGACGAAACCCCAACATCCACGAGTAACATCTCAAGAACAAAACCATTCAATCTCACTACACCAGTAATCACCAGCCCCGATATGGCGTCTCAAGTTGAAATAAGAGGTCAGGAAACGGCTGTCCAGGTAAGGATAAGCATGGTTCCCCGAAGACATTCCACTGACACTCTAAGGCGCATCGTCCTGAACGCATTGATACCAGTGGTCGAATGTTACCTCCCAATCCTCGCGAGGGCGTTAGGACACAGCCACAGCTGCTTACCCGCCAAGAGATTGACGCCATAAATAAGAAACTGCTCGCGGCAGGTCAGACCATCGAGACCACTCGCCAGAGGTTATACGAGACACGGTTCGTTGCCGATTCTGCTCTGCAGGAGCTGGAACAGGAACGTCACGTTCGACTGCAGTGCTCTGACGCTTACAAAGAAGCCCACGTCCAGTATGGAAAGAAAGCTGCGGAGGCACAGGAAATGGCTGCCAAATGCGTATCGCTACATAAGGAGCTTGAGGAGTCCCATATGACAATTTCTAATTACGAATCGGCCTTCAAAAACTTCGAGAACAGCATCACCTCTGGGAAGGTGCAGCTTGAGGATACAGCCAAAGATCTTGAGAGGAGAACATCAGAACTCCAGATTGCTATGAAGAGGATCCAGGAGCTAGAGAAGGAAGTCAACAAGACCATCGCACGTGAGTGTCTCGCTAAGAAAACGGTCAGCGAGCTGGAGAAAGAGAGGGCACACTTGAGTCTTGACTTGGACGAGCTGGAGGAGGAGAGGGAAGATGCAGCACAGAAACATTGGGCTAGAATCAACGAGATGATAGCTCGTGAGGCCCTTGCAGAGCAAAAAATTGCCGAACAACGACAGGAAATGGAGGAATTGATACAGGAACTTCAAGCAGCCACGACCATGGCGACGGATCGTCTGAATCATGCTGAGGGGAAGCCGGGGGCGAAACGTGCCGCAAACCCAGCGCGTGGACGCACCTCCAAATATCGAAAGTGTAAGGATGCAAGAAAAGTGGGGGACGAAGACACGATAGTGGTGTGCAGTTGAATAGATAGGCTTGATATTTCGTGATAGATCATAGGGTTGATGCATTTGCGCTTAGATTATTTTTGCCAGTAAGGAAATTTAGTTCCACTTTCGTATCAAACCATCTTCCATGCAATACCAATCAATCAAGTGCCGAAATCCTTCCCAACATTAGGCTGGTCGCTGGAATCTCAACAGATCTATCGGTTTATCGAGCTGACAAACCTTTATCGCTGATCGTATGCCCATTGCGGCAGTGCTAAGCAGTTGAGATGGCTACGGGTATATTTCGGGCCGACAGATTACTCGGTCCTGTCGGCCACTGCGGCAATTGGCGGCTCGCCAGAACGCAAGATTAAGCTTTTCCTCTCACATTAGCTAACATCAAGCGAGGAACTGGTGGGCCCGTTCCCCGCACATCGAGACTTGGCGAACCGAAATCGGAGTTAAGCTTACCGTGATCATTGGCTGCCCCCTGCATTTGCCCCCGGTCTCTGCCCCCAGTCTCTGCCCCCAGCCTCTGCCCCCGGTCTCTGCCCCCGGTCTCTGCCCCTGGTCTCTGCCCCTGGTCTTTGCACCTTGTCGTTGCGCTTAGCCACTCCCAACATTCAAATCACTCTGTCCTTTCTTTTCTCTTCCGTTGCTATCTTAATGTGATGCGAGCGGCTAAAAATTAAGGACACGGGTTGTCGAGTCGGGAAGGCTGAAATTCAGGTCGGAATGTTGACCCAGCCTGAGACTGCCCCATTCACCATCAAGTTCAGCAGAACCTTGGATGCCGATCTCAGAGAGTTATGTCCCACCACGTGCCTAAGCCATACTATCACGATTACGTTGCCCCATCTATCAATTCTCTCCAATGCACTGTCTACAGTTATCAACCAAAATATTGGAGCGCTTATGAGTTATTCGGACTACTTGAAGGTGCGTTTGCGGGCTTCTTCGTCTGTTCAACCGTTTTTGTCTCGTGGCAAATTTCCTACTCTATAACTCTGCCCATGGTATGGAGCCGTATTTGGAACTTGGGTCCCCGGGATAGACGTGATATGATCAATGCCGCTATCAATCTAACAACTCAGCTAATACACGATGGTGGCTGACTTTTCTAAATTCATCGACATGCTAAAATTGGTGGCATAATCCCATTGGCAACGTGCATTACTAAGAGGTGAGCCTCTTCGCCTTCTTTCGAACGAGTTAGCTCAATGATTCTGAGGTGAAGGAGACTTCTCCAGGCAACTGCCACGCATCTCATTTTCAGGCACCTTTGCAAGCGTGCAAATAGGAACTTGCATGCCGTGTGGGGTTCCATTAATCACAGTTGGAACGTAATTCTCCTTTCCTTGTAATTGAAGTACATTTATTTTTCCTTCAGTGTGAGAGTATTGAAAGAGAGTGTCTGAAAATGTGCTCTAACGAGATGGATGGACCGGCTGCAAATACTCTTTCCTTGTCAGTCTATTCTCCGTTACACCAACCTTCACCGACCTACCGCTACTTAACGACCGATACCTACGTAACTTTACCATCCTGTCCAGAGACAGTGGCTCCCCTCGATCTGGCGCCCTACGCCAGTCCATTTGAATGGTCCCAAACCCGCAAAGGATTCACATTATGGCTCTTATGTATTGCAGCTACCAGTACTACCTACGCAACGGGTTCTTACTCGCCTTCGGCCAGAGCCATGTCAGAAGAATCGCAGGTCTCAGAAGTCAAGATCCTTCTCGGTATAACAACCTTTTGCATCGGGTACGCAATTGCTCCTATGCTCTTTGCACCTTTTAGCGAGATCAAGGGACGTTATCCTGTGTTTCTAGGTGCTGGAGTTGTGTTGGTGAGCGCTCAGATCTGCTGCGCAACAACCGGGAGTTATTTTGCAATGCTCTTCTGGAGATTTTGGACTGGCGTCGGCAGTTCAGTATTCTCAACAGTAGCCGGAGGCGTTGTTAGCGACTTGTATCAGGAAGACGATCGCAGTTCCCCCATGGCACTGTTTGCCGGGGCTTCGACGTTTGGCATGGGACTCGGCCCTTTGGTCTCCGGACTTTTTGCCAACTGGAGATGGGTTTTTTGGGTCCAAGTAATCATGGGTGTGATCCTGGTTGCCGCTTTACAATCTTCTTCAAAGAGACGAGGGGAAGCGTTCTCCTCAGTCGGAAGGCTCAAGCCCTGAATCAGTACTACGAAAACTGCGAACAAGCTGCGTGTTTTCCAAGGGAGAGGATAAGATGGAAAGTCCAGTCTGGCGAGGATCGTCAATCTATCAGAAGGATACTCCGCACCTCCGCCTGCCGGCCATTCTGTAAGTCACATACATCCTGTCATGATCTCGCTGATATTTCAATCAGATCTTCTCTTCACTGAGCCAACCATCATCCTCTTCTCTCTCTGGCTCTCCTTTGCCTGGGCCATTCTCTACCTGACCTTTGGCTCAATACCGCTCTTCACCTCACAGCAGTCTAGCGCTGTCTTCTCAGCGATATGCGTTGGGTCCATCATGTCGACCCTGATATCTGTTTTCCGAGCATCACTATTTAAGCAGCCTCCCCAGTGGGTAGGACCACTCAGGATACCTGAAGTCAACCTCTACTCCAGCTGTGCAGAAAGCCTCTTGCTACCAATTGGGTTACTATGGCTAGGATGGACCCAGTTTGACCAGATCCCTTGGATTATCCCTGCGCTGGCGGTAGGGTGTGTCACGATGGGCATTACTAGTGTTTACCTGGCAGCTTTTGGTTATTTGACCAACGCATATCCTCAGTATGCAAGTTCCGCCTTCGCTGCGCAGTCATTCTGTTAGTACTACTACTCCGTCTGGCTATTTATCAAAATCTTATCACGTATCCAGGTCGGACAATGCTGGGTGGCAGTTTGGCCCCAATCACCACTATCATGTTTAAGAATCTCACCTTCCCAGGGGCATTGAGTCTTCTCAGCGGCTTGGTATGTCAACCTTCGCCTAAGCAGAACCCCTACTGACAATTACAAAGAGCCTTCTCCTAGCGACCGTCCCCTGGCTTCTGGTGCTTTACGGGCCTAGAATTCGTACTCGGTCAAAGTACGCAAAGGTGAGTAGGCCTTTTGATGCTGTACTAAAAGATGCTAATCTTGTCTTTCCGAATAGTCGAGCTTGGTAGAAAGACATGGGTGGGAGTATTAAAGACTGGTTTCGGTTCAGGCAAATGAAGATTTTAAGACTCTAGCGAAATGCATGAGCTTGAGAGAGATTGTGAGATGGTTGTGTACTTAGGTAGACGCTCCCGGGAAGTTCCCCCAATCAATGTTTGAGTTTTCCGTCCTGCAAGCGATGTTGCAGGAAACTATCCAACCGCTCTGTGCGATATGGCGATCCTGTGCGTCTACATTTATATTCCTTTCTTATTTCTTTGTCAGCTCCATCCAATTTGATTTCGTAGACTCAGTAGGTTGACACCTGTGGCAGTGCACTTTTATCTCCGCCTTTTATCCGACACTTTTGCCCGTGCACGAGCTTTTCGCAACAACACTTCCAAAAAGCAAAATAATAGCTAGATATAAAAAAAAAAAAGAATTAATATATGAATTCGTTATTCTATAAGGATTAATATCCGTTTTTAAAAATAAAAAAAATCCAAAGAAAATTAAGTTAGTTGAGAGTATGGTGTTGGTATTTAAAGTATTGTTTTTGTATTTTGGTGGGTTGCAAGGACGGGTAAATTTCTTTATTGGCACTCCATGTTGCGAATATGTCACTCTCTCGTTGCAGAGGGAAAGTACTTTTGCATTGTTTGACTACAGATGCTGACCAAGGCTTTCCGCTGTCCAACTATATACAAAGTCGGTAGAAATGTGGCGGCTAAACTGCCGTTGACGTAATACAATATCTGGGAACATGTTCGAAACACCGTGTGTCCATGCGTACTCCACTCTCTCTGGGGTCCATTTGAATTCCGTCCCATATGCGTCCATGAGTTCTGATATACGATCCCAAATACCCTCATAGTCTATCCAGGCCGCGTCCACCATTGAATGGTGAGACATCAAATTGCCTAGACGATCAACTTCGCTTTCTCGGTCAGCGCGGGCAGCCCTGCCAAGGACGTCGATCTGTTGCATTCCCAAGGATTAGCTCTTTCATTCAACTTCAAACGACAAAGTAGACCTACATCATGTGCAGCCCTCTGCCACATCGACGTCCATCCACTTTGTTCCTTTGGTTTTTTGTCCATTCTCCAAAAAACCTTTATTATATGCTCCCAGTCTCTTCCCTCTCGTTTCAGACGTACCAGGAGCATCTTCTCATCCCAACTGTCCTTCCATCGCTTAAAATCCCGGGTCGTTGGTTCGTCGAGAGAGGAATCGCTCGCCGTGGAGCCTGGACGAACGTGGCCTTGAGAAGTGTCTGTTCCTAGCTCGTTGAGAGAGAAATTGGCTGCCGTGGAACCTGGACAACCGTGGCCTTGAGAAGTGTTGGTTACTAGAGGGTTGAGAGAAAGTTCGGTCAACGTGGGACCTAGATGAATGTGGCCGCTCAAGGCCACTAGCTCGTCAAGAGAAGTGTCGGTCGCCATGGAACCTAGATGAATGTGGCCTTGAGCGGCCACTAGCTCGTCGAGAGAGGTGTCGGTCGCCGTGGAACCTAGACGAACGTGGCCTTGAGAAGCGTCCATCACTAGAACATCGAGAGGCAAAACTGTCGCCGTGGGAGCTGGAACGTGGCCTTGAGATGTATCGGTCGCCATTGTGCTGATTGCTGTGTTGAATTTCTCGCCAATCCGGGTGATGTATCGAAATATCTAAAGCAAAGGGTTAAGTGATTTTATACTATTAACTTGAGTGCTGACTCGCACCTATATTGAGGACATATTATTTCAAGAACGAGATGGATGGCTAGCAATCACTAGTCCCACGTTGATATCGAATCACGGCTACTAATGAGAGTAACCTTCAAGATAGAAAACCAACCGCGCCACAGGTCATTCTATTTTCGGGAAAAACTCACCTGCGGCATCTTAGCTCTGCCCCACAGCGGTTGAAGACATGCTTACCAACGCTGACCACCATCGCTTGCTGAAACATGTGAATAAGAGTGCTTGCTGCTGGGTGGCATGAATAATCATATCTGTTGCAACGGTTCCTGAGGACTAAGGTGGGCAATAATCCAGGGGCGGCGAACCAGCACTACGCCAGTCTCTGAAGTTCATCCTAAACATAGTTAAATCCCACCATGTCTATCTCAGCTTGTGCACCAAACACCAAAATCATAGCAGTTTCAAAGACAGTCCAGCCTCCAAGCTTTGATCCATTGCTCATAATTCGTAACATAATTTCAATCACAAGATGCCAGCATCCAAGCCCGTCAGGCATACTCAACCCCACCTTTACAATCCCCAGGTTGAGAATCCCCAGACCAACCGGCAAGAGAGTCCTATGGATAGATCTTCAAATCAGCCAGCTACTGTATACAGGCAGACGGATCTCGTTCGCTCTTTGCAATACTGGTATGCCCCTCTTGCAGGTCAGCGAGCCGTCCAAACTGGTCCAATCAACACCGGTAGCGGGAAGCGCCTGAAGGGTTCGGTTGACTGTGAGGGCTGCGTGGCGAGAGGGGTATGTACACTTAGTTTGAATCCTATGCCACGGTACTGATAACGACCTAGCAGGTGTCATGCCCATGGACTTCAAAAGCGACCTGCACTTCGATTTTCCGCGAGGTTTTCGTCGGAGATGACTTCGCAAAAGTCAAGCCGGAGCATAGCCGCTTTCTTGAAACTATCCACGAGGGAGACGAGGGAGAAGACTGATGGAGGGGGAGATCACTGTTGAGGAACATCGGTAGATCCGGGTGAGATGGTGGAGAAGATAGAGCGAGTCATTTCCATCTAAGCAATGATTAGGTTGGGGATTTAACGATTTGTTGGGGATCAAATGGGACTCCATACTTTGGTTCTTTTCTTCGCTCTTCTAGTGATATCACATTCAACCATTTTTTGGACGTTGGTTTTGAGTTCTGCACGGAGATCCAGGAACAAAGCTTTTTGACGCGCGCTTTTGCATTGGCCGAAACGAGTACAAGCCATCGGCTCATTCCAAACAAGTGAAGGATGCACTGCAAAGCCCTACTAATAGTTGATAAAGGAAAAGAAAACACCTTACTAAAGATCAGCATGTCTATTATTACAAAGAATCCAGAAAGAATTGCGAGTCATACAGTTAGAAGACGGGAAGCGTAAAAGTTTTCCGTCGGTATATGTTGGTTCCTGCAGCAATGTGGCACAGTCGGGAGACCGGCACCCCTCGGAATTTTTTGATCGCCATTCTCCGAGAACGGTGTCAATGATAGGTGCGGAGCTGCTTGTGGGATTCGGAGCGAATTTAGACGCCGTTGGTAGAATAATCGCCCCCAGTAGAGGGCAAAGCCGACCCTCCCTTTCAGCACGTACGCAATTCTTCTCCGCTTGAAGACACGGATCGGAGGATTAGCTGAACAAATGACATCCCTGCTCCTTGCCCAGAGCTCATGGGAGGCATTAGTTCAACTTGCTGTGAAAATGTCGAACTGTAGAAGGAAGACGAGGTCGATGATCAACTGCTCCAGACCTCTGCCTGAAATGGCATCCTTTGCCAGATCTCATTCTTCATTCACACCAATCCATTTCCCGAGGTATGGAGAATACCACGTCGACTTTCCCTGATTTCCCTCGAGAGAGGTCAACAAACATTGACGTCGGGCGTCCATGATGCATCGATACACTGGAGACACCCCACTCTTCAGAAACTCTGTTCGAGACTCAGAGCAAGCATGGAGTACGGCTGGTATCTCACGGACGAATTCCCATTTCACCTTCGAATGGTTCCAGACCTGCTCGATGGTACAAGGTCCTGGAAGAGCGAGAGCCCAAACCTTCAGTCGAAGTTCTCTAGGGAATATATAGATTGAGTTGCTATCATGATACAGTCCACAATTTCAAGCTCAGTCTTCTGAGTGAGCACCTGCGCTCTCTCCAGATGGACTGGGGAATGGAGCCATATTGGTGGCGGGGGTCTCAGCAAGCAGGCCCGACCTTTATCCGTTCGTTCCCTCGCCTCGAAACTTTCACGCTTGTAGTCACAATCTCGAAATGGGCTTTGGAGGATGGCGAGAAGGAAACACTGATGGAGATCGTCAAGAAGCAGACGGAGGCACAATTTCAGACTGAACATAGTCGGCACCCGGAGTGGCGAATGCCTATGATTCATTTTCATTGCAAGAAGGATAGATTTGACTGGAGCATTCGTTCAATGGCAAAGAGCCTGCTGCCCGAGAACCGCAGTGATACTCAACTGCTCTATGACTGGGCCGTAGAGATAAACTAGTCATTTGAATGACAAGACTGCTAAGCTCGTGTGTTATGGTTGACAGGAAACCCGAATTCTACGACAAATGCTGCTGTCAGGAAAATCAAATTCCTCCACCTGTCTCTCGCTATACACGCTGGAGCAAGGTCAACCACAGGTTCATCCCCCCACACCTGAATACATCCTCGAGCCTGTCGCCTGCTTCGCCGCAACTTGGAAGTTGGGGAAGCTTTTCGCAAAGGATAAACAAGGCGCTGGCCTTGACAACTGGAATCATTTTATCGTCGCCTCGCAGAACTGATATTTTGCACTTTACCCACGCCTTTCTCGACCCGCTGGTGGTGAGTGGAAACGCCGGTGACGTGGGAACTTTGGCAATGAAGACTTCCCCGTCGGAGATGGCTCGAATGTACCGGGTCAGTCACTCTGTCGTCGTACAGCCCCTGTCCTTCAAATTCCTGCCTAAGAGTTCAGTATCCCACATCTAGAGAAGACCATATTGTTTACCTCCATCATGCATCAAAGATATTGGCTTTAAGTGCCTTGTGAGAAATTTAACTGTGGTTTTCATCTATATGAGGACGAAATCATTCCTTATGTACTAGCTACAAATATGGAACTAAATCACACGCTGAAGAGAGAAGATTCAAACTGCTTGCCCCAACTGGCCTAGTGACTTCTGACATCGCGCCCTGGTCATGAAAAAGCCCATGCCATTGATTTCGGTTTATTGTCAGATCAAATGATGGCGGGTCCGGCAGGAACGGTATAGCCCTGGTTGTTTCTCTCTCCGGTGGGACTTGATCCTTTGAAACGACTGGCCCCGCTGGAGTCACTCTGTGAGACGGCGCTTCCTCCCTCACCCGCCTAATTTTCTTTCTCTCCCTCTCAGATAAGCTGTTCTCTATGTCCCGAGAGAATTTGATCTGGGTATTAGGACGCGCAAGCTGTTGGTCAGAGTTAACTAAAGAACACAACTATTTAATGGATCACTCACAATCTCGTCCACGTTCCACTGCATTTGATCCGTAGTCATGAAGACGTAGTACTCATCCTTTTCAGGATTATACATGATCTGCGCCAGCTCAAATCCACACAACGTTCCCATCTGATAAGCTTTATGCTCTAAGCCTGTTTTTCGTTTCCTTCGTTGCGTGTTACGTTCTTTCTTCGTCTGCGGCGCCTGCCTTTTGTTCTTCTTCCGGGAGGGCATAATGGAAAGGAGCTGATGATGCAGCAGATTCATACTACCTGGAGGACGCCGGCCTTAAATCATCAAAGGCAGTCATAGTAAGACGCATGATGATTCGTAATACCACAAGGGGGGGGGCCGCTTCTGGCACCCTGTGCTTTTCTTAGACGCAACTAAAATAGTGCTCGTCTCCAAAAATAGACCATTTGCAGTGATATAAGAAGCACTAAGTGAGGTAACCGTGCCCCAGCATCCGAATTTCACGACCATAGCCATGGACATCACACAGTGGTATGCTGTGGCGCTGGGCGGCCTCGTGGTTTTATTTCATGTTTCCCATCCCCTACTGCTGATTATGAGGATTTCTGGCACCCATATTGCATCTTCCTTCCTCAAACATCTATATCACCCCCGAGTCCGTCTTTACATAAGAGGTTCTAACCGATATATAGGATTTTCGAGCAAGACGGCGAGGTTTGATGTACTGTTGGTTGTACTGTTCCTGGTTGGAAATGCAGCTTGCTTCATTGTTGAAGTGAAAGATGTCGCCAGCCTAACAAAGCTTTCTGGTTTGCTATGCATAATCAACCTAGTGCCTCTGGCGTTGGGGGAACATATGAATCTCGTGGCCAGTTTTTGCGGGGTTAGGCTCAGCGCCTATGTCAGTATACACGAGTGGTTGGGGAGAGTTGTCATGGCTGAGGGCCTCATCCACTCAGTAGCGGCTATATCTTCTAGGCATCTCAATTTACAAAGCACACTTGGGGTAGCTGAGCTGGTGGTAAGTCACCTTCATCTTGTGGATTCGTGAGGCTGACGGGTCTTAAGGCTGCCATTGCTGGAATTCTCCTACTCCTATCTTCCTTCGCATGGGTACGCCGACGTTTCTATGAGGTCTTTCAGAAGCTTCATCTGATCCTTGCCGCTGCGTTGATCGCCGCAATATATTTGCACAGCGCATCGAAAAATATCTTCAAGGTACCGATCTGTTACTTATTCGCCGCGATTTGCCTTCAGATATCCATCGGTGCCCTCCGGATCGGACGGACCATATACCGCAACATCAAGCACAGAACACCTCTTAGTCTGGCAACAATACGAACAATAACATACAAGAAAAAGAGCGGCAATAAGACGAGAGAGATACCTGTATTAGATGCCGTTCACGTACACATTCGGCTGGCGAGACCGTGGACATGGCGAGCTGGCCAA
This sequence comes from Deltaproteobacteria bacterium, assembly GCA_002685535.1. Taxonomy (GTDB): domain Bacteria; phylum SAR324; class SAR324; order SAR324; family NAC60-12; genus Arctic96AD-7. Next base: position 114,858 of record NYXK01000109.1, read on the forward strand.
TGGGTGTACCTCAGCATCCCAGGAGTAAGTCGCACCTCGTTCGCTCAATCACATCCCTTTTTCGTATCGTGGTGGTATCGAGACGCAAAAGGGGATGCTATCATTGTCCTTATCGTAGAAAAGAGGAATGGATTCACCAAAGACTTAGTTAGTGTCGATCCGCGCTCTGAAATGCGAGCCATCGTCGAAGGACCGTGCGGGAGGGAGCTCCATCTTGAATCATACGGCACAGTTCTGTTATTCGCTACTGGCATTGGGATAGCAGGTCAGCTGCCGTACGTCACGCAACTCTTGGAAGGTTACCATAACTTTGAAGTAAAAGGTCGCAGGATAGCCCTCTTTTGGGAGATGGACTCTGAACGTAAGTGCACGCACAATCTCTCAGAACCATGACTTGCTAACGACTAATCATAAAGTACATTCAGCTTGGGTGGGTGACATGATGAAGGAGCTGCTCAAAAAGGATACTGATAAGGTTTGTCCACTTGTGTATTGCTTGAGGCATTATCATTAATCATGTCACAGATACTCGACATTCAACTTTTCGTCCTCGGTGGCTATATTTCCAGCAAAACAAAGCCAGGAGATGTCAAGCCTCTTGGCAAGAGGATTAAAATGACATATGAAGCTATGAATGCCGAAGATCTCATCCGATCTGAGATCGATGGTAGAAAAGGCCGTACAGTGGTCTCCCGTAGGTCTTGAATCTGCTCTAATACTTGTATCTCCGCTGACGTGATAACACAGTATGTACCAACAACGAAACCAGTGACAAGATTCGTGAGGCCGTTAGAAAACTGCTGGATAAGACAATTGATCTCAAAGAGTTGGAATACTGTCCCAGCAGGCGCTCAAGCGACAAGGTTAAGAAGGACCGGGAAGGATGATTTTAAGATATCGTTTGCAAAGGAATCGTAGCGTCACATCGAAGCTCAAGATTTGAGAGGCTGGTAATCATTCTGCAGTCTCCCAATTTGTATTTAAGTCCCTCATTTTACTTGTTTCCTTTCCTTGGTGTTATATTTATAATAGACTCCGGAATTCTCCCCTAGTGATGGGTTAGAACCGGGGACACGTGCTGATTAACACCTTTCTTGCAATGTTATATAAACACTAGTTCCCAACCTTCCATGCTAATATTAGATCCATGCGAATTCCCTAGAGTTAGGATTTTATTCAGAGTCGCTACAGCAAGATATTAAAATTATAGATCTCATAGAGTTGTATATTCCCACAGTCAGACCGACCAGCAACGCCCACTGAGATCTTCAATGAGTAGTGATTCTGTGTCGTAGCTAAATAGTGATAGTATTAAGTCTGTCCTACAGTTTCTAGGCGATGTCTATTATCCTTTCAAAGATCTATAATTAGTAGTGATGAGCATTTCATCATGTGCCAAGTCTTGCGCAATTTGAAAATGTGTATGCAACTCTAATTTCGGTCCCTGAGCGATTCCAGAATGATACATCAGGAAGCGTCTTGGGAGCGAAAGTAGATCCCTCTTCCTCCTTTAGATGCCAGAATTGGATCTCGGAGCCGGAATCGGTCCCTCTAAGCATAGTGGTGCAGTTGTATTAGCAAGGTAAGAGGATTATAAAAGAATCGAATCCCCAGAGCCTGCACATGTACAACAGAAAAATAACCATGCATAAGTTCAAGAGGTCAAAACCACGTATCACGCTCTTAGAGTCTGATCAACCCCCAACGCCCACGCCCATTGACGCCAAAGTTGCTCACAATAATGGGACATCAGTAGCAATTGAGGCGACTAACGAAAGCCTACAAGCATCCAAAACTGTTCCCACCCCTAGCCTCTCCGAGATAATTGAACAAAGAACTAGGGAAAATGGCCGATTGAGACATGAACTTGCGTACCAGCAGAGAAAACAGGCAATAGACCTATCTACCTTAGAGAAGGTAGGACGAGTTGTTGCTGAGCTTCGCCACACTTTAAGGGAGCACAAAAAGCTTGAGGCAGTAATTGACCATGACTTTGGCAAAATCGGTACAGGTGAAGAGGTTGAATGATTTCCAAGATCCTTAATACTAAGTTAGATCAGCTGCCGGTTTTAAAAGAATCTTTTGAACTTTTCTTCATTTTGATTTGTAAGTTATGATTATTACTTGAATTGAACTTATTTCCTCAAGTCCTCAATTGTTATTCCTAATTTCATTATTCTAATTGATTGATTACTAAAGGCATACACATTGTAGATGGAAAATATGTGATATACTTCATCTAGCTAAGAAATCCCTTTTTAAGCGTGGGCTTCTTTGAGAAGTTCAATGGTGGCGGATCCCCAACAAGCATCTAAAACTGTTTCGACTCCTGGCCTCTCAGGATGATGGAGCAAAATACTAGGAAAAATGGTCGATTGAAGCAAGAGCTGGCATACCAGCAGAGAAAACAGGGGCCAGGTCTGTACTCCTAGAGGAAGTGAGACTAGTTGTTGAGAAATTTCAACAGGCGGTAACCGAGTACCAAAGGCTTCAAAGAAAAATTATGCCTGTACTTGAATGCGATGTGTTCGGTGTGGGATATTGGGGGAACAGAAGTTCGCTTTGAGGAAGCGCGGGGAATAGGGTGAAAGGTTGGTTCTTTGACATCCTGGATGGCACTCTTGTGGTGTTTATGATTTAATCATAATTGCCTTTTCTCGTCAAGTTCATCGTGTCATTATGCACCTAAGTATGTAGATCATGCAGTGGTGAAGCAATTTTCAAAGCCGATGTTGTAGCGAGTATATATTGCAATGTGTATGAGGTATTTGTCTATCTAATCCTCTTAAAACCTCCTACTTCTTTTTCTGCAGCTTGGGTTTCTTTAGGAAATTCACCGGAGGTGGTAATTCCACCGACATGGGAGAGACCCTTCTGAAGGCGTGTCTTCTCGAACACCTGTTGTCCGGCAATTCTACTCGTCCAGTCAGAGAACCTTCTCCCGATAGTTCTGCAGCCGTATAATTTGGAGGGGTTTCTTCCGGCCCGGAAGTGATGTTCATCGAAGGAGGCGACTCCTCCCGTATGGGAGAGAGATCCCGACGGAGCGTATTGTCGGGCAGTCGTAATTCAGCAGCGGTGTAACTTGGCGGCGGCCCTTCTAGCCCCGAGCTGGAGTGGTAGTGGTGATGGATCTCGTATATGATCACCGGACATAGTGGTCTTAGCATTTCATTAACTGCCTTTGCGCATTTTGGCCTTGAGCAGATGCCATGCTCCGGAGCCTGGCCTAGTAAAAGGGGATGCTGATCATGATATCGTTTCGATCGGGACTTGCCACAGAGGGAACAAATGTGTCTTGGGGTCAAAGAAGTCGAGGGCGGGGTGGACTGCCGAGAGTATCCAAATTGTGAAGAACGTTGGCGATCCATCAGGACGACGGTGATTCAGAGGAATTCAAAGTCACTGATGCAAGTCGGCAGACTTAAGTCTCTACATGTATGCCCACCAAGATTACTAAGCTAGGTCGATACTCTCTTGGATACAGTTTTAGCCCCCTTGTATGAGGATCCCATTCCGGCACCACATTTCCTAAAATAGATGATGTCTATTAGCGACCTCTGGTTCCAACAGGAGCCCATTTTGTTTCCTCCAAAAGCCATTTCGGTTTTGCGTCTTTCGTTGACTTTATATAAAGTTACTAATTTATCCCTAAGTAAGAACAACATCTTCACCCTACACCTAGCCGCTTCATCTCGACCATGAAGCGTTGCAACCACAGCCACTGGCTCAGCCTTGGCACATATGGCAACGAGATTTCCCTTCTTGAATCTGATAGGCTTCAGATGCTCACTCATCACTTACAGGATCCAGACACTCAGCGGCCCAGCCTTTTCGTGTTGATCGGCAACACTTCCAAATCGCTGGCCCTTCGAGAGCTATTCAGAACAAAGAAGGCCCCCAGGTTCAGAAGCAAACGACATGCCGGCGAAATCCATCTCCACCTTGACCCCTCCCGCATTTTCCACAGCAGGCCCGTCCTCATTGCAGACGGTGACCTCCCTCAACAGAGCTTGAGGGCAAAGGTGCCTGCGGCCGAGAAATGTCATGAGACAATGAGACGAGCCCTTCCACGGGCTGTAGTAGGGACAGTAGATGGAACCACAGATAGCATCTATTCCCGCCTCCTTTTACCCTTTGCAGACGTCTTTTGCTTCTTTTCTGCTGATATTGGTGGTTTTAGACAGATCGCACGCCATATAGCAGCATGGCTGGATAAAGGCCAGTCGTCAACGCTTTCAAGAAGCACATACCCTAGAATTATTATCGTCACCGAAAAGATGCCTGTGGGTAGAGAACCGGAGAAGGAGGCCAGAAAAGCCTTCCTCTGGTTGCTGAGAGAGGAAACGACACATGACCTGTCCGAGCAGATCTCAGCGATCGATATCGTTGCTCTACTTCCGAAGGGCAAAGTCTCTGCTGAAGCTCGGTACAGGCGGCTAAAGGAGTGTCTCCTGAAAGGATCAGATGAAGTGCGAAGGAATAGAGAAGAGACCCGAACCTTGTTCTCCGCTACGCATTTCGCCGCCCTTTTCCGATATGCATGCGGCCACTTCTCTCAAGCCTCTGAGGAGCCTTTTGATCTTATAAAGGCATCGAGAAAGCAGAATCCTGTTGCAAAAGACTTGGCTGAGCATTTATCCATCTTTCTAAAGCACATCCGGTCAGTGAAGGAGCTAATCGAGTTTGCAGTTCCAGTAATTGCGTCAAGTATCTTCCTAGACAATTATCCTCCAGACACTCACAGTAAGCTACCCTTTCTCTCCTCGGACTTATAAATATGACTAAAAAACTAACTAAAATCTAGTGTTTGCGCCTGAGAGCGTGTTTCAAACCTTATACAGAGACATATTTCACCAGGTGAGTAAGTCCAGAGTGATAGCATTTGAAGGAGCTCCAGAGATGGTCCTTCGGAGTGGGTTCATCAACAAGATCGAAACTCAGCTGCGAGGATTCTTCGAGCAATCTATACGCGGCAAGGGAACGCCTTCATCAGAGATTCACAAAGATAATCTTAGAAGGTTTGAGGATCGTTGGCGTAATATCCGGAGCAGCAGCACTTGCCTTGCTTGTTTGCGCCGCAGACCTCAATATGGCTTACCATGTGGACACATTGTCTGCGAAAACTGTGTTCTAGTATTCGGAGAGTGCTGCGTAAATGATCCCTGGATTTTCAAAGTGCACTCCTGTTTCCTCTGTGGAGTAAAGATGCCCGAGGAGATAACCATAAAGATCCATCCTCCAACCGCCGGAGTCGGGGTCTTGTGCATCGATGGAGGAGGGGCACGTGGCGTCCTGCCCCTAAAATTCATGAAGCGGATAGAGGACCGCATTGGGCTATCAATCCCGCTACAAAAGTTCTTCAAGGTGGCATTTGGAGTTAGCTCAGGTGAGTCGCGGTCGCGAGGCTTGAGTATCCCATACTGACCATTTCCAGGTGGCCTGATCGTCATGGCCATGTTCATCAACGGCTGGTCTATTGAAGAATCTACAAAAACTTTCGAGAAGTTGGCGAAGCTTGCCTTCAAACCCCGGAAAGTCCTCAATATCCCCTTCCTATCCCGTGTACATGAGATTTTAAAGTCATACTTAGCTGATGGCATATATCCAGCAGAGAATATCGAGGCGGCCTTAAAGGAGGTCTTCGGAATTGACAGGAGTATCTTAGATCCCTCACATGCAACTTCTATAGGTACCCGAGTAGGTTTGCCCGTTGCTACTATCCGTGAACCATCGAGCTGCATTTTCACCAACTATAACGGTGTGGGAAGCCGAGAGCAGGACCAAGGTAAGTCACCAAGATAATGTTGCTTCAGAACATTAAGCTAACTATTAGAAGCGTACCATGTAATAAAGCCGGAGGAAGGCTATGGGAAAGTACCACTCTGGGAAATGTAAGTATCACCTCATCCCACTTCAATAGTCTGGACTAACACAAAACACAGCGCAAGATCTGCGTCCGCCGCGCCTGGGTGTGCTACCTTACTCCACTTCACTCCCCCATAATGCCTATGACTAACCATATCTATAGGTTTTTCCCCCCCAAGAAAATAAACGGCGTTGGCACGTTTCAAGATGCGGGGCCTCTCGAGAACGATCCGCTCATTTCGGCGCTTTCAGAGGTGGCAGCCATGTTCCCACTGGTTGAAGAGCCGGACTTTATGGTATCGCTAGGCACTGGTGCTCCGCGGACGAAGGGTGACAAACCATCCATGTCTGTATCTGGTCCTCTTACTCTCTGGAAGGACGGGGCCTTTCCTAGATTGTGGCGTATGTTCTGGGAGAAAATGCGTGACCGACATGTCAAACAGGTATTCCGAACCCATCCCAGATATCACCGTCTCGATACCGAGTTTGATGGCGAACTGCCTAGGCTGGACGACACGAAGAGCATCCACGAACTCCAACTGAAAGCTCAGGAAGATCATTCGGTATGTAAAGTCATTGACAATATAGCACGCTGTGCTATTGCATCCCTATTCTACTTTGAATTAGACTCAGCTCCAGCAGCATGTAATGGCGAATTTACAGGAACTGGTTCCATCTTATGCGGGGTACGCCGCGGCGATCCTGCGTTTAAGGTTCTGCTCGACAAGCTATCCAAATGCTCTGCCACCTTTTATTTAAACAATTGTCCCATTTCCGGGGCATTCGGCGATGGTTCCTTCATCGGGAAAGACGGGAACTTTCGAAAACGTTTAGAGCTGAGCCTCAGTGGCAGGTTCACGATATCCCTTAAGCAAGGCGATTCAGAGCCGTGCAATATTAGCGGGTCGCCATATTTGATAGAGAAGTTGATCATAGCACAAGGTTTGAATGCTTACTTTGGGAGAGCTGATCATGGCAAGCGAAAGAGGTCGGTAGACGGTGACCTCCCTACTAGAAAGAGACAGAGGATTTGAATCAGGAACTCAATTTGATTTGAGGCCTAAAAAAGGCAAATTCTTCTCCGTATCTCTTACGGCCTGATACATCCTTGTAAATGGTGGTTTTCAAAGCTGAGCATCATGCCATTGATCTTATTGGTACTCTACATCTTCCGCCCTTGTAGCCAATCCCTAAAAGACATGCAAATTTATTTAAGCGCACTCCAAACTTGTAGTTTCCGGTCGTGTGGTGTGCAACAATTTTAGGCAAGTCATGTGATCGAGGGGTAAAGGGGCTCGCTTAGCACGGTGGGGTATATTATGTTTATTTACACGATGACTTCTGCGTTTTTCTCCCTATAAACCAAAAAACTCCTACGGTCTCTAATTTACTTGATAGTGCCCCTCAAGCTATTCCACCTCTAGAGCGAACTTGCTGTTATCTCAATCATCCTCGCGAATTCTTTCTTCATCTCCTGAATAATATCTCCGCATTCTCCTTGCTGGATAACTTTATGGCCAGCATCTTCGCACAGGCTTTGACACTT
>NYXK01000110.1 GCA_002685535.1 Deltaproteobacteria bacterium
TACGAATGGTGGATTGCATTCTCAGCTGAACCCTTAGCCGACAACAACAACTTTGAGCAGTCTCTCATTGCCGCGATGGACATCGTGCAAGATTTAATGAAGGGAAACCGCGTTCGTCGCCTCCTGCTACGGTTCGCGTACATGAATCTCGCAAAAACCATTCGTCATTGTAAGTCTGTGGCGGCCACAGATCGAGTCCAAGGCAATGCTTGTCGAAGTGTAGGTATACGCGATGCTACTGTTATAGCACTGTATTTGACCTTTGCATTGTTTACACTTCATCCTGGGCGCAGAGTTTCTGTCCTTTTCATGGAGAATGCTCGGCGGCAAAGGCAATGGCAATGAGAATTCCCTCCTCGAGAACATAGATGCGATTTCAATCATTGAGTTAAGGCATTGAGTAGACCTTTGCAAGTTCTTGTAGAGCATATGTATTCTAGATTTTATCCGCTGATTGCCTTTCGAAGCTCAGAACTGTCCTGTCGGAGACCTCTCCACAACTTACCACCTCTATAATCCATTCTGAATCGTGCCATGGATCGCATCGATCGAAAGCGCCATATTGCGTTGGAAGTCGACATACTCATGTAGACAATCGGTCCAGGTTTCAACCACCTGGTTCCATATCGCCCTGAAGCCTGAACAGTCTTCGACCTCTCTTATATATCTTGCACTGTACAGCAAGCGCGCAATTTTTCTAATCTTCGGATCTGTGTGGCGATAATGTTCTTTCATGTATAAGAGAAGTCTCGTTAGCTGCCAGTAGGCTTTGAAAACTGGTAATTCGGGCGATGGTTGAGAGCTAGTCATTAACCCATACAAGTGGTCTAGGAACACACCAAACCTCGTTGATGTAGGGGTAGGAGCCTGGTCTGGGGTAAGGAGCTCCACGTAACCATGGGGGTCTTGTATCGCAATTGAAAGAAGGCTCGGATTGGCGACATTGTGAAGCCGTCTAAAGGGTCGCAATAGGAACTGAGCGGTGGGAAATGCATCCTCTCGATTTAAATAACCGTTGCCAAACTTGAAAACAATGTCCAAGCGAGAAATGGATCTTTGCATAGTTCGAAGCCTTCCAATTAATATGTGCAGGTGATCGCAATAGTCGAGAAGCCTCGACAGCGATGCTTTATGACTTGCTGCATGTGGATTCGGTAGCCAACAAGCGTTTGGAGAGGGTAGTATAATTTCAATACGGAATGATTGGATCATATCGAAGTATCTGTTGCTGAGTGGGGCATTCCAGATGGGTTCGATTGCCAGATTCGCAGCAACATTTGGGGACTTGGTCTGTGTTTGATTGCTGCTGATTGTCAGTGTACGAACTGAATTTAGTACTCCTCCGGTGGTTCATTGGCCCTACCTTGCCGTGGACAGGCCCTGTTGCCCAAGAATCATCCGCGGCAATGTCGTCTGCAGCCATTGGTGAACTTCTACTGGATGCTGCTGGAAGCCGAAGCACCTATGTTGAGCATTGTTCTGAGATAAGTTACACATGCTCAACCAATCTCCGTGAAGCTCGATGGAGAAAACTCTTGTTTGGTAGAGCAGACCGGCAGCTTCATCATGGATCTGTTGATTGACACAGAGAATTGCCGTGTATACTCCTCCACCATCGCTTGCCAGGCTAGACTTCTCGTATCGAGCTGGAATGGGTCTATCAGGAAGTAAAAGCTGATATATACGGAGCCGCATCTCGACGGGGATCTTGAGAAAGTAGCAAGTGATGCGATGCTCGCGATGCTCAAGACAAAGTTCCGTTCCATGAAGCTTCCATTCGCAAAGGCGACCGCATTCGAAACCACAATGTAACGGTGCTCGGCACCGTCCCTTTCTCTTCTGCTGACGACGATGTATCCGGCACATGGGCAGCATGCCGGGCGCGAAAGAGCCGTACGCCCTATTGAGGCAGTCACCACCTTTTCTCAATGTTCCTGAGCACTGTATAGGTTGCTTGTCATTGTGGAGCAGGCATGCCTGGGAATGCGCCATGTTGATCCTAGCCGGCATTGCTGTCGAGCGTCCAAATCAGATNCACAAAGCGGTTGCACAGGTGCCTGGTCACTCTTCGATCAGTTCTCGTCTTGACTCCATCGATGGTTTAATAGTTATTAAGCAATGAGACTGGCTGGATAGGTGAAAATCTGGTACAGTAACACATTTGAGAATGCCCAGAATGCGGTTGAGCGCCGGAAATGGCGTTCATGTCGGAAGTATTGTCTCCCAGGTAAATTCCAGCCTCTAAATGTGCGGGGCGGCCCGTTCCGGCGTTAGCCAAAAATGGCCGGGGGCACAGAATGCGTGTCTACTGCCATATGATCGCATCCCGAATGTGAGCTGCCCCTACCCCTTCAAGCCTTGAAAGCTAGATTCGTTGCCCTCGCATCGTTGGAATCACAAAGTGGCATGTGACCTTGATCAACGCCTCTTGGACACGTTTGCGTACCGGGAAGTCAACTGGATAGTGATGTATTAGTGTTAGCTGGGATTCAGTGTGTTCTTCTACATTGGTACTGTATTTTTCGGCGTCATTGTGAGGTTGTATTGTAATTCACGTCCCATGTCGATGAAACACCCCTGCCACCCTTATTCTCTCCTAATGAACGCAGTAGAATTTGGTATTTCTTGCGCCGTGTAGAGAAATCCATAGCAGATATTATGGACATCGAGGAAGGAATGAAAGACTGCGGATGCTGTTAAGGGCCAATTGTATGAGGCAGGGTAAGCTTAGAAGTTGATTGAATTGTATTGCTATCTACTCGCGGCTTCGTGCACCTTCCAAACAAGAATTTCGGGAAAGTAAACAATAGGAAGCGAGCACGTGATCCAATGAGGCCGGTGGGCACTGCATGACGAAGAGGGCGGTCACTCCGATCAGTGACGGCTACTAAGCAGCGTCAGGCACTAGCTAAGATAATGGTGATCATTTGTCCATCAAACAATAGCAAAACAGGATTGAAATGAATTGTTGGCGTTGCTGAAAATGAAAGTTGATCGTCATGCTCAATAAATGACATCTATTTCTAGCCACATGAGCCAGTTTTGGCGACCATCTGGCAGCTGAGAGATACGGCAGGTCCAGAAATGGCCAACCATCCCAGGTTGAGCACGCCATGGATGAAGCGTCCATCCCATATTCTGAAGCCAAATCGTCCTCGACAATAGAAGAAACCAGATTAATCCCACTCCTACCGCAGCATTATAAGGATATCATACAATCGCGAGCTCGGATCGTCGTCAAACTTGGGGACAACTCACCATCTTCCTAGTGCTTGCTCCATTAGTCGACGCGAAAGAAATGCAGTCTACTATTGACGCTTCGATTGCAGTTTCCGATTCTCGAGGGGTCAAACGTCCTGCGTTACCTCTTTCCCCACGCTTGAGTTCGTCCGCAGAGCACCGTCAACCACTCCTGGAGCATGAACTACTTCCTACTAGCCAAGCTTGCTATCAGAAGCGCCTACGAACTTCAGATTCAAAGGCACCCTTGAAGTCTCGGAATACTCATGTGGCTTCTGCAACAGCTCCTTCTTCAACTTACGGGAGTGACTTTCGAGAACCGGAAGCCAAGGTGGCTGAAGAGGTGCGCAAACCAAATTACGAGGGGTTGGGAACGACACAACATAGCAGACCGGACAGTGAACCACCGGGACCTGGAAAAGATTTCAAGCCCCGCCGCAGATTTTACAATTTCTTTACCAAGGCTTCGATATATACACCAAAAGGAGTCATTGACCTCGAACGGGTCCACGTTGATGAAAGATGTCCCTTCAACCTTGTCCCCTGGTCGATGGCCACAAACCTCGATCTGATATTATATTCTGGCGAGGCATCTACCCACCCTCTCAATCAAATCAACCAGTACTCTCAATTCACCATCCGAGTAGCAGGCCATACCACGACGATTAATACTGGTGTGATTTCGGGATTACAGACGATCCTGCTCGGACGTGAATGGATTCGCAGTGTCCATTTGTTGAGCGATTCTGGGAATCAGAATTATTACATCCCGATCCCTCTCGCAGTCCAAGTTGCCGAGGAGAAGTTACTTGATAAGGTTAACACCGAGGTCGCCTCCAAGGATGCTAACCCGCTGGAGATGACAACATGTGAGGAGATAGCAGAGGCGCATGAGGATGATGAACTCTACCAGAGCTCACCGGATGATGAAGTATTCTCTGAGAGCGAGCTCTCATTCGATGGGCAGGACATATTGCACAGCGACGGTCCATCTGATGAACCCTCATCGGGTTGTGACGCCTTATCTGATGGTGAAACAACTAGGGAACAGACTCGTGAATATGACGTTAGGCCAACTAATGAGTATGATGAGGATGATGAGGGTGATGAGGGTGATGAGGGTGATGGAAATGATCATGGAGAAGATGATGAAGATTATAAGGATTGCGAGGGAAATGTAGGCGACGAATGTGATGGGTGTGAGGGGTGCGAGGAGTGTGATGGGTACACTGAATGTGAGGGATGTGCGGAGTGCAAGGGCTTTGAGTATGAAGGATTTGGGGAAGGTGCGGAGGATCCTGATGACAACCTCTTGGAACGGTATATACACCTCGAGAGCATTACCGATGCCGAGCACACAAAGGAGGCTCGTTGCCAACATTCAGACTCCAAAGATGAACAAGTACGTACAGCCACTCTCTTCATACCCGGTTGATAACTGTTAATTTTTCGTAGGCTCCATCCAGCCCTTACCATGCAGTCAGGCGCGAGCATTCTGCTGCTCTCGATCTCCCCGTCCCACAACCAATTGGAGTTGAGAGTCGTATTTCAAAGCGCCAATCTAAAGAAATTGCCAATATTTTGAACCATATCCGTCAGACTACAGCAGGCCAGAGCTTCAAGGCACCGGTACAACAGCTATGGCCCGAATGTGCAGGCGCGTATGCAGCCAAAGTTCCTAATCCGATCGATCTCGGCACAATTCAACTGAAGGTAAAGAACAATATATATCTTTCTGTGGATGACTTCAAAGCCGATGTGGGTCTACTTTACCAAAACAGCGTCGACTTCAACGGTGTCGAACACATAATCACTAGCACTGCTCTTGAAGTCCGAGACGCGATTCTCAGTGCACTAGATGACATGGAGGAAGGCAAAAGCAGCATGGTGCTTAGAGCATCAGCTAGAGTTACGGGAGCTTGAGATATGGTAGTGCGGCGCATCACAACTGGAATGATTTGAATTTAAGGCGAAGAGGGATATCTCATTTGTAAAGATCTCTTAAACAATTGCATTTCCACTCACAACGGAAAAAACAAAATCCTCGAGTCCTCAACATGTCTTCTGCCTCTTAGCCTCCAATCTTGCTGATCTCCTGGGCTTAGCAAACTCTCTACCCTTCACTTTGTTCTTCGATTTAGACTGCTTCGGCTTCCTCGGGCGCGCCTTGTGTTCGGGGTTTTCTTCCCTAATCCGCGAAGGGTCTGTCTTGCCATGTGCCTTGGTCTTCATTCGCGTTGAGAGATTTGATCTTTTCGTCCTCTTCTCGAGATCACTATCAGGACCATCGTAAATGTCGAAGAGCGTAGAGCTTGGAGCCATTTTGTTTGAGGGTTAACTTACGTGGTCAGTAAAAGTAAAAAAGGGATGGTACCATGGATCATTATATATTCCAAAAAGCGAAACACTTTAATGGATGCTGGGCGGCCATTTTTGGCACCTTACCATCCCAATGCAGTCATGCTTTCACAGACGGGGAATTGCTAGAGGTGACAAGTGCAATGAAACTTGAATACAAAAGTGGCGACCTGATAACCATTTCTGCTGCTTATTTAACGTACTCAGGTTCCAACTCACAATGGGGAAATGGAGATGAGCCCACCTAAAGATAATCCCCTAACGTCTGAACCAGAATAAACAATGTGAAGCGAACACGTGATTCGACGAGTCCGGCATTTATCACTAGGAATTCAAGTTACGCTTGATCACCAGGATCAAATCACAAGATTGGCGCTTCATAGGCCTCGCTTTGTTGAGAGTCTGCCTGAATCATAGTTCGTGCAAGGTTCTTTTTGGCTCAATTTGAGGTTTAATTCTTTGTGCACAGCAGCCGGGCGTTCAGCGAGGCCGAATTGGCTCGTCACACCACGCCACGCCACGCCAGATACCTATCCAGCTCACTCCCACCTTTTGGACTCACGCACTCAACCGCAGAACTACCTGGTAACCAGGTCGTCTTGTGCGATGGATGAATTGTTTGGTGTGGAATAGATGAGAAAGGGAATGAACTCACTGTGTATGACACTTGCAACCTTGCTGCTACGAATCTACTTGACTGATCTATCTGCAAGATATATTGAGGATTTTATTGACGAGGATACGCCCCTGCATCGTCGCTGTAAACATTTCACGAGCTTGATGGTCTAAGGGAGCGAGGAAATTGGCTATTTCTATTTGCTTTTTCATTAGCATTGGATCTTGCTGTGAATGATATCCAAGACTTTCAAACTCCAAGTGCAATGGCGTTATTAATTCAGGGAAATGGGGCCCTCGATAATATGGAGATTGATCAACCTTTTGTTAATGATGCAATTTAGCCCCGCTTTGAATCCTCGCCGAAACATAGAGGACGTTACCACTCTTGGAATACGAAAGGTTCTCTGAAAATATTCTGTATTTGGACCTCATGAAATATCGATCCTCCCATTGACTGCCTTTCGTAAAAACACCATCAAACCAACAAAAGGAAACCTTGCCTCAACGACACGAAGTCCCGGTCAACAGCTATACCCAACACCAAGACTAAAAGGAGCTCCCCGTCCCCTCCGGCCTCATTCTTTACGCACTTCAGCCAAAACCGGAGCCAAATTGAACAGAGATTTTGAGCTTCGGGAAAATTCAGGGTCGAATTCGATGCAGAAGGGCCGCTGGGTACCTGGCCTGTCACCTTCATATACACCATACAATTGGATCCATCTCAAGTGCTCCTCAACCTGCACTGCGTGCAGTATACCTCGGAAAACGGTGTTGCTCATGAGGATATCAACTTTTCCCACATCCCAACACAAGATAGTCTGACAGATCCACCAGTGCTCTATGGGATTGCGCTGGGTGATCATCATAGCCATGCGTTCCATTATCTTTGCCTGGAATGCTGTGGCGGCGGCAAGAATCTTTTGTCTGTAGACCTCCAGTCGGCCTAGCACGGCTGGGTCACTCTCTCTGAGGCGAGCTCGCCGCATCTCCTGGTAGAATCCCAACATGCAGATTGCGTGTCCTGGACTGAAATCTGCTTCCACCACCACATCTCGGATACAATCCAATGAAGCAACAACGACAGGCCTGCCCAAAAGGTCTTTTGACTGGCTAGTCAATACGACAAGTGATTCTCCTTCCAACAAATGTTGTTGGTCTGACTCGAGGTCATAGATTTCCCAGCGAATTGGTGCCTCCGGAGGGCTCAAACATGGCGAAATCGGCGGAGGAGAGAGTCGTTGGGGTGGCCCTGGGGGTGGCCTTGGGGGTGGACAACGACACCCCATATTGACGTTCGATAAGTGAAGTGGCGAAGGGTATTGCTCGAACAAGGTATGCTGGAGGATCAAGGAGAGTTACAGAAGGTGTTGTGTGTACAAGAGGGGCTGGAACGATGCCTCATCATATAGTGTCTGAAAGTGAGGCGGATGAAAGATTCCTAGGAAGGCACCGACGGCCGCCGCGGCCACGCTCGTCCGCCTCAGTTTAAGCGCCAGACACGGCACGGGGAACTACGGGACATTCCCGGATGACAGTCAAGAACCTCAATCCTTTGTTCAAGGACAAGGAGTGTTAGCTGCTTGTCTGGATTAAATCCCGAGAAAGCAAGCTTGCCTCGACTGGGAAACAATTCCAAATCTGGCCTTCGTTGTTTAAGCGAGACTAGCAAGCCTGCTGCCAAAACAATCCCCCACAGGCCATTCAGCTAAGCTTGTACGTCAACAGCAACCCGTGCTGCAGGTGGGGCTGTCACAAGCAGCCTTCCCCGGGCGAGTAAAGACATCCCCAGCTCGGCACGCCAAGAACCCCCATACTTACGAGGTACGGACGGGGCAGTGATCCGCTTTACTTCTGCCATCTGCCCTGCCACGTTTAGCCTCCCTGATGTTCTGGACCCAGGACGGGAGATGCGGGGTAAAGAGACAAATCACCATG